>NZ_SSOJ01000076.1:0-66 GCF_029871205.1 Pseudomonas sp. BN417 | reverse complement strand
GCCCCACCTCTTCTGCACAGGTTCAGGCAATGACCAGGCGTCAGGATTACCGCGTCCTGTCAGGCG
>NZ_SSOJ01000075.1 GCF_029871205.1 Pseudomonas sp. BN417 | reverse complement strand
GTGGGGGCGAATTCATTCGCTGAGGGCAGCGTAGCTGCCCCCTGCAAGGCCGAAGGGCAGACCATCGGCCTGCTTGGCGAATGAATTCGCCCCTACAGGAGCATCGCAGAGCGTAGCCCGGATGAAATCCGGGGAAATGCTCAGCCCCGCTCCCGGATTCCATCCGATCTTCGAGAAAACGCTCTGATTTTCGCCCGAGCGCCTCGCCTGCATGTAGTGCGGACTGTTTTCCTGTGGGGGCGAATTCATTCGCTGAGGGCAGCGTAGCTGCCCCCTGCAAGGCCGAAGGGCAGACCTGCGGTCTGCTTAGCGATTGAAATCGCCCCCACAAGAAACGGGCAGGGGCGATTTGCTGATCAGTTACTGATCAACCCCAGGATGCTCGCCTGGTAGGCGGCGACGAAGGTGTCGAAGTCAACTTCCGGTTCGGCTTCCAGCCGCGCCTGTTCTGCCAGGGATTCCCGGGCCAAGGCTTCGAAACGGGCCTGGTCTTCCGCGCTCAGCGGCTGGCTGCGGAAGTGTTCGGCATGGCGGCGGCTCTGGCGCACGGAGAACTGGCTGAAGCTTTCGCCGCGCTGGCGCAGTTCGGCCAGCACCTGTGCCGAGGGGGTCAGCTCCGGATCGGCGACCTTGGCGCGCTGGGCGGCCAGGGCGACGGCATGTTCCTGACCGTCGTGGGCGGCATCCAGCAGCTCGGCGGTGCGATTGATGCGGTCGAGCAGCTCAAGGGCCCATTCGGTCAGGTCGACGGCGTGGCCGTGGCGCTGCAGTTGCAGACCCGGACGGCGGCCTTCCTTGACCACCCGCTGGAAGTTGTCGGTGGCGCCGCGGCATTCCTCGCCCGCCATCGGCGGGCTGTCCTGCAGGGCACAGAACAGCAGGAAGGCGTCGAGGAAACGCGCCTCTTGCAGGTCGATGCCCAGCGGCAGGAAGGGGTTGATGTCCAGGCAGCGTACCTCGACGTACTGCACGCCACGGGCCATCAGCGCCTGGATCGGGCGTTCGCCGGTGTAGGTGATGCGCTTGGGCCGGATGCTCGAGTAGTACTCGTTCTCGATCTGGATCACGTTGGTGTTCAGCTGCACCCACTCGCCATTCTGCTTGGTGCCGATCTCGGCGTAGGGCGGGTAGGGCGTGGACACCGCCTGGCGCAGGCTCGACAGGTAGCTGTCGAGGCTGTTGTAGCAGGGCGTGAGGCCGGACTGGGCGTTGTTCTGGTAGCCCAGGTCGCTCATCCGCAGGCTGGTGGCATACGGTAGGTAGAGGGTGTCGGCGTCGAGGCTGTCGAGGTCGTGGGGGCGGCCGCGCAGGAAGCTCCTGTCCAGGGCCGGCGCGGCGCCGAACAGGTACATCAACAGCCAGCTGTAGCGGCGGAAGTTGCGGATCATCGCGATGTAGCGCGCCGACTGGTAGTCGCGCTCGCTCTGCGGATCGCCCTCGGCCTGCTTGAGCAGCGGCCAGAGGGCCTCGGGCAGGGAGTAGTTGTAGTGGATGCCGGCGATGCACTGCATGGTCTTGCCATAACGCACGGCGAGGCCCTTGCGGTAGACGTACTTCAGGCGGCCGATGGGCGAACTGCCATAGCGGGCGATGGGGATAACTTCCTCACCCGGCAGGCGGCAGGGCATGGAGGCGCTCCAGAGCAGTTCGTCGCCGAGCTTGTCGACGGTGAATCGATGGACTTTCTCCAGGTCCGCCAGGGTCGCCGCCGGGTCGGGCTCGGCAGGAGTGATGAACTCCAGCAGGGATTCCGAATAGTCGGTGGTGATCTGCGCATGGGTCAGGGCCGAGCCCAGGGCGGGGGAGTGCGGCGTCAGCGCCAGTTGGCCATTGCCTTCGACCCGCAGGCATTCACGCTCGATGCCGTGCAGGCAACGGGTGAGCAGGGGCAGGTTGGCGCGCTCGCCGAGCAAGGCCAGGCGGCGGGAAAGAAGATCGCTCAATTTGGAATCCTTCACGCGTCGGTCGCCCCAATATGGGGGTGGACCAAGCTGTCTACAAGAGGCGGACTTCGCCGCCGGCAGAAATACTTTTCCCACCGGCGGCTCGCGTTGTCGCTTCGTCCAGAATAGAGCTTTGTCGCCACCCCGCGGTTACAGCTGAGCGAAGGTGCCTTGTCCCCGGGCGACCAACTTGTCGCCTTGCAGCACATCGGCCTCCACCACCAGGGTGCGCGTGCCGGCGTGCAGCACCCGTGCCTTGCAGATCACCTCGCCCTCGGCCACCGGCCGAATGTAGTTGATCTTGCATTCCAGGGTGGCGCTGCGCCGGTCGAAGCCATGGGAGCTGGAACAGGCCAGCCCCATGGTGATGTCCAGCAAGGAGAAGATGGCGCCGCCGTGCATCATCTGGGCGCGGTTGCGCAGGTGCTCGTCCATGGGCAAGCGCGCCTCGGCGACGCCGTCCCCCAGGCTCAGCGGTTCGATGCCCAGCAGCTTGCTGTAAGCGCTGGCGGCCTGCAGGTTGGCGAGGTCCATGGTCACTTCTTCTTGATCTGTTTGGCGTTGGCGAACAGCGAAGCCATGGCGCCGTTGCTCGGCGGCGGTGCGCTTTGGCGCGGCGCGCCCTGTTGCTGGCGCGGCTGGCCGCCCTGGCGGGAACCGCCGCCGCGCGGGCCTTCGACTTTCTCGCCGGGGGTGTCGCCCATGCGCATGGACAGGCCCACGCGATTACGCGGGATGTCCACTTCCATGACCTTCACGCGGACGATGTCGCCGGCCTTGACTACTTCGTACGGGTCCTTGACGAACTTCTCCGACAGCGCGGAGATGTGCACCAGGCCGTCCTGGTGCACGCCAATGTCGACGAAGGCGCCGAAGTTGGTGACGTTGGTCACCACGCCTTCCAGCACCATGCCGGGCGTGAGGTCTTTCAGGCTCTCGACGCCTTCCTGGAACTCGGCGGTCTTGAACTCCGGGCGCGGGTCGCGGCCGGGCTTGTCCAGTTCCTTGAGGATGTCGGTGACGGTGGGCAGGCCGAAGGTCTCGTCGGTGAACTTGGCCGGGTCCAGGCGCTTGAGGAAGCCGGAGTCGCCGACCAGCGAGCGGATGTCGCGGCCGGTACCTTCGGCGATGCGCTGCACCAGCGGGTAGGTCTCCGGGTGCACGGCAGAAGCGTCCAGGGGGTTGTCGCCGTTCATCACGCGGAGGAAGCCGGCGGCCTGCTCGAAGGTCTTCTCGCCCAGGCGGCTGACCTTCTTCAATTCGTTGCGAGTCTTGAAGGCGCCGTTGGCGTCACGGTAGGCGACGATGTTCTGCGCCAGGGTCGCGTTGAGGCCGGAGATGCGCGCCAGCAGGGCGGCGGAGGCGGTGTTGACGTCCACGCCCACGGCGTTCACGCAGTCCTCGACCACTGCGTCCAGGCTGCGTGCCAGCTGCAGCTGGGAGACGTCGTGCTGGTACTGGCCGACACCGATGGATTTCGGGTCGATCTTCACCAGTTCGGCCAGCGGGTCCTGCAGGCGGCGGGCGATGGACACCGCGCCACGCAGGGACACGTCCAGTTCGGGGAATTCCCTGGCCGCCAGTTCGGAGGCCGAGTACACCGAAGCGCCGGCTTCGCTGACCATGATCTTGGTCATCTTCAGCGCCGGGAATTTCTTGATCAGCTCGATGGCCAGCTTGTCGGTCTCGCGACTGGCAGTGCCGTTGCCGATGGCGATCAGGTCGACAGCGTGCTTGGCGCAGAGCTTGCCGAGGATGGCCAGGGTCTCGTCCCACTTGTTGTGCGGCACGTGGGGGTAGACGGTGGCGGTGTCCAGGAGCTTGCCGGTGGCGTCGACCACTGCCACCTTGCAGCCGGTGCGCAGGCCCGGGTCCAGGCCCAGGGTGGCGCGCGGGCCGGCCGGGGCGGCCAGCAGCAGGTCATGCAGGTTGCGGGCGAAGACGTTGATGGCCTCGCCCTCGGCGGCCTCGCGCAGCTCGCCGAGCAGGTCGGTTTCCAGGTGGGTGTAGAGCTTGACCTTCCAGGTCCAGCGCACCACCTCGGCCAGCCACTTGTCGGCGGCACGGCCCTGGTTGGAGACGCCGAAGCGCTCGCCGATCATCCCTTCACAGGGATGCATGGTGCCGGGCTGCTCTTCGCCGACTTTCAGGGCGATGCTCAGCACGCCTTCGTTGCGCCCGCGGAAGATCGCCAGGGCGCGGTGCGAAGGCATGCCCTTGAGGTTCTCGTCATGCTCGAAGTAGTCGCTGAACTTGGCGCCTTCCTGTTCCTTGCCGGCCACCAGGCGAGCGCTGAGGGTAGCGTTGTCCTTGAGGAAACCGCGCAGGCTTGCGAGCAGGGTGGCGTCTTCGGCGAAGCGCTCCATGAGGATGTACTTGGCGCCTTCCAGCACCGCCTTGACGTCGGCGAAGCCCTTCTCGGCGTCGATGAAGCGCTCGGCTTCCGCCTCGGGCGACAGGCCCGGGTCATTGAACAGCGCGTCGGCCAGTTCGCCGAGGCCGGCCTCCAGGGCGATCTGGCCCTTGGTGCGGCGCTTCTGCTTGTAGGGCAGGTAGAGGTCTTCGAGGCGGGTCTTGGTGTCGGCCAGCTTGATCTCGCGGGCCAGTTCCGGGGTCAGTTTGCCCTGCTCCTCGATGCTGGCGAGGATCGCGGAACGGCGGTCTTCCATTTCGCGCAGGTAGCGCAGGCGCTCTTCCAGATTGCGCAGCTGGGTGTCGTCGAGGCTGCCGGTGACTTCCTTGCGGTAGCGGGCGATGAAAGGCACGGTGGAGCCTTCGTCCAGCAGTGCCACTGCGGCGGCGACCTGTTGCGGGCGCACGCCCAGCTCTTCAGCAATGCGGTTGTTGATGCTATCCATTGAAAAACACCTGCATGGGCGGCAGCCGGGGGGCGGGCCACGGGGGCTACCGCGGAAAAACAGAACGGCGAGCAAGGGCTCGCCGGTGATGAAAGGCGCCGCATTATAAACACCGAGTTCTGCAGGGTAGGGAACCGTTCGGGGAAAAATCTGCTAACAATGGGCAAGCCGCCGCGTGCCGCCAGCAGGTGATAATGCGCGGCTTGCAAACAGGAGAAATCATGAGCAGCAACTCGACCGCTGAAGGCGAAAAGATCCTCATTGTCGACGACGATGCCCGTCTGCGGCGCCTTCTGGAGCGCTTCTTCGACGAGCAAGGCTTCCGCGTGCGCGCGGTGGAGAACGTCGAGCAGATGGACCGCCTGCTGGCTCGCGAACTCTTCAACCTAGTGGTGCTGGACCTGATGCTGCCGGGCGAGGATGGTCTGTCCGCCTGTCGTCGCCTGCGCGCGTCCAACAACCAGGTGCCGATCATCATGCTCACCGCCAAGGGCGATGAGACCAGCCGCATCCAGGGGCTTGAGCTGGGCGCCGACGACTACCTGGCCAAGCCGTTCAATCCCCGCGAGCTGCTGGCGCGGATCAAGGCGGTCCTGCGCCGCCAGGCGCCCCAGGTGCCGGGTGCGCCGGCCAGCGAGGAAGAGAGCGTCAGCTTCGGCGAGTACGAGCTGTCCTTGGCCACCCGCGAGCTGAAACGCGGCGACGAGGTGCAGATGCTGACTACGGGCGAGTTCGCCGTGCTCAAGGCCCTGGTCCAGCACGCCCGCGAGCCCTTGACCCGCGACAAGCTGATGAACCTGGCCCGGGGCCGCGAATGGGACGCCCTGGAGCGCTCCATCGACGTGCAGATATCCCGCCTGCGCCGGCTGATCGAGCCGGACCCTTCCAAGCCGCGCTATATCCAGACCGTCTGGGGCGTCGGCTACGTGTTCGTACCCGATGGCAACAAGTGATCGTGCGGCGGGCGTACCCGCCGCCGGGCAACCCAGGGTGGTCATGAGAACGCCCTACTGGTTCCCGCAGAGCTTCTTCTCGCGCACCCTCTGGCTGGTGCTCATCGTCGTGCTGTTCTCCAAGGCGCTGACCCTGGTCTACCTGATGATGAACGAGGACGTGCTGGTGGATCGCCAGTACAGCCACGGCGCCGCGCTGACCCTGCGCGCCTACTGGGCCGCAAGCGAAGAAGAACGCCACGATCTGGCCAAGGCCGCCGGCCTCAAGCGGGTGACCCGTGACGCCGTGCCGGCCAGCGAGCAGCATTGGCCCTACAGCGAGATATTCCAGCGCCAGATGCAGGCCGAGCTCGGCCCGGGCACCGAAGTGCGCCTGCGCGCCCAGAGCCCGCCGGCGCTCTGGGTCCACGCCCCGGAGCTGGGCCCGGACTGGGTACGCATCCCGCTTTATCCACACCCCTTGCGCGGCCAGCGCATCTGGAGCGTGCTCGGCTGGTTCCTCGGCATCGGCCTGCTCTCCACCGCCGCCGCCTGGATCTTCGTGCGCCAGCTCAACGCCCCGCTCAAGCGCCTGGTCTTCGCCGCCCGCCAGGTCGGCCAGGGGCGCAGCGTGCGCCTGCCGGTGAGCGATACGCCGAGCGAGATGGCCGAGGTGTACCGCGCCTTCAACCAGATGGCCGAGGACGTCGAACGCGGCGCCCGCGAGCGCGAGCTGATGCTGGCCGGCGTTTCCCACGACCTGCGCACGCCGCTGACGCGCCTGCGCCTGTCGCTGGAGCTGATGAGCAACGACTCCGAGCTGACCGAGGACATGGTCCGCGACATCGAAGACATGGACGCCATCCTCGACCAGTTCCTCGCCTTCATCCGCGACGGCCGTGACGAGCGGGTGGAAGAGCTGGACCTGGGCGAACTGGTGGAAGAAGTGGTGGCACCCTACAACCAGCAGGAGGAGCAGGTGCGCCTCTGCCTCGAACCGCTGCCGCACTTCCCGCTGCGGCGCGTGTCGATCAAACGGCTGCTGGTGAACCTGATCGAGAACGCGCTGCGATATGGTGGTAACGGCGTCGAAGTTGCGGCCTTCCTCGCCGGCGACAACGCGGCGCCCTACGTGGTGCTCAGTGTCCTCGATCGCGGCGTCGGCATCGACCCCGCGGAACTGCAGGACATCTTCAACCCCTTCATCCGCGGCGACCGCGCCCGCGGCGGCAAGGGCACCGGCCTGGGGCTGGCGATCGTCAAGCGCATCGCCGCCCAGCACGGCGGCAGCGTCGAACTGCGCAACCGCTCCGGCGGTGGCCTGGAGGCGCGGGTCTGCCTGCCGCTGGGTCTGCTACTGCCGCGCGACGCGGTGTAGGTTCCTACGAAAACGGCCTGCGCTTCGGCCATGCGTCGTTAGAAATCGGCTCGGCCTGCTCATTAACAGTCGTTAACTCCGCGTCCTCGCCGATTTCTGCCTAGCCTGGCCATTGCTCGGCGCGTTTTCGTACGGAACGGGATACCGCAAGGGTCCCGGTGGGGCGCTTCCCTCCCTGAAATCCCTTCGGTCACTGATTCGTGCCTGCCATCGGTGGTGATGCCAGGGCGCCATATTTCGGCGTACGCTGGGCCGGCGCTGGGCTATCCTCAGCTTGCGCACCGACATGAGGTCAGTATGCCAGCCGCTTCCTTCCGACTGCCCCAATGGACCTGGTGGTTGCCCTTGCCGCTGCTGCATCTGGCCACCTGGATCTCCCTGGCGACCCAGGCCTCCAGCGGCCTGGCCGTCTGGTACCTGCCCTTTGCCCTCGGCCTGGTGTTCTGCCTCTGGTGGGGCGCCCGGGTGTTGCCCGCCATTTATTTCAACGCCCTGCTCAGCGTGTCTCTATGGCATATGGACTGGCACTGGGCGGCGCTCTATGCGCTGCCAGAAACCCTCAGCGTCGCGGTGGGCTGGTGGTCGCTCAGGCGCGCCGGTTGCCATGCCGACCTGCGGGACTTCCGCGAGTTGCTGCGCTTCATGCTCTACGGCGTGCTGTTGCCGGTCAGCTTGCTGGTCTATGGCGAACAGGCAGCCCTGTTGCTGAGCGGCAGTCCCGCCAAGGACAGTTGGGGCAATGCCGCCCTGCTGGTCTGGCCCGGCGCCAGCCTGACCACCCTGGCCGTCAGCCTGCCGCTGCTGACCTACCTGACGCCGCTATTCAGCCGCCGTGGCTGGGTGCCCGAGCCGGTGGAGGCGCTGCCGGAAACCCTGCACCGCCTGCCGCCCTGGCCGCTGCTGCTGGCCCTCGCGTTGCTGATTCCCTGGTTGCTGACCGTGGTGCCGCTGATCGTCACCCTGCCGCCCATCGGCCTGATGATGCTCGGCCTGGCGCTGGTCTGGGGCTTCCCGGGCGCCCTCTGCGGCGCCGGTCTCACCGCAGTGACCGTCCTTGCCATCCCGGCGCTGCGCCAACTGGGCGGCAGCACCTTGGCGGACCCGCAGTCGGGCATCGAGCTGTACTTCAGCGTGCTGCTGCTGACGATGTCCGCCCTGCTGGTGGGCCGCAGCCTCAGCGACCTGCGCCTGGCCCTCGGCCGCCGCGACGAAATGCAGAAGGAGCTGGCCCTGACCAACCTGGCCCTGCAGGCCAGCCCCCTGGGGGTGACCATTGCCGACGCGCGCCAGCCCGACCAGCCGCTGATCTACTGCAACCCGGCCTTCGAACAGATGAGCGGCTACGCGCGCGAGGAGGTCCTCGGCAACAACTGGCGCTTCCTGCTGCACCACGACCGCAACCAGTCCGAGCTGCCGCGCCTGCAGGACGCCCTGCAACGCGGCGAGCAATGTCACCTGGTGCTGCGCAACTATCGCAAGGACGGCAGCCTGTTCTGGAACGAGATCACCGTGGCGCCCATGCGCGACGGCCAGGGCATCAGCCACTTCGTCGCCCTGCAGCACGACGTCAGCAGTCGCGAGATGCTGGCCGAGGAGCTGGATACGCGCCGCGAGGAACTGCTGCGCCAGACCCACCTGCTGAACCAGACCGAGGCCATCGCCGACATCGGCAGCTGGGTACTGGAAATCAGCTCCCTGAAGATGGCCTGGAGCGAGGGTAGCTTCCGCATCTATGAACTGGACCCCGGCGTCGGCGCTCCCAGCCTGGGGCAGATGCTGAGCTTCTTCGACCCCGCCAGCCGCGCCTTGCTGGAAGACACCCTGGAACACTGCCTGCGCAGCGCCGAACCCTTCGACGTCGAGTTGCGCATGCAGGGCGCCCGGGGCACTTCGCGCTGGCTGCGGATCAAGGGCCTCGCCGAGCACGACGGCGACCAGGTGATCCGCATCTATGGCGCCATGCTCGACCTGACCAGCCAGAAGCGCGCCGAACGCCTGCAGCACGAACGCGACAAGCACCTGCACCTGTTCTTCGAAGCCCCGCTGATGGGCATGGCCCTGTGCACCCCGGACCAGCGTTGGGAAGAGGTCAACTACAAGCTCTGCAGCATCCTCGGCCGCTCCCGCGACCAATTGCGCGGCGTCGACTGGATGAGCATGACCCTGGCCGAGGACCGCGCGGCCGAAGAGGCCCTGCTGGAAGAGGTGCGCAGCGGCAAGCGCGACGGCTACGAGCTGGACAAACGCTTCATGAAAGGCTCCGGCGGCACCGTGCATGCGCGGGTCAACGTGCGCGGCGTACGCGATCTGGATGGCCAGCTCTACGCCCTGTTGGCGCTGGTGGAAGACATCAGCGCCCGGCACGAGGCCGAAGCGCGTTACCGCACCCTGGTGGAGCACGCGCCCGAGGCGATCCTGGTGTTCGATCCGCAGCACGGCATAGTCGAGGCCAACGAGAACGCCGCGCGCCTGTTCGGCCTGTCCCGCGAGCAGCTCAACGGTCATATGCCCACCACCTTCAGCCCGCCGTTGCAGGCCGACGGCCGGTCGTCGCGGGAGGTGGGCAACGCCCACACCCGCGCGGCACTCAAGGGCGACACGCCCACCTTCGACTGGCTGATGCGCGATGTGAACGGCCGCGTCCGCCCCTGTGAGGTGCGCCTGGTGCGCCTGCCCGGCGAAGGCCGGCCGCTGATCCGCCTGAGCATCACCGATATCTCCGAGCGTCAGCGCTACCAGCGCGAAATCGAACGCCTGGCCTACAGTGACGAGCTCACCGGGCTGCCCAACCGACGGCTGCTGCTCGATCGCCTGCAGCACGCCATGGCCCGCGAGATGCGCGAAGCACGCTGCGGCGCGTTGCTGTTCATCGACCTGGACCACTTCAAGACAGTCAACGACAGCCTCGGCCACCCGGTGGGCGACGCCCTGCTGCGGGAAGTCACCGCGCGCCTGGCCGGCTGCCTGCGCAACGAGGACACCCTGGCGCGCCTCGGCGGCGATGAGTTCGTGGTGTTGCTGGAGGCCCTGGCCGACACCCCGGAACAGGCCGGCAAGCTCGCCGCCGAGGTGGGCGACAAGCTGCTGCAGAGCCTGCACGGCAGCTACATCATCGGCGAGCATGAACTGGTGGTCAGCGCCAGTATCGGCATCGCCCTGCACCCCTTTGCCGAGCAGGGCGCGGCGGATGTGCTCAAGCAGGCGGATACGGCGATGTACCGGGCCAAGCAGTCCGGGCGCAACGCCCTGCACTTTTTCGCCCCGGAAATGCAGGCGGCCATCGACCAGCGCCTGCAGTTGCAGAGCGAACTGCGTCAGGCCATCGACCGCAACCAGCTGAGCCTGGAATTCCAGCCGCAGCTCGCCCTGGCAGACGGCCGGGTGATAGGGGCCGAGGCGCTGATGCGCTGGCGTCACCCCATCCGGGGCGAGATACCGCCGGCGCAGTTCATCCCTTTGGCGGAAGAGACCGGACTGATCATCGAGCTCTCGGACTGGATGCTGGAGCGCGCCTGCGGCTGCCTGGCCCGCTGGCAGGCGGAATGGCCCTGGCTGGTGCTGGCGATCAACGTCAGCCCGCGCGAGCTGCGCAAGCCCGGCTTCGTCGAACGCATCAGCAACGCCCTGCAGCGCTATGGCGTGCCGGCCGGGCGCCTGGAGCTGGAAATCACCGAAGGCAGCCTGCTGGAGGACGTGGAGCAGTGCATTGCCGCCATGCAGGCACTCAAGACGCTGGGCGTGCGCTTCGCCATCGACGATTTCGGCACCGGCTACTCATCCCTCGCCTACCTCAAGCGCCTGCCCCTCGACCGCCTGAAGATCGACCGCAGCTTCGTCGACGGTCTGGCCAGGGAGGCCAGCGACCTGGCCCTGGTGGAAACCATCCTGGCCATCGGCCGCAATCTGGGCCTGGAGTGCATAGCCGAGGGCATCGAAAGCGAAGAGCAACTGACCATGCTGCGCCAGCGTGGTTGTGAGTTGGCCCAGGGCTACCACTTCAGTCGGCCGCTGGACGAGGCGGGCTTCCAGAACTGGATTCGCGCGCGCGAAGGTTCGCAGGTGATGGAGAGGAGCCTGTAGTACAGGCTGTGGGTGCAGCATCTTGTAGGGGCGAATTCATTCGCCAAGGGCTGCGCAGCGGCCCGATTCACCCTTCCAGGGCAGCCCTTCGGCCTGCTTGGCGAATGAATTGGCTATGTCTGCATTAAGTGTTGCTAGAAGGTCCTGAGCCAAGCAGCTTTTCGAGCCGGCTTGTAGTTTCTGTTTCGCCTCCCGGCGAGTCTCTTTTGGCAGTCGTCGGAATGCCGCACCACCCAAAAGAAACCAAAAGGGCTTGCCCCTACATCCGGCCCGGCTGCGCCGGGTCCCCTCGCTCCATCATTGCTCCGGGGGCCCGGCGTGAGGG
>NZ_SSOJ01000074.1 GCF_029871205.1 Pseudomonas sp. BN417 | reverse complement strand
CTTCGCGGTAGGGGCGCTGGGCGTCGAAGCGTTCTTCTTCCCTCAGGCGCGGAATCACCTGCTGGGTGATCCACTGGCGGATGCCGCGGTTTTCCGGGTGGTAGTAGAGGATCAGCACGGCATAGACGCCGGACTCGCCGATCAGCAGTTCCTGCTCGAAGTCGCCATGGCCGTTGCGCATCCAGGCGCGTTGCAACTGGTCCTCGTCCAGATTGCGCTGCACCCGTTCGGGGAGATGCGCGTGGTTGATCAGCCGGGCCAGGTCGCTGACGGCAAACCAGGGCTCTTCATCCAGCAGCACGGCGCGCAGCAGGCGCTTGTGGCGGACGAACCGGGCGGGCATCAGGACTTCGGCGTCGGACTGGGGGTAGGGGTGGAACTGGGGGAAATCGGGCATATCCATTACCTCCGCTTGTTTGAACTGCTTTTTCAGGGCTGTTGGAGTCGCTAGCCAAGAAACCCCAAGCAGAGGGCCGGGCATATTCCCCTTTCGGGTCTTGTATTAGCCCACTCCCGACAGAGCAGAGGTTTTGAGCGTGCGCGAGTATGCCGCAGGCACAAAAAAGCCGCTGAACTATCGGGAGTGGTTGGTCTGGTGTGTGAGTAAGCGTTTGTGGATTCAATCGATGGATGCAACACACTAGATCCTGGGTAGTCAGGAGGAGTGTTGCAGATGCAGCAAAGACCCCGGATCCATTACACCGAAATCCATTTGAGTATGACGGCGAGTACGAAAAGCCAGAGGATCTGCTGCCTGACGCATTCCACCTGAACGCGCCGCAAAAGCATGACGTGGCCGAGACCATGGCTTGACAACGGATCGAAGCTATCAAGCTGTTCGGGAGGCCCGGGCACAGGCGCAAATGAGCAGGCTTTGATGCTATGATTCGACGGCGAATGGAGGGCTTTTCGATGACCAAAACCGCCGCTGTCAGTGTTGCCAGTCAAGTCCGCAAGCTTGCCAAGGCTCACAAGGTCACCGCTGAGCGCGACGGAATAAGCCGCATGGCTGTGACCATCACTCGTCTTGCCGGCGATCTGGTCGAGCTAGATGGCATTGAGCAGCTGCTCGTTAATCTCAAAAAGAAAGGCGTTCTGAGTAAGACGGAAACTCTTGCACTCCAGGGGCGCTACCTCCAAGAAAAGAGGCGTTCGAAAAAGAAACTCAGCGCATGAGTTTCGATCCCTTCGGCGATTTCGAAACCGCCGGCTATCTTCGAAATCTTCAAGGCCTCAAAGATCCTATCGAAGTCAAAGAGTCTGAACACTTTACCTTCGAGCTGAGTATCGAAGAGGCTCTTTCATACTTGGCCAAAAAGAAGCCACTCGACTACAAAACCGTCCTTAAGGTTCACAAGATCCTGTTTGGCGGATTTTACCCATGGGCTGGCAAAGATCGAAATGAGCTTGTTCCGCATCTAGCTGTATTCAAAGGGTCGCACGACGATCCACGTAGCACCGTCTTCGAGCGCCCAGACTTCATCAAGATGTCCGTCGACTATGCGCTCCAGCTCGCGACAGACAAGAAAAAGTTCAAGGAAAAGCCTGGCGAGATTATGGGCCAGCTGGCGTTCGCACACCCCTTCCTGGACGGTAACGGACGCACCATCCTGCTTGTTTTCATGGAGCTATGCTACCGAGCAGGATTCGCCATTAATTGGTCTAAAACGAGCAAAGACGACTACCTGCTAGCGCTTAGCGACGAGATTCGGGAGCCCTTCAAGGGGCACCTCGATAACTACCTGAAGCCTTTCGTGGTTGGCATAACAAGCCGTGACGAGTGGCCGGAGATCATCGGTGACATTCGCGGTCTCGATGGACTCGACAAAGAAGACATCACATACGAGAGCTTGGATAACCCGGAAGTCCAGCAGATCTACAAAACCTACCGGGCCCAGCATCAAGACGCCCCGGTGCCTCCGGGATCTGATGGCTGAGGAAAGGGGACCTTGGCTTCAAACGGTCAGAGCAACAGCTCGGATAGTCTCTCCGCTGGAGATTGGAAGCCAAGGTCGCCTTTTTATGCGATGGCGACCACGAAGAGCAGGGCGGCGAGGATTATCCCGGAGCTTTCCTATTCGGGTACTTCAACATTCACTTGCAGCGCATCATGGCGCCAGTACTCCACGTCACAGTCAATCAGTCGACCTGACTGGTCCCGATTGATGCGAATGATCTGCAGCGCGGGACTGCCGACCGAGGCCTTCAGCGGAGCTGCCGCTTCCGCAGGCAGGATGGTCGGGACCATCTCGAACCGCACCCGGCCGTAGCGGATGTTGTAACGGCTGGCGTAGAGGTCGGTCAGGGAGCGAGTCAGGTCGAATTCGTCGATTCCGGGGAAGTAGCTGGGGTTCAGGTAGTGTTCGACATAGAGCACCAACCGGCCATCCACGCGACGGGCGCGCCGAATCTGGTAGACCCTGGAGAGAGCCGGTAGCTCCAGGCGCTCGCAGATATCCACGCTGGCCGGTATCAGGCCGACACCAAGCACCTCGGTCGCAGGGACTCTTCCCTGTTCCGCCACCATGGCGTGAAAGTGGCTCCGGACCAGCGGGTTGTAGACCAGCCGCTGGGGGGAGACGAACCAACCTCGGCGCTCCTCCCGATAGATCAGCCCCTGGGCCTCCAGTTGCCCAAGGGCCTCGCGCAGCGTAATCCGCGTAGTCGAGAACACTTCACACATCTGGCGCTCGCTGGGGAGCTTGCTACCACGGCGCAACAGGCCGCGATCCATCTGCTCTCGCAGGGCCTGGTAGATGACCGTCAATGGCCGGGACGGCTCATCGCGCATAACTTCTCCGTGCTGGTCGGGTTTCCGGGCGCACAGAGTAATGCCTCCCACGCTGCTCTGGTATATCGGCCAATCCAGGACGGGTGAGTGGCTTGGAATGCACAGAGCGTCAGACTGGGCGACCCCGAATGGCCGGAAAATTCATCGCCAAAGAAACTCCGGCCAGAGCGCAGGTGCCTGAGGACTCGAATAGCTCCTCGGGCTCAGCGACGTGTAACGCTGGAGCGTCGATGAAAGGCATTCAGGCGCACCGCCTTGGCCAGCGTGAAGCGGGTCCGTCCTGCACAATTCAACGCCAGCTCAGTACGGGCCAGCCTGCCTGTGTGGCATGACTGAGTAGGGTGTCATCGGGATTGACTGCATTCGGCTTGTCGACCAGGGAAAGCAGGGGCAAGTCGTTGCGGGAGTCAGAGTAGAAGGAGGCTCCCGCCAATACTTCGCCCTGTTCCTGCAGCCAGGCGTCGAGGCGGGATACCTTGCCTTCGCGGTAGGTCAATGTGCCGCGGGTTTTCCCGGTATAGACCCCCTCCCTCTCCTCGAGGTCGATCGCCAATACGTCCTCGATCCCCAGGCGCTTTCCTATGGCACTGACCAGGAAATGCGCCGACGCCGAAATTATCAGGATGCGGTCGCCATTCTGGCGGTGGTTGGCCAGGCAGTGAATGGCGTCGGAATAGATCAGCGGTTCTATTTTCCTGTCTATGAATGCATCGACTGCCACGGCTATCTCTTTCGCGGTGCGACCGGTGACGGGGGAAAGGGTGAAGTCCATGTACTCTTCCATGGCCAGCCTGCCCTCCGCGTAAAGGGCCATCAGTTCATTCTCCTTGCGGATGAATGATGCTCTCTCGACCCATTCCAGGTCGGTCATGTGATGGCCCCATAGCGTGGCGCAGTCTCCATTGATGAGTGTTTCGTCCAGGTCGAAGATGGCAAGGGGCATAGGTTGTTCCTTTTTCAGAGGTGGGGCTTTCCAGGCCAGGTGCTTGTTCTTGTGCTGAACAGGGCTTGAGTGATCGCCCCGGCGTTTTGGGTTTTCGTTGCTAGGTTCGGTGAACAGGATTGGTGAAGGTGTCGCCGCCAGGCGGGGCACTGAGTCATCCATGGCGGCGCCAATTCCTTTCAAGAAGTTCGGTGGGGCATTTACTGCGCCTTTCCAGGTTGAAGCTGCTCCCCGCGGGGATGCGCATCCGGTGCCCCCGCTTCAGTGCGGTCCGCGTGTGATTTCGGGCGGCTGTTCCAGAACGGCACCAGCATCAGGCTGGCCAGAAGTGCGGTGGCGGTGAAGACGAAGAACACAGTGATGGTGTCGAAGTAACCGGGAAGCAAACCGCCGAGGATGGCCCCTACCGAACCGCAGCCATTGACGAATCCTGTCGCGGTACCGGCCGATTCGCTGGTGCCGAAGTCAATGGCGGCGGCACCGCTGATCATCGAGTCAGGCCCGTAGAGAGTGACGCCCATCATGAAGAGCAGACCTATCACCAGATAGAGGCTGCCGCTCTGCATGGCGGGGACGAAAAGCGCCAGGCAAACCGTGAGAGCAGCCAGGCTAAGCACGCAGGCGGGCATGCGTCGGGCGCCAAACAATTTGTCCGAAGCGATTCCTATAAGAACGGGGCCCGCCAGTCCGGCGACTTCGAAGGCGGCCGGGACGATGGATGAGGCGACCTTTCCTATCTCGGGCATGCGCTCATAGATGATCACCGGTCCCCAGAGCAGGATGGCGTAACGCGCGGGCTTGAGCAGGAAATAAGCAATCCCCAGGACCAGCACGTGGGTGTTCTTCAACACCTTCTTTATCGAGCCCGATGACCTGGTTCGAGGCATATCGTCGGTCGTTATCGGGGTTGTCTCGGCCCCCACGGGCGGAAATCCGACATCCTGGGGGCGATTGCGTTGTAACAGGAAGAACAGCACAGCAACGATCAGCACCACCACAGCGGAAGAGATGAATGCCATGCGCCAGCTTTGGGAAAGACTGTAGGCGCACCAACCGGCGAAAGGCGTCGCCACCAGGCCGCCGAATGCATAGCAAGTGCTCCAGTAGCCAAGCACCCGACCTCGCTCGTGGGTGGCGAAGAAGGCGCCTATGTTCTTGCAGAGACCGGACCACCCGGTGGACTGGGCAAGCCCTTGGGCCACCATGCAGGCAGCGAAGATCGGCAGCGTCGCAAAGGTGCCCATGACGATGGCCGCCAAGGCTGACGCCACAAGGCCGCCCAGCACTACGACACGTGTTCCGAAACGATCGGCGAATACGCCCCACATGAACTGGCCGATCGCGTAGGCGGTGAGATAGAGCGCATCGAGATCCGCCATTGCGCTCTTCTCGAGTTCGAAGCCAGGGTCTTCGCTGATACCCAGTTTGGCGACGGAGAATGCCTTTCGCGTGAAGTAGAAGGCGGCGTAAGCCACCCAGGTGATAACGAAGATCTGGATGCGCCAGCGCTGGAGGGATTTCCAGCCGCCGTGCAGGGTACCGGGATTCTTGTTCATTTTCGGGGTCCCTATGGTTTCTAGACAGTGCAAAGAAATTTGTTCTTGTTCTGGGTACTGCCGAGCTGGCCAGTTCAGTGGACTAGACCAAATCCACTTGGCATGGCGATGCGTTGCGATAGGTGACGATCTGGGGGGCTCTCCTCCTCTACCTTGTCGAGTGCAGGGTGTTTTTAGTCAGCCGTTTTGGCCGTCAGGACAGGGGCTGGCCGGACGGTGAGCCCAATCTACCATCGGTTTGATTTATTGGTCTAGACCAGTTTTAGTTTGATTGGATGAAGAAAGAAACGAAAAAATGATTGAAAATCCAGATAAATCGCATTTTTATGTTCGATAATGTTGATTTAACGTGATCTTTTCTATTGATTTAATGGCTCTGGAATAGACCAGCTTTCTGGGCTTGGCGGAATGGTGGGAATGGGGTCCCAGGGGGATGATCCGAGACTGCATCGGCGAAAGGCGTAGGAACGGGAATTCCTGGGAAGCAGGGCAGTGAAGGGACAGATTCATTTTTCTACTCTAGGTTTGGCTTGGGCGCATGGAAATACGTGGCGAGCGAGGCGAACCTAGAGCGACGAATATAAATCTGTCCCCCTTTTGTGCCTGCGCGCCGTTCTCGAATTCACCGAGGACGATGGCAAGGCAATAGGGTTTACCGATGGGCAGGTGGGCGTCAGTAGGATGGGTGGAGCCTGCGATACCCATCAACTCAGTCGCGATGGGTAGCGCTCCGCTCGCGGAGCGCCGCCCGGCCCATCCTTGTATCTCTCCAGGGCAATGAGGTTAGCTACCTCACTGCCCAGGGCCGGGAAAGCCGTTCCCATCCTGAGAGCTCGACTCTGTTTCGTAGATTGTGCTCCCGGCCCTCTTCTCCAACTCCTGAATGGTATCCAAGCCCCTCCACCGGAGTGAGGCTGCATGAACAAGGCAAGGATCGAGAGATGGCGGTTATTGGAATCGATGTCAGCAAGCAAAAGCTCGACTGTCTGTGGTTACGCGACCCGGACAGTCTGAAGGTCAAGACCAAGGTATTTACCAATCAAGTAGACGGCTTTGCCGCCTTGATCGAGTGGTGCTGCACCCACAGTGGCGTTGCCGCCGGGGAACTGAAGGTGTTCCTTGAGGCCACCGGGGTCTACCACGAATCCTTGGCGTATTACCTGCACGACCGTGGCGTTCAGGTCTTCGTCCTGAACCCGGCGCAAGTCCGCGAATATGCGCGCAGCCTGGGTATTCGCGGTAAGACGGACAAGCAGGACAGCCTGGTGCTCGCCCGTTTTGGCGCGACCCAAAAGGCCCGACGCTGGTTGCCGGAGGCGCGGGAGATCCGCGAGCTGAAAGCGATGATCGTGCGGTATGAGGCGTTGCAGGAGGACCTCCAGCGCGAACTGAACCGGCGGGAAAAAGCCGAGGTCAGTCAGGCCAGCCTCAGCGTAGTGGCCTCCATCGATACGATGCTCAGTGCCCTGCGTCAGGAGGCCGAACGCCTGAAGCAGGAGATCGACGACCACATCGACCGGCACGACCAGCTCAAACGCAACCGGGAGCTGCTGCGGAGCATCCAGGGCATCGGGGATGTCCTTTCCCGCCACCTGCTGGCGTTTCTGCACAGCCGCGACTTTGGCTGTGCCCGACAATGCGCGGCCTATGCGGGCCTGGTTCCACGCCCCTGGGACTCGGGGACGTCGGTAAAAGGCAAACCACGCTTGACCAAAGCGGGGCAGCCTCGGCTGCGGGCCAAGCTCTACATGGGGGCCATTGTGGCCAAACAGCACAATCCCACGGTCAAAGCGCTTTACCAGCGTCTGCTGGCACGCGGGAAAGCCAAGATGAGCGCCCTGGGCGCGGCCATGCGCAAGCTGCTGCAGATTGCCTATGGTGTGCTCAAGACGCAGACACCCTATCAG
>NZ_SSOJ01000073.1 GCF_029871205.1 Pseudomonas sp. BN417 | reverse complement strand
AAGAAGGCTTCCACCGGCTGGCCGAGCAACTGCTCGCGGAAGCAGCCGAGCAGGTTGATCGCGCTCTGGTTGACTGCACGAATGCGCCCTTCGCCGTCGAAGGCCAGCAGCCCTTCGCTGAACAGGCCGACGTACTCGGCCTGCAGGTGGAAACGCAGCAGCCATTCGCCTTCGAAGCGGCGCAGGAAGTAGCAGCTCTCGATCATCTTGGCCGAGAGGTTGACCAACGCCATGGTGTGGAACTGGCTCTGGCGCGACATGTCATGCCGCGCGGAGGACACGTCGAGCACCGCCATCAGGTCGCCCTGGGGATCGAACACCGGGCTGGCGGAACAGGTGAGGCCGGTGTGACGGCTGCGGAAGTGTTCGTCCTGGTGGATGGTCAGCGCCTGACGCTCCACCACGCAGGTGCCGATGCCGTTGGTGCCTTCGCTGGACTCGCTCCAGTCGGCGCCGAGCCAGAGCCCGGCGCGTTCGAAAGTCGGCCGCTCGGCATGGGCGGTGACGCAGTTGAGGATGACGCCGCGGGCGTCGGTGAGCAGCACCGCGTGCCCGGCTCCGGAGAGCTGCCGGTAGAGGTTGTTCATCTCGCCGCTGGCGATCTCCAGCACTTGCTGCATGCGCTCGCGGCATTCAAGCATGCGCCCGTGCTCCAGCACCGTCGGCGCCACCGGCAAAGCCGGGTCGAGGTGGTAATCCTCCAGGCAGCGCAGCCAGGAACGGGCGATCGAAGGGTCGGCAGCCGGCCCGCTGGCCTGCGCCTTGCCCTGTGCCAGGGTCAGCACCTGTTGGGCGTGACGGCTGTGAGGGTTCTGCATTGTTGTTCTTCTCCAGTGCGGGCCTCCGGGAGGCAGCCCGGGCCGTGGCGCGGCACCCGCATCGCCGCAGCATCCCCCAGCGTGCAGTCCTTTGCAATGGCCCGCTGACCCGCCGGTCACCCGCTGTGCCATTTGCGTGACAAAGTGTCACCCTGGTTTGTACCGGCCTTGCGACAGCCCACCGCGGGCCGCCCGCATCATATAGCGGAGAACCGCTCTGGCACGGCACTCCTGGCACTTTGGCCCAGGCCTTGCTCAGGAGATACAAACGCCACCGAGAGCCTGTTCACGATCTCGCGAGCAGGCAAGCGTTCTCTCCAACAAACACAAGAGCCAGGAGAAACACCATGCGTTACGCCCAACCCGGTACCCCCGGCGCTGTCGTTTCCTTCAAGTCTCGTTACGGCAACTACATCGGCGGCGAGTTCGTCGCGCCGGTCAAGGGTCAGTACTTCACCAATACTTCCCCGGTGAATGGCCAGCCCATCGCCGAATTCCCCCGCTCCACCGCCGAGGACGTCGAGAAGGCGCTGGACGCCGCCCATGCCGCCGCCGATGCCTGGGGCAAGACCTCGGTCCAGGACCGCTCCAACGTCCTGCTGAAGATCGCCGACCGCATCGAACAGAACCTCGAAGTCCTCGCCGTCACCGAAACCTGGGACAACGGCAAGGCCGTGCGCGAAACCCTCAACGCCGACATCCCGCTGGCCGTCGACCACTTCCGCTACTTCGCCGGCTGCATCCGCGCCCAGGAAGGCGGTGCCGCCGAGATCAACGAGAACACCGTCGCCTACCACATCCACGAGCCGCTGGGCGTGGTCGGCCAGATCATCCCCTGGAACTTCCCGCTGCTGATGGCCGCCTGGAAGCTGGCCCCGGCCCTGGCCGCCGGCAACTGCGTGGTGCTCAAGCCCGCCGAGCAGACCCCGCTGGGCATCACCGTGCTGATGGAGCTGATCGGCGACCTGCTGCCGGCCGGCGTGCTCAACGTGGTGCAAGGCTTCGGCAAGGAAGCGGGCGAGGCCCTGGCCACCAGCAAGCGTATCGCCAAGATCGCCTTCACCGGCTCGACTCCAGTCGGCTCGCACATCCTCAAGTGCGCGGCGGAGAACATCATCCCCTCCACCGTGGAGCTGGGCGGCAAGAGCCCGAACATCTACTTCGAAGACATCATGCAGGCCGAACCGGCCTTCATCGAAAAAGCCGCCGAAGGCCTGGTGCTGGCCTTCTTCAACCAGGGTGAGGTCTGCACCTGCCCGTCCCGCGCCCTGGTGCAAGAATCCATCTACCCGGCCTTCATGGCCGAGGTGATGAAGAAGGTCAAGGCCATCAAGCGTGGCGACCCGCTAGACACCGAGACCATGGTCGGCGCCCAGGCCTCCCAGCAGCAGTTCGAGAAGATCCTCTCCTACCTCGACATCGCCCAGCAGGAAGGCGCGGAAGTGCTCACCGGCGGCGCCGTGGAGAAACTGGAAGGCAACCTGGCCAGCGGTTACTACATCCAGCCAACCCTGCTCAAGGGCCACAACAAGATGCGCGTGTTCCAGGAGGAAATCTTCGGCCCGGTGGTGGGCGTCACCACCTTCAAGGACGAAGCCGAAGCCCTGGCAATCGCCAACGACACCGAGTTCGGCCTCGGCGCCGGCCTCTGGACCCGCGACATCAACCGCGCCTACCGCATGGGCCGCGGCATCAAGGCCGGCCGCGTGTGGACCAACTGCTACCACCTGTACCCGGCCCACGCCGCCTTCGGTGGCTACAAGAAATCCGGCGTCGGCCGCGAAACCCACAAGATGATGCTCGACCACTACCAGCAGACCAAGAACCTGCTGGTGAGCTACGACGTCAATCCGCTGGGCTTCTTCTGATCCACGCCTGGTAACGAAAAACGCGGCCTCGGCCGCGTTTTTTGTTGTCTGGATGACTGCCATTACTTGTGGGAGCGAATTCATTCGCGAAGGGATGCGCAGCGTCCCCCGGCAAGTCCGAAAGCCGGTCCTGCGGACCGGTCAGCGATTGAAATCGCCCCCACAAAAAAGCCGCAGCCTGGAAACACTTGCGGCCCACGGCGGGACTCGAACCCTGGGGGGGGCGAATTCATTCGCTGAGCAGGCCGAAGGTCTGCCCCCGAGCCTTGCAGGGGACTCCTGCGCAAGCGATTGGATTTCCCCGGGCTTCATCCGGGCTACCGATTGGTGGGACATGCGTTTGTAGGAGCGAATTTATTCGCGAATGAATTCGCTCCTACAGGGGGTTATCCCAGGGATCAGCGCTCGTCACCCCGCCACTGCCTCGGGCTCACCCCGAACCAGCGGCGGAAGGCGCGGGAGAAGGCGCTGGTTTCGGAGTAGCCGAGCAGGGGCGCCAGTTCGGAAATCGGCCGCTGGCGCTGGCGCAGGTAGTGCAGCGCCAGCTCGCGGCGGGTCTGTTCCACCAGCTGGCTGAAGCTGAGGTTCTCCTCGCGCAGGCGGCGCTGCAATCCCGCCGGGGTCAGCTCCAGGCGCTCGGCGATCTGCTCCAGGCTGGGCTCGCCCAGGGCCAGGGCGAGGCGGATCTGGGTGCCCGCCTCTTCCAGCAGGCTCGGTCGCATGTCCTGCTCCCCCAGCCTGCGGATCACGTCCTGGACCAGGAACAGCAGGTTAGGATCGCGTTCCGGCATGGCCTTGCCGTGCACATCGCCCTTGGGAACCAGCAGGAAGTTGCAGGGCCGGCCGAACTGCACCGGCGCGCCGAAGGCCTGGCCGTGCTCCTGCCAGCCCTCGGGGCGCTCGTGTTCGAAGGCCACCGCGCGCGGCGTCCACTCGGCACCCAGGACATGGCGCATCAGGTTGAATGCCATGCCCATGGTCAGCTCGGCGTCCTGGCGGCGGTCGAGGATGGCGCCGTGGCGGACCTGGTAGTCGAAGCGGTAGCACTCGCCGCAATCCACCAGGCGGATTAACGTGCTGTGCTGGTGATAGGGAAAGGCGGCGGCGAAGTTCTTCAGTGCCTCTTCCAGGGTGTCCGAGCAGAGTCCGACGTAACCCAGCAGACCCAGCGCGCGGGGCTGGAACTGCTGGCCATAGCGCAGACCGAAGTTGTCGCAGCCCGATTGCCGGGCGGCTTCCTCCAGCACCTGGCAGTAGTTGGGCAGGGCCAGGCTCAGCGTGGGGTGGAGCAACTGCTCCGGGTCGATGCCGGCACGGCCGAAGACCAGGTCCAGGTCGCCGCCCTGGTCGGTGATGAAGCGATCGAGGCCGCTGGCAGCCGCCGACAGCACGCCGACGTTGTTCACCGCAGGTGCCTGCAGGCCGACACTGGAAAACAGGGGCTGGTTCATCACGGGCTACCGAGTCTTTTTTTGATCACGCATTCAAGCAAAACCCATGCCCCTTGAGCGGCCGCGCGAATACGGGTCAGAGCGCCCATGAATAGGGGATTTCCGAGCCATCTGCGTGCACGCCATCGAGCCGTGCCCCGTGCCGGGGCGGGGCCGGTGGGGTGATGGGTAACAGTCTGGGGATGGGCACGGCGCGACACTCGTTCTCCCCCTCTCCCGGTGGGAGGGGGAGTCAGATCGCGCAATGTGGCGCAACTGGAAATCGAAGCGGAAGCACCAACCGCAATTCATCAGGCGAATCAGTGTGCCGTGCTGGTGTTAGGGGAAGGTGGTCGCGAAGTTCTTCCGCGCCTTCTCCAGGGTGCTCGAGAACAGCCCGACGTAGCCGAGCAACTCCTGGTCGCGGGACTGGATGTTGCCCATAGCGCAGCCCGAAGTTGTCGCAGCCGGACCGACGCGCGGCGTCTTCCAGCAACTGGCGCTAATTGGTCAGAGCCAGGCTCAGGGTGGGATGCAGCGGTTGCTCCGGGCTGATGCCTGCCAATCAGTCCGGTTTTATTCTATCCATCCCAGCATCCAGTTCCTGTTCACACAGCAGTTGCGTAGCAACGGCATAAGACTGGGTGGCAAATGTGGTTGGCGTATCCACGTCGGTAAATGCCTCCTGGAAGCTGCTGTTTCCACACTGCTCGCAGACAGCCTCTGGGCCGGCAATAAGCCGCACCCGAGGGATAACGAGTCAACGGTATACCGGATGGCGGCGGCACAGCGCCGCTACCTGTTCACGCACCTGTTGCGTCACCTGCTCGCTGCCACCCGACTCCAGGACATCCAGCACGTCGCACAGCCAGCCTGTCAACTGCTCGCAATCGTCCACGCCAAAGCCGCGAGTGGTCACCGCCGGGGTGCCGATGCGCAAGCCGGACGTCACGAATGGCGAACGCGGGTCGTTGGGCACCGAGTTCTTGTTGGCGGTGATGCAGGCGTTGCTCAGCGCCGCATCGGCTTCCTTGCCGGTGTATGGCTTGTCGGAAAGGTCTATGAGCATCATGTGGTTGTCGGTACCACCGGAGACAATCTTGTAACCGCGCTTTTGCAGCACCGCCGCCATGGCCCTGGCGTTGACCACTGTCTGCTGCTGGTAGGTCTTGAACGCTGGCGCCAGGGCTTCCTTGAAGGCCACCGCCTTAGCAGCGATCTGGTGCATCAGCGGGCCGCCCTGGACCCCTGGGAACACCGCCGAATCGAGCTGCTTGTAGAAGGTCTCGTCTTGGCCCGTGGCCAGGATCAGCCCACCGCGTGGACCGCGCAGCGTTTTGTGGGTGGTACTGGTGACGACATGGGCGTGCGGCAGAGGATTCGGGTACTCGCCCGCCGCCACCAGGCCGGCGACGTGGGCCATGTCGACCCAGAAGATGGCCCCGATCTTGTCGGCGATGGCGCGCATGCGTGCCCAGTCCTTGTAACGCGAGTAAGCCGAAAAACCGCCGATAAGCATCTTCGGTCGGGTCTCTAGGGCAATGCGCTCCATCTCGTCGTAGTTGATCAGCCCAGTCTCGGGGTCGAGGCCGTAGGGGACGATCTTGTAGTGGCGGCCAGAGAAGTTGGACGGGTTGCCATGGGTAAGGTGGCCGCCCTGGGCAAGGTTCATGCCCATCACAGTATCACCGGGGTTGATCAGTGCCAGGAATACGGCAGCGTTGGCCTGGGCGCCGGCATGCGGTTGAACGTTGGCATAGTCGCAGTCAAACAGCTGCTTGACCCGTTCGATAGCCAGGCGCTCAGCCACGTCGACATACTCGCAACCGCTGTAGTAGCGCTTGCCCGGATAGCCTTCGGCGTACTTGTTGGTGAACACCGAGTTCTGCACTTTCATGACCAGGGGACTGGCGTAGTTCTCAGAGGCGATGAGCTCGACGTGATCTTCCTGGCGGTGTTCTTCGCCGCGAATGGCCTCGCACAGCTCGGCATCGAAATCGTTGAGGCTCAGGGATGAGTCGTACATGACGATAGGTCCTGTAGTGGGGAAATTACCTTGCTGCCAGTGCCAGCTACGCCAGCAACCGGGTGATGCGCTCGACGATGTCGTCGATCTGCGCTTCATCGCAAATCAGCGGCGGCAGCAGGCGAACAGTGGTGCCGCGGGTGACGGTGACCAACAGTCGCTGTTCGTCCCTTGCACGGCCGACCAGCTCAACGCAGTTGCGGTTCAGCTCAATTCCGACCATCAGGCCCAGGCCGCGCACCGCAAGCACTTCGGGATGGTTGCCGAGGGCTTCCTGCAAGCCTGCCAGCAGGCGCCGGCCGAGGCTGGCGGCACGTTGCGGGCTGCGCTCTCGCTCCATGATGTTGAGCACCGTGCAGCCAACCCGGCAGGCCAGCGGATTGCCTCCGAAGGTCGAGGCATGGTGGCCCGGGGAAAACAGCTCGGCCGCCTTGTCACGCGCCAGGCAAGCCCCGATCGGGAAGCCATTGCCCAGGGCCTTGGCCAAGGTCATCACGTCAGGCACGATCCCGGCATGCTGGAAGCCGAACCACTCGCCGGTGCGTCCCATGCCGGTCTGCACTTCATCGGTCATCAGCAACCAGTCGTGCTGGTTGCACAGTTGACGCAAAGCCTGCAAGTAAGCGGCGGATGCCGGGTGCACCCCGCCCTCGCCCTGCACCGGCTCGACCAGCACGGCGACGATGTCGGGTGACTGCGCGGCGGCGTTGCGCACGGCTTCGATGTCGTTGTAGGGCACCCGCAAAAAGCCCGGCATCAAGGGTTCGAAACCGCGCCGTACAGCCGGGTTGCCGGTGGCGGCCAGGGTCGCGAGGGTACGTCCGTGAAAACTGTTTTCCGTCACCAGGATCTGAGGCTGGGCGACCTGCCTGGCGTTGGCGTGCAAGCGGGCCAGCTTGAGCGCGGCCTCGTTGGCCTCGGCGCCCGAGTTGCAGAAGAATGCTCGCTTCATGCCCGAGAGACCGCACAGTCGCTGGCCCAGTTGCTCCTGCCACGGGATACGGAACATGTTGGTGGTGTGCAGCAATTGGCCGGCCTGGTCGGCAATGGCCGCGGCGATCTCGGGGTTGGCATGACCCAGACTGGTTACCGCCACGCCGGCGATTGCGTCCAGATACTCGACCCCTTGCGTGTCCCACAGGCGCGCGCCCTCGCCTCGGGCGAACGAGACAGGCTGACGTGCATAGGTCTGCATGAGGTACGAGGGTGATGAGGTCACGGCATTCCTTCCAGTAGGTCACGGATCAAAAGCATTCATGGATTGTTGATGGTGGTTGCTCATCTCTGGCGGGAGAGGCATCCGCCGTAGGCCAGTAATAGGCATCGGGCATGGCCCGGGCGCCAAAGATGGCCTGACCAACGCGCACGACGGTGGCGCCCTCTTCAATGGCGACCTCGAAATCACCGGACATGCCCATCGACAGCTCGTCCAGGCTGATTGCGGCCGGTGCATGCTGGCGCAGGCGCTCGCGCAGCTCACGCAGCAGCACGAAACAGGGGCGCACCCGGGCGACATCGGCAGAGAACAACGCCAGGGTCATCAGGCCACGCACGCGCAGCGCGCTGAACGCGGGCAGCGCCTGCAGGAATCCGGCAACGTGCTCGGGAGCCAGACCGTACTTGCTGGCCTCGCCGGAAGTGTTTACCTGGACGAACGCATCCAGTTGCCGGCCTTCGGCTTGAAGGCGGCGGTCCAGCGCCTCGGCCACGCGCAGGCTGTCCAGAGCCTGAAACTCGGAAGCAAAGCGCGCCACCTGCTTGGCCTTGTTGGTCTGCAGGTGACCGATGACCGACCAGCGCAGGTCGCTCAGATCGGCCATGGCGTGCGCTTTGCGCTGGGCATCCTGCACCCTGTTCTCGCCCAGCAGCCGACAGCCGGCAGCGTAGGCCAGGCGCAAGCGGGCTTCGTCAAAGGTTTTGCTCACCGGCAACAGACGCACGCTCGCCGGGTCGCGACCGACGCGCCGACAAGCATCGGCGATACGCTGCTGGACGGCGGACAGGTTGCGGCGAAAGTCCTCGACGCTATTGGCTTGCGGGTAACGCCCGTGCCGCTCGTGCAGGGTCTGGGGGGCGGCCTGTTCGAGAAGGCTGCTCATCCGTTGGTGGCTCCTTTGCGGGCAGTCGCATCGGCGACGTTAGTGGCAGGCTGACGACGTGGCAGGCGACCGTTGAGCACGGCATAGGCCAGCAGGCCGATCAGCAGCCCCCAGAACGCCCCACCGATACCGAACAAGGTGATATTGGCGGCGGCGGCCAGGAAGGTGATCAGTGAAGCCTCGCGGGACTTGGCATCCGCCATGGCACTGGCCAGGCTACCGCCTATAGTGCCCAGCAGAGCCAGCCCGGCCAGGGTGGTGATGAATGTTGCCGGGAAGGCCATGAACACTGCGGCCAGGGTCACACCGAAGATCCCCACCAGGATGTAGAACACCCCCGCGGCAATCCCGGCTATCCAACGTTTGGAAGGTTCTTCGTGGGCTTCCTTGCCGGTACAGATCGCGGCGGTAATCGCGGCGATATTGAATGCGTGGGAGCCGAACGGGGCCATCAACAACGAACCAAGGCCGGTGACCGTGACGATCGGGTTGGCACTGGTGCGGAAGCCGTCGTTACGCAGCACCAGCATGCCCGGCATGTACTGGCCGGTCAGGGTAATCAGAAAGAGTGGCAACGCAACGCTGAGCAAGGCATTTAGCGAGAACACCGGCATAGTGAACACCGGCGCGGCCAACTGCAGCTGCAACCCTGACAGATCCACCCGCCCCTGGGTCAGCAAGAAGGCCACGCCCAATACCAGGATGCCGACCACGGCATAGCGCGCGGTAAATCGCTTGAGCACCACGTAGGCGACAATCAGCAGGCCGCCCAGCAGCGGGTCGATGCTCACGCCGCCAAAGGCGCCAATGCCAAACTGCAGCAGGATGCCGGCGAGCAGCCCGGCGGACACCCCGGATGGGATCAGTCGGATGACCTTCTCGAAATAGCCGGACAAACCCAGTAACACGAACGCCGCAGCGGAGATCAGGTAAGCGCCGACCGCTTCTGCGTAGGGCGTGGTGGCAAGGGCGACCACCAGAAATGCCGCTGCGGGAGTCGACCAGGCGGTAATGATCGGCTCGCGGGAAATCCAGCTGAGGAGCAACCCGGTAACGCCCACGCCAATCGACACCGACCATACCCACGAGGCCGTGAGTTCTGGGCTCAACCCTGCCACCTTGGCGGCCTGAAACACCAGAATGAAGGTACCGCCATAGTTGACGATGACCGAAATCAGCCCGGCGACGATCGGATGAGTCAAATCGCTCAGGTGCAGAGAGGCTCTGGGTGCTGAAGAAGACATGGTTTGCTTGCTCCTTGCAAAGCGGGGTGCACGGCCCCAGGTGGAAGCTGACTTATAGAGCCGCAATGGCTTGTCTAGCCCCTACACTTTCGCCTTAATGACCAGACCACTTACTGGACCACTCCGGCCTAACCGTGTACCTGGGCGAAGTCCTTCATGAAGTCACTCAGGGCCTGCACCGCTTGCAGCGTCACCGCGTTGTAGAGGCTGGCCCTGACGCCGCCGACCGAGGCATGCCCCTTGAGCCCCATGAGCCCGGACTGTTCGGCCAGGCGCAGGAAGGCCGGCTCCAGCGCCGGGTCGGCGAGCACGAAGGGTACGTTGTTGATCGAACGAAACGGCGCCTCCACACGGTTGCGGTAGAAACCGCCGCTGTCGTCGATGGTGCGGTAGAGCAGCTCGGCCTTGGTCTGGTTGAGCTGGTGGATACTGGCGATGCCGCCGCGTCGCAGCACCCACTTCAGGGTCAGGCCAGTGAGGTACCAGGGGAACGTCGACGGCGTATTGAGCATCGACTCGGCCTTGGCGATCCTCGCATAGTCGAGAATCTCCGGTGTCAGCGCCAGGGCGCGGCCGAGCAACGCCTCATCGACGATCACCACGGTCAAACCCGCCGCGCCCATGTTCTTCTGCGCCGCAGCGTAGATCAGGCCATGCCTGGCAACATCGATGGGCTTGGACAGCAGGCTCGAACAGGCATCGCATACCAAGGGCACGCAAGCGTCCGGCACGTCGGCGAACTGAGCGCCGTGCACGGTTTCGTTTTCGGTGTAGTGCAGGTAGGCGGCATTGGGGTTGAGGTTGTAGTCGGCCGCGCACGGGATGCGATCGAAACCCGAAGCCTTGCTGCTGGCCGCAACACGCACGTCACAGTAGCGCTGGGCGGCCTGGATGGCCTTGCCCGACCACAACCCAGTATGCAGGTAGTCGGCCGTGCCTTTGTCGCCCAGCAGGTTCATCGGCACCTGGGCGAACTGCATCGAAGCGCCGCCCTGAACGAACAGGACCTTGTATTGGCTGGGCACCTGCAAAATTGCCCGCAGGTCCTGTTCGGCCTGATGGCCGAGCTCCATGAACACCTCGGAGCGATGACTGATTTCCATCACCGACATGCCGGTGCCAGCGAAGTCGAAGAACTCTTCATGGGCTTGCTGAAGTACTTCGAGAGGCAGCGCGGTGGGGCCTGCGCTGAAGTTGTGAGACCTTGCCATACCGTTATCAACCCTGATCAATCGCGCCATTACGGCATAAGAGCGCCGCGCGAGAACGCATTGGCGACGAACAGAGTCTATGGATAGACTGGCCTGCCGTTGCAGGCCATTTTGTGCGATCAGGGCAGACCACATGGCAAAGACCTTCGAGCTCGAAACACTGAAAATCCGGCTTAACGATGCCGAGTTCCAGCTGCTCGACCTGCACCAACGGATCCAGCGCGCCCTGCGGGTGCTGATCCTCGACGGTGCCCTTGACCCGGGCCTCAAGCTGCCAGCCACCCGCGCCCTGGCCAAGTCGCTGGGGGTTGCCCGCGACACCGTGGAGAACGCCTACGTGCAACTGCACCGGGACGGCTTCATCGTGCGCCGCAAAGGCTCAGGCAGCTATGTGTCGGAAACGGTGGGCACCGAGCTGCGTGGCGCAACGCGCCGGCGCATGAACCCGCCAGGCAGCCGGCGCAATGTGCTTGCTTCACCCGGGCCGGGCTTGAGCCGCCGCGGGCAGATGATCTTTGACAGTGGCGGCGTCAGCGACCAGCAGGTGATCAAGGCCTTTGCCACGGGCCTCCCGGAAACCCGCACCTTCCCCACCGATGTCTGGGAGCGCTTGCAGCGCCAGGCCATGAAGGACTACCGCGCCAATGTACTGTTGCATGGCGACCCCCAAGGCGCCGAGCCGCTGCGCAAGGCCATTGCCACCTACCTGAACCTGGAGCGTGGGGCCAAGTGTTCCCCCGACCAGATCCTGGTGCTGAGCAGTACCCGTCAGGCACTATTTCTCTGTGCCCAGCTACTGGTGGACGCTGGCAAGCCGATTCTGCTGGAAAACCCCGGCTACTTCGGAGCCAGAAAATCGTTCGAGACCGCCGAGACCAAGGTCGTGCCCATCAATGTGGATGCCCTGGGAATCCGCACCGACCTGCTGTCGACCGACCGCAGCGGCGCCAATTGCGTGTATGTAACGCCGTCGCACCAGTACCCCACGGGCGCAACCTTACATCTGGAGCGGCGCTTCGAACTGATCAACTGGGCCGCCGAGCGTGGCAAGTGGATCATCGAGGACGACTACGACAGCGAATTCCACTACGACGGCCTGCCGACTGCCTGCGTCCAGGGTTTGGACAAGTACCAGCGGACAATCTATCTGGGCACCTTCAGCAAGACCCTCTACCCGGGCCTGCGCATGGGCTATATGGTCCTGCCCTACGAGTTGATCAAACCCTTCACCTTTGCACGTAGCATCATGGACGGGCATACGCCGCAGATCCTCCAATTGACCCTGGCGCGCTTCATGGAAGATGGGCACTACAACTCACACGTGCGAGCCATGCGCAAGCTCTATGCCGGGCGCCGCTCGATCATGCTCGACGCCATCACCAAACACCTGGAGGGCATCGTCACGGCGCTGCGCCCACAAGGTGGGCTGCAGATTCCCTGCTTTCTGGCCGACGGTTGGTCGGAAGAACAGACGATCCGCCAGGCCGCCAGCGCCGGCGTGCAACTGCCGGGGCTGAGCCGGCTGTACGCCGGCGCGGAAAAGAAACAAGGCTGGTTGCTGGGCTACTCGTCCCTGACCGCCCATGAGATAGAAGCGGCGATGCTGCGCCTGGCCAACGCCCTAACCCGCAAGTAGCTCAGGCCATGGCGCCCCTTGCCCGACATTCGTCATAGGCACAGGACAAGGCCTGATAGATAACAGTGCCGCGCGACTTGACCGCACAGGCCGCACACGACCGTCCAGGGTCAAGTCCTGGGGAGGGACGCTGGATAAGATCGGACCAGGTCATCCACCAACACCGCCCCTTTGGGCGAGGAGTCCCGATGAGCACGACACAACAACTAAAACCAACACTGGGCACCTTGCATCTCTGGGGCATCGCCGTAGGCCTGGTGATCTCCGGCGAATACTTCGGCTGGAGCTATGGCTGGGGCGCCGCCGGCACCCTCGGCTTCCTGGTCACCGCGCTGCTGGTGGCGACCATGTACACCTGCTTCATCTTCAGCTTCACCGAACTGACCACCGCCATTCCCCATGCCGGCGGCCCCTTCGCCTACAGCCGCCGCGCCTTCGGTGAGAAGGGCGGGCTGATCGCCGGGATCGCCACCCTGATCGAGTTCGTCTTCGCCCCGCCGGCCATCGCCATGGCCATCGGCGCCTACCTCAACGTGCAGTACCCGGAGCTGGACCCGAGGCACGCCGCCGTGGGCGCCTACTTCGTGTTCATGACCCTGAACATCCTCGGCGTCAGCATCGCCGCCGCCTTCGAGTTGGTGGTGACCATCCTGGCCGTGGCCGAACTGCTGGTGTTCATGGGCGTGGTGGCGCCGGGCTTCAGCTTCAGCAACTTCGTGGTCAATGGCTGGGCCGGCTCCAACGAGTTCAATGGCACGGCGATCTCCGGCATCTTCGCCGCCATTCCGTTCGCCATCTGGTTCTTCCTCGCGATCGAAGGTGCGGCCATGGCGGCGGAAGAAGCCAAGGACCCGAAACGCACCATCCCGCGCGCCTACATCGCCGGCATCCTCACCCTGGTGTTCCTCGCCATCGGTGTGATGATCATGGCCGGCGGCGTTGGCGACTGGCGCCAGCTTTCCGGAATCAATGACCCGCTGCCCCAGGCGATGAAAGCCGTGGTCGGCAACGACTCGACCTGGATGCACATGCTGGTGTGGATCGGCCTGTTCGGCCTGGTGGCCAGCTTCCACGGCATCATCCTCGGCTACTCGCGGCAGTTCTTCGCCCTGGCCCGCGCCGGCTACCTGCCGCGCGGCCTGGCAAAGCTGTCGCGCTTCCAGACCCCGCACCGCGCCATCATCGCCGGCGGCGTGATCGGCATCGCCGCCATCTACAGCGATGGCCTGGTGAACCTGCAAGGCATGAGCCTGACGGCGGCGATGATCACCATGAGTGTGTTCGGCGCCATCGTCATGTACATCATCAGTATGCTCAGCCTGTTCAAGCTGCGTGTCAGCGAGCCGAACCTGGAGCGCAGCTTCCGCGCGCCGGGCTATCCGGTGGTGCCGGCCATTGCGCTGATCCTCGCGGTGGTCTGCCTGCTGGCCATGGCCTGGTTCAATACCTTGATCGGTTTGATTTTCCTTGGCTTCATGGTGGCCGGTTACATCTACTTCCAGTTCACCGCCCACCATCGCGCCAGTGCACCGGCCGATGCCCTGCTGAATCGCGCCTGAAGCAAGTTGCGCCCCGCCGAGACAAGGCGGGGCGCCCTACCAAGGAGAGCTTCGAGTGAGTAGTTTTTCCCATATGGTCGGAGGCGAGACCTGGCGCTTCGACAGCCTCAAGGAAGTCATGGCCAAGGCCAGTCCGGCGCGGTCCGGCGACTACCTGGCCGGCGTCGCCGCGGCCAGCGATGGCGAGCGCGTCGCCGCGCAGATGGCCCTGGCGGACATCCCCCTCAAGCACTTCCTCGACGAGGCGCTGATCCCCTACGAGGAGGACGAAGTCACCCGCCTGATCATCGACAGCCACGACCGCGCCGCCTTCGCCCCGGTCAGCCACCTGACGGTGGGCGGCCTGCGCGACTGGCTGCTCAGCGAGCACGCCGACGAAGCCGCCCTGCGCGCCCTCGCCCCCGGCCTGACGCCGGAAATGGCCGCCGCCGTGTCGAAGATCATGCGCGTGCAGGACCTGGTGCTGGTGGCGCAGAAGATCCGCGTGGTCACCCGCTTCCGCAACACCATGGGGCTGCGCGGCCGGCTCTCCACCCGGCTGCAGCCCAACCACCCCACGGACGACCCCGCAGGCATCGCCGCGAGCATCCTCGACGGCCTGCTCTACGGCAATGGCGACGCCATGCTCGGGATCAACCCGGCCACCGACAGCATCTCCTCCATCTGCGCCATGCTGGAGATGCTTGACGCCATCATCCAGCGCTACGAAATCCCCACCCAGGCCTGCGTGCTGACCCACGTCACCACCTCCATCGCCGCCATCGAGCGTGGCGTGCCGCTGGACCTGGTGTTCCAGTCCATCGCCGGCACCGAGGCCGCCAACGCCAGCTTCGGCATCAGCCTCAAGATTCTCCAGGAAGGTTACGAGGCCGGCCTGTCGCAAAAGCGCGGCACTCTGGGCAACAACCTGATGTACTTCGAGACCGGCCAGGGCAGCGCGCTGTCGGCCAACGCCCACCACGGCGTCGACCAGCAAACCTGCGAGACCCGCGCCTATGCCGTGGCCCGGCACTTCAACCCTTTCCTGGTCAACACGGTGGTGGGTTTCATCGGCCCCGAGTACCTCTACAACGGCAAGCAGATCATCCGCGCCGGGCTGGAGGACCACTTCTGCGCCAAGCTGCTGGGCGTGCCCATGGGCTGCGACATCTGCTACACCAACCACGCCGAGGCCGACCAGGACGACATGGACATGCTGCTGACCCTGCTCGGGGTGGCCGGCATCAACTTCATCATGGGCATTCCCGGTTCCGACGACGTGATGCTCAACTACCAGACCACCTCCTTCCACGATGCCCTCTACGCCCGCCAGAGCCTGGGCCTGAAGCCCGCCCCCGAATTCGAGGCCTGGTTGGAGCGCATGGGTATCCTGGTGCAGAGCGACGGCCGGGTGCTGCTCGGCGACCAACTGCCGCCGGCCTTTCGCCAGGCCATCGCGCGACTCGCCTGAATTCCGAGGAGAGACGGATGAAGACCCCACGCCAGTTCACCGGCCACACCGCCAATCCCTGGGAAGAGCTGCGCCGCCTGACGCCCGCACGCATTGCCCTGGGCCGCGCCGGTACCAGCCTGCCCACCGCCGCGCAACTGAACTTCCAGTACGCCCACGCCCAGGCGCGGGATGCAGTGCACCTGCCTTTCGACCATGCCGGCCTGACCGCGAATCTGACCGAACGCGGCCGCGACACCCTGCTGCTGCACAGCGCCGCCGCGGACCGCGACACCTACCTGCAGCGCCCGGACCTGGGCCGACGCCTGGATGCCGCATCCAGGGAAAAACTGCTCCAGCACGCCCAGGCCAACCCTGCTGGTTACGACCTGGCGGTGGTGGTGGCCGACGGCCTCTCCGCCCTCGCGGTGCAACGCCACAGCCTGCCCTTCCTTGAGCGCATGGAAGAGCAGGCCCTGGCCGAGGGCTGGTCGCTCTCGCCCGTGGTACTGGTGCAGCAGGGCCGCGTCGCGGTGGCGGATGAAGTGGCGGAACTGCTGGGCGCGAAGATGGTGGTGATCCTGATCGGCGAGCGCCCGGGCCTCAGCTCGCCCGACAGCCTCGGCCTCTACTTCACCTATGCGCCACGCGTGGGCCTGACCGACGCCTACCGCAACTGCATCTCCAACGTGCGCCTCGAAGGCCTGAGCTACGGCATGGCAGCCCATCGCCTGCTCTACCTGATGCGCGAGGCCTGCCGGCGCCAACTGTCCGGGGTCAATCTGAAGGACGAGGCCGAGGTGCCCTCGCTGTCCGGTGAACCCGACCGCGCCCTGGCGGGCAATTTCCTGCTGGCTAGCGACCATCATTGAGGCGCCAGTGGCGCATTTTCGGAGGATCGAGCAAGGACTTCGGAGTTCTGGGCTGGAACAGTGCAGCCGGATCGGGGGAAAATCGCTCGCGCCATGCGCGCGACCGCTCTAGACCGACTGTCATTACGGCGTGCGCGACAACGGAATGTCGGCTGGATAAAGACAATTCCGCCCAGGAAGGCGAATGCCTCGAACACCATCAGGAGCACCCGTGATGCAACTCAACCCTCTTAGCGCACTGGCGCTGGCGGTTTCCGCCGCCGTCAGCCTGCCCGTCATGGCCAGCGAGCAGTCCGAATCCAAGGGCTTCATCGAAGACGCCAGCGCCACCCTGCTGCTGCGCAACGCCTACTTCAACCGCGACTTCAAGGACCACACCAGCGACGCCAAGGTCTGGGGCCAGGGCTTCATCGGCACCTTCGAGTCGGGCTTCACCCAGGGCACCGTCGGCTTCGGCTTCGACGCCTACGGCCTGCTGGGCGTGAAGCTGGACAGCGGCCGCGGCCGCAACTACACCGCCTTCTTCGACACCGACAGCGACGGCCACCCGGTGGATGACCTCTCCGAAGCCGGCGGCGTGCTCAAGCTGCGCGTTTCCAACACCGTGCTCAAGTACGGCAACCAATTCCCTTCCCTGCCCGTGCTGGCCCATGACGACAGCCGCCTGCTGCCCCAGGCCTTCACCGGCACCCTGGTGACCAGCAAGGAAATCGAGGGCCTGGAACTGAACGCCGGCCACTTCACCGGCGACAGCCCGATGGGCGACCCGGCACGCGATCCCAACCATCTGAAAAGCATTGACGTGGTGGGCGGCAGCTACACCGTCACCGACGACTTCAGCCTGTCCCTCTACCACTCGGACGTGGAGGACATGTACAAGAAGTACTACGCCAACCTGAACTACAACATTCCGTTCAACGACGAGCAGGCGCTGAACTTCGACTTCAACATCTACCGCACCAAGTACGACGACGGCTCGGTCGCGGCCCTGGCCTTCGGCGGCGACGGCCAGGACGACAAGAACACCCTGTGGAGCCTGGCGGCCAAGTACAGCATCGGCGCCCACGCGTTCATCATTGCCCACCAGCGCAATACCGGCGATGCCGGCTACGCCTACGACTTCGGCGATGGCGGCAGCACCATCTACGTGGCCAACTCCTACTACTCGGACTTCAACCTGGAAGACGAGCGCTCCTGGCAGGCCAGCTACGAGCTGGACTTCAGCACCTACGGCGTGCCGGGCCTGAGCTACAAGTTCGCCTACGTGCGCGGCACCGACATAGTCGCCGGTGGCAAGACCGATGGCACCGAGCGGGAGATCTTCAACCAGTTCAAGTACGTGGTGCAGGACGGCCCGGCCAAGGACCTGTCCTTCAAGCTGCGTAACTCCATCTACCGCGCCGACAACCAGGTGGGCCCGGACCTCAACGAAGTCCGCGCCTTCATCGAGTACCCCCTCAGCATCCTCTGATGCCTTCCCGCCTCCGGGTCACCCGCTCGCCGCGGTGGCCTTGAGGCCGGCCAATACCAATTTCTGGTAAAGCTGCTCGCGCAGGCCCGTCGGTGCGAGCAGCCCCATCCGCTCCAGGTGCTCGGCGTAGGCCGCCGGGTCCGGCAGGTCGAACAGCGCCGCCATGCCCAGGTCGAGGATCTCGCCGAGCTTCAGCTTGCTTTTCAGCCAGCGCAGGGCCCGCAACAGATCCTGCTCCACCGGGGTGAAGTCGCAGCCCAGCGGGTACTCGACGAACAGCTGCGGATACTCGCCGCGCAATGCCACCAGCCGCCACGGCGTGTTCTGCCGCCAGACCGGGTCCAGCACGAAGTCCTCGGGCAACTTGCCGGCCAACTGCGCCTCGGCGATCAGCCCATCCTGGAAGCGCGAATCGGCGATGCGCAGCATGGCCTCGATCACCTCGGCGTCGTTCTTGCCGCGCAGGTCGGCGATGCCGTACTCGGTCACCACAATGTCGCGCAGGTGCCGGGGAATGGTGGTGTGGCCGTAGTCCCAGACGATGTTGGAACTGGCCTCGCCGCCCGACTCGCGCCAGCTGCGCAGCATCAGGATCGAACGTGCGCCTTCCAGCTCGTGGGCCTGGGCGACGAAGTCGTACTGGCCGCCGACGCCGCTGAGCACGCGGCCGTCCTCCAACTGGTCGGCGACGCCGGCACCCAGCAGGGTGACCGTAAAGCAGCTGTTGACGAAACGGGCGTCGCGCCGTTGCAGACGCTTGAGTTCTTCGTCGCCGTGGAGGCGGTTGACGAAGCTGATGGCGGTCATCGAAATGCGCCGACGCTGCTCCTCGCGCAGGGTGCGCAAGCGCTCGTAGAAGACTTGCGGCCCGAGGAAAAAACCGCTGTGCACCAACACACCCGCCTCGGCCCTCCCCAAGTACGGCTGCAGTGCCGGGTGACGGATATCGCAGGCGATGCTGTGGCAATCCGGCAGGCGCAGCCGCCCTTCCTCGAAACGAATGCACTCGTCCAGCAGGCCCCGGCGCTGCAGCCAGGCCAGGCCTTCGGTATCCAGGCCCCGCGGCAGCTGCTCGGCCAGGGCGTCCAGGCTGGCGATGGCGCCGTCGCCATCCAGCACCCCGGCATCGGCCAGGCGCTGCAGCTCGATGTCGTCATGCACCGGGCGCCGCACGATGCCCGCCTCCAGCAACACCAGCAGGCCGAGCATGAACATCTCGCTGTTGGCATAGAGCCCGCTGGCGAAGGGTGCCAGGCCGCCTTCCCGGTCGATCAGCCCACCCCAGCGCTGCGGCACCCCCATGGCCTCCAGCAGTGCCCGGTAGCCGGGGTTGTCGGCCTGGCGGGCGAGCAGCGCGGCGGTCAGGCCATCGGCCATGGCGCCTATGCCCACCTGCAAGGTGCCACCGTCGCGCACCAGGGTGCTGGCGAGCAGGCCTATGGCGTGGTCCTGCAGGCTGACCGGCATGTTCGGGGTGGAGAACAGGCGGCTGCGCTCCACCTTCTCCAGCATCAGGTCGAAGGTGTCGGCCTCCACCTCGGCCGGCCCCAGCATGTAGGGCAGGTCGGCATGTACCTGGGCCACCAGCAGGATGCTCTCCCCGGCGGCCCGCCGCTGGCGCAGGCCCGGCAGCAGGTCGAGGGTGATGTCCGGATTGCAGCTCAGGCTGAACAGCCCCGGGGTTTCCGCGCGGCTGGCTACCAGCTGGGCCACCAGGTTGATGCCCTTGCGCTGCAGGTCGCGGGCCACCTGGCTGTAGTTGAGGCTGACGTAGTGCTGCTGGGCCAGCGGGTTGTCCAGCTGGCTGGCCGGCTGCAGGTAGAACTCCTCCACCTGCACGTTCGCCGGCAGTTCGCCGCAGCGCAGGTCGCTCAGGTAGTCCAGCTCCAGGTAGTCGCCATAGACCCGCCGCAGGAAGGGGCCGCTGAAGCGCTGTTCAAGTTCGCTGCCGGGCTGGGGTTTGGCCAGGGACAGGCCGGTGTAGATCGTCAGCTGCCGCTCGGGCAACGCCTTGATGCGCCGGTAGAGCGCGTTGACGAAACGGTTCGGCTTGCCGAGCCCGAGCGGGATGCCAAGGCGAATGGGCCCGTCGATGCGCTCCAGCACCTGGTCGACGGCCTGTTCAAGCGGGCAGCGAATCACGGTGCATCCCTCCGTGGCGGGCGTTGATGAAGCTTGGACCGGTCCGACCGGCGTTTTGCTCAGCGCCTGCGGTTCTTTGGCGTCAACCATTCAAACGCTTGCTTGGATTGCGCTTTCAATAAATTGTGGTGCAGGATCGACGCCGTTGGCTGGCACAGCATCTGCATTGTCAATCAAGCCCCATCCACAGATACCGAGGCCCATCATGCGCATCGTCCAAGCCACCCTGGAGCACCTGGACCTGCTTACGCCGCTGTTCGTGAAGTACCGTGAGTTCTATGGTGAACTGCCGTTTCCGGAGTCCTCGAGAAAGTTCCTGGAGAAGCGTCTGAGCCGCCAGGAATCGGTGATCTACCTCGCCCTCGCGGATGAGGACGATCGTCTGCTGGGCTTCTGCCAGCTCTACCCGAGCTTCTCTTCGCTGGCCTTGAAGCGCGTCTGGATCCTCAACGACATCTACGTCGCCGAAGACGCCCGCCGCCAGCTGGTGGCCGACCGCCTGCTGCAGACGGCGAAGAAGATGGCCCGGGAAACCAATGCCGTGCGCATGCGCGTCTCCACCAGCGTGAGCAACGAAGTGGCGCACAAGGTGTACGAGTCCATCGGCTTCCACGAAGACACCGAGTTCAAGAACTACATCCTGCCGATCAACAGCGACTGAAGCCTGTCCTCCAGCCCGGCCCCCAGGGGCCGGGCTCTTTCCTAGACCAGGCCCAGCCAGAGCCCCAACAGCAGCGGCAAGCCCAGCAACACCAGCAGGGCGACTTGCAACGACCTGCCGCGCCTGGTCGCCGGTTTTTGCCTGCGCGCCTGTTGCAGGGGCCGCTCCAGTGCCAGCTGGAATTCCGACAGGGCCTCGAAGCGCGCCCGTGGCTGCGGCGCCAGGGCCTTGGCCAACACCCCGTCCCAACCTTCCGGCATCCCTGGGACGATACCCGCCAGGGGTACGTAGCGACTGGCCTGGCCGCCCTCCGGGCGCGCCACTTCCGGCCACTGGCCGCTGAGCAGCCAGTAGGCCAGCGCGGCCAGGGCGAACTGGTCGGCGCCACCGTCCAGCGCGCGGCCATGGCGCAGTTCCGGCGCCAGCGGCACCGCCTGGGAAGGCGCGGCCTGACGCGCCACGCCTGGCAGGATCGCGGCGAACTCCGGCAACAGCAGCAGGCGGCCGCGCTCGTCCAGCAATATCTGCCGAGGACTCAGCCAGAGCCCCTGCGTCCCGCGCCGTTGCAGTGACCGAATGGCCTCGATCAGTTGCACCAGCAAGCCCATGGTGTCTTCGGCGGATAGCCGCCTGCCGCCTTCCATCCGCCTCGCCAGGCTCTCTACCCCGGCAGGCGGCAGGGCGAACAACAGAAAGGCATGCCGGCGGCATTGGCGCGGCGAAAGCACCTGGGGCAATGTCGTCACCGGGCTGCGCCGCAGCACCCACTCGCGCTGCCAGAAGGCTTCGTCGGCATCGCCCTCGGCCAACCAGAGCAAGGCCTCGCGGCCATCCTCCCGGGCCCGGAACAGTCGGCCGGGAGGTCCGTAGTCGCAGGCTTCGAGCAGGGTCCAGCCATCGACCTGGGTACCCGGCGCGGCGCCTTCCAGCCTCGGCCAATGGCCAGCGGGAGCGGAAGGTGGCAGGCAATGGGGCTCCCCCGGCAGCACCAGGGCGGCGGCGCCGGGCGCGCTCAGTAGAGGCTCCAGAAGGCCTCCCAACTGGCCAGGCTGCAGGTTGGCGCAGGCTTCACGCAGGCCCGGCAGGTCGGCCACTTCCAGCAATGGCTGGGGCGCCAGCAGCAGGGGCTGGTTGGGTGTCAGCGGCAGGCTGTGCTGGATCAGCGCCAGCTCAGCCTGACCGCCCAGGGGATTGTCGCGCCCCACCAGGGCGTGCGACGCCTCGCCCTGGAAGCGCACCAGGCCGACCGCACCGGCCTGGAAGAACTGCGCCTCGCCGTCCTGCACCAGCAGCAGGCCGGCGCTCAGCTCGGGAACGCTCTCACCGGCCTGGCGACGGCGGAACAGCTGCAGGTTGAGCGCCGCCAGCACCTGCCGCGCCGCCTGGGCCTCGCTCCAACCCTCGGGGGTGCAGGCATAGTCGGCAAAAAGCGCGTCCAGATAATGCCCCAGCATTTGCACCACGTTGGTGCAGGAGCGCCCCCAGAGCAGGGCCACCAGCAGCAACGGCGGGCGGCCCTGGCGTCCCGCCACCCAGGTCGCACGAGCCCGAGCCGCCTGGCTGGGCAGGTCCAGGCCGTGCCCCTGGGCCAGGCTCAGGGCGGGGTGTTCCAGTAGCTGCAAGGGCATGGGCGAGCATCCAGATCCGGGAAATCAATGGAAACAGTTGCAGCCTTCATGCCGTTCACCATTTGCGCAACTGCTCGCCGTGGCCCCGGGACTTGCCCCTATAATGCGTCCATCACGGCCTCCGCCCGCCTCCGCACTTCACAAGGCGTCTCATGGATTTCAACCCGATCGACCTCATTCTCCACCTGGACCAATACCTCAACCTGCTGGTCTCCAACTACGGAACCTGGATCTACGCCATCCTTTTCCTGGTCATCTTCTGCGAGACCGGCCTGGTGGTGACGCCCTTCCTCCCCGGCGACTCCCTGCTGTTCATCGCCGGTGCGGTCTCCGCCGGCGGCGCCATGGACCCCTGGCTGCTCGGCGGCCTGCTGATGGTCGCGGCTATCAGCGGCGACAGCCTCAACTACGTGATCGGGCGAACGGCGGGCGAACGCCTGTTCAGCAATCCCCAGTCGAAGATCTTCCGCCGCGACTACCTGCAGCGCACCCACGAGTTCTACGACCGCCACGGCGGCAAGACCGTGACATTGGCCCGCTTCCTGCCCATCGTGCGGACCTTCGCCCCCTTCGTCGCGGGCGTGGGGCGGATGCCCTACCCGCGCTTCCTCGCCTTCAGCGTGCTGGGCACCATCCTCTGGGTGGGCGGCCTGGTGACCCTGGGCTACTTCTTCGGCAACGTGCCGTTCATCAAGCAGAACCTGTCATTGATGGTGATCGCGATCATCGGCATCTCCATGCTGCCGATGCTGATCAGTGTGGCGCGCCGCCACTTTCGGCAAGCCGGCAAGGGCGCCGAACAATCGAGCTGACCGTCGGCCCATGTGGTCCTACCGCAACTGGCGCCGCCGGCGCATCCTCGCCCGCAACCCGGTCGACCCGCAGCAGTGGGCGGCCGTGCGCCGGCGCCTGCCGATACTCGACGGCCTGGACGAGGCCGAGGACCAGCGCCTGCGTGAGCGCAGCGTGCTCTTCCTGAACGACAAGCACCTCACCGCCCTGCGCGGCGTCCAGCTCTCCGGCGAGGACCGCCTGCTGCTCGCCGCCCAGGCGCAGCTGCCCCTGCTGCACCTGCCGGACCTCAACTGGTACCAGGGCTTCCACGAGCTGATCCTCTACCCGGACGACTTCGTCAGCCCTCAGCGCCACCGCGACGCCAGCGGCGTGGAGCACGAATTCGACGACGAGCGCAGCGGCGAGTCCTGGCAGTTCGGCCCGGTCATCCTCGCCTGGCCCGGCGTGCAGTCCAGCGGCGGCTGGGACGGCTACAACCTGGTGATCCACGAGCTGGCGCACAAGCTCGACATGCTCAGCGGCAGCCCCAACGGCCTGCCGCCCTTGCACCGCGACATGCGCCAGTCCGACTGGGCCCTGGCCATGCAGACCGCCTTCGATGAGCTGAATGCCCAGCTCGACCGCGACCCCGACGCCGAAACGCCCATCGACCCCTACGCCGCCGAAGACCCGGCGGAGTTCTTCGCCGTCACCAGCGAATACTTCTTCACCGCCCCGGACCTGCTGGACCAGGCCTTCCCCGCCGTCTACCGCCAGCTCCAGGCCTTCTATCGCCAGGATCCGCTGAGCCGGCTGAAGCGCCTGCAGGAAATCCATCCGGCCTATCGGGACGCGACTAATGGATGAACAGAACGGCGTGGCATCGGTGCAGGAATGTGCCTATAATCGCGCCCACTTTTTTGGCCCAACCCTTGGGAGTCGACCATGAGCTACAGCAAGATCCCGGCTGGCAAAGACCTGCCGAACGACATCTACGTCGCGATCGAGATTCCGGCCAACCATGCGCCGATCAAGTACGAAATCGACAAGGACAGCGACTGCCTGTTCGTCGACCGCTTCATGGCCACCCCGATGTTCTACCCGGCCAACTACGGTTACATCCCCAACACCCTGGCTGACGACGGCGATCCCCTGGACGTGCTGGTCGTCACCCCCTACCCGGTCGCTCCGGGTGCCGTGATCCGCGCCCGTCCGGTCGGCGTCCTGCACATGACCGACGAAGCCGGCGGCGACGCCAAGCTGGTGGCCGTGCCCCACGACAAGCTGTCCGTCCTCTACAAGGACGTGAAGGAATACACCGACCTGCCGGCCCTGCTCCTGGAGCAGATCAAGCACTTCTTCGAGAACTACAAGGACCTCGAAAAAGGCAAGTGGGTAAAAGTAGAAGGCTGGGGCAACGCTGACGAAGCCCGCGCTGAAATCACCAAGGCGGTTGCGGCTTACCAGAAGTAAGACCCGCGATTCCGTCCTGCAGACAACGCCCGTATCGATCGATACGGGCGTTGTCGTTTCAGGGCACGACTCCCCCTCCTACCCGCCGCCGGGTATCCGACGGCCGCTCGCCAAATGCCTTCCGATAGTCCACGGCGAACTGCCCGAGATGGGCGAAGCCCCAACGCGAGGCGAGCTCGGTGATCGATGCCGTCTCCTCCGGTTCGAGAAGCGCCTCCCTCACCCGCTGCAGGCGGACCTCCTTCACGTAGCGCATCACCCCGATAGCGCGCCATTGGTGAAAGGCCCTCTGCAGGGTCCGGATACTGCAATGGGCCGCGGCGGCGATCGCCGCAAGCGTCAGCGGCTGCCCGGCCTGTTCATCGATGAAGGCCTTGGCGCGCCTCAGGCAGGCCGGGGCGATAGGGCTGGCCGTTCCAGGCAGCCCGGCCAACCGGTCCGCGACCAGGTTCATGATCAGCAGTTCTTCCGCACGCGGTAGCAGCATCGCCCTCAAAGTCTGCGGCGTATCGGGGTGCAGCAGTTGCCGGAGCATCTCCACGGAGGCCAGCCAGCGATCGCGCTGCCCCGGCGCATCCAGCACCCAGGAGGACAGTCCTCCCGGCAGCGACCGCCCGGACAGACGCCGCCAGAACTCATCGACCCGTCGCGCATCGATGCGTACGCCCATCTGCACGTTGTCCAGGCTGTAGCGGTAGCTCGATTGCGCATCCTGGGCGATGACCACGGTCGAGCCGGCCTTCCCCATGAGCTCGAGGCTTCCGCTGCGAATATCCGCACGCCCCGCCAGCGTGGTGAGCACCAGGACGAAGTCCCCGAAAACCTCCGGCTCGATCGAGATGTCCGCCCCGTAGGTGAACCAGGACAGCGCGACGCTCTCGCCCTGCAGCCGGGACATGCTGGCGGGCCAACGACGCTGGCGGGTCGCGTGGAAGCGGTAGGGACAAAACACCCGGCCGACTTCTTCACGGGCGCGCTCCAGGTCCGTGGATTCGAACACCAGCGCGCTGCGCGGGATGTCGCCATGGAGCAGCGACGAGCCTGACGACGTGGATGGCGGGCCGAGATGGGAAAACGAGGTGTTCACGTTCTGCTTCCTCCATGGCGCGAGGATCGGGCCTGTCGAAAAAGGGCGCGTTTCCGATGCGGATGGCGCCCGATAGATAGCCGGCCCGCTGACGCCCGGCCGACCATGGGGCCCTGTCGCCTACCGATGGAGCCTTGCGTAGAACCATGAAACCTTCACTCAAGAAAAACTATACGGCCTACATCAACGGTGGATTCGTTCCGTCCCACGGAGCGGTGTTCGCCGCCACCAACCCCGCCACGGGTGCGCATCTCGCCGACATCGCCCGCTGCGATGCCGCCGACGTCGCCACGGCGGTCCAGGCCGCGCAACGGGCCCTGCCTGGCTGGAAGGCCACGAGCTACGAAGAACGCGCCGCCTTGCTGAACCGACTCGCCGACGCCCTGGAGAAGGAGCTCCCGCGCCTGGCGCTGATCGACGCCCTGGACATTGGCCGGCGCATCGCCGAGACCCGCCTGGACCACCAGAAAGCCATCGCCCAGTACCGCTATTTCGCCGGCGCGATCCTGACTCACGAGGGCTACGGGCGACCGATCCCGGACGGCTACCTGATGGTCAAACGCGAACCCATAGGCGTGGTCGGGCAGATCATCCCGTGGAACGTGCCGGCGCTGATGGTCGCTCTCAAGGTGGCGCCGGCACTGGCGGCGGGCAATACCCTGGTCCTCAAGCCCGACGAGAACGCCTCGCTGTCCACCCTGGAGTTCGCCGAGATCGCCGGCGGCATCTTCCCGCCTGGGGTCATCAACGTGGTGCCGGGCTTCGGCGAGGAAGTGGGCGCCGCCCTGACCGCCCACCCGCAGGTGGCCAAGCTGGCCTTCACCGGCAGCCCCGAAGTCGGCCGCATCATCGCCCACGCCGGTGCCGAGCGGCTGGTGCCGGTGTCCCTGGAGCTGGGCGGCAAGAGCCCCAACATCGTGTTCCCGGACGCCGATGACCTCGACGCGGTGGTGGATAACGCCCTGTTCGCCGCCATGTACTGCAATGGCCAGTCCTGCCTGGCCGGCACCCGCCTGTTCGTTCACGACGACCTCTACGCGCCCTTCGTGGACAAGCTCGCCAGCGCCGCTTCCCGCCTGAAGGTCGGCAATCCGCTGGACGAATCGGTGCACCTGAGCTGCCTGGTATCCGCCAAGCAAGGGAAACGGGTGCTGGAGTACATCGGCATTGGCAAGGAGGAAGGGGCCAAGGTCCTCTTCGGGGGCGAACGAGAGCCCGTCGCGGGCTGCGAGGCCGGCTACTTCATCCAGCCGACCCTGCTGGAGGTCCGCCACGGCATGCGCGTAGCCCAGGAGGAAATCTTCGGGCCGGTACTCAGCATCATCCGCTGGAGCGATTACCAGCAGATGCTGAAAGAAGCCAACGGCGTCCCCTATGGGCTCGCCGCCGGTCTTTATACCGCCGACCTGGAAAACGCGATGCGTACCGCCGATGCACTGGAAGCCGGATCGGTCTGGATCAACCAGTACTTCAACCTCAGCAGCGGCGTGCCCTTCGGTGGGGTCAAGGAAAGCGGCATCGGCATCGAACACGGCCGTGAAACCCTGAATCTCTACTCGCGGGTGAAGTCGATCACCGTCCGCAACCGCGTGATCGAACCCTGGTACCTGGGTTGACCTTCGATTCCCCGGCGCCGCCGCCAGCGGCGCCGGCCAGGAGACGATCCATGAACAAACCTGAATTCCACGACATCCTCGCCGCCGTCACCCGCGCCAAGGGCGAGCCGTTCCGGCTCGAGGCCGCCCGCCTGCGAGCTCCGCAGGGCGACGAAGTACTGGTGCGCATCGTCGCCAGCGGCCTCTGCCATACCGACCTGATCATCCGCGACCAGTACTACCCCGTGCCCCTGCCGGCGGTGCTGGGGCACGAAGGGGCCGGCATAGTCGAAGCCATAGGTCCGCAAGTAAGCTCGCTCGCCGTCGGCGACCACGTGGTGCTGACTTACGGCCACTGCGGACATTGCCTGCCCTGCAGCGCCGGACATACCTCCTACTGCAGCGACTTCTACGCCCATAACTTCGGCGGGGCCGACCCGTACGGCAACTGCGCCATCATCGACGCCAACGGCGAGCCCCTGCACGACCATTTCTTCGCCCAGTCCTCCTTCGCGACACTCGCCCTGAGCCGTGAAAACAACGCCATCAAGGTGTCGAAGGACGCGCCCCTCGAACTGCTGGGGCCACTCGGTTGCGGCATACAGACCGGCGCCGGGGCGGTCATCAACTCACTCAAGGTGTCCCCCGGCAGCCGCTTCCTCGCCCTGGGCGCCGGTGCGGTCGGGCTGTCGGCCGTGCTGGCGGCCAGGCTGGCCGGTGCCGCGACCATAATCGCCGTCGACCGGGTTCCCGGCCGCCTGGAACTGGCCCTGGAAATCGGCGCCACACATGCGCTCGACAGCCGGGAGCCCGACTGGGTCGAGGCCATCCGTGAAATCACCGGCGGCGGCGCGGATTTCGCGCTCGAGTCGACCGGGCGCCCGACCATCCTGGCCCAGGGCGTATCAGCCCTGGCCTCGCTGGGCGTACTGGGCGTCGTGGGCGCATCGCCGCAAGGCACCCAGGCCGCATTCGACCTCAACGACCTGATGATCGCCGGCAAGAGCATTCGCGGCATCTGCGAGGGCGACAGCGTGCCGCGCAAATTCATCCCGGAACTGGTTGAGTTGCACATGCAGGGCCGTTTCGCCTTCGACCGGCTGGTGAAGTTCTACCCCTTCGACGCGATCAACCAGGCCGCTGCGGACAGCGAGGCAGGCGTGACCCTGAAGCCGATCCTGCTCATGGACGGCCATCGATCCGCCCACTGAACACCCTCATCAGGACCTGAAAATGACCACACTCTATCGCGGCATGGACCGCGCAACGCTCGATGCGGCCTACGACAACACCGCAGCGGTCGCGGACTTCCCCGCCATCCTGGCCGACTTCCAGTCCCGCAGCGCGCTGCTCTACGCCAGCACGCCCTGCCGGCGCGACCTGCGTTACGGCGAACGCCCCAGGGAGCGCTATGACTGGATTCCCTGCGGCAAGACCGATGCCCCCACCTTCGTATTCATCCATGGAGGCTACTGGCAGAACTGCACCAAGGAGGATTTCGCCTTCATCGCCAGCGGACCACTCGCCAGCGGCTTCAACGTCGTCCTGGCGGAATACACCCTGGCGCCGGAAGCCTCCATGAGCCAGATCGTCGGCGAAATCGGCAACCTGCTCGACCACCTCGCTGCAGACCGCGATCACCTGGGCAGCGCAGGCCGTCCTTTGGTGCTCAGTGGGCACTCGGCCGGCGGCCATCTGACAGCCCAGCATCGCGCCCACCCGGTAGTGAGTACCGCCCTGCCGATCAGCCCGCTGGTGGACCTGGAGCCAATCAGCCTGTCCTGGCTCGACGAGAAGCTGCGCCTCACCGCGCAGGAGATCCAGGCCTACAGCCCGCTGCACCACATCGGCGCGGGCGCGCCAACCCTGGTTGCCGTGGGCGCCGCCGAATTGCCGGAACTCGTCCGCCACGCGGATGAATATGCACTGGCGTGCAAGGTCTCCGGTCAAACCGCTTCGCTGGTCCACGTGCCGGACTGCACGCATTTCTCCGTACTGGAGGATCTGGCACGGGCGGACGGTGTGCTGCTGGGTTCCCTTGCCGAAATGGCCCGCCACTGAGGCAAGGCCCGGGGCCAAGCCAAGTACGTTTAGAAGTGGCGGTATGGGTATGAATTTGTTAGAGTTCGCGCCCGCAGCCAGGGCCATGGTCCTGATGCTCGCAGACTTCTCAAGGCGGCCGGCGCTTACCAAAAATGAGCCCTGGCCACCCAATGAAAGCCGGCCACAAGCCGGCTTTTTTATTGTCCGCAGATTTTCGCAACCTTCCGCAAGGCCTAGATTCCACGCGGCTTTCAGCCTAGTAATTGTCCGCAGGTGTTCGCCCCGTCATGCCCCTTGCCGCGAAAAAGTGGGGGAACAAGTGGGGGAACAAGCAGCGAGACGGAGCAGAGCATGGGCAAGCTGAACCCCCAAAAAGTCGAGAACCTGTCCGAGCCTGTCACCTACGAAGATGGCGACGGTCTGCGCCTTGTGGTGAAGGCCACCGGGCGCAAGTCATGGGTGCTGCGCTTTCAGCTCAACGGCAAGCGCCGGGAGATGGGGCTAGCCTTGCACCGTTGCCCCTCACACCCAGCCCATATAGATGCTGTTGGCGCGGATACCGTATTGTCCGAGTTCCCTGGCCAGATACTTGACCGCCACTGCGCACCGAAGCCCCATCCGCCAGGGCTCAGAACCGCGTTGGCCGGGTCTGGGCGTCGATGCCGCCATCGACGAACAGCTGGGCTCCATGAATGAAGCTGGCTTGCGGGCTGAGCAGGAAGGCTGCCGCCGCAGCTATTTCGCTCGGCTCTGCATTGCGCCCCAGCGGTGAGACATAGTCGTGGATCGCCTGGCTGAAGCGCTCATCCTGCATGCCGGCCTGCAGCAGAGGCGTTTGGGTGGCCCCCGGGGCGATGCTGTTGAGGCGCACGCCGGCCTGACCCCACGCCCGCACGCGGCGGCGCACCGCCACGGTCAAGGCATTCTTCGAGGCCGAATAGGCCAGGTAGCCGGCCTGGTCGCCAGCGGCCATCACTCCCTCGCTGACCTTCACCTCATCGCCGTCCTCGAAGGCCGCTGCCAGCGGATTGGTCTCCCAGTCGATAGCCACCGAGGCGGTGGAGGAGATCACCACCACTGCCGGCGACTGGCCGCCACGCAGCAGCGGCAGCAGGCCGTCGAGCAGTTCCACGGCGCCAAAATAGTTGACCGAGCTGATCAGGCTCTCCGGTTTCACCTGCGGTCCCAGACCGGCGCACAGCACCATGCTGTCGAGACGACCGCCCAGGCGCTCATGCAGCGCCTCCAATACTTGCTGGCGCCCCTCGGGACTGGATAGATCGCCGTTGATGTCGGCATTGCGCAAATCCACACCCACGACCTCATGTCCGGCGGACTGGAGCAACTGACGGGTAGCAGCGCCGATTCCCGACGCGGAACCGGTTATCAAAGTAGTAGGCATTGGTTTACTCCTGGCTATGGGAAAGTGCGCGCCCGGAATCAGGACGCGGCGCCCTTGCTGTTGAGCTGCGGATCACCGGGTTGCCCCAGCACGCAGGAGGTGCCGCCCGGGGTGTACATCATCGCCACGCAGCGATTGCAGGCGGTACAGATCGAGTCGCGACTGATACCCGACTGCAGCTTGTTGACATAGTCGTGCTCGGCGATCAGCACGCGCCCCATGGTCACGGCATCGAAGCCCTCGGCCATCAGCCGCTCGATCCCGGCCAGGCTCTTGGCCCCGCCCAGGTAGGCCAGCGGCATCTTCACTGCCGCCCGGATCTTGCGGGCATGCTCGAGCAGGTACAGCTCGCGGAACTCTACCTTGGGTTCGGTGAGGCTCTGGATGAACATGCCGGCGGCGATGATCGGGTTGCGGGCGGTGACACGGTTTTCCTTGGGAAAGGTGGAGCCGAACATGGTGGTCGTCGACTCGACGTTCATCCCCGCGCTCAACACCAGCAGGTGTGCGCCCTCACGCTCGAGGATACGGGCGATGGCGGCGCCGTCCTCGGCGGTATTGCCGGCCCGCACGCCCTCGGTGATGCTGAACTTGCACACCACCGCCAGGTCCTTGCCCACTGCATCGAGCACCTTGCGCAGCACCAGGCTGGGGAAGCGCAGGCGATTGTCCAGGCTGCCGCCATACTGGTCGCGGCGCTTGTTGTACAACGGCGAGATGAACTGGCTGAGCAGATAGCCGTGGCCCATGTGCAGTTCAACCGCATCGAAGCCGGCCTCGCGAACCAGCCGCGCGCCGCGCACGAACTCGTCGGCGACCCGCAGCATGTCGACCTCGGTCATCGCCTGCTTGCGGAACATGCCGCTGAGGATGCCGACCTTGTTGAAGCCGCCGCTGGCGGACAGCGGGCGCGCGGTCTGCCGCGGCGGCAGGAAGGTGAAGCAGCCGCCGTGGGTGATCTGTGCCGAAGCCGCGGCGCCATGGCGGTGCACGGCGTCGGTGAGCACGCGCAGGTGCGCAAGGCTATCCCGGTCGAGGACGATCTGGTTCGGCAGCGTGCAGCCATCCGGGCTGACGGCACAGTAGGCCAGTGTGGTCATGCCCACGCCACCGGCAGCGATGTCGCCATGGAACTTGGCCAGCTGTTTGCTCGGAATGCCGCTGGGGGACATGCCCTCGTTGGTGGCGGACTTGATGAAACGGTTGCGCAGTGTCAGCGGGCCGATGGTCAGCGGGCTGAAGGGGGATGGCGCAATGGCCTGAACGTTGTTGTTCTGCATGGCTAACCCTTTGTTGTTCTAATTGTCAGTGCAGCGGTTCCTGCTCAGGAACTCCGGATTGTTCTTCCTCCCTCCCGACAGCAACATCGTCCGATAGAACTAGGCGTCGGTACGGTGAACGCAAAAGCGGGTCATTGGCGCCAATGATTAATCGGGTCAGCCCGCGATCTGCAGCACCAGCATTACCTTGGCATTGCCACTTTCGAGCAGATCATGAGCCTTCGCCACGTGTTCGAGCGGCAAGGTTTCAATTCGTGGCGGACGGACCTGGCCGATGGTCAGTAGTACGGCGATCCTGCCGAGTTGCATGCCACTGGGCATCTTGCTGTAGGTCACTGAGGTACGCAGGCCCCGCTGCGCTGCGGCGGCGTGATCCGGGCCGGTATCTGATCGGCAAACTCTCAGCAAACGTGGGTCAGGCAGCAAGATTGGACAGTTATCTGCCCCTGCCGCCGATCATCTGCAAGATACCGCTGAACGCATCACGCGGAGAAAAAATGGGGGAACAGATGGGGGAACAACGAACACCAAGCAGCCAACACCCTCATTCTGCGCGGCCTCTATCGAAAACAAGGCAGGCCACAAGCCGGCTTTTTTATTGCCTGAATGTCTTGAAGACAGGGCTATTCAGCACATGGCTCATTCTTGCCCCATATGGGAATTGAACGCCTGGGGCCTCAAGCGGAGCGATGTCAGCGACAGCGCTCGCCGCCGTGGGCGCCTCAGGCTACGGCTGAAAGAAGTCCCCCGGCGTCACGCCGAAGTGCTGTCGGAACGCGGCGATGAAGGCAGAAGTGGAGTCGTAGCCACAACCGAGGGCGACGTCCGTCACGCGTTGACCCCGCTCCAGGGCGTCCAGCGATCCGAGCAGGCGCAGACGTTGGCGCCAGGCGCGGAAGGTCAGGCCGGTTTCGCGCAGGAACAGTCGCCTCAGGGTTTTCTCCGAGGCGCCGAGGTCCTCGCTCCACTGCAGGAGGGTACGGGAATCATCGGGGGCTTCCTGCAGGCCTCGGCACAACCGGAGCAGTCGCGGATCACTGGGAAGGGGCAAGGACAGGCTGACCTCGCGGGCCACCAGCAACTGATCGAGCAGCACCTGGGCCAGGCGACCGTCCGGACCCTTCTCGTCATATTCCACCGGCAGCTCGCAGAAGCGCCGGATCAGTTCCCGCGTGAGGGTGTCGATCTCGATGACCCGGCAACCGCTCAGCCCGCTGCCCGTGGCAACGTCATCCAGGTAAAGACTGCGCATCTCGGTATGGGGGGAGCTGAATACCTCGTGTTCCGTCCCCGCCGGTATCCAGACCGCGCGCTGCGGGGGCGCCACGAAACTGCCTTCTGCGGTGTGGACATGCAGCACGCCGCGAATGGCGTAGGAAAGCTGCACCCAGGCATGGGTGTGGCGCGGCGTTCCCACAGCGTTCACCAGCGATTCATTGCGGGCAAACAGCGGGCGGGGCAGTTGTTGCAGTTGCGGTACCTGACGCTCGCGCCACCGGCCCTGTCCGTTTGCAGGCATTTCTTGCCCCTATCGCGTTAGTCGGCATGTTTGGCCAAGGCTAGAGTAGCCCGTGCCTCAATGACAACAACTGGATTCACGCCATGGCCCGCTCACGCTTGCTGCCAGACAACTTCACGCTGACGCTGATCACCGTCGTCGCTACCGCCACCCTGCTGCCCGCGCAGGGCCAGGTGGCCGTCGCCTTCAGCTGGATCACCAACATTGCCATCGGCCTGCTCTTCTTCCTGCATGGCGCCAAACTGTCTCGCGACGCCGTGATCGCCGGCGCCGGCCATTGGCGCCTGCACCTGCTGGTATTCATCTGCACCTTCGGCCTGTTCCCGCTGCTCGGGCTCGCCCTGAAACCGGTGCTGATGCCGATGGTAGGGCCTGATCTCTATACCGGCTTCCTCTACGTCTGCGCCCTGCCCGCCACCGTGCAATCGGCCATCGCCTTCACCTCACTGGCCCGGGGCAATATCCCGGCGGCGATCTGCAGTGCCGCCGCCTCCAGCCTGCTGGGCATCTTCATCACACCGGTGCTGGTCGCCCTACTGATGGGCGTTCACGGCGACGGCGGTTCGACGGTCGAGGCCATCCGCAAGATCAGCATCCAACTGTTGCTGCCCTTCATCGCCGGCCAGATCGCCCGCCGCTGGATCGGTGACTGGGTGAACCGTAACAAGGGTTGGCTGAAGAACGTCGACCAGGGAAGCATCCTGCTGGTGGTCTACACCGCGTTCAGCGCCGCCGTGATCGGCGGACTCTGGCAGCAGGTCCCAACCCTGAAGCTGCTGGGCGTCGTGGCCGGCTGCTGCCTGCTGCTGGCCCTGGCGCTGCTGGCCGCCCATCTGCTGGGCAAATGGCTGGGCTTCAACCTGGAAGACCGCATCACCATCCTCTTCTGCGGCTCGAAGAAGAGCCTGGCCACCGGAGTCCCCATGGCGCAGGTGCTGTTCGCCGGCAGCAGCATCGGCCTGCTCATTCTTCCGCTGATGCTGTTCCATCAGATCCAGCTCATGGTCTGCGCCGTCCTGGCACAGCGCTATGCAGAAAGACCGGAGTTAACACCCCTCATTTCCCCGAGTGAAGCATGAGCCAGGTCTCGGGGATGATCTGAGCCAGGCCTGATTCCTTGCCCCGGCCGCGTCATGAATCGCATCTCGACACGCGGCCGGGTTCATTGCACATCCCGGCCATTCCAAGGGTGATCAAGATGCGCTCCGTCCTGCTCTGGCTCATCGGTGTACCTATCCCGATCATCATCCTCATCGCGCTCTTCTGGTAAGGCGAAAATGCGAAAGGCCCAGGCATCGGGTCCGGGCTTTTCGCGGCGGCGAACGGCGGTAGAATGCGCGCCCCGCAGACATGACCGCCGCCATGAACCTCGACGCCATCGCCACCCTCGAACAGCAACTGACTGCCGCCCTGCACGACCTGCCGAACGAGACCCGCCGCCTGTTTCACGGCCGTGGGCAGCGCTGGCCGGGGCTGGAGCAGGTCACCGCCGACTGGTTGCAGGGCGTGTTGCTGGTGTCCTTGTTCCGCGAACCGGGTGAAGCCGAGTTGGCCGCGCTGAAGGCCATGCTCGCGGCCCTGGCAGACTCGCCGGCCTGGCGCAGCAGCAAGGCACAGACCCTGCTGCTGCAGCACCGCTATCTGCTGGACAGCACCGTCGAGCTGGTGTGGGGCGAGCCGGTGGACGAGTGGCTGATCAGCGAGGGCGGACTGCGCTTCAAGCTGGACCTGGGCAAGAAGCAGAACAACGGCCTGTTCCTCGATATGCGCTACGGCCGCGACTGGGTCCGCGCGAATGCGCAGGGCAAGCGGGTGCTCAACCTCTTCGCCTACACCTGCGGCTTCTCGGTGGCCGCCATCCAAGGCGGCGCAGAGCATGTGGTGAACCTGGACATGGCCAGCTCGGCCCTCAGCCGCGGCCGCGACAACCACCGGCTCAACGGCCATGACCTTGGCCGGGTGAGTTTTCTCGGCCACGAGCTGTTCAAGTCCTGGGGCAAGGTGAAGAAGCTCGGCCCCTTTGACCTGGTGATCATCGACCCGCCCTCCTTCCAGAAGGGCAGCTTCGCCCTGACCCGCGACTACCAGAAGATCCTCCGCCGCCTGCCCGAACTGCTCACCGGACGGGGCGTGGTGCTGGCCTGCGTGAACGATCCGGGCATTGGGCCGGACTTCCTGATTCAGGGGATGGCGGAGGAAGCGCCAGAGCTGAAGTTCGAGCAGCGCCTGGAGAACCCGCCGGAGTTTGCCGATATCGATCCGGACGCCGGATTGAAAGCACTGGTGTTCAGGCGAGGATAGTGGGAAGCCGGTTCGGCCATTCCCCGCCCATCCCCATGGCAATCCCCACCCCATCCACTAGAGTTCCAGCAGCACCTTTCGCTCATCCCGCCCAAGGAGGGCCTCCATGCGTCTGATCTGTGCCGCTCTTTCTCTGCTCCTGCTCGCCGGCTGCTCGTCCTACCGCTCGGATCCGGGGCAAGTCACCCAGGTGCCCGCCGACCGCCTGCTGGCGTTCCAGGAACCGGTGGAAGGAGGTGGCCAGATAGTGGTGAACCGCGACATGGGCGGGCTCGGCAGCGGCTGCTACATCGCCGTGCATGTGGATCGCCAACTGGCCGCACGCATCGGCATAGGCGAGGAGGCCAGCTTCCAGGTGCCGTCGGGCGATCGCATCATCGGAATCGGCATCGACGAAACGGACGACACCCTCTGCTCCAAAGGCCGCTTGCGGCGCGAGAAGGCTGCCCATGTGGAGCCTGGCCAGAGCGAACATTTCCGCATCGTCAGCGACAACCGCGAAGGCTTCGCCCTGCTCACCGACAGTCCGGACGGGAAATGAAAGAAGCCGGAAACGAGTACTGCTGAACTCATTTCCGGCCTGACGCTAACGTTGAAACCTTGCTGGATCGACCCTTTCCGCCTTCCGCTGTTACTGCCCGGGAAGACATGTGGAGTGGGCTTCCGTGCGGTTTACTACCCCCGCCCCATACGAGTTGATGAAAGCATACTGTCACTGGCGAAAAGGCGTGCTCCCGCCCATCAGCGATTTGGCTCACTGGTCGGCGTGCAGCCAGGCGGCCTACCGTTCGGCGAGCCTTTGCCACCGCCTGCCCCCAGCGTTAACCTTCGGGCTTTTGCGCGCCCGACCATGAGCCTCCACGACGTCCTCCTTCTCCTGCTCGCCGGCTTCGCCGCCGGCGGCATGAACGCCCTCGCCGGCGGCGGCACCTTCTTCTCCTTCCCTGCCCTGCTCGCCAGCGGCCTGCCGCCGGTGACCGCCAACGCCACCAATGCCGTCGCCCTGTGGCCGGCCAGCCTCGCCGCCAGTTGGGCCGCGCGCGACCAGCTGCGCCCGCTGGGGCGCTATGTGATCCCACTGGTGCTGGTGTCCCTGCTGGGCGGCCTGGGCGGCGGCCTGTTGCTGCTCGCCGGCGGTGACGAGACCTTCCGCCGGCTGATCCCCTGGCTGCTGCTGGCCGCTACGCTGTTGTTCGCCGCCAGCCCCTGGCTGAGCAAGCTGATCAACCGCCAGCACGAGGCCGGCACGCTTCCGCCCCACGGCCCCGGCAGCCACCTGGCGCATAGCCTGGTGGCCATCTATGGCGGCTACTTCGGTGCCGGCATGGGCATCCTGCAACTGGCTGCCTTCTCCATCGAAGGCCATCCGCTGCTACGCGCCAACGCCCTGAAGAACCTGCTCTCCAGCACCATCTACAGCGTGGCGGTGGTGACCTTCGTGGCGGCCGGCCGGGTGAGCTGGGCCGAACTGGCGGTACTGCTCGCCGCCGCCAGTTGCGGCGGTTACTGCGGCGGCGCACTGGCCCGGCGCCTGCCGAGCCGCTGGTTGCGCTGGCTGGTGATCGCGGTGGGTGCGGGGATGACGGTGTACTACTTCGCCACCATCTGAGTCGGATCGATGGGTATCGCAGGCTCCACCCATCCTTGTATCTCTCCAGGGCAATGAGGTTAGCTACCTCACTGCCCAGGGCCGGGAAAGCCGTTCCCATCCTGAGAGCTCGACTCTGTTTCGTAGATTGTGCTCCCGGCCCTCTTCTCCAACTCCTGAATGGTATCCAAGCCCCTCCACCGGAGTGAGGCTGCATGAACAAGGCAAGGATCGAGAGATGGCGGTTATTGGAATCGATGTCAGCAAGCAAAAGCTCGACTGTCTGTGGTTACGCGACCCGGACAGTCTGAAGGTCAAGACCAAGGTATTTACCAATCAAGTAGACGGCTTTGCCGCCTTGATCGAGTGGTGCTGCACCCACAGTGGCGTTGCCGCCGGGGAACTGAAGGTGTTCCTTGAGGCCACCGGGGTCTACCACGAATCCTTGGCGTATTACCTGCACGACCGTGGCGTTCAGGTCTTCGTCCTGAACCCGGCGCAAGTCCGCGAATATGCGCGCAGCCTGGGTATTCGCGGTAAGACGGACAAGCAGGACAGCCTGGTGCTCGCCCGTTTTGGCGCGACCCAAAAGGCCCGACGCTGGTTGCCGGAGGCGCGGGAGATCCGCGAGCTGAAAGCGATGATCGTGCGGTATGAGGCGTTGCAGGAGGACCTCCAGCGCGAACTGAACCGGCGGGAAAAAGCCGAGGTCAGTCAGGCCAGCCTCAGCGTAGTGGCCTCCATCGATACGATGCTCAGTGCCCTGCGTCAGGAGGCCGAACGCCTGAAGCAGGAGATCGACGACCACATCGACCGGCACGACCAGCTCAAACGCAACCGGGAGCTGCTGCGGAGCATCCAGGGCATCGGGGATGTCCTTTCCCGCCACCTGCTGGCGTTTCTGCACAGCCGCGACTTTGGCTGTGCCCGACAATGCGCGGCCTATGCGGGCCTGGTTCCACGCCCCTGGGACTCGGGGACGTCGGTAAAAGGCAAACCACGCTTGACCAAAGCGGGGCAGCCTCGGCTGCGGGCCAAGCTCTACATGGGGGCCATTGTGGCCAAACAGCACAATCCCACGGTCAAAGCGCTTTACCAGCGTCTGCTGGCACGCGGGAAAGCCAAGATGAGCGCCCTGGGCGCGGCCATGCGCAAGCTGCTGCAGATTGCCTATGGTGTGCTCAAGACGCAGACACCCTATCAG
>NZ_SSOJ01000072.1 GCF_029871205.1 Pseudomonas sp. BN417 | reverse complement strand
AGGTGCTGCTCCAGGTTGACCACCGGCACGCAATACGGACCGATTGCGGCCGGGGTCAGGTCGATCACACGAAGACCGGGCTTGTGGCCCCGCAGCAAGGCGTCATTCTTCACGTGCGCCGACGCACTGGTGGCATCGAAGACGAAGTCGATCTCGTCGAAGATCGGCAGGCGGGTCAGGCCCTCCACGCCTTCATGGGTAGTGGCCACGCCCAGTCGTGCTGCGCGGGCCAGACCGTCGGACGCCGGGTCGATGCCGACCATGGCGCCCATTTCCAGATGCTGCGCATTGCGCAGCACCTTGATCATCAGGTCGGTGCCGATGTTGCCGGAACCGATGATGGCGACTTTCAGCTTTCTACTCATGCAAGTGCTCCAGGGCGGCGGGCATCCCTGCCCGCCGAGGTATCAGGAAGCCTGTTCAAGCGCCGTAGGGCGCGCGGCGGAGGCCTTCTTTTCCAGATGGGTGTAAACGATCCGGGTCAGCAGCACGCCGCTGATCAACACGGCGGAAAGAAAGTACAGGCCGGAAGACAGGGTGCCGGTGTACTGCTTCAGGGCGCCGATGCCGAACGGGCCGATATAGCCGCCCAGGTTGCCGAAGGAATTGATCAGCGCGATGCCCGCAGCCGCGCTGGCGCCGGTGAGGAAACGGCCCGGCAGCACCCAGAAGATCGCGGTGACCGAGAACAGGCTGAAGGCGGTCAGGCACAGGGCCATCAGCTGCAGCACCGGCGAGGCCAGCCAGGCGCTGAGGAACAGGCCCACGGAACCGAGTATGTAGAGCGCCGTGAGGTGGCCGTAGCGGTCGTTCAGGCGGTCGGAGCTGCGCGGCACGATCAGCAGGCCGATGACCCCGAAGATATAGGGCACCGCCGAGATGAACCCGGTGGTCAGGTCGCTGCCGCCGAACTGGTGCACCAGGGTCGGTAGCCACAGGCCCAGGCCATAAGTGCTCAGGGTGCTCGGCAGGTACAGCAAGGCCAGCAGCAGCACGCGGCGGTCGGTGAGTGCGCGCAGCGGGTTGGCGTGCTCGGTCTGGCCGTATTCCTTGCGGTCCTTTTCCAGCTCGGAGGACAGCCATTTGCGGTCTGCCTCGGCCAGCCAGCGGGCATCCTTGGGCTTGTCCGGCAGCAATTTCAGGGTCGGCCAGGCCAGCAGGATGGCCGGCACGCCGATGATGATGAACAGCCACTGCCACCCGGCCAGCCCGGCGATGCCGTTCATGCCCAGCAGCGCGCCCGCCAGGGGCCCGGTGACCATCAGGGCGATGGGCTGGGACAGGATGAAGAAGCCCAGCACCTTGCCGCGGTGGCGCACCGGGTACCAGCGGGTGATGTAGTACAGCACGCCGGGGAAGAAGCCCGCCTCCGCCGCGCCCAGCAGGAAGCGCATGGCATAGAAGCTGTAGGCCCCCTGCACCAGCGCCATGCAGACGGTGATCGCGCCCCAGGTGATCAGGATGCGCGCGAACCAGCGCCGCGCGCCGTAGCGCTCGAGCAGCAGGTTGCTGGGGACTTCGAAGATGAAGTAGCCGATGAAGAACAGGCCGGCGCCGAAGCCGTACGCCATGTCGCTGATGCCGAGGTCGGCATTCATGTGCAGCTTGGCGAAGCCCACGGCGGAGCGGTCGATGAAGGCGACGAGGTAGAGCAGGATCAGGAAGGGAATCAACCTGAGCGTGAGCGTGCGAATGATCCGAGCTTCCGGATTCATGGCGGTTCTCCAGCTTGTTGTTGTTATGGGTCGGTTGCCTCGGTCCGGCCGGTGCATGGCAAGGCACCGGTCTCAGCCAAGTGATCGAGACGATATAGTAATACTTTTTACAGCGCAACGATTTCAAAATGGCTTTCCATGGAGTAGATTCAGCAACAGCCCCACGAAATAGTCATACAATAAGAGTTGACCGCGCCATGACTGAGAAGAAAACCCCGCTCCGCTCCGCCCAATGGTTTGGCACCGCCGACAAGAACGGCTTCATGTACCGCAGCTGGATGAAGAACCAGGGCATCCCGGACCACGAATTCCAGGGCAAGCCTATCATCGGCATCTGCAACACCTGGTCCGAGCTGACGCCCTGCAACGCCCACTTCCGCAAGATCGCCGAGCACGTGAAGAAGGGCGTGCTGGAGGCCGGCGGCTTCCCGGTGGAATTCCCGGTCTTTTCCAGCGGCGAATCCAACCTGCGCCCCACCGCGATGCTCACCCGCAACCTGGCCAGCATGGACGTGGAAGAGGCGATACGCGGCAACCCGGTGGATGCCGTGGTGCTGCTCACCGGCTGCGACAAGACCACCCCTGCCCTGCTGATGGGCGCGGCCAGCTGCGACGTGCCGGCCATAGTGGTCACCGGCGGGCCGATGCTGAACGGCAAGCACAAGGGCAAGGACATCGGCGCCGGCACCATCGTCTGGCAGATGCACGAGGCCTATAAGGCCGGCGAGATCGATCTCAACGAGTTCCTCTCCGCCGAGGCCGGCATGTCCCGCTCGGCGGGCACCTGCAACACCATGGGCACCGCCTCAACCATGGCCTGCATGGCCGAGGCCCTGGGCACCTCGCTGCCGCACAATGCGGCGATTCCGGCGGTGGACTCGCGCCGCTACGTGCTCGCCCACCTCTCCGGCATGCGCATCGTCGATATGGTCCACGAGGACCTGCGCCTGTCGAAGATCCTCACCAAGGCCGCATTCGAGAACGCCATCAAGGTCAACGCCGCCATCGGCGGTTCGACCAACGCGGTGATCCACCTCAAGGCCATCGCCGGGCGCATCGGTGTGGAGCTGGACCTGGAAGACTGGACCCGCGTCGGCAAGGGCACCCCGACCCTGGTGGACCTGCAGCCGTCCGGGCGCTTCCTGATGGAAAAGTTCTACTACGCTGGCGGCCTGCCCGCGGTGATCCGTCGCCTGGGCGAAGCCGGCCTGCTGCCCAATCCGCAGGCACTCACCGCCAACGGCAAAAGCATCTGGAGCAACTGCCAGGCCGCGCCGCAGTACGACGAGGAAGTCATCCGCCCGCTGGACAAACCCCTGGTGGAGGACGGTGGCTTGTGCATCCTGCGCGGCAACCTGGCCCCGCGCGGCGCCGTGCTCAAACCCTCGGCCGCCACGCCGGCGCTGATGCAGCACCGCGGCCGCGCCGTGGTCTTCGAGAACTTCGACGACTACAAGGCACGCATCGCCGACCCGGATCTGGACGTCGACGAAAGCTGCGTGCTGGTGCTGAAGAATGCCGGGCCCAAGGGCTATCCGGGCATGGCCGAGGTGGGCAACATGGGCCTGCCTCCCAAGGTACTGGCCAAGGGCGTCACCGATATGCTGCGCATCTCCGACGCGCGCATGAGCGGCACCGCCTACGGCACGGTGGTGCTCCACGTGGCGCCGGAAGCCGCCGCCGGCGGTCCGCTGGCCGCGGTGCGCAATGGCGACTTCATCGAGCTGGACTGCGCCAGCGGCCGCCTGCACCTGGATATCAGCGACGAGGAGCTGCAGGCGCGCCTGTCCGACCTGCAACCGGACACCAGCGCGAAGATCTTCGACAGCGGCTATGCGCGCCTTTACGTCGACCACGTGATGCAGGCCGATCAGGGCTGCGACTTCGACTTCCTGGTCGGTTGCCGCGGTTCGGCCGTGCCGCGCCATTCCCATTGAGCCCCCGGGGCGCCGGCCGGCCCGGTGCCCACCCGACCTCTCGCCGGCTCTCCGGAATCGGCGAGGGAGCGATGCTATGATGCGCGGCATCATCACGGACCAGCGCTTCTTCCATGGATTACCAGACACCCAAGCCCCGCAAGAGCATGCACGCCCGCATCGTCCAGGAACTGGGGATGCACATCGTCTCCGGCCGCTTCAAACCCGAAGAGAAGCTGCCGCTGGAGGCGACGCTCTGCGAGGAATACAAGGTCAGCCGGCCGGTGCTGCGCGAAGCCACCCGCGTGCTGACCGCCAAGGGCCTGGTCTATTCCAAGCCGCGTGTCGGCACCGTGGTGCGCCCCCGCGCCGAATGGCACCTGCTGGACCCGGACGTCCTCTACTGGCTGGTGCAGAGCACCCCGCAGAGCGAGTTCTTCAACACCCTGGTTGGCGTACGGCGGATCCTCGAACCGGAGATCGCCGCGCTGGCGGCCACCACCGCAACCGAGGAAGACATCGCCGCGATCGAAGACGCCTACCGGCGCATGGAAGCTGCCCAGACCCGCGAGCAATTGCTGCAGCCGGACCTGGACTTCCACCGCGCCATCGCCGAAGCCACCCACAACGATCTGCTCGCCTACATGTGCAACATGCTTTCGCTGCCGCTGCGCGAGTCAATCACCGTCACCAACCTGCGTCCCAATACCCAGCAGCTCAGCCTGCCGCGCCACAAGGCCATCCTTACGGCGATCAAGAATCGCGATGCCCTGGGCGCCCGCCACGCCTCCCTGGTGCAACTCGACGACACCCGGGTAGCCCTGGATACCGTGATGAACGAGCTGACGCCGCTCTAAGGGAGCACCGACGTGCCCAGGCCTAGCAAATGAGCTGTACCAGCCGAAAGATCGACCAGCTGCGCCGGCAGATCCCGAATTTCGCCTGCGTGCCCGGCTGTCACGATTGTTGCGGGCCGGTGACGGCCTCGTCGGAGGAAATGTCGCGGCTACCGGTGAAAAGCGACGCCGAACACGACGCCGCTCTTGCCCATTGGAACTGCGTGCACCTCGGCCCACAGGGCTGCGAAGTCTATGACCAGCGCCCGCTGATCTGCCGCCTGTTCGGAACCACCCCGAGCCTGCCATGCCCGCGAGGCCGCGGCCCGGAAACGCCAACGGAGCCGCAGGTCGTTGACCAGGTTCACGACCTGATCGCCAGCACCCGCCAGGTGCTGGTCTAGCCGCGAAGCGGTGCCAGTTGCGGGGGCTTTCGCAGGGTGGACCACGCTTCACCGGTCCACCATCGGGGTTCAGCCCGACCACGTTCGGTGGCCTGCCGTGCAAAAGCCATAAAGAACTTGCCGGGCGTACGTCCTTGGGATGCCCCTTAGAACGCCTGGTGGCTGCTTTTGCCATCCACCAGGCGCTGGATGCCCAGGGGATTGGCGTTCTTCAAGGCGTCGGGGAGCAACTGGTCCGGGTAGTTCTGGTAGCACACCGGGCGCAGGAAGCGGTCGATGGCGAGCGTCCCCACCGAAGTGCCGCGCGCATCCGAGGTGGCCGGATAGGGGCCGCCATGGACCATGGCATCGCAGACCTCCACACCCGTGGGGTAGCCGTTGAGCAGCAGGCGCCCGGCCTTCTGCTCCAGCAGGCCGAGCAGGTCGCCATAGGCATCCAGGTCCGCCGGTTCGGCGATCAGGGTGGCCGTCAGCTGCCCGCGCAGGCCTTGCAGCGCCCGGACCAGTTCGGCCTTGTCCGCCACTTCGACCACCACGGTCGCCGGGCCGAAGACTTCTTCCTGCAGCAGCTCGTCACCTTCCAACAGCAGGCTGGCGTCGGCCTTGAACAGCTGAGCCTGGGCCTTGCCGCCTTCCTGTTTCGCACCGGCTAGATGGGTGATGCCGGGGTGCTGATGGAGGTTGTCGAGGCCGTGGCAGTAGCTCTTGAGACCACCGGCGTTGAGCAAGGTCTGGGCCGGCTGGTCGCCCATCAGCGCGGCGAAGCGCTGGAGAAAGGCGCTGAACTCCGGCGAACGGATACCGATCACCAGACCCGGATTGGTGCAGAACTGCCCTGCCCCGAGCACCACGGCGGCTGCCAGGTCGGCGGCGACCTGCTCGCCCCGGGCTTTCATTGCCTCCGGCAGCAGCAGCACGGGGTTGATGCTGGACATCTCGGCGAATACCGGGATCGGCTGCGGGCGCGCCGCCGCCATGTCGCAGAGGGCTCGGCCGCCACGCAGCGAACCGGTGAAGCCCACGGCCTGGATCGACGGGTGCTTGACCAGCCATTCGCCAACGCCGGCACCATAGACCATGTTGAATACGCCGGCGGGCATGCCGGTCTTCCCGGCGGCGCGCAGGATGGCGTCGGCCACCCACTCGGCCGTCGCCATGTGGCCGCTATGGGCCTTGAACACGACCGGGCAGCCGGCAGCCAGGGCGGCGGCGGAGTCGCCACCGGCGGTGGAGAACGCCAGCGGGAAGTTGCTGGCACCGAACACGGCCACCGGCCCCAGGCCAATGCGGTATTGACGCAGGTCCGGGCGCGGCAGCGGCTGGCGCTCCGGCAAGGCGCGATCGATGCGCGCGCCATAGAAGTCGCCGCGTCGCAGCACGGTCGCGAACAGGCGCATCTGGCCGCTGGTGCGGCCGCGTTCGCCCTGGATGCGCGCCGGGGGCAGCGCGGTTTCGCGGCAGACAGTGGCAATGAAGTCCTCGCCCAGGGCGTCCAGCTCATCGGCTATGGCGTCGAGGAACTCGGCGCGCCGGCTGGCGGGCAGGTTGCGGTAGGCCGGATAGGCGGCCTCGGCGGCGCGGGCGGCGGCGTCCACCTCGGCCTCGGTGGCCTGGTGGAAGCCGTAGGGCAGCGCCTCGCCGCTGGTGGCGTCGAAGCTCTGCAGGATCTGGCTGCCAGCGGCGCTGCGGCCGCCGGCGATGAAGTTCCAACCGGTGATGACAGTCATCTTCTACTCCCTGACCTGATGGGTTAAGGGTGCCGCCGCAAAAGGCAGCGGGCTATGGGTGGGAAGCGCAAGGCGCGCGCCTGGTGGGTGCGCGGCTGAAATGCGCACGCGGCGCCGCGGGCTGGCCCGCGGCGCTGCGGTTCAGAGCGCCGGTACCGCGCCGGGCTCCAGGGGGTCGCGGTCGATGGCGATGCCGTTGCGCAGGGGCGCGCCGAACTCGCTCATCTCGATTTCGAAGGTGTCGCCGGGCCGGGCCTTGATGCCATCGGCGAAGGACAGCGTCGCGGTACCGAAGTAGTGGACGTGCACATCGCCCGGGCGCAGGAACTGGCGGTACTTGAAATGGTGGTACTCGAGGTTCTCCAGGCTGTGGCACATGTTGTCCTCGCCGGAGAGGAATTCCTTCTCCCAGATCACTTCGCCGTCGCGACGGATGCGGCTGACGCCGGCCAGGTGCGCCGGCAGCTCGCCCACCCGCAGTTCCGGGCCGTAGGAGCAGAAGCGCAGCTTCGAATGCGCCAGGTAGAGGTAGCTGCGACGCTCGGTGACATGGTCGGAAAACTCATTGCCAAGGGCAAAGCCCAGGCGATAGGGCCGGCCGTCATCGCCTACCACGTAGAGGCCGACCAGTTCCGGCTCCTCGCCGGCATCCTCGGCGAAGCTTGGTACCGGGAAGCTCTCCCCCGGGCGCACCACGATGCCGCCGTCGCCCTTGTAGAACCATTCCGGCTGGGCGCCGACCCGTCCCGCGCCGGGCTTGCCGCCCTCCACGCCCCATTTGAACATGCGCATGGTGTCGGTCATGGTCGACTCGTCCTGAGCCTTCTGCTGGTGCATCTTGTCGCGGGTAGAAGCGCTGCCCAGGTGGGTCAGGCCGGTACCGCTGATCAGGCAGTGGGCCGGGTCGGCATGATCCAGCGGCGGCAGCACGCGGCCGGCCTCCAGCAGCTCCTGGTACAGCGGCCCGGGCTCGCAGCCACGGGCCAGCACTTCGTCCTTCAGGCTGTGGCGGGCAGCGACGGCGGCCAGGGCGAGTTCGCGGGTGGTGGCGGTGGCGCGCAGGACCTGGACCTGCTCGCCCTCGATCACGCCGACGTGACGCTGGCCGGTGGCGGTCTCGAACTGGATCAGTCTCATGGCGGTGGCTCTCGTTGCGGGAGGTAGTGGCCGGCACTTTACGAATCGCCCGGCAGCCTGCCTAATGAGAGCTCCTGATCCAGTGATAACTTTCCGTCATCCCCCATGATCGCCTCCCTCCCCGCCCTGGTTTCCCGCTTGCGCTTGAAACAGCTGCGCCTGCTCATCGCCCTGGATGAACAGGGCTCCCTGCACAAGGCCGCCGAGCAGGTCGCCATCACCCAGCCCGGCGCCACCAAGGCGCTCAATGAAATCGAGGCGGCCTTCGGCGCGCGCCTGTTCGAGCGCACCAGCCAGGGCCTTGCGCCCAACGACCTGGGACGCTGCGCCATTCGCTACGCGCGGCTGATCCATACCGACCTGGCGCACCTGCGGGAAGAGATGATCGGCATCCTCCAGGGCCAGGGCGGCCGCCTGTCGGTCGGCGCGGTCATGGGTGCGGTACCGCTGCTGGTGCGCAGCCTGGAGCGCCTGCGCGAGGCCCAGCCGGAACTGTCGGTGGAGGTGGTGGAAGACACCAGCGCCCGCCTGCTCGGGCTGATCGACCAGGGCCGCCTGGATCTCGCCGTCTGCCGCACCAGCGTCAGCCAGCGCCCGGACGCCTACGACTGCCTGGAGCTCTACCAGGAGCAGCTGCGGGTGGTCGCCAATCCGGCCCACCCCCTGGCCGGCGCGCCGCGCCTGGAACTCGAGCAGCTGGCCGCCTTTCCCTGGGTGGTCTACCCGGCCAACATGCCCATGCGCCTGGTGCTGGAGCGCGAGTTCAGCCAGGCCGGCCTGGAGTTTCCCCGCTACCCCGTGGAAACCGCGTCTACCCTCACCACCCTGATACTGCTCCGCCAGAACCCGCGGCTGGTCGCACTGATGCCCGTGGAGGTAGCCGAAGCCGCGCTGAAACTCGATACGCTGACTACCCTGCCCCTCTCGCTGCATTCGCGCAGCGAGCCCTATTCGGTAGTGATCCGCCATGGCGCCCAGCTCTCGGCTCCAGCGCGACTGCTGTGGAAGGAACTGCAGGACGAAGGCGCGCCGACCTCGGCGCCCTGATGCAGGCTTTGCTTGCCGACGCCGGGTCACTCCCATCGGGAATAGCCCCTATGCGCAAGTGTTCTGAGCATAAGGACGTCCCGTCGCCGCCTTGGGCTAGGCTCCACTACCCAGTCACTGCGGGGGTGCAGTCGCAATGGCCAATGGCACGCGGAAGCTGACCGCCGAGCTCGTCGCCCGCGTCGAGCGGATGGAACCGGACCCGGGCCCCGAACCCGGCACGCGGGAACACACTGAAGCCGAGTTCGCGGCCATGGCCGATGCACTCCTGTCCGCGTACCGGCCGACCGAACTCTGGGTATTCGCTTACGGGTCGCTGATCTGGAACCCCGAGTTCGATTTTGTCGAGAGTTGCCGCGCCACGGCCTTCGGCTGGCACCGATCCTTCTGCCTGAAGCTGACCCGCTGGCGTGGGACGCGGGACTTTCCGGCGCTGATGCTGGCCCTTGACCGGGGCGGCAGTTGCCAGGGCATGGCCTACCGGCTACCGGACCGGGACCATCGCGGGCAGTTGGTGCAACTGCTGGCTCGGGAGATAGATGCCAACCCGCCCACCAATGTGCCGCACTGGATTGCCGTCAGGACCGGCCAGGGGCTGTTGCGCGCCCTGGCCTTCGTCGCCGCCCGCGATGGCAATGCCTATGCCGGCAGATTGCCGCCGGCCCAGGTCGCCCACGTGCTGGCTAGGGCGGCCGGCCACTGGGGCTCGGCGGCCCAGTACCTGTTCCGCACCGTGACCATGCTGGAGGAACACGGCATCCGCGACCGCAACCTTTGGCACATCCAGGGCCTGGTGGCCGAGGAGATCGACGGCTCCGATCAGCTCCCCGAAGCGCGTTTCATGCAGCGCTGGTAACGCTCGTCCACCCTCTTGGCGAACCACTCGGTGGTCAGCTTGCGGGTGATCTTCGGGCTCTTCAGGTCGATGCCGGGCATCACCGAGCGAGGCAGCTTGCGCCGCTCGACCTTGTCGGCCAGGGCGAAGACGCGCTCATAGAGGTCGGTTTCCTCGAATTCCTGGCTGTCGCCTTTCAGCAGGTCGCGGCGGATGGCGGAATCGCTGAGGTCCAGTTGCTTCTGCAATGCGCGCACCGCGAGCTCCGTGGAGCCGGCCTTGCTCGATCCGTGGATGACCAGGTCGCCGTCCAGCGCCAGGAGAATGCCCGAGGCCAGGCTCACGGCGTTCTGGAAGGCCGCATTGCGGCTGGCGTACCAGCCGGCGTTGAAGTCGGCGAAGCGATACAGGGGCTTCGGGTAGCTGGCCGGATAGCCCAGCAGGTGAGCGATGCCGAAATACATGCCGCCGCGCCGGGTGAAGACTTCCTGGCGGATGGAACCGTCCACCGGGTAGGGGTAATCCTTCGCATTGGCTTCCGCGAAAGCGATGCTGACCTGCATGGGCCCGCCGGTATGCACCGGGTTGAAGTTGCCGAAGAGTTTCCGGCCCAGGGGCACCATGTCGATGAAATCGTCGAAGATCGCGCTCAGTTGCTTTTCGGTACGCGCGGAATTGAGCCGCTGGCTGTAGGTCTTGCCCGTGGGTGAATCGATCTGCAGCGCGGAGTTCACCACGAATGCCGGGACATGCAGGCTACCGGCGCGGCGCAGGATCTCCTGCCGGGCGATCTTCGCCAGCCCCGGCACCGGCGGGTCCACCTGGTAGGTGGACTCCTGCTCGGTAACCGCCAGCACCGCACAGAGGTTGCTATTGCTCGGCGAGATGTCCTGGGCGGCGAAGGCCGCCTGGATATCGGCGGCCCAGCCCTTGCGGTCGGGAGTCTTCGCCGGCAGCAGGCGGACTACCTTGGCGCGCACCTCGGCCGGCCGCAGGACCGGCTCCTCCGGGCGCTGGGTGCCGCAGGCGGCGAGTGCCAGTAACGCGGCGAAGGTAGTGACGCGGGAGAAAAGCTGTACTGCAGAGTTGTTCATGGAAGGGCTGCCTTGCGATTCATGCGCGCAGAAAATCGCATGAAAGGCGCAGCCAGGCCAGAAGTCGAAGGGTGGTGTCTGGCGGGGGCGACGGAGCTGACCCGGCAGGGTGCGCCGCGCGCACCAAGGGTTGGGCGAGGCGGCGGGGTTGATCCCGCTATCGGTGCGCATAGCGCACCCTACGGTGGGGCAGCAGGTACGCCCCCACGGAGCGGCCGGACAAGGCGAGCATGCTCTAGGACGGGGCTTTCGATTTCAGGAGCAGAAGTCCAGCATTCTGAACACTCGTTTTAGATGCTGAACCTGAAAATATTTTTGATAAAGTCTATTTATCCTTATTTATCAAATATTTAGTCGTGAAAAATCGATAAAAATCGGACATTATTTTTTACGTTTTCCGCCCCATTCGTTTGACATATTTAACGGCTCTGGCAGGCTATATGGCAGGTCTCGACCGGAAATCGCCCCGACGATTGCCGGCAGTGCTCGAGATCTCAGGTAGCGCCAGGCCTTACCGGCGCGCCTGCACAGCAACGATAGGCTGAGCCTGTCCCAAGGTGAAATATGTCCAACAGCAACATTGGCAATAAGAAACAGAACCTCCGCAAACCCGTCGTCCTGATGTCCATGGGCGCCCAGGAACGCAAGGGCCATGACTACCAGGTGATGACCCACAAATACATCGTTCCCCTGGTAGAGCTGTCCGAGTGCGTACCTGTCCTGGTGCCCACCTGCTGCGGCACTGAAGACCTCGAGCAATACCTTGATATGGTCGACGGCGTTTATCTGACCGGCGCCGGCAGCAACATCGACCCGTCGCTCTACGGCCAGGAGAACGAGACTCCCGGCAAGGGCCAGGACAAGGATCGCGACAACTTCGACCTGCCCCTGATCCGCGCGGCTCTCGAGCGCGGCCTGCCGATCTTCGGCATCTGCCGCGGCATGCAGGAAATCAACGTCGCCCTGGGCGGCGACATGTACCAGAAGGTCTACGCCGAACCCGGCTTCAACGACCACAGGGAAAACCCGGAAGACCCGGTGGACGTGCAATACAGCGCCGTGCACAGCGTACGCGTCCAGCAAGGCAGCTGGCTGCACAAGGTGCTGGAGACCGACGAGATCCGCGTCAACTCGCTGCATGGCCAGGGCCTGAAAAACCTCGGCAAGGGCATCGAAGCCATCGCCCACGCCGAGGACGGCCTGGTCGAAGCCATCCACGCACCGAACCTCTCGCCCTTCCTCTTCGCGGTGCAGTGGCACCCGGAATGGCAGGCTGCGCAGAACCCCGATTCGGTGAAGATCTTCCAGGCCTTTGGCGAAGCATGCCGCCAGCAGGTCCAGAAGAAAGCGACAGGCAAGAAGTTCGACGCCGCCGCCTGAGGCGACGACAGTCGATAGAAAGAGCCCGGCAATCGCCGGGCTTCTTCGTGACTGGGGTATGACCTTCACGCCCGTTTCGCCAGCGCGGCCACCCTCCCCGCCCCCCAGATCGCCACGACCGCCACCAGGCACATGCAGCCGAATGCCAACCAGGCGTTGGGCCAGAGCAGCGGCATGCCGAACAGGATCAGGCTGTCATTGCCACCCGGTACCAGGCTGGAACCCACCCCCATCAGCATCCCACCTGCGAAACAGCGTGCCAGCGTGAGCAGGCTCGGCCAACGGTGCTGCCAGATTCCCGCCGACCAGCCACCGAGCAGCGCCCCGGCGAACATTGCCGGCAGCAGCAGGCCGCGCAGGCCCAGCTCCATGAAGCGGCCGGTGGCCAGCTCGGCGAGGATATCGGTGTAGGCCCAGGCGCCCACGCAGACGAACAGCAACAGGAAGGCGACGCCGAGGACGATGGTGGCATGGTGCGGGGACCAGATGGAGGTCGCAGTGGTTCCGTTGTATCGGTTCCAGGCCAGCCAGCCCAGGCGTGCGACGAGCAGAGCGATGATCAAGGGCACCAGTGCGATGGGTACCTGCTGCAGCCAGACCGGAATCGCCAGCGGCATGGCCGACGTCATGCCCAGGCTCCGGCCGGCCAGGGCGAAGCCGGCGAGAAAGCCTGGCGGAGTCGCCAGCCAGGCCCATTGCCCGGAGCCGATCCGCGCCACCACGCCGAACGCGCAACCGCCATTGATAAAGGCGCCCACGCCGAGCAATGCGCCGCCCAGCGCAGCGTGCCAGTGCAGCGGATAGCCCATGGGCACCTCGGGCAGGCGGTTGAAGGCGCGCAACAGGACGAAACCGCCGAGCACCCAGAGGGAGGTTTCCAGCAACGCGCGAAGGCGCATCCAGCGGCGCTTCTGCACCACTTCCTCAAGCGCGGCCACCAGGCAGGTGCCGCCGCGCTGGACGGCAAAGCCCATCAGCAACGCCAGGATCACGCTTGCCAGCAGGATCACACTCTGCCCCTCCGCAATCCGCGTCATCCGCCAAGCTTAGCGGCTGGCGCGACGGCTAGCCTTCGCGCAGGGCGCGCAGCTGTTCGAGCATCCAGGCGTGAGCGTCGCTGCGGGCGTACTTGGCGTGACTGTAGAGACGCAACGCATAGGGCGGGATCTCGAAGGGTGCGGGATAGAGCTCGACGCCGGCCACCTGCTGCAAGGTGCGGGCGGCGTGCCCGGGCACCGTCATCAGCAGCTCGGTCGCCCCTACGATGAAAGGCGCCGCCATCACCGTCGGCAGTTGCACCGCCACCTCCCGCTGCAATCCCATGCCGTCCAGGACGTGGTCGATGGCGCCGCTGGTCTCGTTCCAGGGCGTCACCACCACATGGCGCTCGTGCAGGTAGCCGGCCAGGTCCAGTGGATTGCGAACCCGAGGGTGGTCCCGGCTGGCGATCACCAGGTAATGGTCCGTCAACCAGTCCAAAGTCTCGACCCCGCTGGGCAACCGGTCACGCCCCTCGCTGTAGCCCAGGGCGAAGTCGATGCGGCCGCTGGCCAGGTCCTCGATCGACACCTTGCGCTCGGACTGCACAAGGCGCACGCGAATACCCGGCGCCTCCCGTTGCAGGCGCCGCATCAGCGCCGGCAACAGGGCAAAGGCGGTGTAGTCGGTAGCGGCGAAGGTGAAGGTCCGCTGACTGCTGGCCGGAACAAAGGGCTCCCACTGCCCTAAACCCTCCGCCAGCGCCTTGAGGGCGATGGTCAGCGGCTCCACCAGCAGTTCGGCGCGGTGGGTCGGGTGCATCCGGTTGCCCTGGCGGATGAACAGTTCGTCATTCAGCGCTTCGCGCAACCGGCCCAGGGCATGGCTGAAGGCCGAGGCGCTGATGGCCACCTCGGCAGCGGCCGTGGTGACACTGCGGTGGCGGTAAAGGGCATCGAAGACCAGGAGCAGGTTGAGATCGAGACGGCGCAGCACTGAATGCATAGTGTTCACTTTCTACTGAGATAAATGCACTTCATGCACTCTACCAAAGCCACTAGCATGGCTGCCTCAACCGCCAACGGAGAAGTGCAGTGAAAGTCGAGATCCGCCCCGCCCAGCCCGCCGATGCCCAACATATCCTGGATTTCATCACCGAGCTGGCGGTCTACGAGCGGGCCGGCCATGAGGTCATCGCCAGCGTCGAAGACATCCGTCGCAGCCTCTTCGCCGACAACGCACCCGCCCGGGCCCTGATTTGCCTGCAGGGCGGCCAGCCGATCGGCTACGCGGTGTACTTCTACAGCTACTCCACCTGGTTGGGGCGCAACGGCATCTACCTGGAAGACCTCTACATCACCCCGGAACAGCGCGGCATAGGCGCCGGCCGCCGGCTTCTGCGGGAAATCGCCCGCGAGGCCCGCGCCAATGACTGCGGCCGCTTGGAATGGAGCGTGCTCGACTGGAACCAGCCGGCCATCGACTTCTACCGCTCTCTGGGCGCCCTGCCCCAGGACGAATGGGTGCGCTACCGCCTGGATGGCGACGCCCTGCGGGAGTTCGCCGAAGGTAGCGACTGACTCGGCGCTCTTCTCCATCCACTCCAGCCCCGAAGCCCCGTGCTTCGGGACGCGCTCGAAGCGTCACAGTGATGGTTGCGTGCCCGCGCGCATGTCAAGGCACTGCTCAAAAACCTTGCCTGTGCGAAAATGCTGCCATTGCTGAAATGATGTCGCTGGAGACTGTATGGAAATTCTGGATTACGAAGACAGCCTGGAAACCTATCTTGGCGAGCTGAGCGGAAAGAAGATCACGATGGTTTCCGCCTTCGCCAGCGGCACCGAACCCCTGATCGATACCCTGATCGAGAACGACAACCAGCTGGACATTGTGGTCGGCACCATCAACTCGCTGACCGCCCCAGACTTCATCGAGCACTGCGTCAACGAGGCCAACCCGGCCCTGGCCCTGTCGGTCGACTTCCGCTACCAGGCGAGCGTCAACTGGAAGCTCTACCTGATCGAGCCGGACATCGTCATCGTCGGCAGCGCCAACCTGACCCAGGTGGGCGTCAGCCTGGTTCGCGACACCTGCGTGGTGATCGCCGATGCCACCCTCTATGAGGCCTACCTGGCCAAGGTCCAGGCGCTCAAGGGCACCGACGGCGTGCTCGCGTGCAGCAACTCCCAGGCCTTCGAGGAGGCCCTGGAAGGCTACCGGGAGCATCACCGCCGCATGCAGGCGGGCCTGACCCGCACAGCGCATTACCTGGACAGCGAAAGCTGGCTGGAAGACGACACCAACCAGAGCATTCCGCTGTTCATCTGGTACAGCGACCACTCGCAACAGTCCGAGGACGAGGCGCGCAAGTACCTCAAGTCCAGCAGCGACGGCGTGGCCTGGGATGATGTCCGCGAGTTCTTCACCTATGAATGCGCCGAGGGCGCCCTGCCCTACGAAGAAGGCGACGTGGTACTGACCGCACGCTGCAACGGCTCGCACATCGGCTTCTACACCTTTGACCGCATCCTCTACCGCGACGGCATGTACTACATCTACGCCTACCGCAAGAAGCGCTACGCCATGCCCTTCAAGCTGGACGGCGACAAGGAGCTGCTGAAGGAAGCCATTCCGGTCTGGTACGAAGAATGCCGGACGGAAATCAACCGCACCGACATCCTCCGCGTCATCCGCTGACCGCACAGTGAACGGGCCCTTTCCCATCGGGGGAAGGGCCCGTTTCATTTGGTGCTGGCTAAACCGGCGCTGAAGAAGGGCCGCTTTCTCGTAGGGTGGATAGCGCTTTTCTATCCACCAGAGCGGTGGAAATCCGCAACGCGGATTCTCACCCTACGCCCCTCGAAGAATGGGTCGGGCGGCGTTCCGCGAGTAAACCAATACCCATCATGCCGCGCCGATGGGTATCGCTGCGCTCCACCCATCCTACGATGCCGCTTACAGTCAGGAGCCCTGGGACTCCAGCTGCTCGCGGATGCGCCGGTTGATTACGGCGATGCGCTGGGCGACATCGGCCGGATCCTGGGGCTTGTCGCCGGCGCTCAGCTGGCGCGCACAAAGGTTGAGCGCGGAAAGCACCACCAGCTCGTTGCTGGTGACGTAGGGGAATTTCTTCTTGTTGGCGGCGATCTCCGCCTGCAGCACCGCTGCCGCGTCCTGCAGTACGCGCTCTTCGCCGCGAGGGGCCTTGATGCTGTACTCGCGCCCCAGAATGTTCAGCACGCGGACGCTGTCGTTACTCATGCGCTGGCGCGGGTGTCGCTAACGCGGCGGACCAGGGCCTGCAGGCGCTCGGCGGTGACGTTGTTCTTCTCTTCCTGCTCCATCACGGCGAGTTGCAGGCTGTCGTTCTCTTCGCGGGCCTTGCGCAGTTCGGCACGAATGCGGGCGTTGTCGTCGGCAATGGCCTGGTTCTGTTGCAGCAGCTCGCTGACGAGCTCTTCGAGTTGTACGAGGGTGGTATCCAGCATGGTCGTCTCCGAGGCCGGGGGAAAGGCGCGGAGGATAAAGAATAAAGCCTCGTCCTGGCCAGGAAAAATCGGACTCTTCGGACAAAATGTATGCTGTCAATTCAATGGCTTAGATTATTTTCCTCATGCCATTTGGACAGTATGGCCAGCACCTTGCCCAATGCGCGCGCGATGCCGATGACGGGTAGAATCGCGCCATGGAACAAGCATCCGGGGTTGCAGCGGTGGAGTTACAGCAGGGTTTTGTCCTGACCCGGCATTGGCGGGACACGCCCGAGGGGACGGAAGTCGAATTCTGGCTGGCCACCGACGCCGGCCCGCGAAAGGTCCGCCTGCCCTGCCAACCCTCCGTGGCCTTCATTCCCGTCGAGCAGCGTGAACGCGCCGAAACCCTGCTGCACAGCGAGCGCGATGCAGAGCTTCGCCCGCTGGCGCTCTGCGACTTCCAGCACCGCCCGGTGCTCGGCCTGTACTGTAAGCAGCACCGCCAGCTGATGCGCCTGGACAAGGCGCTGCGCAAGGCCGGCATCGACGTCTTCGAAGCCGATGTCCGCCCGCCGGAACGCTACCTGATGGAGCGCTTCATCACCGCCCCGGTCGCCTTCGGCGGCACGGCGGACGCCAACGGCCTGTTGCTGGACGCCCAGCTCAAACCCGCGCCGGACTACCGCCCACGCCTCCGGCTGGTGTCCCTGGACATCGAAACCACCGAGCACGGCGAGCTCTATTCCATCGCCCTGGAAGGCTGCGGCCAGCGCCAGGTGTACATGCTCGGTCCGGCCAATGGCGAGGCCGGCGCCCTGGACTTCCAGCTCGACTACCGCGACAGCCGCGCCGAACTGTTGGAAGCCCTCAACCAATGGCTGGCCGAGCACGACCCGGACGCCATCATCGGCTGGAACCTGGTGCAGTTCGACCTGCGCGTGCTGCAGGCACACGCCGAGAAGCTGAAGGTGCCGCTGTGCCTTGGCCGCGGCGGCGACCCCATGGGCTGGCGCGAGCATGGCAGCGGCAACAACCATTTCTTCGCGGAGGCCGCCGGGCGGCTGATCATCGACGGCATCGAGGCGTTGCGCTCGGCCACCTGGAGCTTTCCCTCCTTCAGCCTGGAAAGCGTGGCCCAGACCCTGCTCGGCGAAGGCAAGGCGATCGACACGCCCTACCAGCGCATGGACGAGATCAACCGCATGTTCGCCGAGGACAAGCCCGCCCTGGCGCGCTACAACCTCAAGGACTGCGAGCTGGTGACGCGCATCTTCGAGAAAACCGAACTGCTCACCTTCCTGCTGGAGCGCGCCACCGTCACCGGCCTGCCCGCCGATCGCAGCGGCGGCTCGGTGGCGGCCTTCACCCACCTGTACATGCCGCTGATGCACCGCCAGGGCTTCGTCGCGCCGAACCTCGGCGAGAAGCTGCCCGAAGCCAGCCCCGGCGGCTTCGTCATGGACTCACGCCCCGGCCTCTATGAATCCGTACTGGTCCTCGACTACAAGAGCCTCTACCCCTCGATCATCCGCAGCTTCCTGATCGACCCGATCGGCCTGGTGGAAGGCCTGCGCCACCCCGATGACAGCGATTCGGTGCCGGGTTTTCGCGGCGCGCGCTTCTCCCGCACGCGGCATTGCCTGCCGTCCATAGTCGAGCGCGTCTGGCAGGGTCGCGAGACCGCCAAGCGCGAACACAACCAGCCGCTGTCTCAAGCCCTGAAGATCATCATGAACGCCTTCTACGGCGTGCTCGGTTCCAGCGGCTGCCGCTTCTTCGACCCGCGCCTGGCCTCCTCCATCACCCTGCGTGGCCACGAGATCATGCGCCGCACCCGCGAGCTGATCGAAGCCGAAGGCTACAGCGTGATCTACGGCGACACCGACTCCACCTTCGTCTGGCTCAAGCGCCTGCACGACGAGGACGACGCCGCGCGCATCGGCCGCAGCCTGGTGCAGAAGGTCAACCAGTGGTGGCGCGAGCACCTGCTGCGGGAATACGGCCTGCAAAGCGCCCTGGAGCTGCAGTACGAAACCCACTACCTGCGCTTCCTGATGCCGACCATCCGCGGCGCCGAGGAAGGCAGCAAGAAACGCTACGCCGGGCTGGTGGTACGTGCGGACGGCAGCCGGGAAATGGTCTTCAAGGGGCTGGAGACGGTACGTACCGACTGGTCGCCCCTGGCCCAGCAGTTCCAGCAGGAGCTCTACCAGCGCATCTTCAATCGCCAGCCCTACCAGGATTACGTGCGCGACTACGTGCAACAGACCCTGGCCGGTGAACTGGACGAGCTGCTGGTGTACCGCAAGCGCCTGCGCCGGCAACTGGACGACTACACCCGCAACGTGCCGCCCCACGTCCGCGCCGCGCGCATGGCCGACGAATTCAACGACCGCCAGGGCCGCCCGCGCCAGTACCAGAACGGCGGCTGGATCAGCTACCTGATCACGGTGAACGGCCCCGAGCCGCTGGAAACCCGCCGCTCCGCCATCGACTACGACCACTACCTGACCCGCCAGCTGCAGCCGGTGGCCGACGCCATCCTGCCCTTTGTCGGAGATGACTTCGCCTCGCTGATCGACAAGCAGATGGCGTTGTTCTAGGCAGTTGGCCAGTGCTCATCGCGAATGCAGGTCGCAGTCCTGCCGTAGGGTGGATGACGCTCTTCTCATCCACCAGCGGTGGAACCTCGCCTGGTGGACCGGTGAAGCGTGGTCCACCCTACGAACTGCAGGGCTGCCTTTTGTAGGAGCCAGCTTGCTGGCGAACCACCGCACGAAGACATTCGCGAGCAAGCTCGCTCCTACAGGGCGTCCCTCCGGGAGCAGGCGGGCTAATCCTCAGATTGAGATCAACCCATGCTCCAGCGCGTACTTCACCAGGGCGGCAGGGGTGTCGATGTTGAGCTTGCGGCGGATGCTGAGGCGGTAGGTCTCCACCGTGCGCACGCTGATATCCAGCTCGCGGGCTACTTCCTTGTTGTTCAGGCCCTTGGCGATCATCGACAGCACCTGCAATTCGCGCGGCGTCAGTTCGTTCTCGTCGCGACTGTTGGTGGCCAGCTTGCGGGCGATCTCCGGGCTATAGAAGCTGCCGCCGGCGACTATCGCCTCGATGGCGGCGATCAGCTCGGTGGACGGCGCGTTCTTCAGCACGTAGCCGAAGGCGCCGGCGTTGATGGAGGTGCGCACGTACTCCTGGTTGTCGTACATGCTGAGGATGAGGATCTTGATGCCAGGGTGGAGGCTGCACAGCTTGCGCGTCAGCTCCAGGCCGTTCATGTCCTTCAGGCCGACGTCCACCAGCAGCAGGTCCAGTTCGGTGGAGGCCACCAGCTCCAGGGCCTCGGCGCCGGATTCGGCCTGGGCCACCACCTCGAAATGCGGCATCGCCGACAGCAGGGCTTTCACGCCGTCGCGCACCAGCACGTGGTCGTCGATCAGGGCGATTCTGATGGGGTGGGGAAAGCTCATCACGGCCTCGGGGTTCTAGCGCTCAAGCGCTTTGCACGGGTATCTCGACCTGTAGCTCCGTGCGGCCGTGATAGGAAGAAATGCTGAAGGTCCCACGATGGTGGTCGACCCGTTCCCTGATGTTGCGCAAGCCGATTCCCTGGCTCCTGTCCATCAGGCCGGGATCGAATCCGACCCCGTTGTCTTCCACGCGCAGGGCGATCGCGCGCTTCGATGTGGAGAGCGAGATTATAGCGGCGCTGGCCCGCGAGTGGCGTTCGATGTTGCCCAGCGCCTCCTGGATGATGCGGAACAGCGTGACGGATACATCCTTGTCCACCTGTGCGTCGTCCAGCTCGCGTTCGTACTGGGTGCGGATGGTGGTGCGCTGCTCGAACTCGCGCACCAGTTGGTCGATGGCCGGCGACAGGCCGAGGGTGTCCAGCAGCGACGGCCGCAGGTCGTGGGAGATACGGCGGATCTCGCCAATGGCCTCGCCCAGGCGCGCCGTGCCCGCGCGCAGGTTGTCCAGTCCCTTGCCCTGCCCATTCTGCAACTCCAGGTTGGCCAGCTCGAACTGGAACTTGATGGAGACCAGCTGCTGGCTGATGCCGTCGTGCAGCTCGCGGGATACCCGCGAACGCTCCTCTTCCTGCAGGTGGACGATACGCTGGTTGAGGGCGGAGAGCTTGCGGTCAGCCAGGCGGTGCTCGGTGAAATTCAGCATCAGCCCGCCGGTGAACACCACCAGCACCGCAATCAGCGAGAAGGAGGCGATCGCCAGCACCGTGGTCAGCACACCCGACGCCACCTCCTGGCGCGACTTGAGGGTGGCCACCTCGACATCGTCGATGTAGATGCCAGTGCCCAGCATCCAGCCCCAGCGATCCAGCATCACCACGTAGGAGAGCTTTTCGGTCACCTGCCCGGAAGACGGTTTCTCCCAGGTGTAGAGCTGGTAACCATCGCCCTTCTGGGCGCTGTCCAGCAGCGCCTGGATCACCGGCAGGCCGTTCTTGTCCTTCATGCCGATGAGCTCCTTGCCCACCAGGCTCGCCTGCCGGGGGTGCATCAGGTTCTTGCCGTGGCGGTCGTAGACGAAGAAGTAGCCATCCAGGCCGAAGTTCGCCCGCGCCAGCATGTTCAGCGCTTGCTGCCGGGCCCAATCGTCGTTCCGGCCGCTGTCGTACAGCGGTGCGATCAGGCTCAGGGCCAGCCCCAGGTAGTTCTTCAGCTCGGCCTTCTTGGCCGCCATGATGCTGCTCTCCACCAGCTTGGCCTGCTCTTCCTCCAGCTTCTGGCTCTGGGCGAACACCAGGACGCAGATGAACAGCACCGAGGCGATGAGCGGCAGGACGCTGAGGATCACGATCTTGTACTTGAGTTGCATGTTCACTCACTTCGCAGCGCGGTCCGGGGGAGCTCGGTAGTTCTACGCACCCGGGGTCGGTAGTACAGCGCATATCAATGGGCGGCTCGCCCGTGAATAGTTGCGCGGCTGTGCGGTTGCCGTTTCCGGTCCGCCAGACAACCGCTTCCACAATAACAAGAGATCAGAACATGCCCCGTCATACCCGTCTCTGTTCTTCCCTGCTCCTGCTGACCGGCACCGCCATCGGCGCCGCCACCCCTGCCCAGGCCGAGTTCATCAAGGACAGCAAGGCCAGCCTGGAACTGCGCAACTTCTACTTCAACCGCGACTTCCGCCAGGACAATGCGCCCCAGTCCAAGGCCGAGGAGTGGGCCCAGGGTTTCCTCCTGCGTTATGAATCCGGCTTTACCGAAGGCACCGTCGGCGTCGGCGTCGATGCCCTCGGCCTGCTCGGCGTCAAGCTCGACTCCAGCCCCGACCGC
>NZ_SSOJ01000071.1 GCF_029871205.1 Pseudomonas sp. BN417 | reverse complement strand
CCGCGTCCTGTCAGGCGCGAGTCACCCCTCGCCCGCTTGCGGGGCGAAGAGGCACGCTGTCGGAAGCACCGCTTCCGGTGCCGATGAGCGNCTGAGCGCGAAGCGATCAGGCTGGGGCGCAGGGCGGGGGCCGGGGGAGAGGGATGTGTCAGGCCGGTGCGCAGGTCTGAAAGGTCCGTGCTAGGCGCTTCTATTCGGTTCTGCAACAGCTAACGCAGACATAGCCAATGAATTCGCCCCTACAGGTAGATCTGCCCCGAGAGAGCTCCTCAGACCGCCTCCATCACCACCACTCGCTGGCCGGCGCGCACCGGCGAGCCGGGTTGTACGCGGACTTCGCGGACCACACCGTCGCGCGGAGCGGTGAGGGGGATTTCCATCTTCATGGATTCGAGGATCACCAGGATGTCGCCGGCCTTTACGCTGGCGCCTTCCTCCACCTGGACCTGCCAGAGGTTTCCGGCGATATGGCTTTCGATGGCGTGCTGGCCGGCAGTGAGTGGCGCGTCCTCGCCCAAGTCGGCTCGACGTCTCTGGTACGGGCTTTTCGGCAATCGGCAGGTGAGGCAGGAAGGAGTGGGCTGCGCGTTCCTGGGGCGTCCAGCGTCAACTTGGTGCGTTGCAACAACTGGAAAAGGATTTTTCCGACAGGCAACGCGCGTTGAAGGGTAGGACCCGTTGTCCAACGAAGTGGGAGAAATCCCAGTCGCCGACATATGTCTGCGCCGTCCCCAGCGGTCGAAGGAGGCCGCCATGTCCTACCGATCATTCTTCCTCGCAGTGCTTAGCCTGGCCCTCGGTGGCTGTGCCGTTTACGACTACGACAACGACTATTACGGTCGCCGCTACTACGATGACGACGACTATCGGGTGTACAACCACTACGACCGGCCGGACGCCACTTACTACATCGTCGACCATCGCCGCCACGATGGCTTCCGTCACGACAGGTTCCGCAATGACAATTTCCGCCATGACCGGCGTTTCGATGGGCGGCGGAACGACTTCCAGATGCACAAGCACCGTTTCGACCGGCGCTTCGATGACCGTAAGTTCCACCATGATCGGCGCTTCCACGACCAGCGCTTCCACGACCAGCGCTTCGATAACTACCAGGAGCGCCGCCACGACTACACGCCGCGCCTGCGAACCTGGGGCCGGAACGACGTCCAGCCCAACAACCGGCAGCATTACCGGGTGCAGCCCGGCTATGAAGCTCGCCCGCATTACAACCCACGCCACAACAACCGCAGCGATTGGTCGATGGGCAACCGCCGCTAGACCGCGGGGAAATCCCGATCTTCCTCCAGCAACAGTTCCCGCATCGCCCGCGCAGCCGGAGACAGGCTGCGCGCGGCATGGCTGACCACGCCATAGGCGGATGAGGTCCGCGTGCCGCGCAGGGGCTCGAGCACCGCCAGGCGTCCGTTGGCGACGTCGTCGGCCACCACGTCCCAGGGTGCCATGCTGATCACGTCGCTCTCGGCCACCAGCGCCTTCAGCACCATGAAGTTGTCGCACTCGATGCCCAGGGACTTGGCGCTGCCACTGAGTTCGCCTATGGCCCTGGCCACCTCGGCGGGCAGCTGGGTGCCGGCCAGCGCGTAATCCGCCAGCTCGGAGATCGCCAACGGGCCGCGACCCAGCAGCGGATGGCCGGGCCGGCAGAACAGGGTGCCGGGGTGGCGGCGCAGGGGAATGATGTCGAGCAGGGGATCGCCGTCGAACTCGCGGACATCGGCGACGAACAGCTCGAGGGCATCGTCCAGCAGCCGCTGGCGCAGGCTGTGCCAGTTCTCGATGCTGAGCTGCACCTGCACCCCCGGATGGTTGCTGGCGAACCGGCCCAGGGCGCGCGGCACCAGCCGCGCGGCGGGGTAGGGGCCGGCACCCAGGCGCAGCTCGCCGCTGTCGAGGTTGTCCAGCTGAGTCACCGCGCTACGCAGGGCGCGGCTGCCATCCAGCAGACGCCTCGCATGTTCCAGCACCAACCGGCCATGGGCGGTCAGGCTGATCTGCCGCGGGCCACGGTCGAGCAGGGAGCAGCCCAGGCTGGATTCCAGGGCCTGGATGCTTCGGCTGAGCGCTGGCTGGCTGAGGTTGACCGCCTCCGCCGCGCGGGCGAAGTGACCGTATTCGGCGAGGGCGACGAAGTGGCGGAGCTGGCGTAAGTCATTCATGCGTGATCTGCATCGTTATAGGGAAAAGAATGCATTGGAATTATTAGCAGGCCCCTGCCAGCCTGTCTGCGCCCATAACAACAATCCCGAGCGAACCATGCGCATCACTACCCGTTTCAGCGGCCTGCTGCTGGCTGCCGCACTACCCCTGGGCGCCGACGCCGCCCTGCCGGAAGAGTCGATCGAGCCCAGCATCAACGCCGAACTGGCCGAGCACACCAAGCACTTCAGCGAGAAGGTCTACAAGATTGCCGACAACGTCTATTCGGCGGTGGGCTGGAACCTCGCCAACAGTGTGATGATCGATGCGCCGGAAGGACTGATCATCGTCGACACCGGCGAGTCGGCGGACCAGTCGCGCAAGGTGCTGGCGGAGTTCCGCAAGATCAGCGACAAGCCGATCAAGGCTATCGTCTACACCCACTTCCACCCCGACCACATCAACGGCGTGAAGGGCTTCATCAGCGAAGAGCAGGTGAAGAAGGGCGAGGTGCAGATCTACGCCCAGGAAACCCTGCTGGAGAACGTGGTGACCCAGGGCGCCCTGGTCGGCCCCATCCTCGGCATGCGCTCGGGCTACAGCTTCGGTGCGGCCCTGCCGGACAGCGACAAGAAGGACATGAACGCCGGCCTCGGCCCGCTGGCCCATGAGGCCTCGTCCACCTTCATCGCGCCCACCATCACCTTCAAGGACAGGCTCGACACCACCATCGCAGGGCTGCCGGTGCAGTTCCTACATGTGCCCAGCGAGGCGCCGGATGAGATCGTGCTGTTCCTGCCGCAGAACAAGGTGCTGATCAGCGCCGAGGTGACCCAGGGCCCGACCCTGCCGAACATCCACACCCTGCGCGGCACCAAGTTCCGCGACCCGGTAGTGTGGGTGAACAGCCTCGACAAGCTGCGTGCCTTCCAGGCCGACTACATGGTGCCGCTGCACGGCCAGCCGGTGTCCGGCAAGGACAAGGTGGAGGAGGTGCTGCGCATGACCCGCGACGCCATCGCCTACGTCCACGACCAGACCGTGCGCTGGATGAACAAGGGCCTGACCCCGGACGAACTGGTGGAGAAGGTCCAGCTGCCGGCCTACCTGGCGGGCTACACGCCCTACCTGCGCGAGTACTACGGCACGGTGAAGCACAGCGTGCGGCAGATCTACCAGGGCTACCTGGGCTGGTTCCAGGGCGACCCGGTGGACCTCGACCCGACCCCGCAGGCGGAGAAGGCCAAGCGCCTGGTGGCCATGATGGGCGGCCGCGACAAGGTGCTGCTGGCCGCCGGCGACGCCTACCTCAAGGGTGAGTACCAATGGGCTGCCGAGCTGGCGAGTTATGCCATCCGCCTCGACCATGAGGATAAGCTGGCCCGCGAGATCAAGGCCCGCAGCTTCCGCCGCCTGGGTTACGCCAGCATGAACATCAACTGGCGCAACTGGTACCTGATGAGCGCCATGGAGCTGGAAGGCAAGCTCGATGGCGACGCCGCACGGCAGCTGTCCCAGGGCATGCGTAATGCCTTCCTTTCCCCGGATATGCTGAAGAACCTGCCGGCACGCATCTTCCTGCAGAACTGGGTGACCCGCATCGACCCCGAGAAGAGTGCCGACGTCAACCTGACCCTGGGCTTCGTCTTCCCCGATATCGATGAGCAATGGGCCCTGGAAGTGCGTCGCGGCGTGGCCCAGCTGCACAAGGGCATACCCGATGGCACTGCGCTCAAGCTGACCTTCGACAAGACCTACCTCGACACCGTCATCAGCGGCGAGAACGGTCTGCTCAAGGGCGCCCTGCTGGGCGACGTGAAGGTGGACGGCAACCTGCTGGACATCAAGACCTTCCTCGCCTGCTTCGACTTCGACGAGGCGCCCATCGCCCTGACCCTGCGCTGATCGGCGCGCCGGCTGCCTTCCAACCGAGGGCCTGCGGCTGCTTTCCAGCCAAAAGTGCGGAAGGCAGCTGCGGTCGCCCGCGGCACACTGCGGGGATCATCCCTCGACTGGAGAACCCCCCCGATGCATGTCCTCTCGTTTGCCAAGGGTGCGCTGGCGATGTTCTGGCTGGTGGCCCTGCTCAATTTCATCTACCCCTTCGGCGAACCCCTGCACCGTGGCCTGCTCTGGGCTTCGGCGGCGATGTTGCTGGTCCATGTGGGTGAAGCGGCACTGTTCAACGGCAGGTTGAAGACGCGGCCGTTCCCCTGGCTGGAGCGGTTCCAGGTCCTGCTGTTCGGCTTCCTCCACCTGCGCGGTCTGCGCTGAGCCCTTTGGTGGGCTTAAGCGGAGCGCCGCCCGGCCCACCCTACGCCTGGCCAACCCGCAGGTTGGGCTGAACTCGGCGAAGACCAGCGATCCGTGGCCCAGGTCGAACACCGACCTTGGGCTGCCCTTCGCTTGGCGCAAACTTGCATGCAAATGCGCTGGGCTTCGGCCTTGGCCTGCAGCATCGACCTGCCGCTGATCGCCGAGCGGGTGGAGACCGAAGTTGAACTGGGCGTGCTGCGGGAGATGGGCATCCAGGGCGTGCAGGAGCGGTTGCTCGGTGCGCCAGCGCCCTGGCGCTAATGCTCAGGACGGGCGATATGCCTGTAGGGGCGAATTCATTCGCCAAGGGGCACGCAGTGCCCCGGGAATTTGCCCGGCAGGCCGGCGGCCTGCATAGCGAATGAATTGGCTATGTCTGCATTAAGTGTTGCTAGAACGTCCTGAGCCAAGCTGCTTATCGAGTCGGCTGCGAGTCCCTGTTTCGCCTCCCGGCGAGTCTCTTTTGGCAGTCGCCCCAAAAGAAACCAAAAGGGCTTGCCCCTGCATCCGG
>NZ_SSOJ01000070.1 GCF_029871205.1 Pseudomonas sp. BN417 | reverse complement strand
GGATGGCCCCTCGCGCCGGGCCCCCGGAGCAATGATGGAGCGAGGGGACCCGACGAAGTCGGGCCGGATGCAGGGGCAAGCGTTTTTGGTTTCTTTTTTGTGGGCGGCATTCCGACGACTGAAAAAAGAGACTCGCCGGGAGGCGAAACAGGGACTCGCAGCCCAGTCGATAAGCAACTCGGCTCAGGACGTTCTGGCAACACTTAATGCAGACATAGCCAATTCATTCGCTAAGCAAGCCGAAGGCTTGCCCGTGGGATTTGATGGGGCCGCTGCGCGGCCCTTGGCGAATGAATTCGCCCCACAGGGGAAGAGCTTGCTACCGGTCAAACCGTCTTGGCGATCCGGCTGGCGAGCAGGGCCCAGGCGAACAGCAGGCCACAGAGGATCACCAGCGGCCAGGCGCGCCACTGCAGGTAGGGCGTCAGGCCTTGCATCGGCAGGACTTCACCGTAGAGCACCCCTTGCTGGAACTGCGGGATGCCTTCGGTGATCTGGCCGAAGGGGTCGATCAGCACTGTGACGCCGTTGTTGGTGGCGCGGACCATCCAGCGGCCGGCCTCCAGGGCGCGCATCTGGGCCATCTGCAGGTGTTGCAGCGGGCCGATGGAGGTGCCGAACCAGGTGTCGTTGCTCACCGTCAGCAGGATCTCGCTATTGGCCGCCAGTTCGGCGGCAAACTCCGGGTAGACCACTTCGTAGCAGATGTACGGCGCGATGCGGTAGCCCTTGGCCAGCAGCGGCGGCTGCTCCGAATCGCCGCGGGCGAAGTCGGACATGGGCAGGTCGAAGAAGGCGATCAGTCCACGCAGCACGTCCTGCAGCGGCACGTATTCGCCGAAGGGCACCAGCTTCTGCTTGAGGTAGGTGCCTTCGCCCTGGCCCACCACGGTGATGCCGTTGTAATAACGCTTCTCGCCACGCTCGTTGGCCTGCCGGATCGGCACACCGGTGATCAGTGCCGACTGGCGCTCACTGGCGAAACGCCCCATCACACCGAGGTAGCCCTCGACGAACTCCTTGAGCACCGGAACGGCGGTTTCCGGCCAGATGATCAGGTCAGCCTTTTGGGCGCTGAAGGTCATGTCGCGGTAGAGCGCCAGTTGGGCGTTGAGCTGCTCCGGGTCCCATTTCAGGTTCTGTTCGATATTGCCCTGCATGGCCGCCACCTTCAGCGGAGCGCCGGCGGCTTGGGTCCAGGCATGGCCCTTGAGTGCCAGACCGACCGCCCAGGGGGCGATCAGCAGGGCGACGCCCGTAGCGAGGAAGGCCGGGCGGCTGCGCAGTCGCGCCAGGTTCACCAGCAAGGCTGCGCTCAGGGCCAGGGAGAAGGACACCAGCCAGACGCCGCCCAGCGGCGCCAGCCCGGCCAGGGGTGCGTCGAGCTGGCTGTAGCCGGCATAGAGCCAGGGGAAACCGGTGAGGAACCAGCCGCGGAACGCTTCCTGGACCAGCCAGAGGGCGGCGAAGGCCAGGGTGTCGGCGAGGGCGGCTTCGCTGCGGCGCAACCAGCGCGCCCAGACCAGCGCGGCGAGGGCGAAGAAGAGCGCCACGCCGGCGCTGAAGCCGATGGTGAGGAAGCTCGCCAGCGGCACCGAGGCTGCGCCGTAGTCGTGGATGCTGACGTAGATCCAGCTGGTGCCGGCGCTGAACAGGCCGAAGCCGTAGTACCAGCCCCGCCAGAACGCGGCCTTGGGCGCCAGGTCGCGCAGCCCCAGGTAGAAGAGGGCCAGGGACAGCAGTTCCAGGGGCCAGAAATCGAAGGGGGCGAAGGCCAGGGGCGTCAGGGCGCCGGCGGCCAGGGCCAGCAGGTTGCCCGGCCAGCCGGGGCGGGTGATCCAGTTCATGCTCGGTCCTTGGGCGGGTGGGGGCTGGAAGAGAGTGCGCGGCGGCAGTGATGCCGGCCCGGGGCGCGATTATCCACGGGCGCCCCTCCGCTGTGGAGGGGCACTGTGTTTCAGCGGGAAAGCGGGGAGAGGCGCAGCAGGTGGATGCGGCGGCTGTCGGCGTTGAGCACGCGGAAGCGGAACTCGCCTATCTCGGTGGTCTCGTTGCGCTTGGGCAGGTGGCCGAAGGCGCCCATGACCAGGCCGCCGACGGTGTCGAACTCGTCTTCGGAGAAGTCGGTCTCGAAGAATTCGTTGAAGGCGTCCACCGGGGTCAGTGCCTTGACGATGAAGTCGCCGCTGGGCAGTGGCTTGATGTAGCTGTCTTCCTCGACGTCGTGCTCGTCCTCGATATCGCCGACTATCTGCTCCAGCACGTCCTCGATGGTCACCAGGCCGGCTACGCCGCCGTACTCGTCGATGACGATGGCCATGTGATTGTGGTTGGCGCGGAATTCGCGCAGCAGCACGTTGAGGCGCTTGGATTCAGGGACGAAGGTGGCGGGACGCAACAGGTCCTTGATATTGAAGCGCTCGCCGTTTTCCTGAAGGATCAGCGGCAGCAGGTCCTTGGCCAGGAGGATACCCATGACGTCGTCGATGCTTTCGCCGACGACCGGGTAGCGCGAGTGGGCGGCGTCGATGATCGCCGGGAGGAACTCCCTCGGCGTCTGGTTGGCCTTGATGCTGATCATCTGCGAGCGCGGGACCATGATGTCGCGAACTTGCAGGTCGGCGACCTGGATGGCGCCTTCGACGATCGACAGCGCTTCGCTGTCGAGCAGTTTGTTCTGGTGGGCTTCGCGCAGCAGCTCGAGGAGCTCCTGGCGGCTTTTCGGCTCATGGGCAAAGGCCTGGGTCAGCTTTTCCAGCCAGGACCTGTGCCCGTTGCTCGATCGATCTTCGCTCATATGTCCTTTGCTCGGTGCTTCTTATTGGTCTTCGTGATCTTGGTAAGGGTCGGGGTGGCCAAGTTCGGCCAGCAATTCCCGTTCCAGTGCTTCCATTTCCTCGGCTTCCTCATCCTCGATGTGGTCGTAGCCGAGCAGGTGCAGGCAACCGTGGATAACCAGGTGCGCCCAGTGCGCCTCCAGGGCCTTGCCTTGTTCGGCGGCTTCCCGCGCCACCACCGGCGCGCAGATCACCAGGTCGCCGAGCAGCGGGATATCCAGCAGCTCGTCTGGCACATCGGCAGGGAAGGAGAGCACGTTGGTAGCGTAGTCCTTGTGCCGCCAGGTGTGGTTCAGTTCGCGGCCTTCGGGCTCGTCCACCAGGCGGATGGTCAGCTCGGAGTCAGCGCTGCGCTGGCGCAGGGCCAGTTCGCACCAGCGACGGAAGTCCGCCTCGCTCGGCAGGCCCTGGGCCGTGCTGGCGAGTTGCAGGTCGAGTTCAAGCATTGTCGTCTATCGCGCCCGGGTCATTGTCGGCCGGTTTGGCCTTGGCCGCCTGCTGGCGGCTGTCGAAGCGGTCGTAGGCTTCCACGATGCGCTGCACCAGCGGGTGGCGCACCACGTCGTGGGATTTGAAGTGGGTGAAGCTGATCCCCGGCACGTCGCGCAGTACGTCGATCACGTGGGTCAGGCCGGACTTGGTGCCGCGCGGCAGGTCGATCTGGGTGATGTCGCCAGTGATCACGGCGGTGGAGCCGAAACCGATACGGGTCAGGAACATCTTCATCTGCTCGAGGGTGGTGTTCTGACTCTCGTCGAGAATGATGAAGCTGTTGTTAAGGGTGCGGCCGCGCATGTAGGCCAGCGGGGCGACTTCGATGACCTGTTTCTCGATCAGCTTGGCCACCTGCTCGAAGCCGAGCATCTCGTAGAGCGCGTCGTAGAGCGGGCGCAGGTAGGGGTCGATCTTCTGCGAGAGGTCGCCGGGAAGGAAGCCGAGCTTCTCGCCGGCTTCGACCGCCGGACGCACCAGCAGGATGCGCCGCACTTGCTCGCGCTCCAGGGCGTCCACCGCGCAGGCCACGGCCAGGTAGGTCTTGCCGGTGCCGGCCGGGCCTATGCCGAAGTTGATGTCGTGGTCGAGGATGGACTTCACGTAGCGCTGCTGGTTGGCGCCGCGCGGGCGGATATTGCCCTTGCGGGTGCGCAGGGTCACAGCTTCGGTCTTGGGACTGGCCGCTTCGTCCATGCCGGTCTCGCGGAGGAAGAGGTGCACCAGGTCGGGCGACAGCTCGCTGGCCTCGGTCTCGCGATAGAGGCGGCGCAGGAGGATTTCCGTAGTGCGGGTGCGTTGCGGGTCGCCGACCAGTTCGAACTGGTTGCCGCGATTGCGAATTTCGATGTCCATGCGCTGTTCGATCAGGCGCAGGTGCTCGTCGAATTGCCCGCACAGGTTGGCGAAGCGGCGAGCTTCAAAGGGTTCCAGGGTGAAGCGGTGTAGATCCAGGGAGGCGTTCAATGTCGTGTGTTCGCCTTGGGGCGGCAAGAAAGGGAGAGTCAAGAATAACCCCGAGGGCCCGGCTGGAAAAGCACGGGCCCGAGGGTATCAGTGCAGGGGGGCGTCGAGCAGGCTGCCGCGCAGGGAGTGGGGCAGGGCGTCATCGATGCGGACATCGACGAACTGGCCGATCAGGCGTGGGTTGGCGCTGCGGAAGTTGACGATGCGGTTGTTCTCGGTGCGGCCCTGGAGCATGCCCGGGTCCTTCTTGGAGAAGTCACTGACGAGGATGCGCTGGATGCTGCCGACCATTCGTCGGCTGATCTCGAAGCCCTGCTGGTGGATGCGTCCCTGGAGGATCTGCAGACGCTGCTTCTTCACTTCTTCCGGGGTGTCGTCCACCAGGTCGGCCGCCGGGGTGCCGGGGCGCGAGCTATAGACGAAGGAGAAGGAGAAGTCGAAGCCGACGTCTTCCACCAGTTTCATGGTCTGCTCGAAGTCCTTGTCGGTCTCGCCGGGGAAACCGACGATGAAGTCCGAGCTGATGCAGATGTCTGGTACAGCGGCCTTCAGCTTGCGGATACGCGACTTGTATTCCAGGGCCGTGTGGTTGCGTTTCATGGCCGCGAGGATGCGGTCGGAGCCCGCCTGCACCGGCAGGTGGACGAATTTCACCAGCTCCGGAACCTCGGCATGAGCCTGGATCAGCGCGTCGGAGAACTCCAGCGGGTGCGAGGTGGTGTAGCGTATGCGGTCGATGCCATCGACAGCCGCGACGACGCGGATCAGTTCGGCGAAGTCGGCGATGCGGCCGTCATGGGTGAGGCCGCGGTAGCCGTTGACGTTCTGTCCCAGCAGGGTCACTTCGCGCACGCCGTTCTCGGCGAGGTGGATGACCTCGGCCAGCACGTCGTCGAACGGGCGGCTGACTTCCTCCCCGCGGGTATAGGGCACCACGCAGAAGGTGCAGTACTTGCTGCAGCCTTCCATCACCGAGACGAAGGCGCTGGGGCCGTCGACGCGCGGTTCAGGCAAGCGGTCGAACTTCTCGATCTCGGGGAAGCTGATGTCCACCTGGGGTTTGCGGGTGGCGCGGGCGGCGTCGATCATCTCCGGCAGACGGTGCAGGGTCTGCGGGCCGAACACCACATCGACATAGGGTGCGCGGTCGCGGATGGCGGCGCCTTCCTGGCTGGCGACGCAGCCGCCGACGCCGATCACCAGCTGCGGGTTCTGCTGCTTCAGCTCACGCCAACGGCCAAGTTGCGAAAACACCTTTTCCTGCGCCTTCTCGCGGATCGAGCAGGTATTGAGCAGAATCACGTCGGCTTCTTCCGGACGCTCGGTGACCTCCAGCGCCTGGTGCTCGCCGAGCAGGTCGACCATGCGCGAGCTGTCGTACTCGTTCATCTGGCAGCCGTGGGTTTCGATATAGAGCTTCTTGGCCATGCACTTTAATCGGTGTGGTTCGATGAACCGCGCATTATAGTCGGCGAGTCCTGGCCTTCCTAGCACTGGCTGCCTAGTGGCTGTGCTATGATTTGCGCCCCTTTGTTTCTCCGTGTTGCCCCATATCCAATGAGCAAGTCCGATCCGATCTACAAGGTGATTTTCCTCAACCAGGGCCAGGTGTACGAGATGTACGCCAAGCAGATCTATCAGAGCGATCTGTGGGGCTTCCTGGAAGTGGAGGAATTCGTCTTCGGCGAGCGCACCCAGGTGGTGGTGGACCCGAGCGAGGAGAAGCTCAAGGCTCAGTTCGAGGGTGTGGTGCGCAGCTTCCTGCCGATGCACTCGATCATCCGCATCGACGAAGTCGAACGCCTGGGCACGCCGAAGATCAGCGAAGCCAGGGGCGGCAGCAATGTGATGCCTTTCCCGGTGCCGATGCCGGAAAAATAGGCAGCAGCCAGCAAGAGAAAGTTTTTTTGATTGCCCGATGCTACTTCAGGCCGCCTGCTAAGGCAGGGGTGAGAAGGGCGAGCCGCCGTCGGCGGCCTGCAGCTCCATCAGGTAATTGCGGAAGATCTGTCCCAGCACCTGGGTAGCGATTTCCAGCTCGTCGCTGCGCATCTGCGCGGCGACCAGGTCGGCGCTATCCATCGCCTCGTCCGAGCCGTTCACCGCGGCCATCTTCAGCACTATGTAGGCCTGCACGTTATTGGCCGGCACCCCTTCGCCGCGGAAGAACATGTTGCCCAGGCGCAACTGGGCCAGGGCGTGGCCTTTCAGCGAAGCCTGTTCGAACCATTGCAGGGCCTGGGCCAGGTCGCGCGGGGCGCGCTTGCCGTCGTAATAGAACTCGCCGAGTTCGTACTGCGCTTGCGCATCGCCACCCTTGGCGGCCTGCTGGCAGGCGGAAACGGCTTCGGAGAGGTTTTCCGGCAGGCTGTTCAGGTTGCAGCGGCCGGTGGCCGGGATCAGCAGCGAGTTGCCGCCGGCATTGGCCAGCAGCGGCAGGAGAAGCAACAGGCAGCCCAGGGTCAGGGTGCGGCCGGTGCGTTTCATGAGAGTCACAGCGCCTCGGAAGCAGTACAGGCATCGTGCCCGGCCGGCGAGAAACGCGCCGACCGTCACATTATGAAATAAGCCGAGGTGATCTTACAAAGCCTTTACTCGGTTTGCCCCGGGCTTTGCGTTGCGGATACGCAGCAGCGACAAGGCATTTGCACCGATTTGGAGCGCCTTGGTCCGCCCTGCCCGGCACGAAGACGTCGGCCGGGCAGGGCGACGGGGCGCATCAGGCCTGTTTCAGCTTGGCGAAGGCGCGTTCGGCCGCGTCCAGGGTGAGCGCGAGCTCCGTGTCGCCATGGGCGATGGAGGTGAAACCGGCTTCATAGGCGCTTGGCGCCAGGTACACGCCGCCTTCCAGCATCAGATGGAAGAAGCGCTTGAAGCGCTCGGCGTCGCTGGCCATCACGTCCTGGAAGGTGACTATTTCGTCGGCGCCGCTGAAGTAGAGGCCGAACATGCCACCTGCCTGGGTGGTGACGAACGGGATGCCGGCGGCATCGGCGCGCTGCTGCAGGCCGTCGAGCATGCGGGTGGTGTAGTCGGTCAGTTCGGCGTGGAAGCCCGGGCGGCTGATCAGCTTCAGGGTGGTCAGGCCGGCAGCCATGGCCAGCGGGTTACCGGACAAGGTGCCGGCCTGGTAGACCGGGCCCAGCGGGGCGATGTGCGACATGATTTCGCGCTTGCCGCCGAAGCAGCCGACCGGCATGCCACCGCCGATGATCTTGCCGAAGGTGGAAAGGTCCGGGTTGATGCCGTAGTAGGCCTGGGCCCCACCGAGGGCGACGCGGAAACCGGTCATCACTTCGTCGAAGATCAGTACCACGCCGTGCTTGTCGCAGAGGCTGCGCAGGCCTTCGAGGAAGCCGGGCGCCGGCGGCACGCAGTTCATGTTGCCGGCCACCGGCTCGACGATGATGCAGGCCACGTCTTTGCCGGCCTCGGCCAGGGTCTGCTCCACCGCCTCGATATCGTTGAACGGCAGGGTCAGGGTGTGCTGGGCGAAGGCCGCCGGCACGCCCGGGGAGCTGGGCACGCCCAGGGTCAGGGCGCCGGAGCCGGCTTTCACCAGCAGGGAGTCGGAGTGGCCGTGGTAGCAGCCCTCGAACTTGATGATGCTGTCGCGGCCGGTGAAGCCACGGGCCAGGCGGATGGCGCTCATGGTGGCCTCGGTGCCGGAGCTGACCATCCGTACCATCTCCATCGACGGCACCAGCGAGCAGACCAGGTCCGCCATTTCCACTTCCAGGGCGGTAGGCGCGCCATAGGACAGGCCGTGTTCGAGCTGCTTGCGCACCGCGTCCAGCACGTCCGGGTGGCTGTGGCCGAGGATCATCGGGCCCCAGGAACCCACGTAGTCGACATAGCGCTTGTCATCCTCGTCCGTCACGTAGGCGCCGGCCGCATGCTTGAAGAACAGCGGCGTGCCGCCGACGCTCTTGAAGGCGCGAACCGGCGAGTTGACGCCGCCGGGGATGTGTTTCTGGGCATTGGCGAACAGGGTTTCGGAACGGGACATGGCAGGTCTCTCTATACAAGCGGAATTCGGGGTCAAGCGGCGTCGAACAGGGCGCTGAAGGCGCGGGCGCGGCGTTCCACCTCGGCGACCGAGTCGGCGCCGAACAGTGCATGGATCACCGCCACCATGCTGGCGCCGCGGGCGATCAGCTCGGGGGCGTTGTCCAGGGTCACGCCGCCGATGGCGACGATCGGCAGGTGGAAGCGCTGCTGCGCCTGTTCCAGCAGGTCCAGGGTGGCGGCGGGGGCGCCCGGCTTGGTCTGGGAATTGTAGAAGCGGCCGAAGGCGATGTAGCTGGCGCCTTCGTTGACGGCGTTGGCGGCCAGCTCCAGGCTGGCATGGCAGGTGCCGCCGATGATTGCCTGGCGGCCGAGCAGGGCGCGGGCCGCGGCGAGGGAACCATCACCCTGGCCCAAATGAAGGCCGACGCCCAGGCGCGCGGCCAGTTCGGCGTCATCGTTGATGATCAGGCTGGCACCGTAGCGGGTGCAGAGCTCGCCCAGGGCCTCGGCTTCGCGCAGGCGGCGGGCTTCGTCGCTGGACTTGTCTCGGTACTGCAGCAGCCGGGCGCCGCCCTTCAGGGCTGCTTCGACATAGGGCAGCAGCTTGCCGCCGGCCAGCAACTGGCTGTCTGTAATGGCGTAGAGGCCGCGCAGTTTCATTGGCAGAAGTCCAGTGGCAGGCGCCGTGGCACGTACTGGCCGTGGCCGGGTTGCTCGGCATCGCGCAGGGTGCGCCAGGTGTAATCGAGGGCCGAGCGCACCGCGCTGGACAGTTCCTCGCCCAGGGCGAGGCGGCCGGACAGTGCGCTGGCCAGGGTGCAACCCGAACCATGGTAGCTGCCGGGCAGGCGCTGGCAGGTGAAGGTGTGGCACTTGCCGTCGTGGGTGTAGAGACGGTTGTGCACTTCGGTTTCGTCGCCATGGCCGCCGGTGATCAGCAGGTTCCGGCAGAAGGGCAGGAGCTTTGCCGCGCATTCGTCCGGGGTGCCGTCCGGCAATTCGGCGAGGATGCGCGCTTCCGGCAGGTTCGGTGTGGCGATGGTGGCCACCGGCAGCAGGCGTTCGCGGATCGCGTAGCCCACCTCGTCCTTGCCCAGTGCACCACCGCCGCCGGCGCGCAGCACCGGGTCGCAGACCAACGGTACGCCGGGCAGGGACTGCATGATCTCGAGCACGGTCTCGACCATCTCCACCGAGCCGAGCATGCCCAGCTTGACGGCGGCCACCGGCAGGTCGGCGATCACGGCGCGGGCCTGGGCCAGCACCCATTCGCGGTCGAGGACGCGGAAGTCGGAAACGTTGACGGTATCCTGCACGGTCAGGGCGGTCACGGCCGGGGCAGCGTGGCAGCCTTGCGCTATCAGGGCTTCGATATCCGCCTGGAGGCCGGCGCCACCACTGGGGTCGTGGCCGGAAAGGCAGAGGACTACGGGGCGAGAGTTGGTCGTTTTCATGGTCGGCGAGCTTATCACTAAACACCCCGCCGAGCCGCACCGGCGGCGCTTTGCCTCAGGTGGGGCGGGGAAGACCCTGTCTTTCTGGCTGTGAGCCCCGTGATAGAGCGGCCCCTGCATGCTGGCAATGTGCAGCTTCCAGCGGCCTTGCGCTGTGTTAGAGTGATCGCATTTCGAACAACCTGGCCCAGGGTGGCGCGCCGGATAAGGAGGTGAGGCTCCGGGGTGCGGTCCTGTGGTCATTGTGGGGCTGCATGCGGATCCTCCTCTTTGCTTTTCTTTGCCTGCTCGCGAGCCTGGCTGGTGCCGTGGAGTTCGACGAGCAGGCACGCAATGTCCCACTAGGACAGCACATGGATGTGTTCGAGGATGTCCGGGGCGATGCCGGCATCGAGGACATCACGTCCCCAGCATTGGACGGCAGCTTCCGGCGCAACGAGAAGCCGGTGCTCAACGCCGGGTATTCGCGCTCGGTATTCTGGCTGCGCATCGACCTGGAGTACCGCCCCCGCACCCAGGGCGGCCAGCAGATCTGGCTGCTGGAGCTGGCCTACCCGCCGCTGGACCACCTCGATCTCTATCTGCCGGATAGCCAGGGCGGTTACCAGCTCGCCCAGCGCACCGGTGATGCGCTGCCCTTCGCCAGCCGGCAGATCAAGCAGAACAATTATTTGTTCAGCCTCGGCCTTCAGCCCAACCAGCCGCAGCGGGTCTATCTGCGCCTGCAGAGCGAAGGCTCGATCCAGGCGCCGCTGACGCTCTGGTCGCCGCGGGCCTTCGTCGAGGAGCAGCCGGAGCGCATCTATGTGCTCGGCATCATCTATGGCGTGCTGCTGGTGATGCTGATCTACAACTTGTTCATCTTCCTCAGCGTCCGCGACACCAGTTACCTCTACTACATCCTCTATATCGCCTCGTTCGGGCTCTACCAGATTTCGGTCAATGGCGCCGGCATCCAGTACTTCTGGCCGGACAACCCCTGGTGGGCCAATGCCGCCACCCCCTTCCTGATCGGCTCGGCGGCGCTGTTCGGTTGCCAGTTCGCCCGCAGCTTCCTTCACACCGCCGAACACAGCCCCTGGATGGATAGGTCGTTGCTCGGCCTGATGGCCTTGGGCGCCCTGGCGATGATCCTGGCGCTGACCGCCAGCTATGGCCTGGCGTTGCGCCTGGCCACGTCCCTGGCGTTGATCTTCACCGTGGTGATCTTCGCCGCCGGCGTGCTCGCCTGGCTGCGCGGCATGCGCGTGGCGCGCTACTTCATCATCGCCTGGAGCGCCTTCCTCCTCGGCGGCGCCATCAATACCCTGATGGTGCTGGGCTATCTGCCCAATGGCTTCTTCACCATGTATGCGAGCCAGATTGGCTCGGCACTGGAAGTGGGCCTGCTGTCCCTGGCCCTGGCCGACCGCATCAATGCCATGAAGGAAGAGCGCGCGCGCATCCTCCAGGACGCCGGCCGCAAGCTGGAAGCGCTCAACCAGGAACTGGCCAACAGCAACCGCCTCAAGGACGAGTTCCTCGCCACCGTCACCCACGAGCTGCGTACCCCGATGAATGGCGTGATCGGCTCCCTCGAACTGATGCAGACCCTGCCTCTGGACGACGAGATGGAGCAGTACCAGCGCACTGCTGCCGGCTCGGCGCGGGACATGATGCGCCTGGTCAACGACATCCTCGCGATGACCGAACTGCAGGCCGGCAAGCTCTATCCGCGGCGCGAGCCGTTCAGCCTGCGCGGCCTGATGGACAGCCTGCGGGTCCAGTACGCCGCGCGGGCCGCAGAGAAGGGCCTGGCCTTCGACCTGGACCTCGACCACAAGCTCCCGGACACCCTCGAAGGCGACACCGGCAAGTTGGCCCAGGCCCTGGGCTACCTGTTGGACAATGCCATCAAGTTCACCAACCATGGCGGCGTTGGGCTCAAGGTCAGCGGCCAGGAGCCGGTCGGCGGCAGGCTGGCGCTGCGCATCGAGGTGACGGACACCGGGATCGGCTTCGCCACGCCGGCCGATGGCCTGCTCTATCGCCGGTTCTCCCAGCTCGACGGCTCCATGACCCGCGAATATGGCGGTCTCGGCATCGGCCTTGCCCTCAGTCAGCAATTGTTGGAGCTGCTCGGTGGCAAGCTCTCGCACCAGTCCCAGCCGGGGCGCGGCAGCACCTTCAGCCTCGACCTGACCCTGGTGTTGCCGGCGCAGATACCTGTGGCGCCGGTGCGTCGCTCCGGCGGCCAGGCCCTGCGTCGGCCGGAAGAGTGCACGGTGCTGGTGGTGGAGGACAACGCCATCAACCAGCTGGTGACCCGCGGCATGCTGCTCAAACTCGGCTATCGCGTGTGCACTGCCGACAACGGCGCCGAAGCCCTCGAGCAGATCCGCCGCGAGCCCATCGACGCTGTGCTGCTGGACTGCCAGATGCCGGTGATGGACGGCTTCGCCACCTGCCGTGCCCTGCGTGCGATGCCCGGCTGCGTCGATCTGCCGGTATTGGCCATTACCGCCCACAGCCACAGCGACGATCGCGAACGCTGCCTGGCGGTCGGCATGAGCGACTACATGGCCAAGCCGGTGAAGTTCGAGGAGCTGCGTTCCCAGCTCCACGACTGGCTGCTGTGCAAGCCGCTGGAAAACCTCAAGTCGCTGGGCTGAGCTCACTGGCAGGCCTTCGGCCTGCTTGGCGAATGAATTCGCCCCTACACCAGGATCCTTGCCCCATTCGCGGCATTTATGCCTTCGTGGTTGTTAACAATATATTTTGACAATCGAAGGGCTGATTTTCGGGGGCTCCAGGCGTGCCCGGCTTACACGTGCGCAGAATATATTCTGACAATGTCGGCTCAACGCCGCTGAAACAGCGCGTTTCCAGACAATGTATTCTGACAACTTCACGCAATCTGTCCTGGACGGTGCTGCTACCGGCCGCGAGCTGCTGAACAGTTTCAGCAGCGCATCATCACTGACTCGTCCAGGCCGGCCCAACGGGTCTAGTGCTTCTCGACGATCAGCGGATCGAAGATGTCGTGGTAATCCAGGAACACCTCGCCGAACTTGCCCTTGAGTTTCTTCTAGCTGAAGCCGCTGCGGCTGAGTCATTCAGCTACATACTTCATTTCGCGAACCGCTATAGCCAGCCTTTGAGCGGGTATTCCAGGATCAGGTACAGACGGTCAATGTCGTCGCCGGCCTGGGCCAAGTTGCCTCGGTGGCTGACGTGGGACAGCTTGATCGAGAGGTCCTTGGCCACGCCGGACATGACTTGATAGCGCAGGTCGATGTCCCTCTCCCAGTGTTTGCCATCGCGGCCTTGCTGGGGCACGAAACGGCCGGTGACCGGATCAAAGGGGTTGTAGGCGCCGCCGGCCGGGGCGCTGGTGCCGTCGATGTCGCGGCCACTGACATAGCGGGTCATGAAGGTCAGGCCAGGGATGCCCAGCATGGCCATGTCAAGATCGTAACGGACCTGCCAGGAGCGTTCGTGGGGGCCGTTGAAGTCGGCATACTTGACAGAGTTGGCCAGGTAAATGGAGTCGCCACCGACGAAATCGAAAGGCGTGTCTCCGTCGATGCGTTGGTAGGCGAGAGTGACGGTGTGGGCGCCGGCAAGGTATTTGACCGATAGGCTGTAGGCCAGGGAGTTGATGGCGCCAGCCTTTGCGGCGCCCTGGTCGCGCGTCCGATACACGTTGGCGTCGAGCAGCAGGGGGGACTGCTGCAGGCGCAGATTGAGGTAGCCCTGGCGCCAAGTGTCGTCCAGTTGCGCCCCGTAGAGTGCTCCGCTGAAGCGGCCTGGCGGCGCGAAGTCGACACCGGCCAGGCTGATGCTGCTGCCACTCGTGGTCGCGCCGTAGCCGCTGAAGTCGCCATGCCCTGAGCTGGAATCCTGGTTCTTGAAGGAGGTGAAGCGCCCGGCCTGGAGGCGCAGGTCCTCCACCTCGGCGCTGTCTAGCAGAAAGCCCGTGGCGTACTCGGGCTGCAAGCGCTTGTCCCCTGTGTCGAACACCGGCGTTTCGACCGTCATTTCGCCATATCTCAACTGGCTTCTGCCCATCCGAAGCTTCAAGCTGGCGCCGGCGCTGGAGAAGTCATTGGCGCTGCGGCCATCGTCGCCAAGGGGCAGCAGCCCAGTGCCGGCGTGACCGCGGCCGCCATCGAGCTTGATACCGAGAAAGCCGTGGACATCGGTTCCCAGCCCGATGGCGCCAGGCGTATAGCCGGAGCGAAACTCCCCGATGAATCCCTGCGCCCACTCCTGCCGATAGTTTTGACCGCTGGACGAATCGCTGCGGAAGTCGTTATGCAGGAAATAGTTGCGACCGAGCAGCGACCAACTCGGATCAGCCAGTGCATCGGCAGCGGGCTCCGCTTGGACATCGGCCATTCCCATCAAGGGCACCAGCAGTGCGAGGTGTTTCAGCGGGGTAGAGTGGCTCCGGAACACGAGTCGGGCCATGGGCTGAGCACTCAGGTGAGCCATGCATGCGCTGGTCTCCGCCCTGGCAACCTTCCGTAGAGGGACAAGCTACCCGGACCGGCGATGAGCACGGTGACGAATATGATCAACAGCAACCAGGCGAACTGCCCTTCGGCCAGGCTCCATTCCGGATGCACCATGATCAGCGAAACCAGCAGCACTGCCAGGATCGGGAGGCACGCCAGTCGCGTCAGCACGCCGAGGATGATCGGCAGCGGGCACAGCACTTCGGCAAAGATCGCCAGTCCCAGCGTTGTCCAGGCGCCGAGGTGGAACGGGTCTTCGATCACGGTCAGCTCCCGGCTGAAGTTCAGCAGTTTGGGCAGACCATGAACCCAGAGCAGAAGCAGGCAGCCGGACACGCGCAGGAACAGCAGGGCCCAGTCGGTCGAGGAGCGGGACATCGCGAGATCTTCCAAGGTTGATGGGCAGGCACCACGATGAGTCATGCCGCTGTCCGTTTCTTGTACCTGTGTGCTCGATTGAACGAACGGTGTCACTGTCAGTCCTGATCGCCCGACCCGTGAAAGCACCTCCACTTGGACGGGGAGGTGCGGGCAATTCCTTGGAAGACTCTGGAGAAATGGGACTGGTCCGCAAAGCCGCAGTCCAGGCCGATCTGCGACACGTTGAGCCGTGTGTGCAACATCAATTGCCTGGCTTTTTCAATGCGCATTTTCAGCAGCCATTCAGGAGGTGTCATTCCAGTGCTTTGCTTGAAAGCGCGAGTGAACTAGCTGCGGGAGAGAGAGCATTCCTGCGCCAGTTCGGCAACCGAGAGGCTATCGGCCAAGTGGTTGGCAATAAGCTCTTCGGCGCGTTTCACCTGCACCGCGGAATTTCCCTGACCGGCTCCTGCCAGGTGCCTACATTTCCGTGTTGCGAACTGATGTGCGTGCACAACGCGAGCACCACTTGGTCGACGAAAAGCTGGTTCACCTTACCGGGCATCCTCAGGGCGGGAAGCAATGTCTGGGTGAGGTGAAGAATGACGGGATCAAGGATGCCAGGCGGGCAGTACAAGGCGGTGCCTGTGATTCTGTCCGGCAACGGCTGCATTGCCGAGGACGCTTCAGTCCGCGGCTGGCGGGCCTTATCAGGGGCTTGAATGGTCCCAGTAGGGCGGATTGCCGAAGCGTTCGGTGAAGAAATCGATGAATGCGCGGACTTTCTTCGAATTGCGCCGGTTGGGCAGGTACAGGGCGTGCACGCCTCCATCTTCGCTGTCGAGCCCGGCCTTCCATTGCGGAAGAACCACCTGCAGCCTGCCGGCCACGATGTCCTCCCCCAGGAGCCAACTGGGCATCAGGACCAGGCCCATGCCGTTGAGTGCAGCTTCGCGCAGCACTTGCGAGTTGTTGGCCCGCAGTGGGCCACTCACATGCACGCTTTCTTCGCTGTGTCCGCTGAACTGCCACAGCCGGCTGCCGCGCGCGTAGGCAAATGTCAGGCAGGCATGGTGCGCGAGGTCCGCCGGGGAACTGGGAGAGCCATGGCGGCGTAGGTATTCCGGGCTGGCGCAGAGCAAGCGGCGATGGGGGGCCATCCGCCGGGCTACGACATGGGGGGAGTCCACGCCGCCCAGGCGAATGGCGAGGTCGAGCCGCTGTTCCACCAGGTCAGCGACATCGTCAGACAGCACCAGGTCCAGGGTGATGCCGGGGTAGTGCTCATTGAAGGCAAGTAGGCCGGGTGCGATATGCAACTGCGCGAAGGCAACCGGCAGGCTGACGCGGAGTTGACCGCGAGGCGGACCTTCCGCCTCGCTGACCTCCAGGTTGGCGCTTTCCAGGTCTGCCAGCAGACGCACCGCGTGCTCGTAATAGCTTTCCCCCGCGGCCGTGAGCGTGACCCGTCGAGTCGAGCGATTGAGCAGCCGCGTGCCCAGGTGTTGCTCCAGGGCATCCACCTGCCGGGTGACGGACGAGGTCGCCACGCCCATCTGCCGGCCGGCCGACGCGAAGCCGCCTGCCTCTACGGTGGCGACGAATGCTTTGAGCGCAGCAAAACTGTCCATGATTCGCCTTTGCGTCCTTCGCAACAAAGTTAACCAATCCGGCTGGATTATCACCCGGCAGAGTCAAGCATAGATTGCCTCCAAACTGGAGGACAAAACCATGCCTGACCTGAGCATTCCACGGCGATCTGTACGTCGCGCGCTGGTCATCGGCGGCTCCCCTGGCTGGCGGCTACGACGCGAAGAGCGCGGAAGAGGCGCTCGCTAGTGGTCGGGCGGACCTGATCGCCTTCGGCCGGCCGTTCATCGCCAACCCGGACCTGCCCCGCCGTCTGCGTGAGGGCCTGCTCCTCAACACGCCAGACTCAGCGAGGTTTTTCGGTGGAGACCATCGTGGCTACACCGATTACCTGGCGCATGGCTGAGTAAGCGGCGAAGCCAGCCTCCCACTCTAGGAGGACCCGAAGAGCACCTGCGTTGGTCGAGCACACCTGTACAGGAAAGGCGGCCGCAAATGTGTTCGATTGATGTGTCAGCCTTGGGAGCGATGGACCATGAACCGAAATGACCTGCGTCGCCTGGACATGAACCTGTTGGTGATCTTCGAGTCGCTGATGATCGAGCGGAACCTGACCCGCGTCGGCGAGAAACTCTTCATCACCCAGTCCACCGTCAGCGCCGCGCTGGGCCGCCTGCGCGATCTGTTCGACGATCCGTTGCTGGTGCGCAGCGGACGGAGCATGGAACCTACGTCGCGGGCGCTGCACATACTGGAAGAACTGTGTCCGGCGATGGATGTGATTTCCTGTGCGGTGAGTCGGGCCAGGACCTTCGACCCGGCCAGCAGCAACAACATCTTCCGCCTCGGTCTGTCCGATGATACCGAGTTCGGTCTATTCCCGGCGTTGCTAGCGAAGTTGCAGGAGGAGGCGCCGAACATTGTCGTCGTGGTGCGCCGCGCCAACTACCTGCTGATGCCGTCATTGTTGTCCTCAGGCGAGATCACCGTCGGGGTGAGCTACACCACCGATCTGCCGGCCAACGCCAAACGCCGCAAACTGCGTGATATCGGCGTAAAGGTACTTCGCGCCGACAACCGTCCTGGACCGCTCACGCTAGAGGAGTACTGCGCGCGGCCTCATGTGATGGTGTCGTTCTCCGGCGATCTGAGCGGCGCTATCGACCTTGATCTGGAGCGTATCGGCCGCTGCCGCCGCGTGGTGCTCGCCGTGCCCCAGTTCGGCAGTTTGCGTGCGCTGCTGCGCAATACCGAAATGATCGCCACGGTGCCCGATTACGCTGCCTGCAACTTGGTGGAGGACAGTTGCTTGCGTGCCGAGGATGCACCCTTGGAGATCAGACCGGCAGAATTGTCGATGGTTTGGAGTGCTGCTCATGACAACGATCCGGCCGAGCGTTGGCTGCGTGAACGCATGATTCAGTTCATGCGTGCACCGGCATAGCCCAGACGTAGAAGAGATGCCGACGGGAGGGTCGGAAGATGGTCGGACCATCTTCCATGGAGGCTCGCAGACAGGCCGGTTCCTTTACACCAACTGGTGCCCGGGCACTTGGCGCAGAACACCACCTGGAGCCGTGCCACGGAGGCCTTTGCCAGCTTCCAGGCCATCGCGGGTTACGCCTATTCGGCAATGTTCAGCGCTAGCCTAGGGCACTACGGTCTGCTGTTCGCAGTTGCTGGCGGCGCGATTGGATTGGCGCTGCTGGTGGAACTGGCGTTGCTATGGGAGGCATCGCCGGAACGGTGTACGGCCACTGGGGCCGGCCAGCCGAATAAGGGAGCGGCGAGGCCGCTCCCCGCTCGGGCTCAGTGGCCTTCGCTGGCGTTGAACATGGTCTTGGCGTAGATCAGGCCGAGACCATAGGCGCCGCCGTGCTCGATGGAGGTCTTCACAGTCTGGTCGTAGGTTTCGCCACGGGCCCAGTCGCGTTGCAGTTCAAGCAGGTATTGCAGCGAGGTCATGGGGCGCGCGCCGAGCTGGATCATGCGCTGCATGGCCATCTCGTGGGCTTCGGTGGAAACATCACCGCAGGCGTCGGCGATCACGTAGACCTCGAAGCCCTGGTCCAGAGCGGAAAGCGCCGGGCCGACGATGCATACGGAGGTCCACAGGCCGGCCAGCACGATCTTCTGCTTGCCGTAACGGTTCACTTCGACGGCGATGCGCGGGTCTTCCCAGGTGTTCATGCTGGTGCGATCGATGATGTGGTGATCCGGGAAAACCGACTTGATCTCATCGAAGATCGGGCCCGAGAAGCTCTTCTCGGCGACGGTAGTCAGGATGGTGGAAACACCGAACTCTTTGGCTGCCTTGGATACCAGCGCAGCGTTGTTGCGCAGCGTCACTGCGTCGATCGACTTGGTCGCGAAGGACATCTGCGACTGATGGTCGATCATGATCAGGGTGTGGTCGGTGGGATTCAACAGGGTCTTGCCGGGAACTGCCGAAGCGGTGGCCATGGGCGTATCTCCTTGGATGATATGCGCATTTCTTGCGCGAGGGATCGCCGGCTACAGGGCCGACGGTACGCCAAAACTATGGATTCCTATGGCCAGGCATTTCTTGGACAGATGTGCTCGACACACCTCGCAGGCAAGGGCGCAAACGTTCTATTCACCCTCGATTGGGGTGAATAGATTGGCGCTTAACAGGAGTGGGTGGCCTATTCCGGCCAGGGACAGCAAGCGAGTGGTTGCAGGAAAGACGGTTCGATGAGGATGGCGGCGATAGCGCTGTTACGTGCTCAGCTCGCCAGGCGCCGCCAGCCCTGTGGCGTGATGCCTTCCAGGCGGCTGAAGATTCGGCAGAAGTGAGCCTGGTCGCAGAACCCGCATTCCAATCCGATTTCTGCCAGCGGCAGACGCGCCTCAGCCAGAAGGCGCTTGGCCTTTTCGACCCGTTGCACGCGCAGCCAGGCTTGCGGCGAATGCCCGGTGCTGACCTTGAATTTGCGGCTGAAGTCGCTTCGCGACAGACGGCACGCAGCGGCCAAGGTGGTCACATCAATGCCGCTGTCCAGATGCTCCAGCAACAGCGTCAGGGCACGCTCAAGTTGCCATGGCGCAAGACACCGCTGGATGGGTGCCGCAGCGGATATCGCGGTCATGATCTTGGATTGCAGCATGCTCATTCTCTCCCAGTTCCGACTGCCTGGAGCAGATCTTTGGGGGAGGCGACGCGGGTGGCCAGTTAATGCGGGTTAATCCTGGTTAACGCGTGTTTACATGGGGGCGTGCCGCTGCAGCACATGCGTCCAATCCTGGGGCGACTGAGGGGGCCATAGTTGGCGGCATCGACGAACAAGCCTATGGGGCGCCTATGAGCACTGAAGCCATCGACCTGAACAGCGTGGTGACTCTGGTGATCCAGCACAAGGTTCGCGGCGGTTCACTGCCGAAGTACGAAGCTTGGCTGCGTAAGGCAGTCAAGGCGGCACGGCTCCAACCTGGTCACCTGGGTGTGAATGTGATCCGTCCGGACGGCGGGGGAGGGACGTTCACTACCGTGGTGCGATTTGCCCGGGCCGCGCAGTTGCAAGCGTGGATTGACTCGGCTGAACGTGCTGTGTTGATCGAGGAAGTGCAGCCGTTGCTGGAGGAGGGTGACCACCCGCTGGTCCACGACGACGCGGAGTTCTGGTTCACGCCGGTCGACACACTTCAACCACCGCGCTGGAAGCAGGCCTGCGTGACCTTCCTGGTGATCCTGCCGCTCGCCCTGATCGTCCCGCTGCTCTGGCAGCCGCTGTTCAAGCTGCAGCCCTGGCTCGCCGGTTACGTGGCGAGCAATGTGCTGATCACGGCCAGCATCGTGCTGCTGGTTGTCTATCTTTTCATGCCGCCGGTGACCCGCTTCTTCTCCGGCTGGCTCAGTCAACGCTGATCCACGGAGGGGCGATGAGCGAAGACCCATCCAGCAACAGTCGCCGCCAGTTCCTCGCCGCCAGCAGCGTGCTCGGCGCCGCCGGCGCGCTCTGGTCCGCACTGCCTTTCGCCGGTAGCACCGGCTCCGTCCATGCCAGCACCCAAGGGGGTTCCATGACCGCTGACCTGATCCTGTTCAACGGCCGCTTCCACACGGTCGACCGCGCCAAGCCCATCGCCAGCGCCGTGGCCATCAAGGACGGCCGCTTCCTCGCCGTCGGCAGCGACGCCGAAGCCATGGCCCTGCGCGGCGACGCCACCCGGGTGATCGACCTCGAGCAGCGCACCGTCATCCCCGGCCTCAACGACTCGCACCTGCACCTGATCCGTGGCGGCCTCAACTA
>NZ_SSOJ01000069.1 GCF_029871205.1 Pseudomonas sp. BN417 | reverse complement strand
TTAGCTGTTGCAGCACCGAATAGAGGCGTCTAGTACGGCTCTTTCAGACCTCCGCGCCTGCCTAATATAGCCCTCACCCCCGGCCCCTCTCCCTGAAGAGGAGAGGGGTGACTCGCGCCGGCGAGGAACGAACAGTCCTGAAGCCAACAGCGGCCTGAAACTGAGCAGAAGAGGTGGGGCAGCGACTCTGCCCCGTCAGGAGGCCGAGCGGAAGCGTTGCAGAGGGGGACGAGCGGCATGGATGCCGCGAGAGGCGTGCGGGGCCCCCGGAGCAATGATGGAGCGAGGGAACCCGACGAAGTCGGGCCGGATGCAGGGGCGAGCGTTCTTGGTTACTTCTTTGGCGTTTGAAAGAAGTGACTCGCCGAAAGGCGAAACAGAGATTCGAACCCCGCTCGATAAGCAGCTTGGCTCAAGACGTTCTCAACACTTAATGCAAACATAGCCAATGAATTCGCCCCCTATCGGGACATGCTTGCCTCACCTTCAGGAGCGACGAGTCTTTCGTAGGTTGGCGCTGAGCGCAGCGATGCCCAACTTTTCCACGCCAGGTCCGTTGAGCTGCGCGGACGCCGCCCGGCCCAATCTACGGGAAGACCGTGGGCCCCGATAGGAAAATGCCTTCAGAGGGATACGAGCTGCAGCGAACAGAAAGAAAAAAGCCCGCAAATAGCGGGCTTTTTCGTGATCTCGCAATCAGAAGCGGAAGACTTCCACATCCGTGCGCACCGGCGCCGCCATCGGGATCTTCGGCGGCTGCGGCTCCTTGGTCTTGGCCGGGGTGGCGGGTGCCGCCGGCTTGCGCGGTGCCTCGGCGGCTACCGGCTGGCCCTCAAGCGGCTTCACCGCAGCGGCCAATTGCTCGGCCAGCTGCTGCAGCAGTTGGCTCTGGGCCCGCACCTGATCGGCAGCGGTTCCGGCATGGGCCTCTTCCAGACGCACCAGGCGGCTGTCACGCAGCTTGCCGGCACGGTCCAGCAGGCGCCATTGCGCCTCCAGCACGGCCGGCCGCTGGGGGCCGGAGTCCAGGCGGCTGATGTTCAGCAGCACCTGGACCTCGGGGGTGAAGCCGGGGTTGCCCGGGGCCAGCACCAGGCGCTGGCTGTCCAGGCGCCAGGACAGCTGGCGCAGCAGCACCTGGTCGATGTCTGCCGCCAGACTGCCCGCCCAGCGACCATCCGGGGCGGCGGTGAGGCTGCCGTCGGCCTGACGCTGCAGGAGGGTTTCGCGCTGCAGGTAGTCGGCCACCGTAACCGGGCCGAGCAGCACTTGTATTCCAGCGTTCTGCGACGGCACTTCGGGAGTGCCGGCATCCAGCTGGAACATGGGAACGGGCGGGCTATGCACGCAGCCGGCGAGACCAAGCAGGCCAGCCAGCATCAAAGCCAAGGGAAAACGCACCACAGTCATCAATCTCACCCACGGCCGCCTTGTGGGCAGCCTGCAGTCGTATTCAATCATTCATGCCACGGACAAGGGTGGCGAGGGGACATATCATCCGTCAATGTGACGCGGGACTCCAGAGCCCCACGTCATTTCGTCGGAATCAAGGTCAGGCGAGCGCCTCCACCAGCAGCGCATCGACCCGCTGAAAGCCGCGGGGCAGCTTGTTGCCACGGCGCCCGCGCTCGCCTTTGTAGTGCTCCAGGTCATCGGCCTTGAGCGACAGGGTGCGCTTGCCAGCCTGCAGGACCAGGGTTGCGCCGGTCGGCAGAACGGCGAGATCCGTGAGGTATTCCTCGCGGTTCGCCACCCGATCGCCGGGGATGCCGATGATCTTGTTGCCCTTGCCCTTGGCCAGCTGCGGCAGGTCGGCGACCTTGAACAGCAGCAGGCGGCCTTCTGTGGTCACCGCCGCCAGCCAGTCTTCTTCGACACTCTGCACCGGTCGCGGCGCCACCACCTTCGCCCCATTGGGCAGGCTGAGCAGGGCCTTGCCCGCCTTGTTCTTGGCCTGCAGGTCGGCACCCTTGACCACGAAGCCGTAACCGGCGTCCGAGGCGATCACGTAGGTGGCGTCATCCTCCGGCAGCAGCACGCAGTCGAAGCTGGCGCCCGGCGGCGGAGTCAGCCGGCCGGTGAGCGGTTCGCCCTGGCCGCGGGCCGAAGGCAGCGAGTGGGCGGCCAGGGAGTAGCTGCGACCGGTGGAGTCGATAAATACCGCGTACTGGTTCGAGCGGCCCGGCGCGGCGGCCTTGAAACCGTCGCCAGCCTTGTAGGACAGGCCGGTGGCGTCGATGTCGTGCCCCTTGGCGCAACGCACCCAACCCTTCTCGGAGAGCACCACGGTTACCGGCTCGGTGGGCATCAGCTCGGTTTCGGACAAGGCCTTCGCCTCGGCACGGGCGACGATCGGCGAACGACGGTCGTCGCCGTAGGTCTCGGCATCCTTGATCAACTCGTCGCGCACCAGCTTCTTCAGCTTGGTGTCGCTACCCAGCAGGGCCAGCAACTTCTTCTGTTCCTTCAGCAGCTCGTCCTGTTCGCCGCGGATCTTCATCTCTTCCAGCCGCGCCAGCTGGCGCAGGCGGGTATCGAGGATGTAGTCGGCCTGGATTTCGGTGAGGTTGAAACGCTCCATCAGCACCAGCTTGGGCTGGTCCTCGGTGCGGATGATGTGGATGACTTCGTCCAGGTTGAGGAAGGCGATCAGCAAGCCGTCCAACAGGTGCAGGCGCTTTTCCACCTTGTCCAGGCGGAACTGCAGGCGCCGGCGCACCGTGCCGATGCGGTAGGTCAGCCATTCGCTGAGCAGGGTGCGCAGGTCCTTGACCTGAGGCTTGCCGTCCAGGCCGATGACGTTGGTGTTGACCCGATAACTGGATTCCAGGTCGGTGGTGGCGAACAGGTGCTGCATCAGCTCATCGGCATCCACCCGGTTGGAGCGCGGGATAATGACGATGCGAGTGGGGTTCTCGTGGTCCGATTCGTCACGCAGGTCGGCGACCATCGGCAGTTTCTTCGCCTGCATCTGGCCGGCGATCTGCTCCAGCACCTTGGCACCGGAGACCTGGTGCGGCAGCGCGGTGACCACTATGTCGCCGTCCTCGACGCGATACACGGCGCGCATGCGCACCGAGCCGCGGCCGGTCTCGTAGATCTTCAACAGTTCGGCGCGCGGGGTAATGACTTCCGCCTCGGTAGGGAAGTCCGGGCCAAGGATGTGCTCGCAGAGCTGCTCCACCGTGGCATTCGGCTCGTCCAGCAGGCGCACGCAGGCGGCGGCCACTTCCCGCAGGTTGTGCGGCGGCACGTCGGTGGCCATGCCCACGGCGATGCCGGTGGTGCCATTGAGCAGCAGGTTGGGCAGGCGCGCCGGCAGGGTCGCCGGCTCGTTCAGGGTGCCGTCGAAGTTCGGCACCCAGTCCACCGTGCCCTGGCCCAGTTCGGAGAGCAGCACTTCGGCGTAGCGCGACAGGCGCGCCTCGGTGTAACGCATGGCGGCGAAGGACTTGGGATCGTCCGGCGCACCCCAGTTGCCCTGACCGTCCACCAGGGTGTAGCGGTAGCTGAAGGGCTGGGCCATCAGCACCATGGCCTCATAGCAGGCCGAGTCGCCGTGGGGGTGGAACTTGCCGAGCACGTCGCCGACAGTGCGCGCCGACTTCTTGTGCTTGGAGTCGGCATCCAGGCCCAGCTCGCTCATGGCGTAGACGATGCGCCGCTGTACCGGCTTCAGGCCGTCGCCGATATGCGGCAGGGCGCGGTCCATGATCACGTACATGGAATAGTTGAGGTAGGCCTGTTCGGTGAAATCGGCCAGGGAGCGGCGCTCAACGCCTTCCAGACTCAGATCGAGGGATTCGCTCATGCGTGCCTCACGGGGAAGTGACTTGGCGCAGCACCAGGGTGCCGTCGCGCTGGGTGAATTCGAGTTGTTTCAGGGCGCTCATGCCGAGCAGCACCTCTTCGCCGTCCATGCCCGGCACTATGATTGCCGGCACCTGGGTCAGGCGGATGTCACCCAGGCGCAGGTCCTGCAGCTGGGTGCGTTGGCCGGTGACACGGCCGTTGGCGGTACTCAGGGTGACCGGCGCGCCGGGCGCGAGGCCGAGACGTTCGGCCAGCCTGGCGGGAACGGCCACCTGGGTGGCACCGGTGTCGAGGAGGAAAGTCACGCCCTGGCCATCGATGCGGCCATCGAGCAGGTAATGCCCCTGACGGCTGCTGACCAGGCGCACTTCGACATAACCGTCGCCGCGCACCGACTGGGGTTCGCGATTGGGATTGCGCTGGCGATCTTCCCAGGCGCCGAAGTAATGGGCCGCCAGGAGCAGGCCGATACCCCAGGCGAGCACCAGCATGACCCGTCCTGCGCGTTTGCCCGGCGTTTGCGTGGTCATTTCTCGCTCCAGCCGCCCTTGGGCGCGGTGAAGCGCCAGACGATGGGCCGCCGCTCACCGTCGGCACGCGCCTTGCCACCGTTATCGAGGCCGACCCAGGCACCTTCGGCATCTATCCACAGGCCCTCGGCCATGCCGAACGGCACGCCATAGCGGCGGGTATCGGCCAGGGCCTCCTCGGCGAAGGACCAGCAGCGCTCCACTTCGCCGTTGCTTGGCTTGCGCCGGCAGATCTGGTGCGCCAGGCGCTCCAGGGTGAAGAGTTTTTCTTCGTGAAAGGCGACGTCGGAGAAATCCCGCGGCATGCGCTGCTCGCTGCCGATCGGCGCCGGCGGCGGCTCGCGGCCGGCTTCGCTGAAGACCACGCAGCCACCGGTGCAGAGCCAGGTGGACTGCTGCTTGTGCAGTACCATCAGGCCACGGCGCTCGCGCTCGGCGGCAAGCCAGAGGCGCTCGCCCTGGGGGTCGACGGCGATGCCTTCGAGCAGGGCGTTGAAGTGCAGCAGCATGCCGCTGGCGCGAGCCTGGCGGATCAGGTTGTCCGGCAGCAGCAGCCAGTTGGGTTCGCCGGCGACGGGTACCTGCAGCACTGCCGCGTGGGTTTCGCTGACCAGATAGCGATTGCCGGTGGAATCGCAGCTGATGCCTTCGAAGTCCAGCTCGTTGCCCCGCAGCAGGCTGATCGCCCAGGTACGCGCACGCACACCCCAGGGCAGGTTATTCGGCGGCGCCGGCGGCACCAGGAAGGGCTCGGTCTCGGCCTGGAGCAGGCCGCCTACGGGCTTGAGCCGGTACAGGCGCTCATCGACCCGGTCGGAAACCGCCACCAGCTCGTCGCCGCAGTAGGCCAGCCCGGAGAGGTTGCCGTGCGGCATTCCCTCCACCGGGTATTCGGCGGCCAGGCGCAGCTGCTCCGTCGAGTCGGCGGCCCAGAGCGGTGCGGCGATAAGCAGGCCCAGGAGGAAGAAGGCTCCCCTCACACCATGACCTCGGCCAGGTTGCCCTTGGACTCCAGCCAGGACTTGCGGTCGCCGGCGCGCTTCTTCGCCAGCAGCATGTCCATGATTTCCACCGTGCCTTCGCTGTCTTCCAGGGTTAGCTGGACCAGGCGCCGGGTGTTGGGGTCCATGGTGGTCTCGCGCAGCTGCGGCGGATTCATCTCACCCAGGCCCTTGAATCGCGTGACCTGTGGCTTGCCACGCTTCTTCTCGGCCACCAGGCGGTCGAGGATGCCGTCGCGCTCGGCTTCGTCCAGGGCGTAGTAGATCTCTTTCCCCAGGTCGATACGGAACAGCGGCGGCATCGCCACGTAGACGTGCCCCGCTTCCACCAGCGGACGGAAGTGGCGGACGAACAGCGCGCACAGCAGGGTAGCGATGTGCAGGCCGTCGGAGTCGGCGTCGGCAAGGATGCAGATCTTGCCGTAGCGCAGCTGGCTGAGGTCGGCGGCGCCGGGATCGACGCCGATGGCGACGGCGATGTCATGGACTTCCTGGGAAGCCAGCACCTCGCCACCGTCCACTTCCCAGGTGTTCAGGATCTTGCCGCGCAACGGCATGATCGCCTGGAACTCCTTGTCCCGCGCCTGCTTGGCCGAACCGCCGGCGGAATCACCTTCCACCAGGAAGAGTTCGGAGCGCATTGGGTCCTGCCCAGCGCAATCGGCCAGCTTGCCGGGCAGTGCCGGGCCCTGGGTGATGCGCTTGCGCTCGACCTTCTTGCTGGCCTTGAGCCGACGGCCGGCGTTGCTGATGGCCAGTTCGGCCAACTGCATGCCCAGTTCCGGGTGGGCGTTGAGCCAGAGGCTGAAGGCGTCCTTGACCACGCCGGAAACGAAGGCGGCCGCCTCGCGGGAGGACAGGCGCTCCTTGGTCTGGCCGGAGAACTGCGGTTCCTGCAGCTTCATCGAGAGGACGAAGGCGATGCGCTCCCAGACGTCCTCGGGAGCCAGTTTGACCCCGCGCGGCAACAGGTTGCGGAACTCGCAGAACTCGCGCATGGCGTCCAGCAGGCCCTGGCGCAGGCCGTTGACGTGTGTACCGCCCTGGGCGGTTGGGATCAGGTTGACGTAGCTTTCCTGGACACTGTCGCCACCCTCGGGCAGCCAGAGCAGCGCCCAGTCCACCGCCTCCTTGTTGCCGGCCAGGCTGCCACAGAAGGGTTCGCTCGGCAGACGTTCGAATTCGCTGACCGCGTCCACCAGGTAGGAACGCAGGCCGTCTTCGTAGTGCCACTCGACCTTTTCGCCAGCGGCCCTGTCCTCGAAGCTGACCAGCAGCCCCGGGCAGAGGACGGCTTTCGCCTTGAGCACGTGCTTGAGGCGGCTGACGGAGAACTTGTGGGAATCGAAATACTTGGCATCCGGCCAGAAGTGCACGCTGGTGCCGGTGTTGCGCTTGCCGACGCTGCCGACGACTTCCAGCTCGCTGGCCTTGAAGCCGTCAGCGAAGGTCATCAGGTACTCGCTGGCGTCGCGCTTGACCCGCACTTCGACGCGGGTGGACAGGGCGTTCACCACCGAGATGCCGACGCCGTGCAGGCCGCCGGAGAACTGGTAGTTCTTGTTGGAGAACTTGCCGCCGGCATGCAGCTTGGTGAGGATCAGCTCGACGCCGGGCACCCCTTCCTCGGGGTGGATATCCACCGGCATGCCGCGGCCGTCGTCGATCACCTGCAGGGAATTGTCCTCGTGGAGGATCACCTGCACGCTCTTGGCGTGGCCAGCCAGGGCCTCGTCCACGCTGTTATCGATGACTTCCTGGGCCAGGTGGTTGGGCCGGCTGGTGTCGGTATACATGCCCGGGCGCTTGCGCACCGGGTCGAGGCCGGAGAGGACTTCGATGGCATCCGCGTTGTAAGTAGCCATGGACTCCCTTTCAGTCAGAGGTCGGAAAAGTCGATATCACGCCACAGCTGCGCGGGAAAGCCGGCGAAGGCCAGCAAGGCGGGCAGATGAGCAGGGAAATTCTGGAAACCGTGGTCGCCGCCGGCCTCGATGCGCAGCGCGCAGGCACGGTAGTAGCGCTCCGCCTGGCGGTAGTCGAGGGTCTCGTCGGCCGTCTGCAACCAGACCTGGTAACGGGTCGGGTCCTGTGGTGGCGGCACTTCCAGTTCGGCCAGCGCCATCACGTGCTCTGCCGTCAGCTCCCAGGTTTCGTCGCTGTAGTAGTTCTTCTGCGGGCCGAGACGCCCGTCGAACAACCGGTGCGGGGCCACCGCCGGGTTGATCAGCACGGCCTTCAGGCCGTGGCGCTCGGCCAGGTGGGTCGCATAGTAGCCGCCCAGGGAGCTGCCGACCAGCACCGGGCGGCCCAGCTCGGCGATGGCCGCTTCGAGCTGGCCAATGGCCTGGCGCGGATGATGGTGCAGGGCCGGCACCCGCAGACGTTCGGTAAGCCCCAGGCGTTGCATGAGCGCAGTGAGCTGGCGCGCCTTGTGCGACGCCGGCGAACTGTTGAGTCCGTGAATATAGAGGAGGCTGGGTTGGGGGCTGGACACGCGACTTCCTGGCAGATCGAGGGAGAGTTGTACTTCTTGCCGTGCCACGGCGAGAAGGTCAATAACCCTTGATGCTGTAGTCCACTTCGAAGGCGATGCCGCTAACCCTTGAGACGCCTGTTTCCAGGCTGCCGTCGTCCATCAGGCGCAGCCAGCGGTAGCCCGGCGCCTCCGAGCCGACGCAGAAGTCTTCGCTGCCGGGCGCAAATTGCACACAGGTGGATGGCGAAGCCAGCAGGCGCACGCCGTTGCGCACCTGGTCGAACTCCTGGTGGACGTGGCCCCAGAGCAGCGCGCGCACCCGCGGATAGCGGTCCAGCACGGCGAACAGCGCATCGCTGTTGCGCACGCCGATCGGGTCCATCCAGGCGCAGCCGATCGGCACCGGATGGTGATGGAAGCTGACCAGCACATGGCGCTCACCGGCGGTTTCCAAGGCCTGCTCCAGCAAGGCGAGCTGCTCGGCGGGGAAATGTCCGGGTACGGCGCCGGCGATGGTGGAGTCCAGCAGCACCAGGCGCCAGTGAGGGAAGTCGACTATGGGTTCGAGGGCGGCGGTCCCGGCGCAGACTTCGCGCATCACCGGCACCTCGTCGTGGTTGCCGGGGAACCAGCGGGCCGGCGCGGGGATGCGCTCGACCAGCTCGCGGAAATGTTGGTAGGAGGCGGCTGAACCGTCCTGGGAGAGATCACCGGTCGCCAGCACCAGGTCGATGCGGGGCTGCTCCTCGAGCACTTGGTCGATCACCCGCTGCAGGCTGTCGCGGGTTTCCATGCCCAGCAGCCTGCCGTCCGCTTCGGCGAACAGGTGGCTGTCGGAAAGCTGCACCAGCAGCACCGACTCGTCAGCAGCGTGGGGGAGTGGACTGGGCAAGGCCTTCTCCTTCGGCGGAATGCTCAGATTATGGTTGCTGCGCGCGTAACGGGTAAACCCGCGAAGCGGGAATGGTTCACAGTTAGCGGTGCCGGATTGGTCCGAAACGACTAGAGGACGACGGGTTCCAGCTCGTGGCCACAAGCCAGGCAGTGACTCAGCCATTCGCCGAGGAAGAGATTGAGCTGGCTCTTCTCATCGGGCTGGTGCATATCGGCATTGGGATAGGGATACACGCTGCGCAGGCGCCGCGCATTCTCGGCACCGACAACTTCCGCCATGCGCGCGTCATGGTAGACCCGTACTTCCAGCTGCGGCGACGGCAGCCAGGGCAGGCTGTGCTCCTGGCGCACCTGCAGGGTGGTGGTGTACGGGCAGGCCTCGACGACTTCCAGGGCCAGCACGCCGAGCAGGCGCTCGCCCTGGCTCAGCGCGACGCGCCGGGAACCGCGCACTTCGCGCATCTGCGGGAGCAGACGCATCAGGCGCGCATAGTTCGCCTCGCAGGCTGCCTGCAGCCCGACGAGATCGACCCGGTAGCGATCGCGCAACAGATTCACGTCCACAACCCCCTGACTTCGGTACGGTTCAGCGCCAGCCATTGCAGGGCCAGCATACTCGCGGCATTGTCCAACCGCCCTTCACGCATCAGGGCCAGGGCGTCTTCCAGCGGCAGCACGTGCACGCGGATATCCTCGCCCTCCTCCGCCAGTCCGTGGACACCGCCCGCGTTGCTGCTGTCGCAGCGGCCGAGGAACAGATGCACACGCTCGTTGGAGCCCCCTGGTGAAGGATAGTAGGTGGTGATCGGCCACAACGAAGTCAACTGTAGATCGGCCTCTTCGACGGCTTCCCGACGGGCGACCTCCTCCGGCTCCTCGCCCTTGTCGATCAATCCGGCCACCAGCTCCAGCAGCCAGGGGCTCTCGCTCTTGCCCAGGGCACCGACGCGGAACTGCTCGATCAACACCACTGCATCCCGTTGCGGATCATAGGGCAGTACGCAGACGGCATCATGACGGACGAACAGTTCCCGATGGATGACCGGCCCCATGCCACCGGCGAACAGGCGATGACGCAGGCTCAGGCGGTCCAGGCGGTAGAAACCCTGGAAGCAGGTCTCTCGTTCGATCATCTCGACGGCGTCGGGGCCTGGCTTGAAGGTTTCGGTCATGGGCATCTCGCTTGCGTGGAAAGGCTGTGATCCGCGCATCCTACCCCTTGGCCGCACACCGCGCAGCCTCTTTGCAGATCGTCGTCGGGCTGGGAAGATGCGCGGCGAAACGGCGCCGCGCCGCGCCCGAACTCATGGCCGCGACAGCAGTCGAAGCCTGCACTTTTCCGGAATCCACCCCTGAAGATGAAGCCGATGTACCTTGCCAGACTCCTCGCCGCCGCCAGCCTCGGCACCCTGCTCAGCGCCTGCCAGATGCTGCCCGGCACCAGCGACAAGCTGGAACCACAGCGCCACGCCTGGGAACACCTGAAGCCCGGCTGCCAGGGTGAGAGCTGCCCGCTGGTGAACATCGACACCATCAGTTTCGAAGGCGAGCCGCAGCTCAACGACCTGATCGGCAAGCGCCTGCTGCAGATGACCCAGGACGCCCCCGGCGCGCCGCTGCCGGCCTCCCTGGAATCCTACGAGAAGGACTTCCTCGGCAGCGCCGAGCCCGGCTGGAGCAGCTACCTGCAGGCCAAGGTGCTGGAACAGCATGACAAGCTGGTGTTGATCGAGCTGTCCAGCTACCTCTTCACCGGCGGCGCCCACGGCATGCCGGGGCGCGGTTTCATCAACTACGACCGCAAGCTGGAAAAGCCGCTGAGCCTTGGCGACATGCTGCTGCCCGGCCAGGAAGACGCCTTCTGGAAGGTGGCCGAACAGGCCCACCAGCGCTGGCTGGTGGCCAACAAGTTCGACCAGGACCCGGACTTCGCCAGGACCTGGCCCTTCGAGCGCACCGCCAACGTCGGCCTGGGCTATGGCGCCATGCTGCTCAAGTACGACGTCTACAGCATCGCGCCCTATTCCAGCGGGCACCCCGAGATTCGCATCCCCTACCCGCAGCTCAACGGAATACTGAAGCCCCAGTATTTCCCCGGACGCGGCTGAAGCGCCCCAGCAGGAACTGCAAGCCGCCGGCCGCCAGCAGCGCCGGCAGGGTAGCCCCCAGCTCCGGCCAACGGTTGGCCAGCAGGTGGTAGATCGCCACGCCGCAGGCCCAGGCCAGCAGGGTGTCCCAGCGCAGCGCGACGCGCGGTGCCAGCTCGGCGCGGCGGCGGCGCAGGATGAAGTGATCCACCAGCACCACGCCGAACAGCGGGGCGAACACCGAACCGATCAGCAGCAGGAAGTTCTGGTATTCGGCCAGCGGCGCGAACCAAGCGATCAGGGTGCAGATCGCGCCAATGGCCAGGGCCAGCTGTTCCACCTTCAGCGGCAGCAGGATGCCGATGGACACGGCCGCCGAGTGGATGTCGGCGAAAGCCTTCTCCGACTCGTCCAGCAGGATCAGCAGCAGCGGGATTCCCATGCCGGCGCCGGCCAGGGCCAGCAGCAGCGCGTTGGCATCGCTGCCTTCGGCGAAGGCCAGGGTGTAGGCGACGCCCAGGCCCATCAGGCACAGGCAGCCGATGAAGAAGCCCAGCGCAGAGCCGAAGAAAACCCCGCCGCCACGCCGGCCGAAGCGCGAATAGTCGGCGATCAGCGGCAGCCAGGACAGCGGCATGGCGATGGCGATGTCGAAGCCCAGGGCGAAGGACATGGAGCCGTCGCCGGCCCGCGCCATCAAGGCGGAGAGATCGGCACGGTTGAGCAGGTCCCAGGTCAGCCAGATGCAGGCGCCCAGCAGCAGCCAGATACCCCAGCGACGCAGGATACGGCGCACGAAGGCGAGCGGACCGGCCACTGCCAGCAGGGTGGCCAGGGCGCCGAATACCAGGGTCCAGAGCGTCGGCGAAGCCAACAGGCTGTCACCGCCCAGGCCGCGAGCGGCCAGCAGGCTGGCGGCGTCACGCATGACGATGATCTCGAAGGCGCCCCAGCCCACCAGTTGCAGCAGGTTGAGCAGCGCCGGCAGCGCCGCGCCGGCCGAGCCCAGGCTGAGCTTGAGCGAGGCCATGGCGGCCAGGCCCGTATCGCTGCCGATCATGGCCGCGCCACCCAGCAGCAGTACGCCGACGCCAGTGCCGAGCAGGATCGCCAGCAGTGCATCGCTGGCGCCCAGACCCGGCGCCAGCAGCGCGCCGGTCTGCAGCACCATCAGTCCCAGACCTAGGGAGAACCAGAGGGAAAACAGATCGCGCGTACGGAGAACGCGTTGGTCGAAGGCGACCGGTATGGACGGCGAATAGCTTGGCGGGGTGTTCACGATGGCAGATGCCCTGGATGGACTGTTGTTATGGATTGGCCACAAACCGGAAAGCCGGGCACGAGGCCCGGCTTCCAGCGTGGATGTGACAGGTCAGCGCCTGTCCGCGGTCACACGGCAGGCATTCACACCTGCTTGTAGATCACCGAACCCTCGTCCTTGAAGCGCGCGGCCTGCTCCTGGAAACCCGCCTCGATGGCCTTGCTCTCTTCCGACAGGCCGTTTTCCTTGGCGTAGTCGCGGACCTCCTGGGTGATCTTCATGGAGCAGAACTTCGGCCCGCACATGGAGCAGAAGTGCGCCACCTTGGCCGAGTCCTTCGGCAGGGTCTCGTCGTGGAAGGCACGAGCGGTATCCGGGTCCAGGCCGAGGTTGAACTGGTCTTCCCAGCGGAACTCGAAGCGCGCCTTGCTCAGTGCGTTGTCGCGGATCTGCGCGCCCGGGTGGCCCTTGGCGAGGTCGGCGGCGTGGGCGGCGATCTTGTAGGTGATGATGCCGGTCTTCACGTCATCCTTGTTCGGCAGGCCCAGGTGTTCCTTGGGCGTCACGTAGCAGAGCATGGCGCAGCCGAACCAGCCGATCATCGCGGCGCCGATGCCGGAGGTGATGTGGTCGTAACCGGGGGCGATGTCGGTGGTCAGCGGGCCGAGGGTGTAGAACGGCGCCTCGTCGCAGCATTCCAGCTGCTTGTCCATGTTTTCCTTGATCAGGTGCATCGGCACGTGGCCGGGGCCTTCGATCATGGTCTGCACATCGTGCTTCCAGGCGATCTTGGTCAGCTCGCCGAGGGTTTCCAGCTCACCGAACTGCGCGGCGTCGTTGGCGTCGGCGATGGAGCCCGGACGCAGGCCGTCGCCCAGCGAGAAGCTGACGTCGTAGGCCTTCATGATTTCGCAGATTTCCTCGAAGTGGGTGTAGAGGAAATTCTCCTTGTGGTGCGCCAGGCACCACTTGGCCATGATCGAGCCGCCGCGGGAAACGATGCCGGTGACGCGCTTGGCGGTCAGCGGTACATAGCGCAGCAGTACGCCGGCGTGGATGGTGAAGTAGTCCACGCCCTGCTCGGCCTGCTCGACCAGGGTGTCGCGGAACAGCTCCCAGGTCAGGTCCTCGGCAATGCCGCCGACCTTCTCCAGGGCCTGGTAGACCGGCACGGTGCCGATCGGGACCGGCGAGTTGCGGATGATCCACTCGCGGGTTTCATGGATGTGCTTGCCGGTGGACAGGTCCATCACGGTGTCCGAGCCCCAGCGGATGCCCCAGGTCAGCTTGGCCACTTCTTCCTCGATGGAGGAACCCAGGGCCGAGTTGCCGATGTTGCCGTTGATCTTCACCAGGAAGTTGCGGCCGATGATCATCGGCTCCAGCTCCACGTGGTTGATGTTGGCGGGGATGATGGCGCGGCCGCGGGCGATTTCCTCGCGGACGAACTCAGGGGTGATTTCCTTCGGTATGGATGCACCGAAGCTGTGCCCCGCGTGCTGCTCCTTCAGCAGGCCGGCAGCGCGTGCCTCGGCCAGCTTCATGTTCTCGCGGATGGCGACGTATTCCATCTCGGGGGTGATGATGCCCTTCTTCGCGTAGTGCATCTGGCTGACGTTCTGGCCAGCCTTGGCGCGGCGCGGGTTGCGCACGTGGGCGAAGCGCATGGCGGACAGTTCGGCGTCGGCCAGGCGGCGCTGGCCGAACTCGGAGGTCAGGCCCGGTAGGCGCTCGGTGTCGCCGCGGTCGTCGATCCACTGGGAGCGCACGTCGGCCAGGCCCTGGCGCACGTCAATGGTGACGGCGGGGTCGGTGTAGGGGCCGGAGGTGTCATAGACGGTGACCGGAGCGTTGATCTCGCCACCGAAGGCGGTGGGGGTCACGTCCAGGCTGATCTCGCGCATCGGCACGCGGATATCCGGGCGGGAGCCCTGCACATAGACTTTCTGCGAACGGGGGAAAGGCTGGATGGATTGCTGGTCGACCTGGGCGCTTTCGCTCAGGTTCTTTTGTTGTTTTGCGGTCATCGGCTGGCTCCTGGGGTGATGTCGGAGCGAACCTGAGGGCAGAGTGCACCAGGGCTGGTGCCGAGAGGGGCCGCGAACCGCGGCACATCTTGTTCCCTACGCAGGCCTTAACCTGATCAGGTTCAACGGGATCCGGAACTCTCCGATCTCAGCCTCCGATTCGAGGCACCCCGACAAGAACCCGGCCAGTCTAATCAAGCTCGCAGGATAAAACCAACCCGGTGGTCAGAATAAAATGACCAGCCCGTCGGGAAATGACGCTTCCCCTCGCCACGGAATTCGATTGTTGCAGGCAGGCAACATAGCTTGCCGCAAACTACACTGAGGCCGCCGCAGGGGCGTCTTGACCCGCCCCGAGCGGCCCCGTAGCCTTGCCCGACACCCCAGAATCCAGGATTGATCATGCTGCGCAGACTCTCGCTGGCCATCGCCGTGGCATCCGCCTTTGCCGGAACCGCCTGGGCCGAAGATGCCCCCCTGTCAGCCAAGACGGACCTCGTGACCGTCTACAAGGACGCCGTCGACAATAACGCCGACCTCGCCGCCGCCCGCGCCAACTATGACGCGGTGCGCGAGGTCGTACCCCAGGCCCGTTCCGGGCTGCTGCCGCAGATAAACGGTGGCGCCACGAGCAACGACACCCGTACCAAGCTGGACGAGCCCTCCAACACCTTCTCGCGCAGCGGCATCGCCTACCAGGCGACCCTGAGCCAGCCGATCTTCCGCGCCGACCGCTGGTTCCAGCTGCAGGCCGCCGAGGCCACCACCGAGCAGGCCGCCCTGGAGTTCTCCGCGACCCAGCAGAACCTGATCCTGCAGACTGCCGAAACCTACTTCGCCGTGTTGCGCGCCCAGGACAACCTGGCCTCGACCAAGGCCGAGGAAGCGGCCTTCAAGCGCCAACTCGACCAGGCCAACGAGCGTTTCGACGTCGGCCTGTCGGACAAGACAGACGTGCTCGAAGCCCAGGCCGGCTACGACACCGCCCGCGCCAACCGGATAATCGCCGAGCGCAGCGTGGATGACGCCTTCCAGGCCCTGGTCACCCTGACCAACCGCGAATACGCATCCCTCGAAGGCATCCTGCACACCCTGCCGATCGTGGTCCCGGCGCCGAATGACGCCAAGGCCTGGGTCGACACTGCCTCCCAGCAGAATCTCAACTTGCAGGCCAGCAACCATGCGGTCGATGCGGCCGAGGAAACCCTGCGCCAGCGCAAGGCCGGCCATGCGCCGACCCTGGACGCCGTGGCCAGCTACCAGAAAGGCGACAACGACAGCCTCGGCTTCAGCAACGTCGACTCCACGCCCGGACAGGCGCCGTTCGGCAGCGACGTGGAGCAGCGCAGCATCGGCCTGCAACTGAACATCCCGATCTACAGCGGCGGCCTGACCAGCTCCCAGGTGCGCGAGTCCTACCAGCGCCTGAATCAGACCGAGCAACTGCGCGAAAGCTTGCGCCGCACCGTGGTGCAGAACACCCGCAACTTCCACCGCGCGGTGAATACCGACGTCGAGCAGGTGAAGGCGCGCAAGCAGTCGATCATCTCCAACCAGAGCGCCCTGGAAGCCACCGAGATCGGCTACCAGGTGGGCACCCGCAACATCGTCGACGTGCTCGACGCCCAGCGTCAGCTGTACAGCTCGGTGCGCGACTACAACAACGCCCGCTACGACTACATCCTCGACAACCTGCGCCTCAAGCAGACCGCCGGCACCCTGAGCCCGGCGGACCTGGAGGCCCTGGCCGGCTTCCTCAAGCCCGACTACGACCCGGACAAGGATTTCCTCCCGCCGGATCTGGCCAAGGCGGCAGAAGCCGAACTGCGCGGTTACCCGGAATACTGAGGTCTGCGGCAAACGAAAAGCCCGGCATGATTGCCGGGCTTTTTCATTGGGCCGGGGATGGGCCTTGCAGGAGCGAATTCATTCGCGAATGACTAGGACGCGGTCCAGAGCCACGCAGGCCTTAGGCCTGCTTCGCGAATGAATTCGCTCCTACTTTGCTGCCCAGGCGTTGAAGCGCTGCTCCAGGTCCTCGCCATGGTCGGTCCAGAACTCCACATCCATGGGCAAGGCCTGGGCGATGTTCTGCGGCGCACTGGGCAGCCAGCCGGTCAGTGCCGGGTCGAGGCGGTCGAAGGCCTGCTGGTTGACTGGCCCGTAGGGGATTCGCTTGACGTAATCGGCCTGGTTCTCGGCCTTGTTGATGAAGGCGATCAACTGGTGGGCGCGCTCGACGTGCTTCGAGCCCTTGATGATCGCCCAGTAGTCCATGCCATACAGGCTGTCCGGCCAGACCACGGCAAACTTGTGCCCTTCCTGGTGGGCGGCGGCGATGCGGCCGCTGTAGACCGAGGTCATGGTCACGTCACCGGCGGCCAGCCATTGCACCGGTTGGGCGCCGGCCTCCCACCACTGGATATGCGGCTTGAGCTGGTCGAGCTTGGCGAAGGCCCGCTCCACCCCGGCCGGAGTGGCCAGCACCTTGTAGACATCCTCGCGCTTCACCCCATCGGCGAGCAGGGCGAACTCCAGGTTGTACACCGCACGCTTGCGCAGCCCGCGCTTGCCCGGAAAGTGCTGCACGTCCCAGAAGTCCGCCCAGGATTTCGGCGCCTCGGCCAGCTTGCCGGCGTCGTAGGCCAGGGCCACGCTCCAGACCATGGTGGCCGAGCCGCATTCCTGGGCCGCATCGGTGATCAGTTGGTCGGCATTGCCGATGCGCTGCCAATCGAGCCGCTCGAACAGCCCCTCCTCACAACCGCGAACCAGGTCGGGCGCCTCGATCTCCACCAGGTCCCAATCGACGCTGCCGGTATCGGCCATCACCTTGATCCGCGCCATTTCGCCGTTGTACTCACCCTCCGTCAGCGGTGCGCCGCTGGTCTGGGCGAAAGGTTTGAAGAAGGCGTCGCTCAAGGCCTTCTGCCCTGCCCCGCCGTAACCCACCACCACCATGTTGTCCGCGGCCTGGGCAACACCCAGGGTGGAAACCAGCGCCAGCCCGGCCAGCAGGCCGCGACAGAGTGTGTGGGAATGGACTGAAAACGAGGCAGCGAGGGGTGAATCGGAATTCTGGCGAGGGACGAACGAATGCCGCATGGTGCTTCTCCTCTTGTTGTTGTCATGAAGCTAGCCCGGCTCGGGGCTGACTCGAAACTAGCCAGGGAAAAGTAAAAAAACAAGTTGATTTTTTACTTAAGGTAAATTTCCATGGCTCCACAAGAACAAGCGGGACCGAAAGGTCCACAGGAGCCTCCATGTCCACTGCCGCCCAGCCAGCCCAAGCCTTCCCACACCTCTTCGAGCCCCTGGAAATACGCGGCAAGCGCTTGAAGAACCGCATCATGTCCAGCGGCCACGACACCTCCATGCCCGCCGACAACCTGGTCAACGACCCGCTCATCGCCTATCACCGTGCCCGCGCCCGGGGCGGCGTCGGCCTGATCGTGCTGCAGGTCGCCGGCGTGCACGACAGTGCGCGCTACACCTCCCATGTGCTGATGGCCACGGACGACGCTTGCATCGAGGGCTACCGTCGCCTGGCCGAGGCCTGCCACGCGGAAGGCACCGTGGTGCTGTCGCAGATCTTCCATCCGGGCCGGGAAATCATGGAGTCCAGCGACGGCCTGCTGGCGGTCGCCTGGTCCGCCTCGGCCTCGCCCAACGAGCGCTTCCGGGTGATGCCGCGGGCCCTGGACCAGCCGATGATCGACGAGATAGTCGCAGGCTACGCATCCGCTGCGCGGCGCCTCTGCGAAGCCGGGCTGGACGGGGTGGAGATAGTCGCCAGCCATGGTTACCTGCCGGCGCAATTCCTCAATCCGCGGGTGAACCAGCGTGAGGACGGCTACAACGGCGACCTGGAGGCGCGCCTGCGCTTCCTCCGCGAAGTGATCCAGGCCGTGCGCGCCGAATGTTCGGCAGACTTCATCGTCGGGCTGCGCATCTCCGCCGACGAACGCGACCCGGAAGGCCTGACCGAGGACGAATCCCTGGCTGCGGTGCTGTCCCTGCAGGCCGAGTTGGACTACGTCCACCTGGTAGCCGGCACCTCGGCGTCCCTCGGCGGCGCCATCCACATCGTACCGCCCATGGCCATCGAGGCCGCCTATCTGGCGCCCACTGCGGGCAGTTTCAGGGCGCGCCTGGACATCCCGCTGTTCGTCACCGGGCGGATCAACCAGCCCCAGGAAGCCGACACCATCATCGCCCGTGGCCAGGCCGACGTCTGCGGCATGACCCGCGCGCTGATCTGCGATCCGCTGATGCCGAACAAGGCCGCCGCCGGGCGCAGCGACGACGTGCGTGCCTGCATCGCCTGCAACCAGGCCTGCATTGGCCACTTCCACCGCGGCTACCCGATCTCCTGCATCCAGCATCCGGAGACCGGCCGCGAACTGACCTACGGCCAGCCCAACCCGGCCGCGAGACGCAAACGTGTGATGGTGGTGGGCGGCGGTCCGGCGGGCATGAAAGCCGCGGCGGTGGCGGCCCAGCGCGGCCACGAGGTGACACTGTTCGAAGCCGGCAGCCAGCTCGGCGGCCAGGTACTGCTGGCGCAGCTGCTGCCCCGGCGCAGCGAGTTCGGCGGAGCGTCCACCAACCTGCAGCGGGAGATGGAACTGGCGGGCGTGCAGGTGCAACGCAACGTGCGGGTCGACCGCAAACGGGTGGAGCGGGAACGCCCCGACCTGGTCATCCTCGCCACCGGCGCCCGCCCCTACTGGCCGCCTTTCGAACGTGGCGGCGAGTTGCAGGTGGTGGATGCCTGGCAGGTGCTGCGCGACGAGGTGCAACTGGGCCGCTCGGTGCTGGTCACCGACTGGCGCGGCGACTGGATCGCCCCCGGCATCGCCGAGCGCCTGGCGCGCAACGGCCACCAGGTGCGCCTGGCGGTGAACGGCCCGCATTGCGGCGAAAGCCTGCCACTCTACGTGCGCGATCAACTGGCCGGTGAACTGCACAAGCTGGGCATCCCGGTCACGCCCTACGCCCGCCTGTACGGCTGCGACGACAGCACGGTGTACATGATGCACGCGGCCTGCGGCGAACCCATGCTGTTCGAGGAGGTAGACACCCTGGTGCTCTGCCAGGGCCACCAGCCGGTAGACGACCTGGGCGCCGAATTGCAGGGGCTGGTGGAGTTCAAGCGGATCGGCGACTGCCTCGCGCCCCGGACAGTGGAGGAAGCCATCTACGAAGGGCTGAAGGTCGGCTGGAACATCTGAGGGCCCAAGCGGGTCACGGCTGCCTTACAATGCCGCGATCCTGCGCCCTCTGGAGGGAACCATGAGCCCCAGCCTGCCATCGCCGAACGCCAACGCCGAGAGCCAGTTCCTCGGCACGCGCATCCGTGCGCTGCGCAAACGCCAGGGCATGACCCTCAGCGAACTGGCGGAGCAGAGCAAGCTCACCGCCGGCTACATCAGCCAGCTGGAACGCAACCTGGCCTATCCCTCGATCCCGGCGCTGTTCAATATCGCCCGCAGCCTGGGGGTGACCATCCAGTGGTTCTTCGCCAGCGAGGCACCCACCAGCGAGGCCGACCGTGGCTACGTGGTGCGGCGCAATGCGCGCACCAGCCTGCACTACGAGGACGGCATCACCGACGAGCTGCTCAGCCCGCAGCCGTTGCGCCAGCTGGAAATGCTCCACTCGCGCTTCCCGCCCGGCACCTACAGCGAAGAGAGCTACAGCCACGAGGGCGAAGAAGCCGGCTATGTGCTCAGCGGCGAGTTCGAGCTCTGGGTCGGCGAGCGCCACTTTCGCCTCCAGGAAGGCGACAGCTTCAGCTTCTCCAGCCAGGAACCGCACCGCTATGGCAACCCCGGCGATAAGGATGCGCTGATCCTCTGGGTCATCACCCCGCCGACGTTCTGAGCCCCGCTCCTGCGGCACTTCCTTGTGGGGGCGAATTCATTCGCTGAGCAGGCCGAAGGCCTGCCTTTCGGAACCGCAAGGGGCAGCTGCGCTGCCCTTAGCGATTGAAATCGCCCCCACGAAGAGCGGTGCCCCGGCGGGGAGGGTGGGCCGGGCGGCGCCGATCTACGAAAGCAACCGCGAAAGCCCCGCCAGCAAGCGCTCCAGCGCCCCCTGGTTGGCCTTGAGCACGCCCAGGCCGGCCTCGCGCATGGTCGCCGCGCGCACCGGGTCGGCCCAGAGCCCACCTACCTGCGCAGCCAGTTGCCCGGCATCGCTCACCTCGGCCAGCGCGCCGGCCTCACGCAACTGCGCGGCGATCTCGAGGAAGTTGAACAGGTGCGGCCCCGCCAGTACCGGTTTGCCCAGGGCCGCCGGTTCCAGCAGGTTGTGGCCGCCGTTGGGCACCAGGCTGCCGCCGACGAAGGCGATATCCGCCAGGGCGTAGAGGAATAGCAGTTCGCCCATGGTGTCACCCACCAGCACCTGGGTGTCCGCTGTGACGGCCTCACCCGTGGAACGGCGCACGGTCGCCAACCCCTCGCGGCGGCAAAGCTCGAACATCGAGCCAAAGCGCTCGGGATGGCGTGGCACCAGGATCAGCAACGCGTCCGGCCGCTGCGCCAGCAAGGTCTTGTGGGCCGCGAGGATGATTTCGTCCTCGCCGGCGTGGGTACTGGCGGCGATCCATACCGGCCGATCCTCTGCATTCCACTGCCTATGCAGGGCGGCAGCGCGGTCGAGCAGGGCCGGATCGATGCGCAGGTCGAATTTGATCGAGCCGGTCACCCCCACGCACTCCGGCCGCGCGCCCAGGGCGCGAAAGCGCTGGGCCTCGGCCTCGGTCTGCACGGCGATCCAGCTCAGCTCCGCCAGCATGGGCGCGGTGAGCTTGTGGAAGCGCGCATAGCCACGTGCCGAGCGCTCGGACAGGCGGGCGTTGGCCAGCACCACCGGAATGCCGCGCACGGCGCACTGATGGATATGGTTGGGCCAGAGTTCGGTCTCCATGATCACCGCCAGCCTAGGCCGCGCACGGGCGAGGAAGCGCGCCGCCGCCCAGGGCAGGTCATAGGGCAGGTAGCAGTGCTGCACCCGATCGCCGAACAGCGCGCGGATGCGCTCGGAGCCGGTGGGGGTCATGCAGGTGATGGTGATGGGCAGGTCCGGGTGGCGTTCCAGCAAGGCGCGGATCATGGGAGCGGCAGCGATGCTTTCGCCCACCGACACCGCATGGACCCAGATGCCACCGGGCGCGAGCGTTGGCAGGCCGAAGGCGAAACGCTCGCCGATGCGCCGGGCATAGGCCGGCGCGCGCCAGGCCCGCCAGGCCAGGCGCAGGGCCACCAGCGGCAGGCCGAGATGGAACAGCAGGGTATAGAGGGTGCGATTCATGGGCGCGGAGATTAGCCAATTTGACGCGGATGATACCCGACAACACGTCAGAGCCCGTTCAAAGGATCGCGAGCTAGAGACATGCAAGGCAAAAACAGGCGAAGAAGCGGAGTTTACGACTGTAAATGAGCATTCTGAGCCTGTTTTTAACGCAGCAGGTCCGACGCGCAGCAGCCTTTGAACGGGCTCTCAGCCCATGGCCTGCAGGTGCTCGGCAAGACTGTCCGCCAGCCAGAGCGCCGCCGGGCCCAGGGCTTCGTCGCGGCGGCAGACCAGTTCCACCACCAGCGACGGTGGCGTCCAGTCGCTGCGCAGCTCCACCAGCTGGCCCTGGTAGCCCGGGTACTGGGCCACATGGCGCGGCAGCCAGGCCCAGCCGAGGCCGCGCATCAGGAGTTCAGCCATGACGTAGAAGCTGTCGGCGCGCCAGACCTGCGGGCCAATTTGCTCGCCGCCGGGGTAGTGGCTGTCCTGGGGCGCCATGAGCACCTGGCGATGGCGCGCCAGTTCATGCCGGTCAGCGTAGGACTGCGCCGCCAGGGGGTGGCCGGCGCCACAGACCGTGACCATCTCGATGGTGCCCAGGCGTTGGCGCTCCAGGGCATCGGGCATGCGCTCAAGGTGAAACAGCAGGCCGAGGTCGGCCCGGGCTTCGAGCAGCTTGCGCGCCACGTCCCCCTGGGCGCTGCTGGCCAGTTGCACCTCCAGCAGTGGGAAGGCCCGCCCCAGCGCCTCCAGGCTGGCCAGCACCGGCTGGTAGGGCATGGCCTCGTCCAGGGCCAGGCGCAGCCGCGCCTCCTCGCCCCGCGCCAACCCCAGGGCGCGACCGTCCAGGCGCTGGCATTGGCGCAACACCTCGCGCGCCTCCTCCAACAATGCAGCGCCCGCCTCTGTCAGGCGTGGCTGGCGCCCGCTGCTGCGATCGAACAACTGCACCCCGAGGTCTTCCTCCAACAGGGCGATGCCGCTGCTGACCGCCGACTGGGCGCGACGCAGCTGTCGGGCCACGGCGGAAAAGGACTGCCCCTCGGCGACGCCGACGAACAGACGAATCTGCTCCAGGTTCCATTGCATGACCGGCCACCCATCTCCAAAACAGATAGGTAATGACTTTATCCCATCGCCAGGGCACTTAGAATCCGCGTCATTGCACAGGAGGCCCGACCATGACCGGCTACGTTTATCTCGCTATCGCCATCGCCGCCGAAGTGATCGCCACTACCTCGATGAAGGCCATCGACGGCTTCAACAAACCCCTGCCCCTGATCCTGGTGATCGGCGGCTACGCCATCGCCTTCTGGATGCTGACCCTGGTGGTGCGCAGCATCCCGGTGGGCATCGCCTACGCCATCTGGGCCGGGCTCGGCATCGTGCTGGTGAGCGTCGCCGCGCTGGTGCTCTACCAGCAGAAGCTGGACACCCCGGCCATGCTCGGCATGGGGATGATCGTCTCGGGCGTCGTCGTCATCCAGCTGTTCTCCAACAGCACCGGCCACTGAGAGCCAGCCGAGGCGCCCGAACCGCCTCCAGGCCGCAGCTTCTCCGGCAGGGGCGCTATACTGCGCCCCTGTTTTTTCTGAGGCGCCTCCCTCCCATGGCCGATTCCCTATCCACCGACGTGCTCATCCTGGGCGGCGGCATCGCCGGCCTCTGGCTCAATGCCTCCCTGCGCAAGCAAGGCTTCGCCACCCTCCTGGTGGAAAACGCCTGCCTTGGCGGCGGGCAGAGCGTGAAGTCCCAGGGGATCATCCACGGTGGCGCCAAATACGCCCTGCACGGCGCCCTCACCGGCGCCTCCGAGGCCATCGCCGACATGCCGCGGCGCTGGCGCGAGGCCCTGGCCGGCACGGGGGAGCTGGACCTCTCCGGCGTGCGCCTGCTCTCCGAAGCGCATTACCTCTGGTCCCCCGGCACCCTGGCCGGCAACCTCACCAGTTTCTTCGCCAGCAAGGCGGTGCGCGGCCGCGTCGACCAGGTCAAGGGCGAAGAACTGCCACCGGCGCTGCAACACCCGAAATTCAAGGGCAAGGTTTATCGCCTGGCCGAACTGGTGCTGGATGTACCCAGTCTGATCGCGCGGCTGGCGGAACTGGCCGGCGACGGCCTGCTGGCCGCCCGCGAGATCGAACCGCTGCGGGAAGACGGCCAGCTCACCGGGCTGCGCCTCGACGGCCGTGAGGTCCGCGCCCAGCGCATCGTCCTCAGCGCCGGCGCCGGCAACCAGGCGCTGCTCGAGGCCCTGGGGCTGAGCCAGCCAGCCATGCAATGCCGACCGCTGCACATGGTGATGCTCAAGGCGCCCAGTCTGAAACCCCTCTACGCCCACTGCCTGGGCGGGGGCCCCAAGCCGCGGATCACGGTCACCAGTCACCCGGCCGCCGACGGCCAGTGGGTCTGGTACCTGGGCGGCGACCTGGCCGAAGCCGATGGCGTGGCCCGCAACGAAGCCGAGCAGATCGCCGTCGCCGAACAGGAGCTGCGCCAGCTGCTGCCCTGGATCGACCTGTCCGCCGCCCAGTGGGCGACCCTGCGGGTCGACCGCGCCGAGCCGGCGCAATCCGGACTGGTCCGCCCGGACAACGCCTTCCTCAGTGAGCAGGGCGCGCTGCTGGTGGGCTGGCCGACCAAGCTGGCCCTGGCGCCGGACTTCGCCGACCGCGTGCTGGCCGCCTTCGCGCGCGACGGCCTGCGCCCAGCGGCCCACGCACCCCTGCCCGAGCTGCCCCGCCCGCCCGTGGCGCAACCCGTCTGGGAGGAGCTGCTGGGATGAATAGCCTGCACAACCTCCATCGCCCCCTCGGCGACACCGGCCTGCTGGTTTCCCCGCTGGGACTGGGCACCGTCAAGCTCGGCCGCGACCAGGGCGTGAAGTACCCCAGCGGCTTCACCATCCCCGACGATGCCGAGGCCCTGCAGCTGCTGGCGCTGGCCCGGGATCTCGGCATCAACCTGATCGACACCGCGCCGGCCTATGGCCGCAGCGAGGAGCGCCTCGGCCCGCTGCTGCGCGGCCAGCGCCAGGACTGGGTGATCGTCAGCAAGGTCGGCGAGGAGTTCGAAGGCGGTGTTTCCCGCTTCGATTTCAGCCCCGAACACACGCGCTTCTCCGTCGAACGCAGCCTGAAACGCCTGGAAACCGACTTCATCGACCTGGTTCTGGTGCACTCCGACGGCAACGATCTGGCGATACTGCGAGACAGCGGCGTGTACGAGACCCTCGCCGAGCTGAAGCAGGCCGGCAAGATCCGCGCCTTCGGCCTGTCCGGAAAGACGGTGGAAGGCGGCCTGCTGGCCCTGGAGCAGGGCGACTGCGCCATGGTCACCTATAACCTCAACGAGCAGGCCGAGAAGCCGGTGCTCGACTTCGCGCTGCAACAGAACAAGGGCATCCTGGTCAAGAAAGGCCTGGCCAGCGGCCATGCCTGCCTCGATTCGGGGATCGATCCGGTGCGCGCGAGCTTCGAACTGATCTTCGGTCATCCCGGGGTGACCAGCGCGATAATCGGGACCATCAATCCGCTGCATCTGACCCATAATGTCGCGACGGCCGCCGCAGTGATCGGGGGTCTACCCTAGCCGCCCCCCTCCAGAAGGAGCCGACATGCCGCGAATCCTCGCCCGCAAGGACCCCAGCGCATTCAAGACCCTCCCGCTGCATGTCGAAGCCAGCGCCGACGCGCTGAGTTACCAGAGCCTGGGACGGCCGCTGAGTTTCTCGCAGATGCTGGAACGCCGCCGGCCGGTACAGGTGAACGACAGCCGGCGCTTCGCGGTGGAGCTGGCCAACCTCGGCGTTTCGGTGCGGCTGACCCTGAACCTCCAGGGCCGCGACTACTGGCTGGTGGTGCGCCAGCGCCGGCAGGACCGGGGCGATACCGTGCTCAAGCTGATTTCCGGCTATGTCCCGGCCCACGAGCTGAACCTGCCTCTGCTGACCGCTATCCAGGAGGTGGCCGAGGAATGCCTGATCGAAACCCCGGAAGGCTGGCTGGCCGGACGTTTCGCCGACACCTGGCTGCCCACGCCCTACCAACGCCGGCTGCACTATCGTGAAGCCAATCACTTCCGCCTGAGCCCCCTGTCCGGTGCGGCGCGGCCGGTGCGCAACGGCAAGCTGACCCTGTTGGAGCGGCCCCAGGCCTATGTCCACCTGCCTACCGCCTCGCTGCAGCTGGTCTACGACCTGCGCCTGGACCTGCCACGGGACAGTCATCAGATCAGCCTCTTCCATGTCGATGAAGTGCTGCAGGGCCGCGAGCTGGTGGCGAGCCTGGAGCGGCGCCGGCCCGACATCTACCTGCTGCCGCTGTACCAGGGCGCCCCCACTGGCGAGCTGCTGACCCTGCGCAATGGCGAGTTCTCTGCAACCAGCACCCGCGGCGTCTGGCTTTCGGAGAGCTTCGCCGAGCAGGACGGCTGGCTGGTCCATGAAGAGCGCGTGCGCTGGAAGGACTGGCTGGCGCGGGTGGGTACGGTGCGGCCGATGGGAAAGCGGGTGGCCTGCTGAGGCCCGGTGCGCGCAAGACTCCCCATCGCGAATGAGTCCGTCCGGCCCACAGGTGGTCTTCACGTAGCCCGGATGAAATCCGGGAGCCTCGGCGCGGCTTTCCCCGGATTTCATCCGGGCTACAGAATCCTGCAACCGCAACCATCAGGCCCCTGACTACTCGGAACCTGCCTGGCTACTTCAGCTCACTGGAACTCTTGCCCAGCAACCGCCGCGCGACGATCAGCAACTGGATCTGCTGGGTGCCTTCGAAAATGTCGAGGATCTTCGAATCCCGTGCCCATTTCTCCAGCAGCTCGTCCTCGCCGTAGCCCAGCGCGCCCACCAGTTCCACGCACTTCAGGGTGATCTCGTTGGCCACCCGACCGGCCTTGGCCTTGGCGATGGAAGCCTCTCTGGAGTTGGGCAGGCGATTGTCCGCCATCCAGGCCGCCTTGAGGGTCAGCAGGCGCGCGGCCTCCCATTCGGCCTCCAGGCGGTAGAGCGTGGCTTCGGCATGGCGTACCGCCAGCAGCGGGTTGCGGTAGTCGAACTTGCAGCCAGCCTTCTCCAGCAGCTCGCGGGTGCGGTCCAGCGCGGCCTTGGCCACACCCACCGCCATCCCGGCCACCAGCGGGCGGGTGTTGTCGAAGGTCTCCATGACCCCGGCGAAGCCCTTCTGCACCTCGACCTCGGCATCGCCCAGAAGATTCGTGGCCGGCACCCGGCAATCATTGAAGCTGATCGACGCGGTATCCGAGGCCTTGATGCCGAGCTTCTTCTCCAGGCGGGTCACCGTCATGCCCGGCGTGCCCTTCTCCACCACGAAGGACTTGATGGCTGCCCGGCCCAGGCCGCGATCCAGGGTGGCCCAGACCACCACCGCATCGGCGCGAGCGCCGGAAGTGACGAAGATCTTCTCGCCATTGAGGACATAGTGCTCGCCATCCTTGATGGCCGTGGTGCGGATCGCCGCCGAATCCGAACCGCAACCCGGCTCGGTGATGGCCATGGCCGCCCAGGTGCCTTTGAAACGTTCGAGCTGTTCCTCGTTGGCCACGGCGGCGATGGCGGCATTGCCCAGCCCTTGGCGCGGCATGGCCAGCAGCAGGCCGACATCGCCCCAGCAGAGCTCCATCACCCCCAGCAGCGCGGACAGGTTGCCGCCATTGCGCACGCCGGCCTCTGTCGCTGCACAGCGCTTGCTGGCGGAACCGGCGCCGATGGATTCCGGGGAGCCGGCGTTCATACCATCCAGCAACGCCGCCAACAGGTCCAGCTCGCGTGGATAGACATGTTCGGCCTTGTCGTACTTGCGTGACAGGGGGCGGAAGTACTGGGCCGCCACTTGCTGGGCCTGGTTGCCCAGGGCGCGGAATTTCTGCGGGATTTCCAGGTTCATGCGGCTCTCCTCACAAGTGCAGACCGCCGCTCATCACAGCGATGGCGCGTAGGTCGCGGTACCAGCGCTCGGCCGGGTGCTCCTGGGTGAAACCGTGGCCGCCGAGCAGTTGCACCGCGTCGGTCCCGATCTTCATGGCTTTTTCGGCGCAGAGCAGGCGGGCCAGGTAGGCCTCGCGGCGGAACGCCTCGCCGCGGTCCGCGCGGGCACAGGCACGCCAGACCATCAGGCGTATGGCGTCCAGTTCGATGGCCATGTCCGCGATCATGAAGGCCACGCCCTGGCGGTGGCTGATGGGCTCGCCGAAGGCCGTGCGTTCGTTGCAATAGCCGATCACGTAGTCCAGCGCGGCCTGGGCGGTGCCCAGGGCCAGGGCACACCAGGCCAGGTGGCCGAGGTCGAGGAAGGCCTGGTAGTCGAAATCGACGGAGGCCAGCCGGTTCTCCGCTGGCACCTTCACGTCCTTGAAGCGAATTCGCGCGGTACCGCAGGCTTTCAGCCCCATCGCCGGCTCGTGCCGCAGTTGCAGGCCCTTGCTGCCACCCTCGACCATGAACAGCGCCGGCCCCTTGCCGGTTTCAGCGGCCACGATCAGCCGGCTGGCGTCCAGGCCATCCAGGACCAGGCACTTTTCGCCGTTCAGCAGGTAGTGCCGGCTCTTGCGCCGCGCGCGGGTGGCAAGGCGCTGGGGATCGAAGAGCAGCGTGGGCTCGCTCACCGCTATCGCCGTGCGTGGCGCCGGCTGCGCGGCGACGAAGGCCGGCAGCCAAGCGGCCTGTTGCTCGGGGGAGGCCCAACGGCGAATGCAGTTGGCGGCCGAAAGTGGCGCCAGCAGTACAGCGGCCAGGCTCAGGTCGCCCTTGGCCAGGGCCTCGGCCATCAGGGCATTGGTCAGGATGGTGCGCTCGCCGGCCAGGCCCCCCAGCGCCTCGCCGACGCCATAGTGCGCCAGGCCCAGCTCATGGGCCTGGTTGAGCAGCCCGGCGGGCAGCGCAGCACGGGCATCGGCAGCATGGGCGGCCGGGCGCAGGGTCTGGAGGGCGAAAGCATCCAGCATGTCCACCAGCATGCGCTGCTCGTCGGACAGCGACAGGTCGAACAGCTCGTCCGCACTCGCCTGCTGCGGCGCCTTGCGCGCCCGCCGAGCGGCCAGCAGGAAGCCGACGCGGGTTCCGCGATAAAGCAGCTTTTCGAAGGCCTTGCGCAGTTTCAGACGATCGGGCCAGTCGGCCTGGGCCACGCGATTGAGCATGGCCAGGGCGCGCCCCTGGGCATTGGGATTCATCGGCATCGCACTCCATGCAGGATGAGGATGCCACGATGATGGGCTTCGCCGGCGCGGACGCCTATGACCGGGACGACGCAGGCGACTGGCAGAGCTGCCAGTGGCCAGGGGTCACTTGCTGCGGATCTTCTCGACGATGGCAGTGGTGGAGCTGTTCTCCACCAGGCCGAGCACCTTCACCTCGCCGCCGTAGGCACGGACGATGTCGGCGCCGACCACTTGGTCGATACCGTAGTCGCCACCCTTGACCAGCACGTCGGGTTTGACCTCGGCGAGCAGGCGCTCGGGGGTGTCCTCGGCGAAGCTGACGACCCAGTCCACTGCCCCCAGTCCGGCCAGCACGGCCATGCGACGCTCGACGCTGTTGATCGGACGGCCCGGCCCCTTGAGGCGGCTGACCGAAGCATCGTCGTTGACTGCCAGCACCAGGCGGTCGCCCTGGGCACGCGCCTGTTCCAGGTAGGTCACGTGGCCAGCATGGAGGATGTCGAAGCAGCCGTTGGTGAAGACGATCTTCTCGCCGTGGGCTCGGGCGTCATCGATGGCCAGCAGCAACTGGTCCAGACTCAGCACGCCGCGCTCGGAGCCCTGCTCGCGCTGTACCGCGCGGCGCAGCTCCGGGGCGCTGATGGCGGCGGTACCCAGCTTGCCAACCACGATGCCGGCAGCGAGGTTGGCCAGGGCCACCGCCTGGGGCAGTTCCTCGCCCGCGGCCAGGGCTGCGGCCAGGGTGGAGATCACGGTATCGCCAGCGCCGGTAACGTCGAACACTTCACGGGCGCGGGCCGGCAGATGAAGGGCGTGGTGATCGGGGCGCAGCAGCGTCATGCCGTGCTCCCCGCGGGTTACCAGCAGCGCGCCCAGTTCCAGCTCCTGCATCAGCGCGGCACCCTTGGCGACCAGCTCGGCTTCGTCCAGGCAGCGGCCGACGATGGTTTCGAACTCACTGAGATTCGGGGTGATCAGGCTGGCGCCGCGATAGATGCTGAAGTCCCTGCCCTTGGGGTCGGCCAGCACCGGCACGCCATTGCGACGGGCGGCCTGGATCAGCACCTGGTGGTTCTTCAGGGCGCCTTTGCCGTAATCGGAAAGTACCAGCACCTTGGCCTGGGGCAGCAAGCGTTCGACTTCCGCGGCGAGGGCCTCGGCGTTGGTGTCGAAGGCTTCTTCGAAGTCCATGCGCAGCAACTGCTGGTGACGGCTCATGACCCGCAGTTTGACGATGGTCGGCTGTTGGTTCAGACGCTGGAAGTGCACGTTGACACCCGCGGCGTTGAGGCTGTCGGTGAGGCTGTCTGCCGCCTCGTCGATACCGGTGATGCCCACCAGCATGGCCGGCGCACCCAGGGCGGCGATGTTCAGCGCAACGTTGGCCGCGCCGCCGGGGCGGTCCTCGATCTGATCGACCTTGACCACGGGTACCGGCGCCTCGGGGGAAATGCGCGAGGTACCGCCATGCCAGTAACGGTCGAGCATGACGTCGCCCACCACCAGAACGGGGGCCTGATCGAATCGGGGCATGGACAGCTTCATGGAGTCTCCGGACGTCAAAAACGGCGCGGATCATAACATAGCAGCTCAGCGCTCCCGAGGCCCTCAATCGGACTGCGTACGCACCCAGAACAGCTCATGGCGGCGCACCGCCTTGCGGAAGAAATCGTCCTGACCGACCTCTGGCCAACGTCTACCCGCCAGGACCCATTGGATTGCCCGACGCAGGCGCTTCTTCAGCGGCAGAGGCGTCTGCAGGTCATGCTGCATGGCCAGGGCCTGGGCCTTGTCGAGGCGCACTGCGCCGTCCAGCACGGGACTCCACAAACCATCGGTCGGCAAGGGCTGCATACAGGGCGGCAGGGCGATGCCATTGCCGGCCGGGCCCATGGGCCAGCGGTCGTTGTCGTCCAGGTGATTGGCATAGAGCAGCTGGACGTCCGGACGCCAGCCGCTCGCCGCAATGGCCTGGTCCAGGGCCTTGCTCGCATGGATATGGTCGGGATGGGGGTCGAGCTGCGGATGCGGCGTGACCACCACTTCGGGGCGGAAGCGCCTGAGCAGCGCAGCCAGGTCGGCCACCAGGTTGTTCCAGTTCGGCACGCCGTCGATATCGCCGGGTAGCACCAGCGGGTTGAAGCGACGAACGCTGCGGATATCCGAGTCGCCCGACTCCGTCGAGCCGAACGCCTTCGCCGGATCAGCGGCCATGGGAGCCAGCTGCATGCAGTAGTACCCCAGCTGCACGCAGCGAGTCGCCGGGACACCGCCCCAAAGCGGTACCGCCAGGCTGCTCCAGCTGCGCAGCCGGCCCTTGAGGCGCGCGGCCGCAGCCTTGTCCAGGCCCATGCGGCGGTAGTTCTGCGCCTCGATCTCGCCCTGGGTCAGGGTGACTATGCTGGCCTCGGCGCTGCGGCTGTACAGGCCGAAAGCGGCCAGTTCGGCGTCATCCGCGTGCGGCGCTATGAGCATGACGCGCCGCATGCCGTAATCCGGATTGCTGAAGGCGTGGAGGGTCGCCTCCCCCGCGAGGCGACAGAACCGGCCGAGCAGCTGCAACTTCCCCGCGCGCAGCACCGGCAACAGGCCCGACAGGTTCAGGTAGCGCCGCCCACGCACGCCACGTTCGAAGTCCTGGCGATCGATCGGCTCGCCGTCCCGGATCAGGACGTGGGGGTCCAGCCAGCGGCCAAGCCAGGTGCTGCGGATTTCCAGTTCGAGGATCAAGGTGTCGGCAGCGGCCGGCAACCGGCTCGCATCCAGGCCCAGTAGCTGCCCGTCGACCCGCGCCGGCAGCGCGACGGCCGTTTCCGGGAAGCGGTAGCGGTAGTCCTCTCGCGGGGAATAGAACAGGTGGTCGGCAAACCAGGCCTCATGGGCGATCCAGGCCAGCACCAGGAGAACCGGCAGGCTGTTCCAGGAGCCGAACCAGTCGAGGGCCGCCAGTACCAGCAATGCCGCGACCATGAACAGACGCTTGCTGCGCCGGTGCCGGCGCAACAACTGCTGCTTGCGTGTTTCCATTCACTCACACCTGAAAGGCGGCAACCCTGGTGCACCAACGATCCTTGTATTCGCGATCGGCCCGCCCGAAGGAGTAGCGCAGGGCCTTGCCCCGGGAGCGGGCATCTTCCCAGGCGGCCTGGGTATTGATGTAACTGAGGACGCTGCCTGGACTGAGGTGCTGGTAAGCGGGGTCGACGCCACCATTGACGTACTCGAAACTCAGCCAGTCTGGCGATTCGACCCTGAACAGAACCTGAACGGCGATCGGGCTGCCTTCGATCATCAGCAGGGAGCCGCTGAGAAACTCGCGCAACAGGCCGAAAACATCGGCCAGACGCTCCTTGCCCGGGACCTCGAAGCCCCAGCGACGCTCGAACAGTTCGGTGTAGATGGCGGCGAACTCGCCGGGACTGAAGTCATGCACCGGGAGCACGACACCGCCGGCCTCCTCGAACAGCCGCTGTTCGCGCCGCTGGTTGTAGCGGAATTTCTTCGACCACTCTTCCGGCGCACGGGCCAGTGCCAGTTGTTCCTTTTTCTGGCGCAAGCCGCTACAGCCGCGGAGGTTCAGTTCGGACAGGTAGTCGCCCCGGTGGCGCAACCGGGCACGGGCGCCCGGTGCCACCGGCAGTACGACCTCGGCATTGCCCAGGTCGAAGAGGTTGCGTTGCCCCCGCCGCTTCAGTACGCGACGAGACAGGGCCAGATGGCGTCCCCAGGTGGGAATGGCGGCCACGAGCTGGTCGTCGACCCGTCGGCCAAGGTAGCGCACCGGTATCCCTGCCAGTGCCGAAAGGCGCTCGACGACCAGCGGATGGGTGATGACACTGCCGCCGTAACGTTGCCAGGTTTCCCGGTAGGAGGCTGCCTCCAGCAGCTCCCACCCGCGTTCCCGATAAAGCCTGAATCTAGTGAGCAAATCCCTTCTCCGTCGCACCGGGGCGCGACACTTCCATCAAGCTCCAGGTCCCGTCGACCTCCGTCAGCTCGCCTCCACGTGAGCTTCCTCGGCGAACTGGTTCGCATGCAGGCGCGCGTAGTAGCCGTTCAGGGCCAGCAGCTCGGCATGAGTGCCACGTTCGACGATCCGCCCCTGGTCCATGACCAGGATCAGATCCGCCTTCTCGATGGTAGAGAGGCGGTGGGCGATGACCAGGGTGGTACGGCCATCCATGACTCGATCCAATGCCGCCTGGATATGCCGCTCGGATTCGGTGTCGAGGGCCGAAGTGGCTTCGTCGAGAACCAGCACCGGGGCATTCTTCAGCAGGGCCCGGGCAATCGCCAGGCGCTGGCGCTGGCCTCCGGACAGCAGCACACCGTTCTCGCCCACCTCGGTATCGAAGCCTCGCGGCAACTTGTCGACGAACTCCTTGGCGTAGGCGGCCTCGGCAGCTTTCTCGACATCTTCCCGTGGCGCACCTGCCAGGTCGCCATAGGCGATGTTGTTGGCCACCGAGTCGTTGAACAACGTCACCTGCTGGGTCACCAGGGCGATATGGCGGCGCAGGTTACGCAGGCGATATTGCTCTACATCCACGCCATCCAGCAGGATCTGCCCCTGATCGTGGTGGTAGAAGCGCGGAATCAGGTTGGCCAGCGTGGACTTGCCACTACCGGAACGTCCCACCAGGGCAACCATCTGGCCCGGCTCGGCGCTGAAGGAGATACCCTGCAGCACCGGCTTGTCGGTGCCGGGGTACTGGAAGCTCAGGTTGCGTACCTCGAGGCGGCCTGTCGCGCTCTCACGCTCAACGCCACCCTGGTCCAGTTCGAGCTCCTCGTCCAGCTGCTCGAAGATGCTCTCCGCGCCAGCGACCCCTTTTTGCACAGTCGAGCTGACCTCGGACAACTGGCGAATAGGCTTGGGCAAGAGGCCAGCGATGGTGATGTAGGCAACCAGATCGCCCGCCGAGGCGTCGCCACGCAGGTACAGCACGAGGAACAGCAGCACCGCCATGGCGGAGAAGATCACCAGCTGCAGCAAGGGGGTGTAGACCGCCGAGGTCTTGGTCATGCGCAGCTGCTTCTCGGTATTACTCTGGCTGGCCTTGAAGAAACGCGCCTGCTCGTAGGCCTCACCACCGAAGCTGCGCACCACGCGGTAGCCCTGGATGGTCTCGGAGGCGACATGGGTCACGTCGCCCATGGCTACCTGGATCTTCTTGCTCTGCTTGCGGAACTTGCGGCTGGCGCTGCTCACCATCAGGGCGATCAGGGGCAATATGGCGACCATCACCAGAGTGAGCTGCCAATTCATCCACAGCAGGGTGGCAAACAGAAATATCACCGTCATGCCTTCACGGATCACCACCTTGATGGCATCGGTAGCGGCGCCGGTAACCATGGTGACGTTGAAGGTGATCCGGGAAATCAGGTGTCCGGAGTTATGGTTGTCAAAATACCGGTTGGGCAGCACCAGCAGGTTGTTGAACAGAGCCACCCGCAGGTCATGCACCAGCCCCAGCGACACCTTGGCCAGGAAGTAGTTGCCGAGGTATGAACCCAGGCCCTGCCAGGCAGCGATCAGCACGATCAGCAGGGGCACCGCCTGGAGCAGTTGCAGGTCGCGAAGGTAGGGCACAGTGGGGAACAGCGAAGCCTCCGGGTTGGTCAGCCCGTCGACGAAGTACTTGAGGATGCCGCCGAGCATTGGCTGGGTGGAGGCGAAGATGATGAAGCCCAGAATGCTGATCATGAACATGCCGACGTAGGGTCGGACATAACCCAGCAGGCGCAGATAGATTTTCAGGCTGGAGGGCCGGGACTGGTCGTTGAGACTCATAGGGCTCGGGTGCTCGAAAAAGAGCGCGAGTGTAACACAGGGTCTATTTTGCCCATTCAACCTGAAGGGCTGGGGTAAGATACGTGGTCATTTTTCGAGGCCCCCGTATGCAAGCTCTGGATCACGACACTTACCTGAAGCTGAGTGCAGGCGCAGATGTCCTGGAGCGCGACAGGTACGGGGAGAAGGTGCTGCGCCTGACTGACGGAAGCTTCCTAAAGCTGTTTCGGCGCAAACGCCTACTGTCCTCAGCCGCGCTCTACCCCTATGCCCAGCGATTCGCCGACAACGCCATCCTGCTTCAGGCGCGTAATGTGCCGTGCCCGCGCATTCTCGGTGTGTACCGGATTGGTGCCCTGGCGCGAGATGTCGTGCACTATCAGCCCTTGCCCGGTAAGACATTGCGGCAGCTATACGAAACGAGGGACGAGGAACTCAATCACGGACTCAAGGGGCGCCTGGGTTCATTTATCGCCAGGCTCCATGAGCAGGGTATCTACTTCCGCTCGCTACACCTTGGGAACGTGATCCTCACGCCAGACGACAACCTGGGTCTTATCGATTTTGCCGACCTGAAAGGCCAAGCCGGACCCTTGGGCAAGGGCAAACGACTACGTAATTTTCGTCATTTGCTGCGTTACACCGAAGATCGCCATTGGCTCCTGACAGGCGAAAATCAAACGTTCTTCGAGGCCTATCTGGCTGACACCGGCCTGTCTGCAAAAGCCTCTTTCGTGAACCAACTGAAATCTCTATGACCGCTCCTCAAAATAAAAGTGGAAGGACTCACACCCAAGCAGCAACCCTATGGAGGGCACGAGGCTCCGACTGGCTGATCAAGATCGTCCTGCCCATCGGCTGGATCGCACTGCTTACCGGAATGTTCTGGATCGGGGATCGACCGTACTACCACAAGCTTTTCTATTCGCTGCTGGCTGTCCCTACGCTGCTGGCACTGCTGGGCGCGCCCCGCCTCCTGATGCCGCTGCTCCGCTCGCCAATGGTGATCGTCTTCCTCCTGTTCAGCGCCTATACGTTGACGACACTTCTGTGGTCCAGCACCGACGATCCCTTCAGCTCTCTCGGCAAGCGACCTGTCTACGTGCTGTTCCTGTTCTTTTCCGCAGGACTGCTGGCCATGAAGGCCCCCTCACGACTGCAGACCAGCGTCAAGGTCAGTGCCGTGATCGCAACCCTGGCAGGCGCGACGTTTCTCGTGCTTTTCCTGCAAGGGGGGGCGGCAGGCCGATTTGCGGGGTATGGCGCTCTTTACAATCCACTGCTCAGTTCGCATGTCTTTGGTTTCTTCATGGCCTACTGGGCGGCTTACTGGTTTTTCCAGAAAAACACCTTCGATCCGCTCTCACTGATCTCGCTAGGTATCCTGGCCGCGCTAATTCTCGCAACGGGATCACGAACCCCCCTGGTCGCCGTTGGCGCCTGCCTCCTTTGGCTGGCGATAGCGAATTGGAACAGACGCAGCCTGGTCGTCCTGGTTACTGCCGGGTTAGCCGGTGCACTGCTTCTGCTCTTCTATCCCGACACCCTTATCAGCCGTGGTGCGTCCTACCGTCCGGAAATCTGGGCAAAAGCCTGGCAGCAGATACTTGAAGCCCCGTGGCTGGGCCACGGCTATGACGCACCAATGGAAATATGGATATCGGCCCATACCTACGCAATGGCCGACCCGCACAACATGTGGCTGGCGGTGCTCTACTACTGCGGCGTGATCGGCCTGGTGCTCTGGGTGACGCTGTATGCCGTCGCATTCCGGTTCGCCTGGCAGCACCGCCGGCAACCGTGGGTGATGATCTCGTCAGCGCTACTGGTGTTCGGCCTTGCGGCCAGCATGACCGAGGGAGGTTCATTCCTTTCCCGTCCCAAGGAGCACTGGTTCCTGATCTGGATTCCCATGACGCTGATGGTTGCAGCCGAGTTGATCGACAGGTGCAAAAGAACGTCGGAGTTGCCAGAGGCGACCTGATTCGTCGGAGATGATGCCAGGTTCAGTCGAGCCACACCCCGTCCTATCCGAGACGGCCAGGGGCACGGGCACGGGCACGGTGCGACAGTTGCCGGAGGCACTCGCGTCAAGTCGCGATTGCCTGCCTGCCCTGCATTGCGGAACCCCGCCAATGGCGTTGAGGCGAAGAACTCCGCAATGAAGAGCTGATTCTGACTTGGCCGGAATGAGCCGACCAGGAAGTCAGGCCGGCAACAGCAGGCGCCAGAGCCCGCGCAGGGTTTTCAGATTCCAGGCAGTCCATGGCAGCCCGGCAAGCAGCTCCCGCCCGAGCACCTTGTCCTGGCGAGCGCACTTGAGCAGCATTGAATTGCGGAAACGCGCGCAGACCTTCGCGTAATCCGGATGGTCGCTGAAGCGTTCGTAGGTCTTCAGCACGTTGTCGACCATGAAACGGTAGTTCTTGTAGGTGTTGCTCTCGTGCACCCGATACAGCGCCAGCGGCTCACCAAGGATGTCGATAAAGTAGCCGGCACGGGTGATCTTGAGCTCGATCATCAGGTCCTCGAGACGAACCTCGGGGTCGAAGCCTCCGACCCGCTCCAGGGCCTCGCGGCGAAACAGCAGCGTCGGCGCCGGCGCACCGGTCTTGCGGTTGAGGAACACGTCCTCGAAATCCAGCCTACGCTGCGGCAAGTCGCGGTCCTTGCCGCTGGGCCGGCCCGTCGCATCGATGGTTCTGATGTTTCCCGCACAGATGCCGACTTCCGGCTTGTCCGCCATATAGGCGACCTGCGCGGCAATACGCCCGGGAAGCATGATGTCATCGGAACCGAATGGCGCGATCAGGCTGCCCTTCGCCCGTGCGATGGTCTCGTTGAGGGTTCTCGACAGCCCCTTGTTGGCTTGGCTTCGAAAGTCGAAACCATGGATAGCCTGCAGTGCCTGGATGCGGGAAACACTGTCGTCACGAGACCCGTCGTCCACCACCAGCAGCTCAATGTTCGGGTAACTCTGCGCCAGGACGCTGAGAATGCTCGCCTCGATATAGGGGGCGTGGTTGTAGGAGGCGATGATCACGCTTACCAGCGGCTGCTGGCCATTGTTCGTCGAAGACATGGGATAGCTCAGAATGGGTTGATCCGCGACCAGAAAGCCTGCCAGACAGAAACAGGGGCAGGCGACGGCCAGGGCTCCCCCAGCACTTTGATGAGGCGCTCGGCCAGTTGGGGATGGGAAAGGTGCTGCTCTACGAAACGCCGCCCACCGTCGGCTATGGCCTGCGCCAGGTTGGAGTCATCACGAAGCCTGGCCAGGTGTCTCCGCAGTTCGTCAACGTCGGAATACAAGAGCAGGTGTACGCCATCCTCCAGGCCAATGGCCTCCTCCTCGTGTCCCTGGCGCCAGGCCAGAAGGACGCAACCGCAGGCCATCGCCTCGAAGTTCTTGGCCATGTATTCGCCCAGCCCGACATCGGCACTGACGAAATAGCGAATGCGGTTCAGCATCTTCCGGTAAGGCTCCCCAGGAGCCGTACGCAGGAGCTGCAGCGAGTCCTCGGCAGCCAGCAGGTCCAGAAGTCGCTTCCGCTCCTGATAGGCAGCGCTGGCGGTCCGGCCGATGAAGCCCAGCTCTATGTCCCGCTCCACTTCTTCACGGAAGATCACCCGCGGGTCATAGCCCTTGGGAATGAACTGGACATTCAAGCCTTCGCCCTTCAGACGCTCGGCCACGCTGGCGCCGGTCACGACGATCCGCGCGTTGGGCAGCGCCCTGTAGAAGCGACTGAAGCGGCCGCGCCACCGGGAATTTTCCAGGTAGTTCTGGCAGGCATCCTCTTCGTAGATCAGGAGACCGTCGAGCCCGCTGAGGAATCGGGTCTGCCCATGAATGTTCTTGAAATGGAGATCGACCAGGATTCGATCGTAGCGAGAAAGGTCGACGGCGCTCAGTGAGCGACGCAGGTTGCGCTGGGCATCCTTGTCGAGGACCCGCAGATCGAGATCGACCTGTCCGCCCAGTTGCTCATAGACGCAGGAAAAATCGGGCTCCCGCCCTGCGGAACTGAGTGCCAGGACCTTCATTTGCCTTGCCGTAGCCACAAGCGCGCAGCCTTGCGGCTGTAAGACAGTTTGAACAGCACCCGCCAGTCCGTGCGCAGCGCCTCGCGGTAGTAGTCGCGGGCGCTGGACTCGTCGCCGGCGAGCAGGCAGGTGCGGAACAGCGACAGGCAGCGTTGGGCGCGATAGGCGGGCTTGAGCGGTTGCAGGCCGGCCGGCAGCTTGAGGAAGACTTCGTCCACCAGGGCCAGGCCCACTTTGCGCGCTGCCTCGGCGTTATGGCGCAGGCTGCCGGGGTGCTTGTGGATGCGCGCCAGCATCAGGTCGAGAACCTCCACCTGGCGCTGGGTCAGGCAGTAGGCGAAGACCGGGATGTCCTCGCTGTGGCGCAGGTGCTCGGGATAGGGGCGCTCGAGCAGCAGTTCGCGGAGGAAAACGCAGGCGCCGTGGCTGAGGGCGATCTTCTTGTCCAGCAGGTAGTCGTTGAGGCGCCTGAATGGATCGACGGGCACCGCGCTGGCCGGGTGCTCGCGCTCGCGGCCGTCGGGCTGCACCGCCACGTGGCCGGCGAGCCAGAGGCCGATGTCCGGCTGCTGGCGCAGGCACTCGCAGAGACCGGGCAGCACACCGGGCGCCAGTTCGTCGTCGGCGTCCAGCAGCAGCACATAGCGCCCCTGGGCAAGCTGCACACCGTTGTTGCGCGCGGCCGAGGGGCCGGCATTGGCCTGGCGCACGCCCTGGAAGGCGGCGCCATGGCGCTGGCTCAGGGCGGCGAAGACCGCCGGGGTGTCGTCGGTGGAGCCATCGTCCACCACCCAGAGTTCGACCTCCGGGGTGGCCTGGACCAGCACCGACTCGACGGCACGCGGGAGCTTGCCCGCGTAGTTGTAGCTGGGAATGACGACACTAAGCAGCGGCTTAGCCGACATTGTCATACCAGTCCTTGCCTTCCTTGACGACGAGGATGTCTTCCATGATCAGGTACTGCAGGTCGGAACCGTAGAACATGTTCAGCGCGTCGGTGGGCGAGCAGATCATCGGTTCGCCGCGACGGTTCAGCGAGGTGTTCAGCGACACGCCGTTGCCGGTGAGGTTCTCCAGCTCCTTCATCAGGTCGTACCAGCGCGGGTTGTGGCGGCGCTCCAGCACCTGGGCGCGGGACGTGCCGTCCTCGTGCACCACTTCGGCCACGCGGGTCTTCCACTCTTCGTTGACTTCGAAGGTGAAGGTCATGAAGGGCGACGGGTGATCGACCTTGAGCATCTGCGCTGCGACCGTGTCGAGCATCGACGGGCAGAAGGGGCGCCAGCGCTCGCGGAACTTGATCTGTTCGTTGATGCGGTCGGCCACGCCGACCGCGCTCGGGCAACCGATGATGGAACGGCCACCCAGGGCGCGCGGGCCGAATTCCATGCGGCCCTGGAACCAGGCCACCGGATTGCCGTCGACCATGATCTTGGCGATGCGCTGCGGGGTGTTGTCGATGCGCTTGATAACCGGTTGCTTCGGGTGTTTGGCGCAAGCGGCGATCACGTCTTCGTTGGAGAAGGACGGGCCGAGGTAGACGTGCTCCATCTTCTCCACCGGCACGCCGCGCTTGACCGAGACATAGGCGGCGGCGCCGACGGAGGTGCCGGCGTCACCGGACGCGGGCTGGACGAACAGCTCCTTCACTTCCGGGCGGGCGATGATCTTCTGGTTCAGCTTGACGTTAAGCGCGCAGCCGCCGGCGAAGGCGATCTTGCCGGTCTGGCGGATGATGTCGCCGAGGTAGTAATCCATCATCTCCAGCGCCAGCTTCTCGAACAGCGCCTGCATGCTGGCCGCATAGTGGATGTAGGGGTCGTCGGCGATATCGCCCTGGCGTTTCGGGCCCAGCCACTCGATCAGCTTGGGCGAGAAGTAGTAGCCCTTGCCGTTTTCCTTGTGGCGGCGGAAACCGATGACATTGGCGTAGTCGGTGTTGATGATCAGTTCGCCGTTCTCGAACTTCGCCAGGCGCGAAAAATCGTACTTGGCGGCGTCGCCGTAGGGCGCCATGCCCATCACCTTGAATTCGCCGTCGAGCATCTCGAAGCCGAGGTACTCGGTGATCGCGCCATAGAGGCCGCCGAGGGAATCCGGATCGTAGAATTCCTTGATCTTGTGGATCTTGCCGTTCTCGCCCCAGCCGAAGAAGGTGGTGGCGTACTCGCCCTTGCCGTCGATACCGAGGATCGCCGTCTTCTCCTTGAAGCCCGAGCAATGGTAGGCGCTGGAGGCGTGGGCCAGGTGGTGTTCCACCGGCTCGATCTTCACCTTCTTGGCGTCGAAGCCCAGCTGCTCCAGGCACCAGACGATCTTCTTGCGGTAGCGCTTGTAGCGGCGGTTGCCCATGAGGATGGCGTCCAGCGCACGATCCGGGGCGTACCAGTAGCGCTTGGCGTAGTGCCAGCGGGCCTTGCCGAACAGACTGATGGGGGCGAAGGGGATGGCCACCACATCGACGTCGGAAGGCTTGATGCCGGCCTGCTCCAGGCAGAACTTGGCCGACTCGTAGGGCATGCGATTCTTCGCGTGCTTGTCGCGCACGAAGCGCTCTTCTTCGGCGGCCGCGATCAGCTTGCCGTCTATGTAGAGCGCGGCGGAAGGATCATGGCTGAGGGCGCCGGAAAGACCGAGAATCGTCAATGCCACAGGGGTTAACCTCTTTCAGGGCAGGTGCCGGGCACCTGCGGTAAACGTTTGTCCAGTAGCTGGTACAGCGCCGACTCGGCCGGCCAGTTCCTCAGGAAGCGCGCGCGGTCGCGGGCATAGGCCCGGGCGAATCCACGCTGGCTGCGATGCTGGCACACGGCATCGAGGTCGATCAGGGTCCAGCGGCCCTCCTGCCAGAACAGGTTGTAGCCCTTGAGGTCGCCATGGCTGATGCGTTCGCGGATCAGCGCGGCGAACAGCTGGTCAAGGGCCTGCAATTCGGCTTCGGGGGGAGCGCCGGCCCCGTCCGGGTCGTCCAGATAGGGTCGAAAACGGGCGATTATATCTTGCCCGGAGAGATATTCGGTAATCAGGTACGCACGTCCGCGCAGCCAGCAGAAGCGCCGTTCCAGCACGGCCAGCGGGCGCGGCGTGGCGATGCCGAGGAAGTCCAGGCGATTGCCTTCGCGCCAGCTGTGCCAGGCGCGACTGGGCCGCCAGAAGCGCGTCAGCCAGTGCAGCAGCCCCTTGATGTTGTAGCGCTTGACCAGCAATTGCCGCCCGCCGAGCGAAACCCGGGCCACGGTGGCGGTGGCGCCCCGCTTCAACGGATGGCCCTGTTCCAGGAAGGCATCCGGGGCGTCCAGCAGCTCGTCGAGCCCGGCCTCGGCCTCGCGGCGCACGGCGCGTAGACCGAATGCGCCGCGAACCACGCTGAACAGGCTGCAGTCGCGGGCGATCTTCTTCAGGTAGTCGCCGAGCCGCCAGCGCCGCATGCGGGCGATTTCCTTCTCCAGGGCCTCCAGTGGCAGGGCGTGTTCGCCATTGACCAGCAAGTAGTGCACCAGCAGCTCTTCGAGGGAGGAGTCCAGCTCCGCAGGCAATTGGGCGAAGAACACACCGAGGTTGGCCAGCGCCTTGTCCCGTGGCAGCGGCGTACCGGGGCTTTCGGCGCGGATGCCGCCGCCATCGATCACATGCAGCTTGTCGCCATGGCGCAGCAGGTTGTCCAGGTGCAGGTCTTCCTGGGCGAGGCCGGCCAGATGCAACCGGCCGATCGCCGTCAGGGCCTCGCCCAGAACGGCCTGTTGGCCATCGGACAAAGGTACGTCGCGTTCCACTTGGCGCCAGGCATCCCAGAGGCTTTCAGCGGATTCCAGGTACTCGAACAACAACCAGCCGCCCTGCCCTGCCAGATTGCCTTCCGCCAGCAGCGCCGGGGAGTCCAGCCTCTGGTCGTGGAGCGCCTTGACGCCGGCCAGCTCACGCTGGAAATGCCGCCCGGCCTTGCCCCCTACCAGCAACTTGGCCAGCACCTTGCGCCCCTGCCAAAGAGCCACGCCCACATAGCGCTGGCCGGGCAGGACCCGCAGCAGGCTCAACAGCTCCAGACCGCCGGCGATATCCAGGTTGATGGGTAATTGCGGGTTTCGTCCCGCCCGGGCCAATTCCGCCAGGGTCATTGATTGCGTTCCTTGGTGCGGCGTCGACGCCCCATTTGCGCCAGCCAGTCGCTGACTTCACTTGATTCCCGCGCCTGCCCCAGATAGCCGGCCAGCAGCTCACGCACCTCGGCCTCGCCCCAGGCGTCGGCACGCCGTACCAGGGCTTCCAGGTCCTTGACCCGGTCGCGACGGCCAAGCAGCAGGGGCCGGGTCTTTTCCAGGTCGATCAAGCAGGCCTCGAAGCTGCTCCCGACCTCGCGCAGGAACACATGCTTGGGATAGAAGCAGCCATGCACCTGACCAGCGTCGTGGAGACGCCGGCCCAGCCAGGCGACCGCCGCGACTATGGCCGTGCGTCGTTCTGCGGAAAGGTCCGACCAGAGTTCCAGCCAACCTGCCAGCTCGCGCCAGCCGTCCAGCGCCCGCGACACCAGAATCGCACGGCGCTTGCCATCGACCAGGCGGGTGCCGAAGTAGGCTGCCTGCAGGGCGGGAACCCCCAGCGCCTGGTAGCGCCGGATATTGCGGAATTCGCGGGCGAAGGTGGGCTCGCCGAATGGCCGCAGCAGGCTGCGGCTGAGAAAGTTGCTCTGCCGCTTGAGGTAGTAGGCGTTGTCGCCCAGGTCCAGGCGGAACACGCTGCTCCAGCCGCCACGCCCCGTGTTGGGCTCGTCCACCGCTTCCAGGCGCAGGGCCCAGAGCGAGTCGAAACTGTCCAATCCATGGCGGGCGAGGATGTCGCGATCCGCCGGCGCGATAAAGTCGCTCATTCGCGTCCCTCGAAGAAACTGAGGATCCGTCGCACCTGGCGCTTGTCGCCGGCTTGCAGGCTCGAACGGCCGAGGTACTGCAGGTAGAAGCGCAGGCGCTGGCTGCGGCTGAGGTGGTACTTGGCAAGCTTGTCCAGGCACGCCAGGTCCTTGATGACCCTGTAGCGCAGGAATGGTCCCCACCAGAAGGTGCCGGTCGGGCAGTCGATCAGGAACAGGTTGCCAGCCTGGTCGACCAGCAGGTTGCGCCACTTCAGGTCGTTGTGGGCGAAGCCGTGCTGGTGCAATTGTCGCGTAGCCTTCGCCAGCTGCCGGCTGACCCGGTCGACCCAGCGCGGGTCGAGCAGCCGCGGGTCGCCCTCGCGGGCCATTTCGGCCAGGTCGACCGTACCGGCGAGTTCGCGGGTGATCAATGCGCCGCGGTGAAAGGCACCGGCACGACGCTCCTGGCCCCAACCCACCACGGGTGCGGTGGGGATGCCCCACTGGGTGAAATACCGCAGGTTCTGCCACTCGGCCTTGACCCGCGACCGGCCGAGCCAGCGGCGCAGCCCTTTGCCCGCGGCCCAGTAGCGTTTGACGTAGTAGCGCACGCCACGGTGCTCCACACGCAGCACTTCGGACAGCGGGTCGCCGGTGATCCAGTCGCCCTGGAGGGCGAATACCCTGTCGAGGTCGCCGAAGAGCCCGACGGTTTCCGCATCCAGCCCCTCGGCCAGTTTCCATTGACTCAAGCGCCCTCTCCTCCCGCGTACTTACGCTCGTAGCGCGACAGCAGTCTCGCCGCCTTCTGCTCGAGCCAGGCCAGCAGGCCGATCTCATCGCGCAGCACATCTCGCAATGGCTGGCGGAAGTAGGCCTTGAGGAAGCGCAACTTGTCGCGCTGCGTCAGGCCGATATTCAGCGCGGAGAAGTAGAGGCCGGCCAGGTCCTTGTCACGCCAGCGCCGCGGCGTGCTCGCGCGCGTCTGCGCACGGTGCAGGTCGATCAGCGACAGCTTGAAGTCATCGGCGGTCACCGGCCGCTCCGTATGCAGCAGGAAATGACAGATATAGCAATCGCGGTGATTGACCCCGGCGCGATGCATGGTACCGGTCATCCGCGCCACTTCGCCGATCAGTGCCCACTTCAGGCGCGGTGACGGCGGGTTGCGCTGCCAGTCGACGCAGAAATCTTCGAGGCTGATGGTCGGCGCCAGCTCCTCGGTGACGATGAAGGAATGCTGCTGCGCAGGATTGCTGCCACGCTCGCCGAAAGCCACGGCGGTCATGGTCGGCACGTCGGCCTGGTGCAGGCGCTGGATGGCCGTCCACTCCTGCCCGGCACCAAGCACGGGCGCCTTGGCGGTCAGCAGGTTCTTGGCGATCTCGCCCCAGCCGATACCCCGGTGGATCTTGACGAAATATCCGCGCCCCTCGACTTCGGTACGCAGGGTCCGGCGCCCCTCCAGCTCGCGGTAGACCTGCCCCTGCAGCGCCTCCACTTCGGCAAAGGCGTCGCGGCCGGACCAGAGGCGCTCGAAGGGCTCTTTCAGCACAAGCTTCATGGGCGCTCCGCGAGAATCACGTCAGCCGCGTGCTGCGGCATGCTGTAGAGGTCGGCACTGTCGGCGAAGGCCAGGCCGTTGGTGCTCCAGCGCGCGCGCGCGGCCGGGTCGGCGAGCATCGCGGCGAGAAGCTGGTTCAGCGCCTCCTGTTCGAACGGGCCGGGCAGCACCCGGCCGCTGTCGGCCTCGGCAATGTAATGGGCATAGCCGCAGACATCCGTGACCAGCACCGGCAGGCCGGCCACCAACGCCTCGAGCAGCACCGTGCCGGTGTTCTCGTTGTAGGCCGGATGGATCAGCAGGTCGGCGCCGAGCAGGAAGCGCGGGATATCGCTGCGGCCCTTGAGAATGTCCACCTGGTCGGATATCCCCAGGGCTTTCATCTGCAGCAGGAAGGGCTTGGGGTCGTCCTGGCCGATGACGATCAGCCGGGTACGCTTGCGCAGCTCGCGGGGCAACGCGGCTACGGCCTTGAGGCTGCGATCCAGGCCCTTGGTCTTGAAGCCGGAGCCGATCTGCACCAGCAGCAGGTCATCCTCGCCCAGCTTGAACTCGCGGCGGAACTCGGCGCGGATTTCCGCGGCGTTGGCCGGCGCACGGCGGTCGGCGGCGATACCCGGCGGCAGCAGGTGGAAACGCCCCGCCGGCGTGGCGTAGTGCTTGACGAAGAGCGGCTGCTGCACCTCGGAGATCATCAGCACCGAGGTTGCAGACTCGGGGGCGAAGACCGCACGTTCGTAGTCGGAGAAGTGCTTGTAGCGGCCCCAGCGCCGGTAGAGGCCGTTGCGCAGGTTCTGCGCCTTGTCCTCGAAGCAGGGGTCGGCGGCGTAGTAGACGTCCAGACCGGGCATCTTGTTGAAGCCGATCACCCGGTCCACCGGACGGCGCGCCAGGTCGGCCTCGACCCAGGCCGTGAATTTCTCGTTGCGCTTGTGATTGAACAACGCCTTGACCGGCGCGATCAGCACTTCGAAGCCTTCCGGGATGTCACCTTCCCAGATCATGGTGTAGACGCGAATGGCATGCCCACGGCGCTGGCACTCCAGGGCGATGCGCATGAAGTCGCGCTGCAGGCCGCCGAAGGGGAAGTACTTGTAGAGCACGAATGCCAGTTGCATCAGTGGATATCCTCGGTCAGCAGCAGGGCTTCCAGCTGGGTCGCCACGCGCTGCGGATTCAGCCGGGTGAAACATAGCGGCTGTTCGCGCGTGAGGTCGAACAGGCGGCGATCCTCCGCCGTCGGCTTATAGGCGCAGGTCTTCTTCAGGCAGGGCGCACAGGGGAAGTCGCTGCCCAGGTGGATCTGCGCCCGCCCGTAGGCACCGGTGAAACCCGGGTTGGTCGGCCCGTAAAGCGACAGGGTGGGCACGTCCAGCGCTGCGGCCAGGTGGCCGAGGCCGGTATCCACTGCTACGCAGGCGCGGGCGCCGGCCACCACCTTGGCCATCCCTGCCAGGGACAATCTGGGGAGCACGGCGGCGTTTTCCAAGCCCTCGGCTATACGCTCGGCACGCGCCTTCTCCGTCGGATTGCCCCAAGGCAGGCGCACATGCCAGCCGTGTTCGCAGGCCCGCTCGGTCAGTTCGCGCCAGTATTTTTCCGGCCAGTGCTTGGTGTCCCAGGTGGTGCCGTGGAGGAACAGCAAGTAAGGCGCGCCGCCCTGGGCGTCGGCCAGGGCGGCACGGTTCAGGCCGTAGTTACCCATGCCTTCCGGCACGCGGTAGTCCAGGGCCTGGGCGAACAGCTGGCGCACGCGGTCGACCGCGTGCTGGCCCCAGGCTACCGGGTAGCAGCGGTCGTAGAAGCGGCTGGCGACCGGTTCGCGGGCCGAATCGCGGTCCAGGCCGGCCACCGGCGCCTTGGCGTAACGAGTCAGCAGGGCGCTTTTCAGCAGGCCCTGGGCGTCTATCACCAGGTCGTAACGGGTTTCCCGCAGGCGACGCTTGAAGCGGCGCCACTCGCCACTCTTCAGGGTCTGCCAGAGGTTCTTGCGCCAGCGGCGGATGGCCACCGGAATGACCCGCGCCACCGCTGGGTGCCAAGCGGGAATCTCGGCGAAGCCTTCCTCCACCACCCAGTCGAACTGGATGCCGGGAATCGCCCGCGCGGCATCGGTCAACGCCGGCAGGGTGTGGATGACATCGCCCAGGGAAGAAGTCTTGATCAGCAATACCCGCACTCAGCGAATCTCCACCAGGTCGAGCGGGTCCGGCGCCAGGCGGTCCAGGGCTTCGATCACCGGACGCGACTTGAGCTCGCGCAGGCAGTTGTAATGGCCGAAGCGGCAGGTACGGTCGAAGCAGGGGCTGCACTCCAGTCCCAGGCGGACGATTTCCACCCGCTCCGCCAGGGGCGGGGTGAACTGCGGCGAGGTGGAGCCATAGACCGCCACCAGCGGGCGCGCCAGCGCCGCCGCCACATGCATCAGGCCGGAGTCGTTGGAGACCACGGCGCCAGCGCAGGACATCAGGTCGATGGCTTCGGCCAGGCTGGTTTCGCCGGCCAGGTTCACCGCCTCTTCGCGCAGGCCGGGAATCAGGCGCATGCGGATGTCTTCACCGCCAGGATGGTCGTTCTTCGAGCCGAACAGCCAGACCTGCCAGCCCGCGCGAATCTTCAGCTCGGCCACCTTGGCGTAATGCTCGGCGGGCCAGCGCTTGGCTTCGCCGAACTCGGCACCCGGGCAGAGCGCCAGCACGGGCCGATCCAGGTCCAGGCCGAACTTGGCCAGGGCCGCATCACGGCTGGCCGGGTCGATCTGCAGCGTGGGCCGCGGATAGGGCGTGGGCAGCTCGGCGCCAGGTTCATAGGCCAGCGCCATGAAGCGCTCGATCATCAGCGGGTAGCGCTCTTTGTCGAGGCTGCGAATGTCGTTGAGCAGGCCGTAGCGCATCTCCCCCTTCCAGCCGGTGCGCTTGGGGATGCTGGCGAACCAGGGCACCAGCGCCGACTTCAGGGAGTTGGGCAGGAGGATGGCCTGGTCGTACCGACCGGCCAGGGACTTGCCGATCTTGCGCCGGGCGGCGATATCCAGCACGCCATGGCCAAGCGGGAAGCTCAGCGCCTGGCGCACTTCCGGCATGCGCTCAAGGATGGGCCGGCTCCATTCGGGCGCCAGCACGTCGATCTCGCAGTCGGGATGGCGGGCTTTCAGGCACTGGAAAAGTGTCTGCGCCATCACCATGTCGCCGACCCAGGAGGGTCCTACGATCAGAATGTTCATAAGGGCAGCTTCAAGCCTCAAGCGACAAGCCGCAAGCTTCAAGCGGTGGTGACCACTTGCGGCTTGCGGCTTGCTGCTTGCAGCTTTGTCGGTTTACTTGACCAGGGTGCGCCACTCGGGGTGAGCGGAGGTCTTGCCGGCCACCAGATCGAAGTAGGCTTTCTGCAGCTTTTCGGTCACCGGGCCACGGCGGCCGAGGCCGATCTTGCGGCCATCCACTTCGCGGATCGGGGTGACTTCAGCGGCGGTGCCGGTGAAGAAGGCCTCGTCGGCGATGTACACCTCATCACGGGTGATGCGCTTCTCCACCAGCTTGATGCCGAGCTCGTCGGCCAGGCGCAGCACGGTGGCGCGAGTGATGCCGTTGAGGCAGGCGGTCACCTCGGGGGTGTAGAGCACACCGTCCTTGATGATGAAGATGTTCTCGCCGGAGCCTTCGGCCACGTAGCCTTCCGGGTCGAGCATCATGGCTTCGTCGGCACCGCCGGAAATGGCTTCCTGCAGGGCCAGCATGGAGTTGATGTAGGCGCCGTTGGACTTGGCGCGGGTCATCGAGATGTTCACATGGTGGCGGGTGAAGGAGCTGGTGCGCACCTTGATGCCTTGCTGCAGGGCCTCTTCGCCCATGTAGGCGCCCCAGTTCCAGGCGGCGACTATCACGTGGACCTTCAGGCCGGTGGCGCGCAGGCCCATGCCTTCGCTTCCGTAGAACACCATCGGGCGGATGTAGGCGCTTTCCAGGTTGTTCTCACGAACGGCGGCGCGGGTGGCCTCGTTGATCTCGTCCTTGGAGTACGGGATCTGCATGTTCATGATGTGGGCCGAGTCGAACAGGCGATCGGTGTGCGCCTGCAGGCGGAAGATGGCCGTGCCGTCCGGGGTGTTGTAGGCGCGCACGCCTTCGAACACGCCCATGCCGTAGTGCAGGGTGTGGGTCAGCACATGGGTGGTCGCTTCGCGCCACGGTACCAGTTCGCCGTCATACCAGATCACGCCATCACGATCGGCCATCGACATATTGCCAGCTCCTCAAGAATTCGATTGGTTCAGCCAGACGAGTCAGTTCAAGCCCAACTCACGCCAGATCCGCATCACGCCTTGGCGCTCCGCGTGGAACTGGTCCCCGCCCACTACCCCCGGCTGCTTCTGCAAGGCCTGGCGATGGGCCGCTGAACGATAGGCTTTGTAGGCCTCCTGCAGCAGGCGAACCTCGTCGCCGGTCAGCAGGTCTGCCTGCTCCAGGCCATCCAGAATGCGGATGTTATCGGTGTAACGAACCAGCTCAGGGTGCTGTCGTGACCAGGCCAGGGCCGCATATTGCACCATAAATTCGATATCGACGATACCGCCGGCATCCTGCTTCAGATCGAAGGCGGCCGCGGCCTCGAAGGCATTCGGCGTGGTTCCGGCAGCGGTTTCGCGGGTGCCGAGGTTGTCGCGCATCTTCGCCCGCATCTCGCTGACCTCGGCGCGCAGCTTGGGCAGGTCGCGTTCGCGGCCGAGCACCGCCAGGCGCACCTGTTCGAAGGCGCTGGCGACCCGTGGCGAGCCCACCAGCACCCGCGCGCGCACCAGCGCCTGGTGCTCCCAGGTCCAGGCCTCGTTTTCCTGGTAGCGCTGGAAGGCACCGAGCGAGCTGACCAACAGGCCCGCCGCGCCCGAGGGGCGCAGGCGCATGTCGACGTCATAGAGGGAGCCGGAAGTGGTCTGGGTGGTGAGCAGGTGGATGATGCGCTGACCCAGGCGAGTGAAGAACTGGGCGCCATCTATGGGCTTGGCGCCGTCAGTCTCGGCCTCGGGATCGCCATCATGGATGAACACCAGGTCCAGGTCCGAACCATGGCCGAACTCCAGGCCGCCCACCTTGCCATAGCCGACGATGATGAAATCCGGGTCGCAGAGGCTACCGTCGGCGCGCTTCGGCGTGCCGAACTTGGCCACGTTGTAGCGCCAGGACAGCGCCAGCACTTGGTCGAGGATGGCCTCGGCCAGCCAGGTCAGGTAGTCGCTGACCTTCATCAGCGGCAGGGTGCCGGCGATCTCCGAAGCCGCTACCCGCAGGCTGTGGGCCAGCTTGAAGTGGCGCAGGGCCTCCATCTGCTGTTCAAGGTCGTCTTCGGGAATGCGGGTGAGGCGCTCGCGCAGTTCGGCGGCCAGCTCCGGGGCCAGCGGCGGACGGTACAGGCGCCCTTCGTTGAGCAGCTCGTCCAGCAGCAGCGGGAAGCGGGTGATCTGTTCGGCGATCCAGGGGCTGGCCGCGCAAAGCTCGATCAGCCGCTGCAGCGCCCCGGGGTTCTCGCTCAGCAGCACCAGGTAGGCCGAGCGGCGCGCCACCTTCTCCACCATGGGCAACACGCGCTCCAGCACCAGGTCGGGATTGCCGTGTTCCACGGTCATATTCAACAGGCGCGGCATGAAGGCATCCAGACGCTCGCGGCCGAGGCGCTGCATGGCGCGTACTTGTGGACCGTTGCGCAGGTCGCTGAGCCGGCGCCTGGCAGTGGCCGGCTCGGTGAAGCCCGCCTCGCCCAGCTGGCGACAGGCGCCCTCTTCGTCCAGGGCCTCCTCCCAGAGCGGCAGCCACTCGCCGCCGATGCAGCTTTCACCGCCACCCTCTTCTTCATCCGGGTCGGCGATCACTTGCTGGAAGTGCCACTCGACGCGCCCACGCCAATACATCAGGCGCTCATGGAAGGCCGACCAGTCATCGAAGCCCATGATGAAAGCGACGCGAGCGCGGTCCAGGTCGCTGTCCGGCAGCATCTGCGTCTGGCGATCGGCAATCGCTTGCAGGGCGTGCTCGGTATAACGAAGGAACTCGTAGCCCTCTTTCATTTCCGCCACCACTGGCGGCGGCAGGTAGCCTTGACCTTCCAGGGTATCCAGCACCTTGAGCAACGGCCGCTGCTGCAGGCTGAGGTCGCGCCCGCCGTGGATCAACTGGAAGGCCTGGGCAATGAACTCGACTTCGCGAATGCCGCCGGAGCCGAGCTTGACGTTGTCGGTCATACCCTTGCGCCGCACTTCCTGCTGGATCAGTTGCTTCATCGAGCGCAGCGCCTCGATGGCGGAGAAGTCCAGGTAGCGGCGATAGACGAAGGGCCGCAGCATCTGCAACAGCTGGCCCCCGGCCGCCTGGTCGCCCCCCACCACCCGCGCCTTGATCATGGCGTAGCGTTCCCAGTCGCGCCCCTGGTCCTGGTAGTACTGCTCCAGGGCATTGAAGCTGAACACCAGCGGCCCGGAGGAGCCGTAGGGGCGCAGGCGCATGTCCACGCGGAAGACGAAACCGTCCACGGTGATCACGTCCAGCGCCTTGATCAGCCGCTGGCCGAGGCGGGTGAAGAATTCCTGGTTATCCAGGGCACGCTTGGCGCCCTCGGTTTCGCCGCCCTCGGGGTAGCCGAAGATCAGGTCGATATCCGAAGACAGATTCAGCTCGTGCGCGCCCAACTTGCCCATGCCGAGCACTACAAGGTGCTGCGGCTGGCCGGAGCGACGGCCGATGGGGGTACCGAACTGGGCGCAGTGGCGGCTGTAGAGCCAGTGATAGGCGAGGTCGATGCAGGCGTCGGCGAGGTCCGAAAGGTCGCAGCAGGTTTCCGCAAGATCCGCCTGGCGGGTCAGGTCGCGCCAGATGATGCGCAGCTGCTGGCGGTTGCGGTAGCGGCGCAGGCGCCGGCCCAGCTCATCTTCCTCGGCGCAGCCCTCCAGCAGCTCCGACACCTGGGTCCGCAGCTCGCCCGGCGCCAGGCTCCGTTCCAGTTCACCGGAAGCGGCCAGCGCCAGCAGCATGGCTGGGTCGCGCTGGGCCTGCTCGGCGACAAAATCGCTGGCAGCAGCGACACGAACGAAGGCTTGCTGCCGTTCGTCGGGCCAGGCGGCGAATTCCTGGATCTGTTCGGCGAGGGCGGAGCGGAAGGCCGACAACGCCCGATCGGCGCTGGGCTGGAGGTTGGCCGACAGGGCGGCCGGCGGCGGCAGGCTCATGGTCTATCCTTTGTGGGCTGCGGGTCTCGGCTGGGCCCGCAGCTAGCGCAGCGGTGGCGGAATAGCTCTAACTCGGGGCTTTCAGCCGACTGCGCCGCGCGATCTGTAGTTTTACTACGAAAGATTGTATCCAGAGTGCTGAAACCTTCGTCGATTTGTAGTAAAACTACACGAGCCCGGTTCTACCCCCCGGTAACAAGAATTTCGCCGCGGTCGCCCATAAGGCCGGCCGTGACCACTGGCATCCGATTCTGGAAGCCTTTCCGCCCTGGAGCAAGCCATGCAAGACCTCGATATCGTCGAAACCCAGGAATGGCTGGACGCCCTGGAGTCCGTACTCGACAAAGAAGGTGAAGACCGCGCGCACTACCTGCTGACCCGCATGGGCGAGTTGGCCACCCGCAGCGGCACCCAACTGCCCTACGCCATCACCACGCCGTATCGCAACAGCATTCCATTGACTCACGAAGCCCGCATGCCCGGCGACCTGTTCATGGAACGCCGCATCCGCTCCCTGGTGCGCTGGAATGCCCTGGCAATGGTCATGCGCACCAACCTGCACGACCCGGACCTGGGCGGCCACATCTCCAGCTTCGCGTCCTCGGCGACCCTCTACGACATCGGCTTCAACTACTTCTTCCAGGCTCCCACCGACGAGCATGGCGGCGACCTGATCTTCTATCAGGGCCACGCCTCCCCCGGCATCTATGCCCGCGCCTTCCTCGAAGGCCGCATCAGCGAAGACCAGATGACCAACTTCCGCCAGGAAGTGGACGGCAAGGGCCTGTCCTCCTACCCGCACCCCTGGCTGATGCCGGACTTCTGGCAGTTCCCCACCGTGTCCATGGGCCTCGGCCCGATCCAGGCCATCTACCAGGCGCGCTTCATGAAGTACCTGGAAAGCCGCGGCTTCATCCCCGCCGGCAAGCAGAAGGTCTGGTGCTTCATGGGTGACGGCGAGTGCGACGAGCCGGAATCCCTCGGCGCCATCTCCCTGGCCGGCCGCGAGAAGCTGGACAACCTGATCTTCGTCATCAACTGCAACCTGCAGCGCCTCGACGGCCCGGTCCGCGGCAACGGCAAGATCATCCAGGAGCTGGAAGGTGTCTTCCGCGGCGCCCAGTGGAACGTGAACAAGGTGGTCTGGGGCCGCTTCTGGGACCCGCTGTTCGCCAAGGACGCCGATGGTGCCCTGCAGCGCCGCATGGACGAAGCGGTCGACGGCGAGTACCAGAACTACAAGGCCAAGGACGGTGCCTACGTCCGCGAGAACTTCTTCAACACCCCGGAACTCAAGGAAATGGTCAAGGACCTTTCCGACGACGAGATCTGGAAGCTCAACCGTGGCGGCCACGACCCCTACAAGGTCTATGCGGCCTACCACCAGGCGGTCAACCACAAGGGCCAGCCCACCGTCGTCCTGGCCAAGACCATCAAGGGCTATGGCACCGGCGCCGGCGAAGCGAAGAACATCGCCCACAACGTCAAGAAGGTCGACGTCGAGAGCCTGAAGCAGTTCCGCGACCGCTTCGACATCCCGGTCAGGGACGAAGACCTGGAAAAACTGCCGTTCTACCGTCCCGAGCAAGGCAGCGCCGAGCACAAGTACCTGCACGAGCGCCGCGCCGCCCTGGGCGGTTACGTGCCGCAGCGCCGCGCCAACAGCTTCAGCATCCCGACCCCGCCGCTGGAAACCCTGAAAGCCATCCTCGACGGCTCCGGCGACCGTGAAATCTCCACCACCATGGCCTTCGTGCGCATCCTCTCGCAGCTGGTCAAGGACAAGGAGCTCGGCCAGCGCATCGTCCCGATCATTCCGGACGAGGCCCGTACCTTCGGTATGGAAGGCATGTTCCGCCAGTTGGGCATCTACTCCTCGGTCGGCCAGCTCTACGAGCCGGTGGACAAGGACCAGGTGATGTTCTACAGGGAGGACAAGAAGGGCCAGATCCTCGAGGAAGGCATCAACGAAGCGGGCGCCATGTCCTCCTTCATCGCCGCCGGCACCTCGTACAGCAACCACAACCAGCCGATGCTGCCGTTCTACATCTTCTACTCGATGTTCGGCTTCCAGCGTATCGGCGACCTGGCCTGGGCTGCCGGCGATAGCCGCACCCGTGGCTTCCTGATCGGCGGCACCTCGGGTCGTACCACCCTGAACGGCGAAGGCCTGCAGCACGAGGACGGCCACAGCCACATCATGGCGGCCACCATCCCCAACTGCCGCACCTACGACCCCACCTACGGCTATGAGCTGGCGGTGATCGTGCGTGAAGGCATCCGCCAGATGACCGAAGAGCAGCAGAACATCTTCTACTACATCACCGTGATGAACGAGGCCTACCAGCAGCCCGCGCTGCCGGAAGGCGTCGAGGAAGGCATCATCAAGGGCATGTACCTTCTGGAAGAAGACAAGAAGGATGCCGCGCACCACGTGCAACTGCTGGGCTCGGGCACCATCCTGCGCGAAGTCCGCGAAGCGGCGAAGATCCTCCGCGAGCAGTTCAACGTCGGCGCCGACGTCTGGAGCGTCACCAGCTTCAACGAACTGCGCCGCGAAGGCCTGGCCGTCGAGCGTCACAACCGCCTGCACCCGGAACAGAAGCCGCAGCAGACGTATGTCGAGCAGTGCCTGGCCGGCCGCAAGGGTCCGGTCGTGGCCTCCACCGACTACATGAAGCTGTTCGCCGACCAGATCCGCCAGTGGATTCCGGGCAAGGAGTACAAGGTCCTCGGCACCGACGGCTTCGGCCGCAGCGACACCCGCAGGAAACTGCGCCACTTCTTCGAGGTTGACCGTTACTGGGTGGTCCTGGCGACCCTGGAAGCCCTGGCGGACCGCGGCGAGATCGAGCCCAAGGTCGTGGCCGAGGCCATCGCCAAGTTCGGCATCGACCCCGAAAAACGCAACCCGCTGGACTGCTGAGGAGACGCATTGTGAGTAAATTGATTCGCGTACCCGACATCGGCAGCGGCGAAGGTGAAGTGATCGAGCTGTTCGTCAAGGTTGGCGACCGCATCGAGGCCGACCAGAGCCTGCTGACCCTGGAATCGGACAAGGCCAGCATGGAGATCCCCGCGCCCATGTCCGGTGTGATCAAGAGCCTGAAGGTCAAGCTCGGCGATCACCTGAAGGAAGGTGACGAACTGCTGGAACTGGAAGTCGAGGGTGCCGCCGCCGCGGCGCCCGCGCAGGCAGCCGCTCCCGCGCCCAAGGCTGAAGAGAAGCCCGCCGCTGCCCCGGCTCCGGCTGCCGCCCCCGCAGCCGCCGGCCAGACCGTGCAGGACATTTTCGTTCCGGACATCGGCTCGGACGGCACGGCCAAGGTCATCGAAGTACTGGTCAAGGCCGGCGACACCGTCGAAGCCGACCAGTCGCTGATCACCCTGGAGTCCGACAAGGCCAGCATGGAGATCCCCTCCCCCGCCGCTGGCGTGGTGGAGAGCGTCGAGGTCAAGCTGGATGCCGAAGTCGGCACCGGCGACCTGATCCTCAAGCTGCGAGTGGCGGGCGCCGCTCCGGCTGCCACGGCTCCGGCCCAGGCGAGCCAACCGGTGCACCGCGTACCGGAAGGCGCCCACCCGGTCGCGGCCGCCGAGGTCAGCGCCATCGCCGCGCTGGCGGCTGCGGCTGCGAGCACGACTGGTGTACCGGCACGTTCCAGCGGCGCCAAGGTCCATGCCGGCCCGGCAGTGCGCCAGCTGGCTCGCGAGTTCGGCGTCGAGCTGAGCGTGGTACCGGCCACTGGCCCGCACGGCCGCGTGCTCAAGGAAGACGTGCAGGCCTACGTCAAGGCCATGATGCAGAAGGCCAAGGAAGCCCCGGCTGCCGCTGCCGCCGCGACTGGCGGTGCCGGCATCCCGCCGATCCCGGTGGTGGACTTCAGCAAGTTCGGCGAGATCGAAGAAGTGGCCATGACCCGCCTGATGCAGGTCGGCGCCGCCAACCTGCATCGCAGCTGGCTCAACGTCCCGCACGTGACCCAGTTCGATTCGGCCGACATCACCGAGCTGGAAGCCTTCCGCGTGGCCCAGAAGGCCGTGGCGGAGAAGGCTGGCGTCAAGCTGACCGTCCTGCCGCTGCTGCTCAAGGCCTGCGCCTACCTGCTCAAGGAACTTCCGGACTTCAACAGCTCCCTGGCCCCCAGCGGCAAGGCGCTGATCCGCAAGAAGTACGTGCACATCGGCTTCGCCGTGGACACCCCGGACGGCCTGCTGGTGCCGGTCATCCGCGACGTCGACCAGAAGAGCCTGCTGCAACTGGCCGCCGAGGCCGCCGAACTGGCGGAGAAGGCACGCACCAAGAAGCTGTCCGCCGACGCCATGCAAGGCGCCTGCTTCACCATCTCCAGCCTCGGCCATATTGGCGGCACCGGCTTCACGCCGATCGTCAACGCGCCTGAGGTGGCGATACTCGGTGTGTCCAAGGCCGCGATGCAGCCGGTTTGGGACGGCAAGGCCTTCCAGCCGCGCCTGATGCTGCCGCTGTCGCTCTCCTACGACCACCGCGTGATCAACGGTGCCGCCGCCGCGCGCTTCACCAAGCGCCTCAGCGACGTGCTGGCGGATATCCGTACCATGCTGCTGTAACCCTTGCTATTCACGAGCACGCCACGCTCGTACCTCAACCCCGCCCCCTGAGGCGGGGTTTTTTTTGCCTGCAACTGGCCACCGGCCGTCCTTCCAGACGCCTGCGTACGGTCCTGCGCCCAGCCCAGGTCGACTCACCCGGCGCCCGCCCCTCCCCCTGCGCGGGCTGAGAACCGCCTCGCGAAACGGCCCATGCGGCGTGCTTGCCAGTGCCATCATCATGATGCACCCTTGCCCGGTGCTTTGAAGAAGTTGGCCGGGCCCTCTCCCGGTCAGAGAAGTGGAAGCCCAGCGCCCGATGAAGAGCCATCCCGATGCCGCCAGCCGTACGGTGGCCGAGATAGTGACGCAGTTGCCTGTCCCCTCGCGGCTGGGTCTGATGCGTTTCGAGCGGCTCAACGAAGCCAGCTGGGCGCTGCTCTTCCTCGATCCGGCCTGCGAGCGCCGGTTCGGCGTGCCTGCCAGCGAGCTCTGCGCCCTCATCGACTCCCCCTACGCCAGCCTGATGGAGCCGGAAAGCCGTTACCGGCTGCATGACGAGGTGCAGCTGCAGCTGGGCGAAAAGCCCCACTACGCCATCCATTACACCCTGCATACCCCCAATGGGCCATTGCGCCTGCTGGAGGTCGGCGAGCCTTTCCAGCAGCACGGGCGCCAGTTGCTGCGCGGCTACCTGATGGTGGCCGGCGAGGCGCAGGAGCCCAAGGAAAAGCAGAAGAACCTCGACCTGGAAGCCCAGAACAGTCGCCTGCGCACCTCCCTCGAGCTCTACCAGCGCTCCCAGGAAGACCACCTGCAGCACCTGATCCGCTCCCGCGCCCAGCAGAGCCTGATCGTGCGCCTGGCGCGTCATCGCTACACCTCCAGCAACCCCGCCGAGGAAGCCGCACAACTCATCACCCAGGCCGCCTGCGAAGCCTACGACGTGGCGCGCACCGGCATCTGGATGCTCGAGGGCAGCCAACTGGTGGCGGTCAGCCTGTTCCGCCGTGACCAGGACCATCACGAGCACCCGCGGGCCATGGACATGAGTCAGTTCCCGCACTACCTCGAAGCCCTGCACAGTGGCCGCGCCATCGACGCCCACAATGCCCAGCGCGACCCCCGCACCAGCGAACTGGCCAAGGGTTACCTCAAGCCCCAGGGCATCACCGCCATGCTCGACGCCAGCATCCGCATCGGTGGCGAGGTGGTGGGCGTGCTCTGCCTGGAGCACACCGGCGCGCCGCGGGTCTGGCAGACCGATGAGATCGCCTTCGCCGGCGAACTGGCCGACCAGTTCGCCCAGGTCCTGGTGAACCAGCAGCGCCGCCACGCCACCAGCGCGCTGCACCTGTTCCAGCGCGCCGTGGAGCAGAGCGCCAGCGCCTTCCTGCTGGTGGACTGCGACGGCCTGGTGGAATACGTCAACCCGAGCTTCACCGCCATCACCCAGTACAGCGCCGACGAAGTACATGGCCGCCGCCTGTCGGACCTGCCGGCGTTGGAGAACCTCAGCGAGCTGCTCTTCGACACAGGCTCGGGCCTGGCCACCTGCAACAGCTGGCAGGGCGAGTTCCGCAGCCGGCGCAAGAACCTGGAGCCGTACTGGGGCCAGCTATCGATCTCCAAGGTCTTCGGCGAGGACGGCGGGCTCACCCATTACATCGGCATCTACGAGGATGTCACCCAGAGCAAGCTGGCCCAGCAACGCATCGAGAAGCTGGCCTATACCGACAACCTCACCGGCCTCGGCAACCGTCCCTACTTCATCCGAACCTTGGAAGAACGCTTCCACAGCGACCGTGACACACCGCTCTGCCTGCTGCTGGTGGATATCGACAACTTCAAGCGGATCAACGACAGCCTCGGCCACCAGACCGGCGACAAACTGCTGGTCAGCCTCGCCCGGCGCCTGCGCAACAGCCTGAGCCCCAATGGCGTCCTGGCGCGCTTCGCCAGCAACGAGTTCGCCGTGCTGCTCGACGGAGCCGACCTGGAGAGCGGCCGGCGCATCGCCGCCCAGGTGCTGCAGACCCTGGACAAGCCGCTGTTCGTCGACAACCAGCTGATCAGCGTCACCGGCTCCCTCGGCCTGGCCTGCGCGCCCCAGCATGGGCGCGACCCGCAGACCCTGATGAAGCACGCGGGTCTCGCGCTGCACAAGGCCAAGGCCAACGGCAAGCACCAGCTGCAGCTGTTCACCGAGGCGCTGAACGCCGAAGCCAGCTACAAGCTGTTCGTCGAGAACAACCTGCGCCGCGCCCTGGCGCAGAATGAACTGGAAGTCTTCTACCAGCCCAAGCTCTGCCTGAAGAGCGGCCAGTTGCTGGGCATGGAGGCGCTGCTGCGCTGGCACCACCCGGAAAAGGGCATGATCAGCCCGGACCAGTTCATCAGCGTGGCGGAGGAGACGGGGATGATCATCCCCATCGGCAAGTGGGTGATCCGCGAAGCCTGCCGCATGAGCAAACGTCTCGGTGCAGCCGGGCTCGGCGACCTGCAGGTGGCGATCAACCTGTCGCCCAAGCAATTCAGCGACCCCGATCTGGTGGGCTCCATCGCCGCCATCCTGCAGGAGGAGCAACTGCCGCCGGCGCAGCTGGAACTGGAACTCACCGAAGGCCTGCTGCTGGAGGCCACCGAAGACACCCGGCACCAGCTCAACAATCTGAAAAGCCTGGGCCTGACCCTGGCCATGGATGACTTCGGCACCGGCTACTCGTCGCTCAGCTACCTGAAGAAATTCCCCATCGACGTGATCAAGATCGATCGCAGCTTCATCAAGGACATCCCCGACAGCCAGGACGACAAGGAAATCACCTCCGCGGTGATCGCCATGGCCCACAAGCTCAAGCTCAAGGTGGTTGCCGAGGGGATAGAGACCGCCGCCCAGCTGGGCTTCCTGCGCCGCCAGCACTGCGATGTGGGCCAGGGCTACCTGTTCGACAAGCCGATCTCCGGCAAGCACCTGTTCGAGAATCTCGGCCGCTACCCCTGCCGCAAAGGGACCTGAGGCCGGCGCCCCGGGGACAGGGGCAGTGGATTTATCAACAGGCCGCCAAGTCGAGGTAACATCGGGGCTTCCCGCCACCAACCAGGAGAAGGCTGATGGTCCTGCGTTCGCAAATACTCGCCCACAAGCTCGAACTACCCGGCGCTGGCCAGGCCCTGCCCGGCCGCGAAACCCCGATGCCGGTGCCCGACAGCCACTACGTCAACGGCCGCCCGCTTCACGGCCCCTTCCCAGCCGGTCTGCAGATGGCACAGTTCGGCCTGGGCTGCTTCTGGGGCGCCGAACGGCGTTTCTGGCAGCAACCCGGTGTCTGGACCACGGCCGTGGGCTATGCCGGCGGCTTCACGCCGAACCCCACCTATGACGAAGTCTGTTCAGGCCTGACCGGGCACACCGAAGCGGTGCTGGTGGTGTTCGACCCGCAACAGACCAGTTTCGAAGAGTTGCTGCGGGTGTTCTGGGAAGCGCACAACCCGACCCAGGGCATGCGCCAGGGCAATGACGTCGGCACCCAGTACCGCTCGGCCATCTACTGCTACGACCCGGCCCAACTGGCCGCTGCCCGCGCCAGCCAGGCGCGCTTTCAGGACGAATTGCAGAAGGCCGGTTACGGCGCCATCACCACCGAGATCGGGGAAGCGCCTGCCTTCTATTACGCCGAGGCCTACCACCAGCAGTACCTGGCGAAGAACCCCGGCGGCTACTGCGGCCTGGGCGGCACCGGGGTCTGCCTGCCGGCCTGACATCGAGCTCTGAGTAGGATGGGTGGAGCGGAGCGATACCCATCAGGACCTGGCGATGGGTATCGTTCCGCTCACGGAACGCCGCCCGCCCCATCCTACGGCCGGCCCCTGCATTCAGATTCAGGCGCTCAGCTGCCCTCGGCAATCAACCAATCCAGCTGCCAGCCGCCCTGGCTCTGCGCCAGGCGCTCGGCCAACCAGGGCAGGACCTGGCGCAGCTCTTCCTCTATGCCCCACGGCGGGTTGGCGATGGCCAGCCCGGAGCCGTTCAGGCCGAGTGCATTGTCCGCCGCATGCACCCGCAGCTCCACCCGCAGCAGCTTGGGCGCGCCACTGGCCTGCAGGCCCTGATAGAAACGCTTGAGCTGGCGCTGGTCCTTGATCGGGTACCAGATGGCCACGACCGTCTGGCGCATCCGGCCTATGGCCTCCTGCAGCGCGGTGACGCAGCGCTCCAGTTCGTCGGCCTTCTCGAAGGGCGGGTCGATCAGCATCAGCGCGCGCTTCTCCGCCACCGGCAGCAGCGCCCGCGGCAGGTGCCAGCCCTCGCCCAGATGCACGGCGACGCGGCGGTCGCCGGCCATGTTGTCCCGCAGCAGTTGGCCGTCTTCCGGGTGTTTCTCGTTCAGCTGCAGGCGGTCCTGGGGCCGCGTCAGGCGCCGCGCCAGCTCCGGCGAACCGGGGTAGTAGCGCAGGCGGCCATCCGGATTCAGCTCGCGGATCACCTGCAGGTAGTCGGCCATTGGCGCCGGCAACTCGGCCAGATCCCAGAGCCGGCCGATGCCCTCGCGCCATTCGTCGGTGCGGCCGGCCTGCTCGCCCAGCAGGTCATAGAGACCGACGCCGGCGTGGCTGTCGAGGTAGGCGAAGGGCGCCTCCTTGCGTGACAGCAGGGCGATCAGACGGGCCAGGGTGAAATGTTTGAGCACATCGGCATGGTTGCCGGCGTGGAAGGCATGGCGGTAATTCATAGTGGGTCCTCGCGAGGTGCGCAGTTTACCAGTCGACGCCCCACCGCGGCTGCACCCCCTTTATCACGCACATCGATGTTGCTAGGCGCCCTACATTCACCGATCTAGACTCGGACAATCCCACCGGAGAGCCACCATGTCCGAGACCCTGCTCAGTTCCCGCAACCTGGCCTTCGAACTCTACGAAGTCCTGGACGCCGAAGCCCTGACCCAGCGCGAGCGTTTCGCCGAGCACAACCGCGAAACCTTCGACGCCGCCCTGGGCACCGCCCGCAGCATCGCCGAGAAGTTCTTCGCCCCGCACAACCGCAAGGGCGACGAGCAGGAGCCAGAGTACGTGGATGGCGCCGCCACTCTGATCCCGGAGGTGAAGCCCGCCGTCGACGCCTTCCTCGAGGCCGGCTTCCTCAACGCTACCCGCAGCTTCGAGCAAGGCGGCATGCAGCTGCCAACCTTGCTGTCGCAGGCCTGCTTCGCGCATTTCCAGTCGGCCAACGTCGGCAGCTCCGCCTATCCTTTCCTGACCATGGGCGCGGCCAACCTGATCGAGAGCTTCGGTAGCATCGATCAGAAGCAGCGCTTCCTCCAGCCGATGATCGAAGGCCGCTTCTTCGGCACCATGGCGCTGACCGAACCCCATGCCGGCTCGTCCCTCTCGGACATCCGCACCCGCGCCGAACCGGCCGGCGACGGCACCTACCGGATCAAAGGCAACAAGATCTTCATTTCCGGCGGCGACCACCCGCTGTCGGAGAACATCGTGCACATGGTCCTGGCCAAGCTGCCGGACGCGCCGCCCGGGGTGAAGGGCATCTCCCTGTTCATCGTGCCCAAGTTCCTGGTCAACGAAGACGGCTCCCCGGGCCAGCGCAACGACGTGATCCTGGCCGGCCTGTTCCACAAGATGGGCTACCGCGGCACCACTTCCACTGCGCTGAACTTCGGCGATAACGGCAACTGCGTCGGCTATCTGGTGGGCAAGCCTCACGCCGGCCTGTCCTACATGTTCCAGATGATGAACGAGGCACGCATCGGCGTCGGCATGGGTGCGGTGATGCTCGGCTACGCCGGCTACCTCTATTCCCTGGAGTACGCCCGCGAGCGTCCCCAGGGCCGCCTGCCCGATGGCAAGGACCCGACCTCGCCCCAGGTGTCGATCATCCAGCACGCCGACGTGCGGCGCATGCTGCTGACCCAGAAGGCCTATGTGGAAGGCGCCTTCGACCTCGGCCTGTACGCGGCGCGCCTGTTCGACGACACCCAGACCCTGGCAACGGAGGAGGAGCGGCAACAGGCCCATGAACTGCTCGACCTGCTCACCCCCATCGTCAAATCCTGGCCGTCGGAGTTCTGCCTCAAGGCCAACGAGCTGGCGATCCAGATCCTCGGCGGCCACGGCTATACCCGCGAATACCCGGTGGAGCAGTACTACCGCGATAACCGCCTGAACCCTATCCACGAGGGCACCCACGGCATCCAGTCCCTCGACCTGCTGGGCCGCAAGCTGGCGCAGAACAAGGGCGCCGGCCTCAAGCAACTGACCCGGCTGATCAACGAATGCTGCCAGCGCGCTGCCGAATACGAGTCGCTGGCCGCCCTGCGCCAGCCTCTGGAACAGCTGATGACCCGCCTCTCCAGCGTCACCCTGGGCCTGCTGGGCGACCTGATGCAGGGCAAGGTCAGCCAGGCACTGGCCAACTCGGCGCTTTACCTCAAGGTGTTCGGCCACGCCGTGATCGGCTGGCGCTGGCTGGAGCAGGCGATCCGCGCCGAGGAAGGCCTGGCCCGCGGCAATCCGGCCGATGCCGACTTCTACAAGGGCAAGCTGCAGGCGGCGCGCTACTTCCTCACCTGGGAAGTGCCGGGCTGCCACCACGAACTGGCCCTGCTCGAAACCCGCGACGACACCTGCCTGGCGATGCAAGACAACTGGTTCTGACCCTTTTTCAGGGTTCTTCACGCCCCGCGCACATGCGGGGCTTTTTTATGGGCGCGCCCCCAGGCTCCAACGCACACCAGCCCTCCATGGAAGGCCCGGGGAACCCATAGCCAATACACCCTTCCAATGGCCTTCCCACCCCTGGCAGGAACCCTGCATGAAATCTTGCAGAGCCTCGCCATTGGCAGGTTAGAATTCCTCGGCATGCGCCCCTGCATGCCGTTGTCCCTCCCCCCGACATGCAAGGAGCCACCAGTGGATGCCACCACCGTCAATAGCCTGTTCCTGATCGGCGCGGTGCTGGTAGGCATGAGTATCCTGGTCAGCGCCTTCGGGTCGCGCTTCGGCGTCCCCATCCTCGTCGTGTTCCTGGTGGTCGGCATGCTGGCCGGCAGCGACGGCCCCGGCGGCATCGTCTTCAACAACTATTCCCAGGCCTACCTGGTAGGCAACCTGGCGCTGGCCATCATCCTTCTCGATGGCGGCATGCGAACCCGCGCGGCCACCTTCCGCGTGGCGCTCTGGCCCTCGCTATCCATGGCCACCATCGGCGTACTGGTCACTGCCGGGCTGACCGGTGTCGCCGCTACCTGGCTGTTCAATCTCAGTACCCTGGAAGGCCTGCTGATCGGCGCGATAGTCGGCTCCACCGATGCCGCGGCGGTGTTCAGCCTGCTCGGCGGGCGCGGCCTCAACGAGCGGGTCAGCGCCACCCTGGAGATCGAATCGGGCAGCAACGATCCGATGGCAGTGTTTCTCACCGTAACCCTGATCGAGATGCTCGCCACCGGCCAGACCGGATTCAGCTGGACCTTCGTCGTCCACATCATTCAGCAGTTCGGCATCGGCACCCTGCTGGGCTTTGCCGGCGGCTGGCTGATGCTTCAGCTGATCAACCGCCTGACTCTGGCCAACGGTCTCTATCCCCTGCTGGTGGTGGCCGGCGGCATCCTGGTGTTCGCCGTGACCAACGCCGTGCACGGCAGCGGCATCCTGGCCGTCTACCTATTCGGCCTGTTTCTCGGCAACCGGCCGATCCGCTCGCGCCACGGAATCCTGCACATGCTCGACGGGCTCACCTGGCTGGCGCAGATCGGCATGTTCCTCGTGCTCGGGCTGCTGGTGACGCCCCACGAGCTGTTTCCGATCATCCTGCCGGCCTTGGGCCTGGCCCTGTGGATGATCGTCTTTGCCCGGCCGCTGTCGGTCTTCCTCGGGCTGCTGCCCTTCCGCGCCTTCCACGACCGCGAAAAAGCCTTCATCGCCTGGGTCGGCCTGCGCGGCGCGGTACCCATCATTCTCGCGGTGTTCCCGCTGATGGCCGGACTGCCCAATGCCCAGCTGTTCTTCAACGTGGCCTTCTTCATCGTGCTGGTCTCTCTGCTGCTGCAGGGAACCAGCCTGCCCTGGGCGGCCAAGCTGCTGCGGGTGACGGTACCGCCGGAGCCGGCGCCCATCTCTCGCGCGGGGCTGGAGGTCCACGCCACCAGCGAGTGGGAGCTGTTCGTCTACCGCCTGGGCGCCGAGAAATGGTGCATAGGCGCCGCCCTGCGCGAGCTGAAGATGCCCGACGGCACCCGCATCGCCGCGCTGTTCCGCGGCAAGGAGCTGCTGCACCCATCGGGCAGCACCACCCTGGAAGCCGGCGACATCCTCTGCGTGGTCGGCCACGAGCATGACCTGCCGGCCCTCGGCAAGCTGTTCAGCCAGGCACCGCAACGCGGGCTGGACCTGCGCTTCTTCGGCGACTTCGTGCTGGAAGGCGATGCCCAGCTCTCGGCCGTCGCCTCGCTCTACGGCCTCAAGCTCGGCGACCAGGACGGCCACCAGGCCCTGGGCCGCTTCATCGCCCACGAAATCGGCGGCGAGCCGGTGGTGGGCGACCAGGTGGAGTGGAACGGCCTGACCTGGACCGTTGCTCTGATGGAAGGGAACAAGGTGCGCAAAGTGGGCGTCAAATTCCCCGAAGGTCAGGGTCGCCCAGGGCTGTTCCTCTAAGGAAATGCGCCTGGGACGGCCTTTTCCGGGCCATCCCGGAACCTGCAGGCCCCCGCCATGGAACCCATGGGTTCGCCCCAGTGCGAACCGAGATCACAACCGCTCGTGCCGGGCAGCCCCCTAACGGCCGCCCTGGCATATCATTAGCCGCATTTGAACCCGAGCTGCCCGATCGCGATGATTGCTTCCTTGCGCACCTTTCTCGTTGCCACCCTGCTGGGCCTCTGCCTGACGCCCGCCTACCTGCATGCCGCGCCTCCGGTGGGCGTCCCCAAGCCGGCCGCCGCGCCAGCCGAGGGCAAGGCCGCCGAGGGCGAGACCCAGGCCAAACCCTCCATCGAGGAGCAGACCAAGTCCTTCCTCGCCAGCCAGGCGGAAAGCCAGCAGAGCCTCACCAACCTCAAGCGCCAGCTGAACGACGCACCGAAGCTGATCACTGAAGCCCAGCGCGAGTTGACGCGGCTCAAGGGCAACCAGCCAGTGCCGGTCAAGGAGCGCAATGGCAAGTCCGAGCTGCCTCAACTGGAGCAGTTGCTGGAACAGCGCAGCAACGAGCTGGCCAACCTGCAGAAGGCCCTGGCCGATGCCAATAGCCTGATCGTCACCTCACAGACCCGCCCGGAGCGGGCCCAGGCCGAGATCAGCAGCAACCAGACGCGTATCCCGCAGATCAACAATATCCTCAAGACCGGCAAGGACGCCGGCAAGTCCATCAGCGAAGAGCAGCGCACCCTGCTTAACGCCGAACAGGCCTCTCTGGTCGCCCTGACCGAACTGCGCCGCGAGGAGCTGGCCGGCAACAGCCTGCTGCAGGACCTCGGCAACGCCCGCCGCGACCTGCTGGTGGAGCGCATCCGGCGCCTGGAGCAGGAAACCCTGGACCTGCAGTCGCTGATCAACGAGATGCGCCGGGAAAGCTCGGAGCAGACCGTGGCGGAGCTCTCCCGCGAAGCCGGCAAGGCCACGCCGGACAGCCTGTTGGCAAAGGAAAGCGCCATCAATCTGAAGATGTCCGACTACCTGCTGCGTGCCACGGACCGCCTCAATGAGCTGACCCGGCAGAACCTGCAGACCCGGCAGCAGCTGGACAACCTCAGCCAGGCCGACCAGGCCCTGGAAGAGCAGATCAGCGTGCTCAAGGGCAGCCTGCTGCTGGCCAAGATCCTCTACCAGCAGAAGCAGGCGCTGCCCCAGCTCGACCTGGACAACAACCTCGCCGACGAGATCGCTGACATCCGCCTCTATCAGTTCGAGCTGAACCAGCAGCGCGACCAGCTGAGCAATCCCCAGGGCTATGTCGACGGCCTGCTGGCCGAGCAGCCCCCGGAGCAGGTAGCGCCGGAACTGCGCGCCACCCTGACGGACCTCGTCACCACCCGGGGCGAACTGCTCGACCGCCTCAGCCGTGAGCTGAACACCCTGCTGAACGAATCCATCACCCTGCAGCTCAACCAGAAGCAGCTGCAGGAAACCTCAAAGGCCATGCGCAACACCCTCGACGAGCAGATGTTCTGGATTCCCAGCAACAAGCCGCTGGACCTGAACTGGCTGAAATCCGCCCCGCACCTCCTGGAACGCCAGTTGGCCGAAATGCCTTGGGGCGCGGGCGTGCGCGAGCTGGGCGAAGGCCTGTTGGACCGCCCCTGGCTGTTCCTCCCGCTGCTGCTGGTGATCGGCGCCTTGCTGTGGAAGCGGCGTTACCTCCACGACCGTCTCAAGGAGCTCAACCAGGACGTCGGCCACTTCAAGCGCGACAGCCAGCTGCACACCCCGCTGGCACTCTTCCTCACGGTGCTGCTGGCGCTGCCGGTGAGCCTGTTCCTCGCCCTCGGCGGCTTCGCCCTGCAGATCGACGCCCGCGGCCAGAATGCCACCCTGGGCGCCGCCCTGATGGAAATGGCCCAGGCCTGGATGGTGTTCTACACCCTCTACCGCATACTCGCCCCCGGCGGCATCGCCGAGCTGCACTTCCGCTGGGACCGCCCGCAGGTGGCCTTCCTGCGCAGCCAGATCCGCCGCCTCGGCGGCGTGGTCATGGCCCTGGTGGCCATAGTCACAGTGGCCGAGCACCAGCCCGCGGCGCTTGCCGACGACATCATCGGCATCATCGTCGTGCTCAGCTGCTACGCCCTGATGACCCTGGTGCTGAGCAATCTGCTGCTGGCCGAGCCGATGCGCGAACAGACCTCGCCCTTCCGCCTGCTCATCGGTGTCGGTTTCACCCTGCTGCCGCTGGCCTTCATAGTCGCGGTAGGCTTCGGCTACTACTACACCTCGCTCAAGCTCACCGACCGCCTGATCAACACCCTCTACCTGGTGATGCTGATGTTGCTGATCGAGGCCGCCTTCGTCCGCGGCCTGGGTGTAGCCGCGCGGCGCCTGGCCTACCAGCGCGTGCTCGCCAAACGCCAGGCGCAGACCAAGGAGAACGCCGAAGGTGAAGAAGTAGTGGTGGAAGAGCCGACCCTCGATATCGAGAAGGTCAACGACCAATCGCTGCGCCTGATCCGCCTGGCCCTGCTCGGCATTTTCCTCGCCGCCATGTACCTGGTCTGGGCCGACCTGATCAGCGTCTTCGCCTACCTCGACCAGGTCACCCTCTACCAGTACTCCAGCGGTACCGGCGATGCCTCCACCCTGGTGCCCATCAGCTTGCTCGACGTGCTCGGCGCGCTGATCATCGCCGGCATCACCACGGCCCTGGCGCGCAACCTGCCGGGCCTTCTGGAAGTACTGGTGCTGTCGCGACTGACCCTGGCCCAGGGCAGCTCCTACGCCACCACCACGCTGCTGTCCTATGCCATCGCCGGCATCGGTTTCGTCACCGCCCTGTCCACCCTCGGGGTCAGCTGGGACAAGCTGCAATGGCTGGTGGCGGCCCTGTCCGTGGGTATCGGCTTCGGCATGCAGGCGATCTTCGCCAACTTCATTTCCGGCCTGATCCTGCTGTTCGAGCGCCCGGTGCGTATCGGCGACCTGGTGACCATCGGCACGGTGACCGGTACGGTGAACCGCATCCGCATCCGCGCCACGCACATCACCGACAGCGACCGCAAGGAAGTGATAGTGCCGAACCAGACCTTCCTCACCAGCCAGTTGATCAACTGGACCCTGACCGACACCGTCACCCGCATCGTGCTGGTGTACAACGTCAACCGCGGCGCCGACCTGGAGCTGGTACGCAAGCTGCTGCTGCAGGCCACCCAGGAGAACACGCGCGTACTGCGCGACCCGCCGCCCACCGTGCAGTTGAAGACCTACGGCGCCAGCACCCTGGAGCACGAACTGAAGATCTACGTGCGCGAGCTGGGCGACCGCGGCCTGGCCACCGACGAGCTGAACCGGCGCATCGACCAGCTGTTCCAGGACCACGACATCAACATCTCCACGACACCGTCGATGAACGTCACCCTCAGCCGCAAGATCGAGAAGCACGCCGAAGCTGAGGCCGAGGTCGAAGTCGAAGCGGTGCCGGCCAAGGAAAAGGCGCCGGAGCCGGAGGTCAGGTGAGCCATATGTCCCCTGCCCTTCCAGCCACGATGGCGGCATGACAAGCTGAGCCCATGAAGAAACTCGACGAGTTGCAGTTCGACAACCGCTTCGCCCGCCTGGGCGACGCCTTTTCCACCGAGGTGCTGCCCGAGCCCATCGCCGAGCCGCGCCTGGTGGTGGCGAGCCCGGCAGCCATGGCGCTGCTCGACCTGGACCCGGCCGAGGCCGACAGCCAGGTCTTCGCCGAGCTGTTCGCCGGGCACAAGCTCTGGTCCGAGGCCGAACCTCGGGCGATGGTCTATTCCGGGCACCAGTTCGGCGTCTACAACCCGCGACTGGGCGATGGCCGCGGCCTGCTGCTGGGCGAGGTGGTCAATGACGCCGGCGAGCACTGGGACCTGCACCTCAAGGGCGCGGGGCAGACACCCTACTCGCGCATGGGTGATGGCCGCGCAGTGCTGCGCAGCTCGATTCGCGAATTCCTCGCCAGCGAGCACCTGCACGCCCTCGGCATCCCCACCAGCCGCGCCCTATGCGTGACCGGCTCCAGCTCCCCGGTGTACCGGGAAACCCGCGAGACCGGGGCCATGCTCCTGCGCCTGGCGCGCAGCCATGTGCGCTTCGGCCACTTCGAATACTTCTACTACACGCGCCAGCACGAACAGCTGGAGGCCCTCGGCCGCCACGTCCTCGAATGCCATTTCCCCGAATGCCTGGAGCAGGAACAGCCCTGGGCGTCCTTCTTCCGTGAAGTGCTGGAGCGCAACGCCGAGCTGATCGCCCTCTGGCAGGCCTACGGCTTCTGCCACGGGGTGATGAACACCGATAACATGTCCATCCTCGGCATCACCTTCGACTACGGGCCCTACGCCTTCCTCGACGACTTCGACGCCAACCACATCTGCAACCATTCCGACGACGGCGGCCGCTACAGCTTCAGCAACCAGGTGCCGATCGCCCACTGGAACCTGGCGGCACTGGCCCAGGCACTGACGCCTTTCGTCGAGGTGGAAGCCCTGCGGGAAACCCTCAACCTCTTCCTGCCGCTCTACCAGGCCCACTACCTGGACCTGATGCGCCGGCGCCTGGGCTTCACCTCGGCCCTCGATCAGGACGAAGCCCTGGTGCAGCGCCTGCTGCAACTGATGCAGGGCAGCGCGGTGGACTACAACCAGTTCTTTCGCCGCCTGGGCACCGATGCAGCGGAGGCGGCGCTGCGCAAGTTGCGGGAAGATTTCGTCGACCTGGCCGGCTTCGACGCCTGGGCCGCCGACTACCAGGCCCGCGCGGCGCTGGACGGCGATGACCAGGATTCACGCCGCGCACGCATGCACGCGGTGAATCCCAAGTACGTCCTGCGCAACTACCTGGCCCAACGCGCTATCGAGGCGGCCCAGCAGGGCGACTACGCCGAGGTGCGCCAGCTGCACGCCGTGCTTTCTCGTCCCTTTGACGAACAACCGGGCATGGAACGCTATGCCGAACGCCCGCCGGAATGGGGCAAGCACCTGGAAATCAGCTGCTCGTCCTGACCGGGAACGGTATTACCTGTAGGGGCGAATTCATTCGCCAAGGGTCGCGCAGCGGCCCCGCGGAAGCCCACAGGGCAGGCCTACGGCCTGCTTGGCGAATGAATTCGCCCCTACACGCCCAGCATCCACTCCAGCCCCATCGCCACATGCCGCTCGGCACTGTCCACCAGCGGCAGCGGCGAGTCGCAGCCGTCCAGCAGCAGGCCGATCTCGGTGCAGCCGAGGATCGCCGCCTGGGCGCCCTGGGCCTTCAGCAGCGTCAACTGGTCGAGATAGAAAGCCTGGGCGGCCGGCAGGAACCGACCTACGCAAAGCTCCTGGAAGATGACTCGGTCGATTTCCGCCATCGCGGCGGTGTCGGGCACCCGTACCTGGATGCCGAAGCGGCGGTCCAGGCGCTCACGGTAGAAATCTTCCTGCATGGTGAAGCGCGTGCCGAGCAGGGCCGCACGTTCGATGCCCCGTTCCTGCAGCGCCAGGCCGACGGCATCGCCTATATGGAGCAGCGGGATATCCACAGCGCCCTCGATGGCCGCAGCCACCTTGTGCATGGTGTTGGTGGCCAGCAGCAGCGCCGTCGCGCCGGCGCCCTGCAGGCCCCGCGCGGCTTCGGCCAGCACCTGGCCGGCGGCGTGCCACTCGCCGGCCTTCTGCTGCGCGGCGATCTGTGCGAAGTCCACTGAGTGCAGCAGCAGGGGCGCTGAATGCAGCCCGCCAAGGCGTTCGCGCACGCCGCGATTGAGCAGTTGGTAGTAGGTGACGGTGGATTCCCAGCTCATTCCGCCTAGCACGCCCAAGGTCCGCATCAACGCCCTCTCCTCCGATTGCAAAGCCCCAGCCTAGCCCAGGCCGGCCGCAGGTCGGGAATACAGTTGCAGGTCAACCCGGGGATACAGCTGAGCCAGCCTTTTCCCACGGCAGGGAGGCCAATTTCACTTACTAAATGGAATATAAACCTGCAGAAATCTTCTTAGACTCTCTAAGCAAAGCGGATTATCTTCGCGGCCTGCTTATTCCAGCCTGTTCTACCACCCACTGTCAGGCGCCGTGCCCGCATGAAGATTCGCAATCTCGACCTCAGCCAGAGTTCGATCAACACCGAACACGAAGCACTGCGGATCCCGCCAGTCGAAGATTTCGTCTCGCATCCCGACGACCACCCCGTCCTGCGAGCCGCGATGTGGGTTGCCGTGCTGATCCTGGTCGGTCTGCTGAGCTTCCTCGCCTGGCGCCTGTTCTTCGACAACGGCGGCGGCAACGGCTTCGAGATCATCGAGAACGCACTGACCAGCAAGGGCTTCTGGAGCGCGGTGGCGGTGGGCTTCTTCGCCCAGGTCATCGATGGCGCGCTGGGCATGGCCTACGGCATCACGGCCACCACCTTCCTGCTCAGCGCCGGGGCCACTCCGGCTGCTGCGAGCGCCAGTGTGCACATCGCCGAAGTGTTCACCACCGGCCTGTCGGGCATTTCCCACGTCAAGCTGGGCAACGTCAACAAGTCCCTGTTCCTGCGTCTACTGCTGCCCGGCATCATTGGTGCCATCCTCGGCGCCGTGCTGATCACCCAGTTCGACGGCGCCGCGCTCAAGCCTTTCATCTCCGCCTACCTGCTGCTGATGGGCCTGTACATCCTGAGCAAGGCCTACCGCCACGTGGCCAAGCGCCGCGCGCCCAACCACGTCGCCAAGCTGGCGCTGTTCGGCGGCTTCGTCGATGCAGCCGGCGGCGGTGGCTGGGGTCCGGTGGTTACCAGCAGCCTGATCGGCTCGGGCAGCGATCCGCGTACCACCATCGGTTCGGTCAACTTCGCCGAGTTCTTCCTGACCATCTCCAGCGCCACCTCCTTCATCCTCCTGGCCGGTGAGCCGGACACCTGGAAGATGGTCGCCGGCCTGGTCTTCGGTGGCCTGTTCGCCGCGCCCTTCGCCGCCCTGCTGTGCAAGAAGCTGTCATCGCGCACCCTGCTGATCATCGTCGGCTGCCTGATCACCCTGATCAGTTCCTACAACATCTTCATGGCCCTGCGCTAAGGGCCATTGCGGGTTGATATCCGCCCGGCGCGACTCCAGATCTGTGGAGTCCGCCACTGGAGCCCCGAGATGACCGACCCGCTGATGATCCCCTGCGCGCAGTGCGCGGGCCTCAATCGCATTCCCGCCGCCCGCCTGGGTGATTCGCCGCGTTGCGGCCACTGCAAGGCCGCGGTACTGCCCGCCGCGCCCTTCGACCTGAACGAGGCCAGCTTCGCCAAACAGCTGCGCGGCGACCTGCCGCTGCTGGTGGACGTCTGGGCAGACTGGTGCGGCCCCTGCAAGGCCTTCGCACCTACTTACCAACAAGCCGCAAGCCAACTCCAGGGCCGCTGCCGCCTGGGCAAGCTGGACAGCGAGGCCAACCGCCAGTTGGCCGGACAGCTGAACATCCGCTCCATCCCCACCCTGATCCTGTTCAAGGGCGGCGTCGAAGTCGCCCGCCAGAGCGGCGCCCTGCCGCTGCCGCAGCTGCTGGCCTGGCTGGGCTCCCAAGGCATCTGATTGTCCCTGTAGGAGCGAGCTTGCTCGCGAAGCCTCACTGCGGGGCCCCATTCGCGAGCAGAGCACGCCACTAAGCGAGACGATGAGCGCTTCGGTCAGCCCCGCTGGCCGTCCCGGTCATTGCCGGCAGCGCCCAGGGCGCTAGGCTCTAGCCATCCGCCGACTGGAGCCCGCCATGTCCATGCCCATCGAACTGGTCCGCCAACTGACCGAGGAACAGATCGCCTTCGTCAGACGCAGCGGCCTCAAGGCCGAAATCCTGGAACAGGGCCATGTGCGCCTGCGCATGCCCCTGGAAAGCAACCAGAACCACATAGGCACCCTCTACGCCGGCGCGCTCTTCACCCTGGCCGAGATGCCCGGGGGTGCGCTCTTTCTCACCAGTTTCGACAGCCGCCGCTTCTATCCCATCGTCAAGGAAATGAACCTGCGCTTCCGTCGACCGGCCAAAAGCGACATCACCGTAGAGGCACGCCTGGGCGAGGAAGAAATTGCCCGCATCCAGCAGGAGGCCGAAGCCAATGGCAAGGCCGACTACGTGCTCGAGCTGCAACTGCTGGACGCCACGGGCGAAGTGGTGGCCGAAAGCCGCGGGCTCTACCAGATGCGGACGCACTGACCGGCATTGCCCTGGATCAAACTGCCGCTCGACGAAAGGCCGCAAAGTGGGAGCCCCAGAGGAGCTCCCCACCATGTACAAGCACATCCTGGTCGCCCATGACCTCAGCCGCGAGGCGGACATCGCCCTGCGCCGCGCCGTCCAGCTCGCCCGCCAGCACGACGCGCGCCTCTCCCTGCTGCACGTGCTCGAAGACCACCTACCCAATGCCGTCCAGGGTAGCCTGCGCGACGCCGCCCAGCAGCACTTCGGCGAGCGCCTGGCGCAATTGGGCGCCGAGGACTGCCAGCTGCTCCTGCGCAAGGGCCGCCCAGCGCAGCAAATCCTCGAAGAGATGATCGACAGTCGCGCTGACCTGCTGGCAATAGGCCGACACCACCACAACGCACCGGAGCTGTTCATCGGCACCACCCTTGAGCGCGTCGCCCGCCATCTGGGCGCACCGCTGCTGCTGGTGGTCGGCGAACAGCCGGACGAGCCCTACCGAGAGGCCGCCGTGGCACTGGACTTCTCCCTCTGCGCCTGCGACGCCCTGCGCAAGGGCAGCACACTGCTGCCCGGCGAGGCCCGCCTGACCGCCTTGAACGTACTGGAGCTGGGCGGCCGCCTGCTGTCGAAGGGCGGCAGCCCGGCCGACTTCCTGGCGACCCAGAAGGAGCTGCTCGGCAAGCTGCTGGAGGACGAACTGGCGGGCCTGGCCGGCCGGATACCGGAGGTGGGGCTGGAAGTGGTGCGCGGTGCCCTGCCCAAGGCCCTGGACGACGCCATCGCCGACCAGCGTCCACAACTGCTGGCCCTGGGCAGCCACGGCCGCAGCCTGATCTCCCAGGCTCTACTGGGCAGCCTGGCCCTGCGCTACCTGCAGAACCCGCCCTGCGACCTGTTGCTGGTCAAATAGGCTGAAGGCTGAAGGCTGAACGAACTACACCCGATCGAGCCTTTTCGTCCAGCCTCCAGCGCTCTTAATCGGCTTTCAGCTTTCCAGCAGATCGTGCAGTTCGACGAACTGCTGGGTCAGCTTGTGGCGGGGCTCCAGGAAGATCAGCGGCTTGCAGGCCTGGTGCGACTCGCGCATCTTCACCGACATCATCAGGTTCACCGGCAGCACCGGCAGCCCCTCCTCCAGCAACTCGTCCAGCAGTTGCTGGGGCAACGAGGCCCGCGGCTGGAACTGGTTGACCACGATACCCTCCACTTCCAGGCCTTCGTTGTGGTCCTCTTTCAGCTCCTCGATCTCGGCCAGCAGGCCGTAGAGGGCATTTCGGGAAAAGCTGTCGCAGTCGAAGGGAATCAGGCAACGATCAGCCGCGATCAGCGCGGAAACCGTATAGAAATTGAGCGCCGGCGGCGTATCCAGGTAGATCCGCTCGTAGTCCTCGCCCAGATCGTCCAGCAGTTTGCGCAGCTTGTTGATCTTGTGCTTGGCCTCGAGTTTTGGCTGCAGATCGGCCAGCTCTGCCGTGGCGGTCACCACGTGCAGGTTGTCGTAAGGGGTTTCGTAGATATCCACCTTGCCCTTGCGGAAGGCGGTGGCCGACAGCGTCTGTTTGAAGAAGTCGGCGATCCCCATGGGGATGTCTTCACCGGTCAGGCCGGTGAGGTAGTGAGTGGAGTTGGCCTGGGCGTCGAGGTCGATCAGCAGGGTGCGATAGCCCTGCGAAGCACTCACTGCCGCCAGGTTGCAGGCGATGCTGGACTTGCCCACGCCACCTTTCTGATTGAACACCACTCGCCGCATCGCACACCTCCCCGATCCTGATAAGTACCGGATTCTATGCAATGCCCGTGATAAGGGCGAGGTGGAATGCATGTCCCCGGCACAAAGAGAAAGGGCCGCTTGCGCGGCCCCTCTTGCTTACCCGTGATACTGCGCCGACAGCTCGTGCACCGCCTCGAAGAACGCGCCGGCGTGGGCCGGGTCGACTTCCGGGGTGATGCCGTGGCCGAGGTTGAACACATGGCCGGAGCCCTTGCCGTAGGCGGCGAGGATGCGCCCCACCTCGGCGCGGATGGCGGCCGGGTTGGCATAGAGGACCGAGGGGTCCATGTTGCCCTGCAGGGCGACCTTGTCGCCGACACGGGCGCGGGCGCTGCCGATGTCGCAGGTCCAGTCCAGACCCAGGGCCTCGGCGCCGGTGTCGGCCATGGACTCCAGCCAGAGGCCGCCGCCCTTGGTGAAGAGGATCACCGGCACGCGGCGACCGTCGTGCTCGCGGATCAGGCCGTCGACGATCTGCTTCATGTAGGCCAGGGAGAATTCCTGGTAGGCCGCCGCCGACAGGCTGCCGCCCCAGGAGTCGAAGATCTGCACCGCCTGGGCACCGGCCTTGATCTGGCCGTTGAGATAGGCGGTGACCGCCTGGGCCAGCTTGTCCAGCAGGGCATGCATGGCCTGGGGATTGTCGTAGAGCATCGCCTTGGACTTGCGGAAGTCGCGGCTGGAGCCGCCTTCGACCATGTAGGTGGCCAGGGTCCAGGGGCTGCCGGAGAATCCGATCAGTGGCACACGGCCGTTCAGCTCACGGCGGATCGTGCGCACGGCGTCCATCACGTAGCCCAGGTCCTTCTCCGCGTCGGGGATCGGCAGGGCGTCGATATCGGCCAGGCTGCTTACCACTTTCTTGAAGCGCGGACCTTCGCCGGTCTCGAAGTACAGGCCCTGGCCCATGGCATCGGGGATAGTAAGGATGTCGGAGAACAGGATGGCCGCATCCAGCTGCGGGTAGCGGTCCAGCGGCTGCACCGTGACTTCGCAGGCCAGCTCGGGGTTCTTCATCAGGCTGACGAAGTCGCCCGCCTTGGCGCGAGTGGCGCGGTACTCCGGCAGGTAACGACCGGCCTGGCGCATCATCCAGACGGGAGTGACATCGACTGGCTGCTTCAGCAGCGCGCGGAGGAAACGGTCGTTCTTCAGGGCGGTCATGGCAGGATTCCAGCAAAAAAGTGCGGGCATTTTCGCAAAGCCCAACGCAAAAGGCACGGCGAGTGCCGTGCCTTTTGTCCATCGCGACGAATTGACGCGTCGCGTCGGCGGGGGCGCCTCAGACCTGAAGGTAGTCGAGGATGCCTTCGGCGGCCGTGCGGCCCTCGAAGATCGCCGTCACCACCAGATCGGAACCACGGACCATGTCGCCACCGGCGAAGATCTTCGGGTTGCTGGTCTGGTGCTTGAACTCGGCAGCGGCAGGCGCCACGACGCGGCCCTGGCTGTCGGTCTGCACCTGGTGCTGGTCGAACCAGGGCGCCGGACTCGGGCGGAAACCGAAGGCGATCAGCACGGCTTCCGCCGGGATGATCTCCTCGGAGCCCGGAATCGGCTCGGGGCTGCGACGACCACGGGCATCCGGCTCGCCGAGACGGGTCTCGACCACCTTCACGCCTTCCACCTTGTCCTCGCCGACGATGGCGATGGGCTGGCGGTTGAAGAGGAACTTCACGCCCTCTTCCTTGGCGTTCTTCACCTCTTTGCGCGAGCCGGGCATGTTCTCTTCGTCACGGCGGTAGGCACAGGTAACGGCCTTGGCGCCCTGGCGGATCGACGTGCGGTTGCAGTCCATCGCGGTGTCGCCACCACCCAGGATCACGACCTTCTTGCCCTTCATGTCGACGAAGTCCTCGGCGGATTTCTCGAATCCGAGGTTGCGGTTGACGTTGGCGATCAGGAAGTCCAGCGCATCGTGCACACCCGGCAGGTCCTCGCCCGGGAAGCCGCCCTTCATGTAGGTGTAGGTACCCATGCCCATGAACACGGCATCGTACTCATCGAGCAGTTGCTCCATGGTCACGTCCTTGCCGATCTCGGTGTTCAGGCGGAACTCGATGCCCATGCCGGCGAAGACTTCGCGACGACGGCTCATCACGGTCTTTTCCAGCTTGAACTCGGGGATGCCGAAGGTCAGCAGGCCGCCGATCTCCGGGTTCCTGTCGAACACCACCGGGGTCACGCCGTTGCGCACCAGGACGTCGGCGCAGCCCAGGCCCGCCGGGCCGGCACCGATCACCGCGACACGCTTGCCGGTCGGCTTGACCTTGGACATGTCCGGACGCCAGCCCATGGCGAAGGCGGTATCGGTGATGTACTTCTCCACCGAGCCGATGGTCACCGCGCCGAAGCCGTCGTTGAGGGTGCAGGCACCTTCGCAGAGTCGGTCCTGCGGGCACACCCGGCCGCAGACTTCCGGCAGGGTGTTGGTCTGGTGTGACAGCTCGGCAGCGGCCAGGATGTTGCCTTCCGAAACCAGCTTCAGCCAGTTCGGAATGAAGTTGTGCACCGGGCACTTCCACTCGCAATACGGGTTGCCGCAGCCGAGGCAGCGGTGAGCCTGGTCAGCCGCTTGCTGCGGCTTGAACAGGTCATGGATCTCGACGAATTCCTTCTTGCGCTGGCGCAACAGTTTCTTCTTCGGATCCTTGCGCCCGACCTCGATGAACTGGAAGTCGTTGTTCAGACGTTCAGTCATTAAAAAAACCTCATCAAACCACTTCAGGCGCTGTTGTCATTGCGGGTTGGCACGGGTGCTGGAGAGCAGCGAAGCGAGGCTCGCGGCCTTCGGCTTGACCAGCCAGAACTTGCGCAGGTAATCGTCCAGGTTTTCCAGCAGGTGGGCACCCCAGTCGCTGGAGGTCTCCTTGACGTACTCCACCAGCACGCCGTGCAGGTGGCTGCGGTAGGCCTCCATGGCCTCGTTGCTGATGCGCTGGATTTCCACCAGTTCGTGGTTGACCCGGTCGACGAAGCTGTTGTCCATGTCGAGCACGTAGGCGAAGCCGCCGGTCATGCCCGAGCCGAAGTTGTAGCCCGTCTTGCCGAGAACGCAGACGAAACCGCCGGTCATGTACTCGCAGCAGTGGTCACCAGTGCCTTCCACAACGGTGTGGGCACCGGAGTTGCGCACCGCGAAGCGCTCGCCTGCGGTACCCGCGGCGAACAGCTTGCCGCCGGTGGCGCCGTAGAGGCAGGTGTTGCCGATGATGGCCGACTCCTGGCTCTTGAACGGGCTGCCTTTCGGCGGGGTGATGACCACTTTGCCGCCGGTCATGCCCTTGCCCACGTAGTCGTTGGCGTCGCCTTCGAGGTAGAGGTTCAGGCCGCCGGCGTTCCACACGCCGAAGCTCTGGCCGGCGGTGCCGCGGAAGCGGAAGGTCACCGGGGTGTCCTTCATGCCCTGGTTGCCATGGCGGCGGGCGATCTCGCCGGATACCCGCGCGCCGATGGAACGGTCGCAGTTGCAGATTTCCAGGTCGTAGACGCCGCCGGTCTTGCCTTCGACGGCGCCCTTGGCCAGGTCCCACATCTTCTCGGCCAGCAGGCCCGGGTCGAAGGGCGGGTTCTTTTCCACTTCACAGAACTGCGGCTTGTCGGCCGGGACGTGCGCGCTGCCGAGCAGCGGGCTGAGATCCAGGTGGCCCTGCTTCTCGGTGTCGCCGGGGAGCAGTTCCAGCAGGTCGGTGCGGCCGATCAGCTCGCCGAGGCTGCGTACGCCCAGCTTGGCCAGCCATTCGCGGGTTTCTTCGGCGATGTAGGTGAAGAAGTTCACCACCATGTCGACGGTGCCGATGAAGTGGTCCTTGCGCAGCTTGTCGTTCTGGGTGGCAACGCCGGTGGCGCAGTTGTTCAGGTGGCAGATGCGCAGGTACTTGCAGCCCAGGGCGATCATCGGCGCGGTGCCGAAGCCGAAGCTCTCGGCCCCGAGGATGGCTGCCTTGATCACATCGAGGCCGGTCTTCAGGCCGCCGTCGGTCTGCACCCGCACCTTGCCGCGCAGGTCGTTGCCGCGCAGGGTCTGGTGGGTTTCGGCCAGGCCGAGTTCCCAGGGGCTGCCGGCGTACTTGATGGAGGTCAGCGGGGAAGCGCCGGTACCACCGTCGTAGCCGGAGATGGTGATCAGGTCGGCGTAGGCCTTGGCCACGCCGGCGGCGATGGTGCCGACGCCCGCTTCAGCCACCAGCTTCACCGATACCAGGGCCTGCGGGTTGACCTGCTTGAGGTCATAGATCAGCTGGGCCAGGTCTTCGATGGAGTAGATGTCGTGGTGCGGCGGCGGCGAGATCAGGGTCACGCCGGGCACGGCATAGCGCAGGCGGGCGATCAGGCCGTTGACCTTGCCGCCGGGCAGCTGGCCGCCTTCGCCGGGCTTGGCGCCCTGGGCCACCTTGATCTGCAGCACTTCGGCGTTGACCAGGTACTCCGGGGTGACGCCGAAGCGGCCGGTGGCCACCTGCTTGATCTTGGAACTCTTCACGGTGCCGTAGCGTGCCGGGTCTTCACCGCCCTCACCGGAGTTGGAGCGGCCGCCCAGGCGGTTCATGGCCTCGGCCAGGGCCTCGTGGGCCTCGGGGGAGAGCGCGCCCAGGGAAATACCCGCGGCGTCGAAGCGCTTGAAGATGGACTCCAGCGGCTCGATTTCCTCCAGCGGCAGCGCCTGCGCGGCGGTCTTCACCTTGAGCAGGTCGCGCAGCATCGACACCGGACGGTTGTCCACCAGGGCGGTGTATTCCTTGAACTTCTCGTAGTTGCCCTGCTGCACGGCGGCCTGCAGGGTGTTCACCACGTCCGGGTTGTACGCGTGGTACTCGCCGCCGTAGACGAACTTCAGCAGGCCACCCTGCTGGATGGCCTTGCGGTTGTTCCAGGCTTCATTGGCCAGCAGCTTCTGCTCGGACTCGATGTCGACGAAGCGCGCGCCCTTGATGCGGCTGGCGACGCCACGGAAGCTGAGCTCGACCACTTCCTCGGACAGGCCCACAGCTTCGAACAGCTGCGCGCCACGGTAGGAAGCGATGGTGGAGATGCCCATCTTCGAGAGAATCTTCAACAGGCCTTTGGAGATGCCCTTGCGGTAGTGCTTGAAGACTTCGTACAGGTCGCCCAGCACTTCGCCGGTGCGGATCAGGTCGGCCAGTACTTCATAGGCGAGGAAGGGGTAGACGGCGGAGGCGCCGAAGCCCACCAGCACGGCGAAGTGGTGCGGGTCGCGGGCGGTGGCGGTCTCGACCAGGATGTTGCAGTCGCAACGCAGGCCCTTCTCCACCAGGCGGTGGTGCACGGCGCCGACAGCCAGGGAGGCGTGGGCCGGCAGCTTGCCCGGGGCGATGTGACGATCGGTCAGCACCAGCAGGGACTTGCCGGAACGCACGGCCTCTTCGGCCTGGTCGGCGAAGTTGCGCACGGCCGCTTCGAGGCCGAGGCTCTCGTCGTAGTTGAGGTCGATGATGTGCCGCTCGAAGCCCGGGCGGTCCAGGCTCATCAGGGCACTCCATTTGGCCGGGGAGATCACCGGGCTGCTGAGGATCACGCGGGTGGCGTGGTCCGGCGACTCGCTGAAGATGTTGCGCTCGGCGCCGAGGCAGATCTCCAGGGACATGACGATGGCTTCGCGCAGCGGGTCGATCGGCGGGTTGGTGACCTGCGCGAACTGCTGGCGGAAATAGTCGTAGGTCGAACGCACGCGCTGGGAGAGCACGGCCATGGGGGTGTCGTCGCCCATGGAGCCGACCGCTTCCTGGCCCTGCTCGGCCAGCGGGCGCAGTACCTGGTCACGCTCCTCGAAGGTGACCTGGAACATCTTCATGTACTGCTTGAGCTGGTCGCTGTCGTAGCTGGCCACGCCGTGGTCGTCGTCCAGCTTGGCCTGGATGCGCACGGCGCTCTGGCGCAGCCACTGCTTGTAGGGATGGCGCGACTTCAGGCGGTTGTCGATGTCCTCGGTGTTGAGGATCTGGCCGGTCTCGGTGTCCACCGCGAGGATCTGGCCCGGGCCGACACGGCCCTTCGCGAGCACGTCTTCGGGCTTGTAGTCCCACACGCCGATTTCCGAGGCGAGGGTGATGTAGCCGTTCTTGGTGGTGACCCAGCGGGCCGGGCGCAGGCCATTGCGGTCGAGCAGGCACACGGCATAGCGGCCGTCGGTGAGCACGACGCCGGCGGGGCCGTCCCAGGGCTCCATGTGCATGGAGTTGTATTCGTAGAAGGCACGCAGGTCGGCATCCATGGTTTCCATGTTCTGCCAGGCCGGCGGGATGATCATGCGCACGCCACGGAACAGGTCGATGCCACCGGTGACCATCAGCTCCAGCATGTTGTCCATGCTCGAGGAGTCGGAGCCCACGCGGTTGACCAGCGGGCCCAGTTCGTCGATGTCGGGCAGCTGCTCATTGGCGAACTTGGTGCGACGGGCCACCGCCCAGTTGCGGTTGCCGGTGATGGTGTTGATCTCGCCGTTATGGGCGAGGAAGCGGAAGGGCTGCGCCAGCGGCCACTTCGGCAGGGTGTTGGTGGAGAAGCGCTGGTGGAAGACGCAGATGGCGGTCTGCAGGCGCTCGTCACCCAGGTCCGGGTAGAACTGCTGCAGGTCAGCCGGCATCATCAGGCCTTTGTAGATGATGGTCTTGTGCGACAGGCTGCAGATGTAGTGCTCGACGTCCCCGGCGTTGGCCACGGAGGAGCGGCGACGGGCGCTGAACAGCTTGACCGCCATTTCCTGGTCGCTGAGGCCTTCGCCACCGACGAACACCTGCTCGATCTGCGGCAGGCGCTCCAGGGCCAGGCGGCCGAGGACGCTGGTGTCCACCGGGACCTTGCGCCAGCCGACCAACTGCAGGCCGGCGGCCAGGATCTCGCGATTCATGTTTTCGCGGGCCACTTCGGCGCGGGCCGGATCCTGGTTGAAGAAGACCATGCCGACGGCATACTGGGCCGGCAGTTCAACCGCGAAGGTCTCTTTGGCGACCGCACGCAGGAACAGGTCAGGCTTCTGGATCAACAGACCGCAACCGTCGCCGGTCTTGCCGTCGGCGTTGATGCCGCCGCGGTGGGTCATGCAGGTCAGGGCTTCGATGGCGGTTTGCAAAAGATGGTGGCTTGCCTCGCCCTGCATATGGGCGATCAAGCCGAAACCGCAGTTATCCTTGAATTCATCAGGATGGTACAGACCTGCTTTCATAGGGGAACTCTCACCAGGGTTGCCTTCAGAAAAGGCAGAATTGCTTTGTAATTCAACTCCTTACCATACGCGCTGGACGAGCCGCCAGCTTTTGCGTAGGGCAAAGGGAGGTCATTGTACATAGCCCCTTGGTCGACCACAAATCTTAGTGGCCAACCAGTGAAAGTCGATGTCGCAAAAATGAATGAATGAACCAGGCGGTCGTGCTAGCGACTGCCTGGTCAGAAGGCGAGGAAGCAGGCTCGCGTGGGACTAGCGAGCCATCTCCTGCTGGATGCTGGCGAAGGTTTTCGGCCAGGGTTTACCAGCCTGGACCTTGGCCGGCAAGGCCTTGATCGCAGCCAGGGCGGCATCGCGGCTGGCAAAATTGCCATAGGTGACCACATAGAGCGCCTTGCCCTGGTGCTGCTTCTTGAAGTAGCGGTACTGGCCGCCATTCTGCTGCACGAATGCCTTGGCGCTGCTCTCCGAGCTGGTGCCCAGGACCTGCAGGGCGAAATGACCACCCGACTGACTGCGGTACCAGCCACCGCCGGCACCGCCACCGGCTCCAGTGGCCGCCGGCGCAGGGGCAGACTTGGCTGCAGGAACAGGCTTGGCCGCAGCCTGGGTCGGCGCGGGCGCTGGTTTGACAGCGGGCGTCGGAGCGGAAGCAGCAGGCTTGGGCGCGGCGACCGGAGCGGCCGGCGCGACAGGTGCCGAGGCAATGGGCTGCACCGGCTTGGGCAGCGGCTGCGCCGATGCGATCGGCTCGACAGGCGTGGTCGCCGGACCAGCCGGGACGCCCTGGGGCGGCGCGATGCTGGTGACCGTGGGCGGCACGCTCGCAGCTGCCCCTTCGGGCGCGGGCGCATCTTCCGGTTCGCCCTGGCCAGCGGCCTGGGCCAGCGGCTCGCGGATCACCGGCTGCGCCTCGCCCACCAGCGGCAGGGGTAGCGGCTGCGAGGAACCGGCGAATTCGACAGCAGGCGAGCCCGAGTCGCCCTCGGCGGCCTGACCGGCAGGAGCCTGGGCCTGCCCCATGGGCAGCTGGGCAGTGGCCGGCGCAGTCTCCGCACCGCCCTCGTTACGCCCCTGCATCATCCAGGCAGCGATCACGCCGACACCCACCACCGCCAGGGCCAGCAGGTGCTTCTTCGGCAGGCTGAAGCCGGCACCAGTCTTTCGGGCGGAGCCACGCTGGGCGAGCATGGCTTCGATCAGCAGGTCGCGGGCGATCTGGTTGATCGAGCCCGGCCAGCCACCGGACTGCAGGTGGATCTCAGCCACCTGGTCATTGCTCAGCAGCTCCACGTCGCGCCCGGCGCCCTCGAGGCGCTGGGCGAGGTATTCGCGGGTTTCTTCCTGCGTATATGGCTGCAACTCGATGACGTGGAAACGCTCCTCGCCCTCGACCAGCGCATCCAGGCGCGCCAGCAGGGCGTCCTCGCCGAACAGGAAGACGTGGGGACGCGCCTCGACGCTGCCCTCGGCCAGGGCCAGCAGGCTGTCGAGAGAGGCGTCATCCAGTTCCTCGGCATCGTCGACCAGCAGGTAGACCTCCTGGCCGGTAAGGGCCAGCTGGGCGATCTGGGCAAGGATCGACTGCAGGTCGGCCTGGGTCACGTTCAGGCCCTGGGCGATCTGCCGCAGCAGGCCACCGGCCTCGACGGAACTGCGCGCCGACACCACCAGGCTTTGCACCGCCTGCTTGTTGGTGCTGGCAACCAGCGCCTGGCGCAGCAGGGTCTTGCCGCTGCCGTGAGGACCACTCACCACCAGCATCAGCTGGCTGTAGCGCGCCAGGTGGTGCAACTGGCCAAGTACCGGCTTGCGCTGGGCCGGGAAGAACTTGAAACCGGGCACCCGCGCGGCGAACGGATCATGGGTGAACTGGTAATGACCGAGGTAGGCCTCGTCGGCGTGCAGGCTGCTCATGGGAATCCTTTACTCTCCAAGCTGGTCGGCCAGGGCGCGATAGTCTGTGGCCAAGGTGGCCTCCAGCACTTCGCGCGGAAATTCGGCGGTCACGGCAGCCTCCCCTATCCGGCGCAGAAGCACCAGACGCAATTGGCCATCGAGCACCTTCTTGTCTACGGCCATGTGCTGGAGGAAATGTTCCGGCGTCATGTCCGTTGGCGGTACGACCGGCAAGCCGGCACTGCGCAGCAGACGGATCGCTGCGTCTCGCTCGTCGATGGAAATCCAGCCCAGCCGGGCGGACATCTCCAGGGCCATGACGGTGCCCGCCGACACCGCCTCGCCATGCAGCCACACACCGTACCCCATCTGAGTCTCGATGGCGTGGCCGAAGGTGTGACCCAGGTTGAGAATGGCGCGCAGCCCCGACTCGCGCTCGTCCACCCCAACCACCCGCGCCTTGGCGGCGCAGGAGCGCTCGATGGCCTCGGTCAGGGCGTTGCCGTCGAGGGCTCGCAGGGCCGGCATCCGCTCGGCCAGCCAGGGCAGGAAGGGCTCGTCGCAGATCAAACCGTACTTGATCACCTCGGCCAGCCCGGCGGACAGCTCGCGCTCGGGCAAGGTCTTCAGGCTATCGGTATCGATGATCACCGCCTTGGGCTGGTAGAAAGCACCGACCATGTTCTTGCCCAGCGGATGGTTGATCCCGGTCTTGCCGCCGACCGAGGAGTCCACCTGGGACAGCAGGGTGGTGGGCACCTGGATGAAGTCCACGCCGCGCTGGTAGCAGGCCGCGGCGAAGCCGGCCATGTCGCCGATCACGCCGCCGCCGAGGGCGATGACGGTGGTACGCCGGTCGTGGCGCGCACCCAGCAACGCGTCGAAGATCAGCTGCAGGGTTTCCCAGTTCTTGTGGGCTTCACCGTCCGGCAGCACCACCGGCAGCACCGAGTAACCCTGGAGGGTCTGAGTCAGCTTCTGCAGGTAGAGGGGCGCCACGGTCTCGTTGGTGACAATGGCCACCTGACGGCCAGCGATGTGCGGGGTGAAAAGCTCGGGCTGCGACAGCAGGCCCGCACCTATATGGATGGGATAGCTACGCTCGCCAAGATCGACCTGAAGTGTCCGCATGGGGCCCCCGACATAAAAAGGGCTAAAGGATAGCGCAGATCGGCCTGCGCTTTAACGGGGAGGCAGTTCCTGCAAGCGCGCGAGTATCTCATGCACCACGAGACGCGGCGGCCGCTCGTCAGTTTCGATGATGATGTCGGCAATCTCGCGGTAGAGCGGATCGCGAATCGCCATCAGGTCGCGCAGCACCTTGCCGGGGTCGGCGGCACGCAACAGCGGCCGGTTCCGGTCCCGGGCAGTCCGTTCGATCTGCTGGTCCACCGAGGTATGCAGGTAGACGACCCGGCCGCCGGAGCGCAAGGCCTGGCGGTTGGCCGGGCGCAACACCGCGCCGCCACCGGTCGCCAGGACCACACCGCCCTGCTCGCAGAGCTCCTCGATCATCGCTTGTTCGCGATCACGAAAGCCCTGCTCACCCTCGACGTCGAAGATCCACGGAATATCTGCCCCGGTGCGCTGTTCGATTTCCTTATCGGAGTCCTTGAAGGGAAGACGCAGTTCTTTGGCAAGCAAACGCCCGATGGTGCTTTTCCCTGCTCCCATCGGGCCGATCAAAATCAAGTTTTGCACTTCACTCAACGACTCACAGCAATAGCCTGGCTGTTCATGATACGCGGAGTGAGGAAGACCAGCAGCTCGGATTTCTTGTCCTGAACCACATCGCGACGGAATATCCGACCAAGGAATGGCAGATCCCCCAGGAACGGCACCTTGTCCACGGCCTTGATCTGGGTGTTGGAGAACACGCCACCGATAACGATGGTCTCGCCATCATTGACCAACACCTTGGCGTTCACCTCGTTCTTGTTGATCGGCGGGACGCCATTGAGGGCGTTGGCAAAGTCCGGCGCATCCTTGGTCACCTTGACCTCCATGATGATGCGGTTATCCGGAGTGATCTGCGGCGTTACCTCAAGCGACAGCGCAGCCTCTTTGAACGAGGTACTGGTGGCACCGCTGGAGCTCGCTTCCTGGTACGGGATCTCGGAACCCTTGAGGATCTTCGCGGTTTCCTTGTCGGCAGTAACCACCTTGGGTTGCGAGACGATCTCGCCATTGCCGGTCTTTTCCATGGCGGAGAGCTGCAGGTCGAGAATGGCGTGACTGGAGACGAAGCCGATCCCCAGGCCGGAGGTGCTGTTGACGGCCCCAAGGTCGACGAAGGGGGTGGGCGAGTCGTTGTCGGTGACCGGCAGCGTACAGTTGCCAGCGAAGGGACCACAGCTGACACCCTCGTCGTCGCCGATGCCGATATTGCCGTCCTTGCCGAACAGGGCAAAGTTGCCGTTGGTGACAGCCCCGCCCCAGCGGACGCCAAGGGCCTTGTCATAGTCCACGTTGGCTTCGACGATGCGCGCTTCGATCATCACCTGGCGAACCGGGATGTCCAGCTGGGTGACGATGCGGCGCAGCTCGTCCAGCTTGTCCTGGGTCTGGTAGGCAATGATGCTGTTGGTGCGGTCGTCCACCGTGATGGAGCCGCGCTCGTCAGTGCCAGCCGCGCTCGGGTCACCGCTGGTGACGGACTGGAACAGCTTGGCGATATCCGACGCCTTGGCGTAGTTCACCTGGATCAATTCGCGGCGCAAGGGCGCCAGTTCGGCGAGCTGCTTCTGCGACTCCAGCTCCTGGCGCTCACGGGCGGCGATTTCATCGGCCGGGGCGACCAGCAGCACGTTGCCTACCTTGCGCTTGTCCAGACCCTTGGTCTTCAGCACCAGATCCAGCGCCTGGTCCCAGGGTACGTTCTGCAGGCGCAGGGTGATGTTGCCCTGCACGGTGTCGGATGCCACCAGGTTGAGGTCGGTGAAGTCGGCGATCAACTGCAGCACCGAGCGCACATCGATATCCTGGAAGTTCAGCGAGAGCTTCTCGCCGGAATAGGCGAAGCGATCGGCCTTGCGCTTCTCGACGTCATCCTGGCTCAGCGGTTTGATGCTGACGGTCAGCTTGTTGTCGGTCTGGTAGGCCAGGTAGTCGTAGAAGCCGGTCGGCTCGATGCTGATGCTCGCGTTGCTGCCGGAACCCGAAGCGCTGACGAACTGCACCGGAGTAGCGAAGTCCTTCACGTCCAGGCGTACACGCAGCGGCTCGGGAAGCTGGGTCTTCGAGAAGTCCAGGCGGATCTTGCCGCCTTGCTCCTGGATATCCGGGCTGACGCTGGGGTCTGACAGGGTGATGACCACATTACCCTCGCCCTGTTCGCCGCGCTGGAAGTCGATGTTCTCGATGGCGCGGCCGGCGCGGGCGTAGCTCTTGACCGGCTGAGTAGCGGCCAGGGGCGCGGCAACGGGCGCCGGCGCAGCGGCAGCGACTGGCCGGGCGGCAGGTGCGGAAGCGGAGTCGCCTACCAGCACATAGAGGTTGTTGCCATCCACGCGCGTGCTGTACGGCACCAGGGTCGACAGGTTGATGATCAGGCGGGTGCGGTCCTTGGCCTCAACCACGGTCACGCTACGGGCGTTACCCACGCCCAGCTCACGATTCTTCGCGCCGAGCTTGTTGACCACGCCCGGCAGGTCCAGGGCGATACGCGCGGGTTGCTCGATGGTGTAGCCACGCGGCGCGACCACCGGCTCGTCAAAGCCCAGCTTGAGTTCAACCCTGTCGCCCGGAAGGGCCGCAACATCCAAGGCCTGCAGGTTCGCAGCCAGCAGCGCTGGCGACAGCAGGGCGGCCAATAGCGTGATACCAAGGCGCGATAGCGAGCTTTTCATCATCTGGTTCCGTTGTGCAGACCGGTAGTTATTTTTCATCGGGTGACCTCGCCCTCAAGAGCGCTCCTTGAGCGCGAGACTTCGCGGACGCTCCAGCCATCCGCCTTCCCCATCCGGGACTATCTCGACCACATCGACCTTGGCTTCGTCGATCCCGACTATGCGGCCGTGGTTGCGCCCCAGGTAATCCCCCACCTTGACCCTGTGCACCCCCCCAGCGCCACTGATCAAGGCAAAGGTTCCCGAACCGTTGGCCAGGGTGCCCACCATCTCGAAGGATTCGATATTGAAGCCCTCGAGGAACTGCTTGACCCGCGTTTCGTCCGGACGGATGTCCTTGGAACCCTTCTGCTGCTTGGCCAGATCGATCTTGACCGGCGGCTGGAAAGGGCTGCGCAATGCCGCAGCACTGTAGGTGAAGGCCTCATAGGGCTGGAATTTCGGCAAGGGCTCGATGGAACCCTTCGGACGGGCTCGAACCTCGTCCATATAGCTCTGCAAGTCGCTGAAATCGCCACCGACGCCGCAGCCGGAGAGGCCGGCCAGCACCAGGGCACAGAACGCAAGGCGGGCGCGGGCACTACTCATTTCTGCAGCCCCTTGTCGTTGTAGCGATAGGTCTTGGCAAGGATCGACATGCGCAGCTTGGATCCACTGTCCTCGGCAAGCGGCTTGATCTCGAAATCATGCAGGGTCACGATGCGCGGCAGGCTGGCGACACCACTGACGAAGGTGGCCAGGTCGTGATACCCGCCCACCACCGAAATCTGGATCGGCAGCTCGATATAGAACTGTTGGGCGACCTCCGGCAGCAGCTTGATCTCTTCGAACTCGAGACCACTGCCCAGGCCTGTGCGGGTGATGTCTTCCAGCAGGCCCGGCACCTCGGTGTCGCTGGGGAGCTGGCGCAGCAAGGCGCCGAAGGAAGTTTCCATCTCCTTCATCTGCTCCTTGTAGGCTTCCAGGTTGGCGGCCTGGAAGGCCTTGCTAGCGAACTGCTCCTTGAGGGTGACCTCTTCCGCGCGCTTGGAATCCAGCTGCGCCTGAAGGTCCTTCAGATGGAAGTTGTAGCCGAGCACCAGGACCAGAATCAGCAAAAGAATGCAGGTGATGACCTTGACCGCGATAGGCCAGGAGCCCAGGTTGTTGACGTCGAGATCAGCCAGGTCGATCTTGCGCAGACTGTCGAGGGAGTCGGACAGGCTCATTTCACCGCTCCTTTGTTGGCAACCCCTTGATTTGCAGCACCCTGCTTGCCTGTCTCTTCTTCGGAACCGGGCTGGGTCTGCTGGACCGTCAACCTGAAGACGTTGGCCTGATCGACCGCTCCCGCCGTGACGGCCTTGACCTCGGTAAGGTTGGGCGAAGCCAACCACTCCGAAGCGTCGAGGTTGCGCATCAGGTTGGAAACCCGGTTGTTCGACTCGGCCGCCCCGACAATGGCAATCTCCTTACCGGCCATCTTCAGGCCAGTGAAGAACACGCCGTCCGGCAGCGTCCGCACGAGTTGGTCGAATACGCGACCGATGATCGGACGATTGCCCTGCAGGTCCTGGATGATCTTCATCCGCTCCAGCAGCTGCTGGCGACGGGTCTTCAGCTCGCTGATCTCCTTGATCCTGGCATCCAGGACGGCGATCTCCTTGCGCACGAAGTCGTTGCGCGCCTGCTGGTTCTCGATGGCATTGTTCAGGTACTGGTCGCCCAGGAAAACCGCAGCGGCACCCAGCGCCAGCACAGCTCCCATGGCCACCAGGAAGCGCTGCTTGCGCTCCTCGCGCAACTGCTCGCGCCAAGGTAATAGGTTGATGCGTGCCATATCAGTCGAAACTCCTCATCGCCAAGCCGCAGGCAATCATCAACGCAGGCGCATCGCTGGCCAGCGCGCCAGCATTGACCTTGCTGCTCAGCGCCATGTCGGCGAAGGGGTTGGCGACCAGGGTCGGGGTACCGATCTTCTGCTGGATCAGGCGATCCAGATCGGGAATGGAAGCCGTGCCGCCGGCGAGGAGGATGTAATCCACATCGTTGAACTGGCCCGCGGCGAAGAAGAACTGCAGCGAACGGGAAACCTGCTGGACGACGGCATCTTTGAACGGTTGCAAAACCTCGCTGTCGTAGTCATCCGGAAGACCGCCCTGTTTCTTGGCAAGACCAGCTTCCTCGACCGAAAGACCGTAACGACGCTGGATCTCCTCGGTCAGCTGGCGGCCACCGAACAGCTGTTCGCGGGTATAGATGGTGCGACCGTTGTGCAACACGCTGAGGGTGGTCATGGTGGCGCCGATGTCGACGACCGCCACGGTCAGCTCATCATGGCCTTCGCCAAGCTGGCCCGAAAGCAGGGTGTAGGCGCGCTCCAGCGCATAAGCCTCGACATCGACCACCTTGGCGTTGAGCCCTGCCAGCGCCAGCGCGGCCTCGCGCACTTCGACGTTTTCCTTGCGACAGGCGGCCAGCAGCACGTCGACCCGTTCCGGGTTGCGCGCAGACGCTCCCTGCACTTCGAAATCGATGGCCACTTCTTCCAGCGGGTAGGGGATGTACTGGTCGGCCTCGATCTTCAGCTGGTTCTCCAGGTCGTCGTCGGAGAGCCCGGATTCCATTTCGATGGTTTTGGTGATCACGGCCGAACCGGCCACCGCTACCGCTGCGACCTTGACACCGGTACGCGCCTTGGTGACCACTCGGGAAAGGGCCTGCCCCACGCCCTCCAACTCAGCAATGTTCTTCTCGACCACTGCGTTTGGCGGGAGCGGCTCGACGGCATAGGATTCCACTTTGAAGCGGCTTCCCGAGCGACTCAATTCAAGGAGCTTGACTGAGGTCGAGCTGATGTCGATCCCCAACAGCGAATTCGCTTTCTTATTGAAGAGCCCTAGCACGACCGATTTCCTATCAGCGTCCGAGACTTACGGACGATTTATGTTTTTCCACATTAAATAGCAGTCTTGACAGAAGCGCAAATGGCTCCCCCGGAAAAAAAACGCTTATAATGTGAACGGCTTTTGCCTTTCATCAACGCCTTCCGCTTAACTCATTCTTTTACTTGGAAATCCACAAGCCTTGATGCGCCTGCTGAAGTTCTTCTGGTGGTCCTTCGTCGCCGTTTTCTGTGGCCTGTTGCTCAGTTTCAGCGGCGCCTTCCTCTATCTTAGCCCCAGCCTTCCGTCCGTGGACTCGCTGCGGAGAATCCAGCTGCAGATCCCCCTCAGGGTCTTCAGCAACGACGGCAAACTCATTGCTGAATTCGGCGAAATGCGTCGATCCCCCGTGCGCTTCGCCGATATCCCGCCGGATTTCATCCAGGCCCTGCTGGCCGCCGAGGACGACAATTTCGCGAACCATTATGGCGTCGACCTCACCAGCCTGATGCGCGCTGCCACTCAATTATTGAAGACCGGCCACATCCAGACGGGCGGCAGCACCATCACCATGCAGGTGGCGAAGAACTACTTCCTCACCAGCGAAAGAAGTTTCTCGCGCAAGATCAATGAAATATTGCTGGCCTTGCAAATTGAACGAGAACTCAGCAAAGACGAGATTCTTGAACTTTATGTGAACAAGATCTACCTGGGTAACCGCGCTTACGGTATAGAGGCCGCCGCCCAGGTCTATTACGGCAAGTCCATCCGCGAACTCAGCCTGGCGCAAATGGCCATGATCGCCGGCCTGCCCAAGGCCCCGTCGCGCTTCAATCCGCTGGTCAATCCGACCCGCAGCAAGGAACGTCGCGACTGGATCCTCGGCCGCATGTACAAGCTCGGCCGCATCGATGAGGCACGCTTCCAGCAGGCCATCAACGAGCCGATCGACGCCAGCTACCACGTCCCCACCCCAGAACTGGCAGCCCCCTACATCGCCGAGATGGCGCGCGCCGAAATGGTCGGCCGCTATGGCAGCGACGCCTACACCGAAGGCTTCCGCGTGACCACCACCGTACCCAGCAATCTGCAGGAAGTCGCCAACAGCGCACTGCGCGAAGGCCTGCTGGAGTACGACCAGCGCCACGGCTACCGCGGCCCGGAAACCCGTCTCCCCGGCATGACCCGGGAGACCTGGTTGCAGGAACTGGCCAAGCAGAAAGCCCTTGGCGGCCTGGAGCCGGCCATCGTCACCCAGGTGGAGAAAAGCGGTATCCTCGTCCTCACCCGCAGCGGCCAGGAAGAAGCGGTGGGCTGGGACAGCATGAAATGGGCCCGCCCCTTCCTCAACACCAACAGCCTGGGACCGCGCCCGCAGCAGCCAGCCGACGTCGCCCAGATCGGCGATATGGTTCGCGTGCAGCGCCAGGCCGATGGCAGCTTGCGCTTCGTCCAGCTGCCGGCAGCGCAGAGCGCCCTGGTTTCACTGGACCCGAACGACGGCGCCATCCGCTCCCTGGTCGGCGGCTTCTCCTTCGAGCAAAGCAACTACAACCGCGCCGCCCAGGCCAAGCGCCAGCCGGGCTCCAGCTTCAAACCCTTCCTCTATAGCGCGGCGCTGGACAACGGCTTCACCGCCGCCAGCCTGGTCAACGACGCCCCCATCGTCTTCCATGAAGCCGGCATGGAGGAAGCCTGGAGGCCGAAGAACGACAACAACACCTTCCTCGGTCCGATCCGCCTGCGCGAAGCCCTGTACAAGTCGCGCAACCTGGTATCGATCCGCGTGCTTCAGGCCATCGGCATCGACTACGCGCTGAACTACGTCAGTCGCTTCGGCTTCAGCAAGGACGACCTACCGCGGAACCTGTCCCTGGCCCTAGGCACCGCCAACCTCACCCCGCTGGAGATCGCCGGTGGCTGGAGCACCTTCGCCAATGGTGGTTACAAGGTGCAACCGTACCTGATCGAACGCATCGAGAGCCGCGACGGCAAGACCCTGTTCGTCGCCAACCCGCCGCGAGTCCCCCAGGACGAGGCCCAGCCCAACGACGTGGCGCAGACCGCCGCCGCGCCGGACACCCTGCTCGCTTCGGCGGCCACCTCAGCGCCGCATGCCCAGGCACCCGCCGTCGCCGAGCGCATCGTCGACCCGCGCACCACCTACATCCTCAACAGCATGCTGCAGGACGTGATCAAGCGCGGCACCGGCCGCCGCGCCCTGTCCATGGGCCGCGCCGACATCGCCGGCAAGACCGGGACCACCAACGAATCCAAGGACAGCTGGTTCTCCGGCTACAACGCCGACTACGTCACCACCGTCTGGGTCGGCTTCGACCAGCCGGAAAGCCTGGGCCGCCACGAGTACGGCGGCACCGTGGCCCTGCCGATCTGGATGAGCTACATGAGCGCCGCCCTGAAGGACAAGCCGGCCCATGCCCAGCCGGAGCCCGCCGGCCTGCTGACCCTGCGCATCGACCCGCTCAGCGGCCGCGCCGCCAGTCCAGGCACGCCGGATGGGTTCTTCGAGCTGTTCAAGAGTGAAGACACGCCACCGCCCATGAGCGAACTGGAGCCCGGCCTGGCCATTCCCGGCAGCCCACTACCAGCGGACGAAGCCGCGCCCATCGACCTGTTCTGACGAAACAGGCGCCCAATAAAAAGCCCCGCGATTGCGGGGCTTTTTATTGGGACTCGACTTAGCCGTTGAACACGTCATCCACCGAGGTCAGCGGGTAGTGCTTCGGATAGGGCAGGGTCGCCACGCCGGACTCGATGGCGGCCTTGGCCACGGCATCGGACACGACGGTGATCAGGCGCTTGTCCATGGGCTTCGGAATGATGTACTCACGACCGAATTCCAGGGAAGCCACACCGTAGGCATCGCAAACATCCTTCGGCACCGGCAGCTTGGCCAGTTCGCGCAGGGCGTTGGCGGCGGCGATCTTCATCTCTTCGTTGATACGGGTGGCGCGCACGTCCAGCGCACCACGGAAGATGAAGGGGAAGCCCAGCACGTTGTTGACCTGGTTCGGGTAGTCGGAGCGACCGGTGGCCATGATCACGTCGTTGCGGGTCTCGTGGGCCAGTTCCGGCTTGATTTCCGGGTCCGGATTGGAGCACGCGAAGACGATGGGGTTGGGCGCCATGCGCTTCAGGTCTTCCGGGCTCAGCAGGTTGGCGCCGGACAGGCCGACGAATACGTCAGCGTCGTCCAGGGCTTCGGACAGGGTGCGCTTGTCGGTCTCGTGAGCGAATACCGCCTTGTACTGGTTCAGGTCGTCACGGCCGGCATGGATCACGCCCTTGCGGTCGATCATGAAGATGTTCTCGACCTTGGCACCCATGCTCACCAGCAGCTTCATGCAGGAGATGGCGGCGGCGCCGGCGCCCAGGCAGACGATCCTGGCTTCGCCCAGGCTCTTGCCGGCGATTTCCAGGGCGTTGAGCATGCCGGCAGCGGTCACGATGGCGGTACCGTGCTGGTCATCGTGGAACACCGGGATGTCGCACTGCTCGATCAGGGTGCGCTCGATCTCGAAGCACTCGGGGGCCTTGATGTCTTCGAGGTTGATGCCGCCGAAGGTGATGGAGATGCGCTTGACGGTGTCGATGAAGGCCTGCGGGCTCTCAGCGTCCACCTCGATGTCGAACACGTCGATACCAGCGAACCGCTTGAAGAGAACACCCTTGCCTTCCATTACCGGCTTGGAGGCCAGCGGGCCGAGGTTGCCCAGACCGAGGATTGCCGTGCCGTCGGAAATTACCGCTACCAGATTACCCTTGCCGGTGTACTTGAAGGCCAGCTCGGGATCACGCGCGATTTCGCGTACCGGCTCGGCGACGCCCGGGCTGTAGGCCAGCGACAGGTCGCGGGCGGTGGCGGTCGGCTTGGTCAGCTCGACGCTGAGTTTCCCGGGACGGGGTTGGGCATGGTATTCGAGAGCGGCCGTTTTCAGATCAGACATTTTGGCATTTCCGCTTTTGCTTGTGACAGACGTGACGGGCGAGCATACGCAAGATGTCGGGGGCTAACAAGACCGTTCAGTCACCCCGCGTCAACCCCTCTAGCGTACGACTTTAAGCCAATCCCCTGGCTTCGGTTCGTCGATTGGATACAAATTATTCAGTAATCGAATACGATTTTCCACATCAGCTTTCGACCCCGGCAACTTGCTGTCCCGGGCCAGGCTGGCGATGCTCTGCCCGGCCTTCACCTGGATCAGGTGCAGGCGCAGTGGCTGGGCCAGGGCCAGCTCTTCCTTCTTCAGCGGACGGAAGCTCCTGATCACCGCGAGGAAGTTCCCGTCCTCGCTTTCCAGGGACGCCCGGCTACGGATAGCGCCGACGAAGAGGTAAGCCTTGTCGTCCTTGTAGATCACCGCCACGCGCCGCGCCGGGTTACCCGGCAGCACGGCCGTTGCGCCTTGCAGGCCGGCCTGCTGCAGCGGCTCCTCCATGGCCAGGCGCTGGGCGCCGGCCTTCTGCCGCAAGTAGTCCGCAGGAGCCGCGCTCGGCTTGCGCCCATCCATGGACATGGCGATGAAGGCCATCTGGTCGGCGCTGTGGGCGATCACCGCATCGGGGCGGTTGACCAAGCCCCAGCCCTCCGGGAAGTGCAGGGTGAAATCGAGCCCCGTGTGATAGAAATCCTGACCACGGCGCACGCCGGTTTCCGCCGAGTCGCCGAAGGGCAGGCCCTCCAGATGCTCGAGGAAGACCTCGCGGTTGACCACCTGGCTGCCGCCGGCAAGGGCCTTGGCCGGTCCGACCACCTGCTGCAGACGGGTGTCGCTGTCCGGGTGGGTATCGAATACGCCGTGATAGCCGGAAGGCGGCGCTGGCTGTCCCTTGCTCCGCGCCTGGTCGCGAGCGAAATCGTCCTGGTTCTTCAGTACCTTGACTACCTCGATCATCGCCTGCGGGTCATAGCCGCTGCGCGCCAGATACTGGGCGCCCAGGCCATCGGCCTCCAGCTCCATATCGCGGCCATAGCCGCGCACGAAGGCGGTACCCACCACATTGGTCAGGTCGCCGGCGGCGCCGACGCCGGTGCCGATGGCGACCGCCTGACCGAGGATGTTCCACGCAGTGGACTGGCTCTGCTGCTGCACGCTGTGGCGCGCAGTGACATGTCCCACCTCATGCCCCAGCACCGCCGCCAGCTCGGCTTCGGAGTTGAGATAGGCGAGCAGGCCGCGATGGATATAGATGTAGCCGCCCGGCAGGGCGAAGGCATTGATGTCCGGCGAGTCGACCACCGTGAAGTGGTAGGTGAGGTTAGTGCGATGGCTATGCACGGCGACCCGTTGCCCCACCTGCTGGACATAGGCCTGGAGCTTTTCGTCGGCGTAGCGCGGATTCTCCTTGGCGATTTCCTGGTTATAGCGGCGGCCCAGGTCGAGCTCCTGCTGCTCGCTCATCATCACGAAGTTGGTGCGCCCCGTGGCCGGATTGACCGCGCAACCGACCAACAGGGATGAAGCCAGCAGCAGCGCCAGACTGAGCGCGGGCCATTTCATTGAAGCACCTCGAGCATTGCGTGATGAGTGAGCGGAAGCATCCAGCGGGATTTCCCAGTTTTTACGCCGCCCGCGCGCGCGCGGTCAATTACCCAGCCCCGCGCCTCCACCCGACGCCCCACCAGTCCCTGCATGGACTTGCTATCGAACTGGCGCAGCCGCTTCGGTTCGATGCGCAGTACCACGGGCCCATCCAACTGCAGCCAGAGCCCGCCGCGGTTGCGTTCGACCCGGGTCACCCGTCCCTGCAGCAAGGCGAAGCCGGACTGCCGCAACTGCCAGGGCGATTGCGCTGGCGCGCCCCGCCACAGGCCGCGACCGGCCCGCCTGGCTTCGTGCTCGGCGACGGCGTGGCATTCGCTGAGCGCGGCATTCGGCGCGATGATGACGCGCAGGCCCAGCCCCTCGGCGAGCAGGCGCTCCTCCAGATTGCGGCCACGGTCGTCATAGAGATGCGCGAGGGTACGGCCATAGCGGTCCTGCGACTCGCGCCCGAGGCGCAGCCCCACCTGCCCTTGACTGGCCTGCACCAACTCCTGCAGACGCTTGCGGGCTGCCTCGGCATAGGGTTCTGCCCGCCGCCCCTTGCGAGCGATCTCTGGCGCGTTCAGACCGATCAGGCGAACGCTTCGGCCATCGACCAGCCGCAGCGTGTCGCCATCGACGACCTGTCTGACTTTATAGGTAGGAAGCTTGCCCGGGATCGGGCAGGCGGCCTGGAGAGGAAAACCCAGGACCAGAAAAAAGAAAAAGGCGCCTGCTAGAGGCGCCTTTTTCGTCAGCGGGGACTTGGCCATTCGGCCTTCCCGGGCTGCTCGAGCCCTTACTTGGCGCCGAACACGCCGAAACGCTGCTTGAAGCGATCGATACGGCCGCCGGTGTCCAGCACTTTCTGCTTGCCGGTGTAGAACGGGTGGCACTCGGAGCACACGTCGAGGCTGATGTTCTTGCCGAGGGTGGAGCGAGTCTTGATGACGTTGCCGCAGCTGCAGGTAGCTTCGATCGCGACGTATTCGGGATGGATTTCCGGTTTCATTGCATGATCCTCAGGTCTGGCGTGCCGCCACCCGACCCTATGTCGAGCACCGCACGGAAACAGGCGGCGGATGATACCAGAGTGAAGGGGCGTTGCAAGCCGCCAGCCGCGCCGGCTGTCGTGCCGCGCCGTGCTAAGATCGCGCCTCTTCGAAAAGGACCGCCCGCTTGCCCGACGCCACTTCGAACGCCCCCATCCTGCGCCTCGCCCTGCCCTCGCCCCTGCGCCGCCTGTTCGACTATCGGGCGCCCGCCGGGGTGCCACGTGCCGCCCTGCAGCCGGGCGTGCGCCTGCGCGTGCCCTTCGGCCGTCGCGAGATCATCGGCGTGCTGGTGGAGCTGGCCGAACGAAGCGACGTGCCGGCGGACAAGCTCAAGTCTGCCCTGGAACTGCTGGACAGCCGCCCGCCCCTGCCGCCCGCCCTGTTCAAGCTGTGCCTGTGGACCGCGCAGTACTACCAGCACAGTCTGGGCGACACCCTGAGCTGGGCGCTACCGGTGCTGCTGCGCCAGGGCGAACCGGCGGAGTCGCGGCAGGAGCGTTTCTGGCATGCCGTTCCCGGCGCCAGCCTCGACGACCCGCGCCTGGCCCGCGCGCCGCGCCAGCGCCAGGCCCTGGCCACCCTCGCCCAGCATCCCCACGGCGTCGCGCACCAGCTGCTCGGCCAACTGCAGCTGAACAAGGACAGCCTCGACCTGCTGCTGAAGAAAGGCCTGGTGCGGGTCGAAGTGCGCCGTCACGCTTCCAGCGAACGCCACGGACCCTTGCTGGCCCAGCCGGAACTGCCGCTCAACCCGGAACAGCGCGCCGCCTTCGATGCGGTGCACGCCTCCTTCGGCAGCTTCAACGCCCTGCTGTTGGCGGGGGTCACCGGCAGCGGCAAGACCGAGGTCTACCTGCAGCTCATCCGCCAGACCCTGGAGGCCGGCAAACAGGCCCTGGTGCTGATTCCCGAGATCAACCTCGGCCCGCAGACCCTGGAGCGCTTCTCGCGGCGCTTCAACGCGCGGATCGCCCTGCTGCACTCGGCGGTGAACGATCGCGAGCGCCTGGACGCCTGGCTGGCCGCCCGCGATGGCGAGGCCGACATCGTCATCGGCACCCGTTCGGCACTGTTCACCCCGCTGAAGAACCCCGGGCTGATCATCATCGACGAGGAACACGATGCCTCCTATAAGCAGCAGGAAGGCCTGCGCTATCACGCCCGCGACCTGGCCCTGGTGCGCGCCCGCCAGGAGAACATCCCGATCCTGCTGGGCTCGGCCACGCCGTCCCTGGAAAGCCTGCAGAATGCCCACGCCGGCCGCTATGGCCTGCTGCGCCTGACCCAGCGTGCCGGTGGCGCCAAGCAACCACGTTTCCTGCGCCTGGACGTCAAGAGCCTGCCGCTGGACTCCGGCATCTCCATGCCGCTGCAACAGGCCATCGCCCAGACCCTGGCCGCCGGCCAGCAGGTGCTGGTGTTCCTCAATCGCCGCGGCTTCGCGCCCACCCTGCTGTGCCACGACTGCGGCTGGATCAGCCAGTGCCCGCGCTGCGACGCGCGCATGACCCTGCACCAGCGCTTCAACGAGCTGCGTTGCCACCACTGCGGCCATACCCAGCGCCAGCCGGCCTGCTGCCCCGATTGCGGGCGGGTCGACCTGCGCCCCGTCGGCGCCGGCACCGAGCGCGCCGAGGAACGCCTGGCGATCCTCTTCCCCAAAACGCAGGTCTTGCGCATCGACCGCGACAGCACCGCGCGCAAGGACGCCATGGACAAGTTGTTCGCCACCATCCAGCGCGGCGAACCCTGCATCCTGGTCGGCACCCAGATGCTCGCCAAGGGGCACCATTTCCCAAGGGTGACCCTGGTGGCCATCCTCGACGCCGACGGCGGCCTGTTCTCCGCCGACTTCCGCGCCAGCGAGCGCATGGCCCAGCTCATCGTCCAGGTCGCCGGTCGCGCCGGCCGCGCCGAAGAACCGGGCCGGGTGATCATCCAGACCCACCTGGCCGAACACCCGCTGCTGGTGCAACTCACCGAACAGGGTTACTTCGCCTTTGCCGAGCAGGCGCTCAGCGAGCGCCGCGCCGCCGGTCTCCCCCCCTTCGCCCACCTCGCGCTGCTGCGTGCCGAAGCGCACAAGCCCGGCCAGGCGGAGGATTTCCTCGACAGCGCCTGCGTCGAGGCCGAACAGCAACTGGCGGATCTGGGTCTGAACAACGTCGAGTTGCTGGGCCCGGTGCCGGCCCCCATGGAGCGCCGCGCCGGCCGCTTCCGCGCGCAGTTGTTGTTGCAGGCCAACGCCCGCGCGCCACTGCACCGCCTGCTGACGCCCTGGAGTCAGGCCCTGGAGCAACTGCCCGGCGGCCGCACGGTGCGCTGGTCGCTGGATATCGACCCCATCGACCTGTTCTGAACGAACACCGATCCGCAGCCAACCCGACCGATAGCGCGACACGGCGCTTGCAGCTTGCCGCTTAAAACTTGAAGCTGCGGCCGCAGGACGCCGATAATGCACAGTTTTCAACCAGCGCCAGCCCTCCCGAGGGCGGCCGGAAGAGCAGAAGATGAAAGACACGATTCGCCAGCTGATCCAGCAAGCCCTGACCCGTCTCGCCAGTGAAGGCGTGCTGCCCGAGGGCCTCAGCCCGGCCATCCAGGTGGAGAACACCAAGGACAAGAGCCACGGCGACTTCGCCAGCAACATCGCCATGATGTTGGCCAAGCCGGCCGGCATGAAGCCGCGCGACCTGGCCGAAAAACTCATCCAGGCCCTGCCCCAGGACGATCAGGTGTCCAAGGTCGAGATCGCCGGCCCCGGCTTCCTCAACTTCTTCCAGAACAGCCAGGCCCTGGCCCAGCGCCTGGAGGCCGCCCTGGCCGATGACCACCTCGGCGTGCGCAAGAACGGCCCGCAGCAGCGAGTGGTCATCGATCTGTCGGCACCGAACCTGGCCAAGGAAATGCACGTCGGCCACTTGCGTTCGACCATCATCGGCGATGGCGTGGCGCGCGTTCTGGAATTCCTCGGCGACACCGTGATCCGCCAGAACCACGTAGGCGACTGGGGCACCCAGTTCGGCATGCTGCTGGCCTACATGCAGGAGCAGCCGGTAGGCAGCGATGCCGAGCTGGCCGACCTGGAAGGCTTCTACCGCGCGGCGAAGAAGCGCTTCGACGAATCCGCCGAGTTCGCCGACCGCGCCCGTGAGCTGGTGGTCAAGCTGCAGGCCGGCGATGCCGAGTGCCTGCGTCTGTGGCACCGCTTCAACGACATTTCCCTGAGCCACTGCCAGGCCGTCTACGACCGCCTGGGGGTGAAGCTCACCATGGCCGACGTCAAGGGCGAGAGTGCCTACAACGACGACCTGGCGAACGTGGTCGCCGACCTCAAGGCCAAGGGCCTGCTCACCGAAAGCGACGGCGCCCTGTGCGTGTTCATGGACGAGTTCAAGAACGCCGAGGGCAATCCGCTGCCGCTGATCGTGCAGAAGGCCGGCGGCGGCTACCTCTATGCCACCACCGACCTGGCCGCCACGCGCTACCGGGCGAATGTGCTCAAGGCCGACCGCGCCCTCTACTTCGTCGACCAGCGCCAGGCCCTGCACTTCCAGATGGTCTTCGCCGCCGCCCGCCTGGCCGGCTTCGTGCCCGCCTCCTTCGAGATGGAGCACATGGGCTTCGGCACCATGAACGGTGCCGACGGCCGCCCCTTCAAGACCCGCGACGGCGGCACCGTGAAGCTGATCGACCTGCTGGACGAGGCCGAGCAACGCGCCTTTGAGCTGGTCAAGGCGAAGAACCCCGAGCTGGATGAGGCAGAGCTGCGCCGCATCGCCCAGGCCGTGGGCATCGGTGCGGTGAAATACGCCGACCTGTCCAAGCACCGCACCAGCGACTACAGCTTCAACTTCGAGCTGATGCTGAGCTTCGAGGGCAACACTGCGCCCTACCTGCTCTACGCCTACACTCGCGTGGCCAGCGTGTTCCGCAAGCTGGGCAAGGATTTCTCCGAGGTGGACGGCCAGATCATCCTCGCCGCCGACCAGGAGCAGGCCCTGGCGGCCAAGCTGGCGCAGTTCGCCGACACCCTCGGCAACGTCGCCGAGAAAGGTGTGCCGCATATCCTCTGCGCCTACCTCTATGACCTGGCCGGGCTGTTCTCCAGCTTCTACGAGAACTGCCCGATCCTCACGGCCGAGGACCAGGCTACCCAGCAGAGCCGCCTGCGCCTCGCCGCGCTGACCGGCCGCACCCTCAAGCAAGGCCTGGAACTGCTCGGCCTGCAAACCCTGGAACGCATGTAACGGACTATGGCGAAGAAGAAACCGGCACCCAAGCGCGGCGCCAGCCGCTACCAGGCCCCCGCACGCAAACCCGTCCCCGGCTGGGTCTGGCTGGCCATGGGCCTGGTCATAGGCGCCTTCGTGATGTTCCTGAACACATTGGAGCCCGGCCGCGACGAAGTACGCCGGACCAAGCCCGAGCAGGCCTCTGCCGGCAATGCCAGCGGCAACGCCAGCAGTGGCGCCGGCAGCAGCGGCAAGGCCCAGGCCAGGCCCACGCCCACGCCCACACTGCCGCCCCAGGAGCCGGTGAAGCCGAAGTACGACTTCTATACCCTGCTGCCGGAGTCGGAGGTCATAGTGCCGCCCGAAGCCGTGCCCAAGCAGGCCCCGGCCCAGCCGCCGGCGCAGAAGCCGGTCAGCCCCGAGGAAGCTGCCAAGATCGACGCCGCACGTGCGCAGGCCGCGCTCAATGGCGAGACCCCGCCCCCGCCGCCGGTGGTGGCCAAGGCGCCGATCACCAACCAGTTCTTCCTCCAGGCCGGCTCCTTCCGCAAGCGCGATGACGCCGACAAGGTGCGTGCGCAGATCATCCTGCTCGGGCAGAACGTCCAGGTGGAATCCGGCACCGTCCGCGAAGAAACCTGGTACCGCGTGCTGGTGGGTCCCTTCGCCAATCGCGAGCAGCTCTCCTCGGCGCAGAAGCAACTGGCCGGCAGCGGCTTCAGCAACCTGCTGTTACAGCAGCGCCAGAGCCGTTGAGCCGCCGGCAGCTGGTTGAAAAACGTTGGCGAGGCAGTCGCTGCCAGGCACAACGACCAACGGGAGTAACAGCCGAAGGCTGGCCCGAAGGGCGAGCGTCAGCGAGTCAAACAGACGAAAAAGCGGAGTTTACGAGTAGTAAATGAGCATTTTGAGTCTGTTTTTAACGACGCAGCGGCAACGCAGATAGTTTTTCACCAGCCTGCCGATCGTCCTTGCCCGGTTGAAAAGTAGGTCAAGGCCCCCCATCTGAGTTTCCATTCGGGCATTTCGCCCCGCTGCGTGGAGACTCCCCCCTTGACCACCATCGTTTCAGTTCGCCGCAACGGCAAAGTCGTCATGGGCGGCGACGGCCAGGTTTCCCTCGGCAACACCGTGATGAAGAGCAACGCCCGCAAGGTCCGCCGCCTCTACCACGGCCAGGTGCTGGCAGGTTTTGCCGGCGCCACCGCCGACGCCTTCACCCTGTTCGAGCGTTTCGAAGGCCAACTGGAGAAACACCAGGGCCACCTGGTCCGGGCCGCCGTCGAACTGGCCAAGGACTGGCGTACCGACCGTTCCCTGAGCCGCCTGGAGGCCATGCTCGCCGTGGCCAACAAGGACGCCTCGCTGATCATCACCGGCAACGGCGACGTGGTCGAACCCGAGCAGGGTCTGATCGCCATGGGCTCCGGCGGCGGTTTCGCCCAGGCCGCTGCCATGGCGCTGCTGCAGCACACCGAACTGTCCGCCCGCGAAGTCACCGAGACCGCATTGAACATTGCCGGCTCCATTTGTGTCTTCACCAACCAGAACCTGACCATCGAGGAGCTGGACAGCGCCGAGTAAGGTCGCCGTCCCGCAATGGAGCCCCCTTTCATGTCCATGACGCCCCGCGAAATCGTCCACGAACTCAACCGCCACATCGTTGGCCAGGACGACGCCAAGCGCGCCGTCGCCATCGCCCTGCGCAATCGCTGGCGGCGCATGCAGCTGCCGCTTGAGCTGCGCGCCGAGGTGACGCCGAAGAACATTCTGATGATCGGCCCGACCGGCGTCGGCAAGACCGAGATCGCCCGTCGCCTGGCCAAGCTGGCCAACGCGCCCTTCATCAAGGTCGAAGCCACCAAGTTCACCGAGGTCGGCTATGTCGGCCGCGACGTCGAGTCGATCATCCGCGACCTGGCCGATGCCGCGGTGAAGATGATGCGCGAGCAGGAAATGCACAAGGTGCGCTACCGCGCCGAGGACGCCGCCGAGGAACGCATCCTCGACGCCCTGCTGCCCGCGGCCCGCACCGGCTTTGGCGACGAGCAGCCGCGCGAGGACTCCAACACCCGCCAGCTGTTCCGCAAGCGCCTGCGCGAAGGCCAGCTGGACGACAAGGAAATCGACATCGAGGTAGCCGAATCCCCGGCCGGCGTGGAGATCATGGCGCCGCCCGGCATGGAGGAAATGACCAACCAGCTGCAGAACCTCTTCTCCAACCTCGGCAAGGGCAAGCGCAAGAGCCGCAAGCTGAAGGTCAAGGAAGCCATGAAGCTGGTGCGCGACGAGGAAGCCGCGCGCCTGGTCAACGAGGACGAGCTCAAGGCCGCCGCCCTGGAGGCGGTGGAGCAGAATGGCATCGTCTTCATCGACGAGATCGACAAGGTGGCCAAGCGCGGCAACGTCGGCGGCGCCGATGTGTCCCGCGAGGGCGTGCAGCGCGACCTGCTGCCGCTGATCGAAGGCTGCACCGTGAACACCAAGCTGGGCATGATCAAGACCGACCACATCCTGTTCATTGCCTCCGGCGCCTTCCACCTGTCCAAGCCCAGCGACCTGGTCCCCGAGCTGCAGGGCCGCCTGCCGATCCGCGTCGAGCTCAAGGCGCTCTCTCCGGAAGACTTCGAGCGCATCCTCACCGAGCCGCACGCCTCGCTCACCGAGCAGTACACGGCGCTGCTGAAGGTCGAAGGCCTGAACATCGAGTTCGCCCCGGACGGCATCAAGCGCCTGGCCGAGATCGCCTGGCAGGTCAACGAGAAGACCGAAAACATCGGTGCCCGCCGTCTGCACACCCTGCTGGAACGCCTGCTGGAAGAAGTCTCCTTCAGCGCTGGCGACCTGGCCGCGCAGCATGACGAGACGCCGATCCGCATCGATGCGGCCTATGTCAATGGCCACCTCGGCGAGCTGGCCCAGGACGAAGACCTGTCGCGGTATATCCTTTAAGAACGGCCCCAAGCGACAAGCTACAAGCTGCAAGCACTCCTGCTTCGACTTGTAGCTTGAGGCTTGTGGCTTGGAGCTACCCATGCGCATTCCCACCGCCATCAAACTGCACAAGGCCTCCAGGACCCTGGAGCTGGAATACGGCCCGGACGAGCGCTATAGCCTGTCGGCCGAGTTCCTGCGCGTGCACTCCCCTTCGGCCGAAGTCCAGGGCCACGGCAAGCCGATCCTCCAGTACGGCAAGCTGAACGTCGGCCTGAGCAAGCTCGAACCCGCCGGAAACTATGCGCTGAAATTGACCTTCGACGATGGCCATGACAGCGGCCTGTTCACCTGGGACTACCTCTACCAGCTCGCCACCCGCCAGCAAGAGCTGTGGAACGACTACCTGCAGGAACTCGCCGCCGCCGGCCGCTCCCGCGACCCCGACGAATCGGTGGTCAAGCTCATGCTCTGATGGGGTGCAGGCCGCGCCCCATTCCAGCCCTTGCCGCCCAAGGTTAGGGCGCATTTTCTAATAGCTCCCGACATACTCCCGCCGCGGCGACCTCTCTGCGGTCCGCTTGCGCAAATTGAAAAACTCGGGTAACCAAACTCTGGCAGGGTCCATGCATTTGGCATCGCCAGATACAGTGAAATACGCGAAGTTCGCTTCGCCTTCCCGGTAACCCGAGCGAATTAGCGCCCGCCTCCGTCAGGGCGCTGTTCAACTCAGGACAATGGAGCGTCGTAGATGAGCAACAAGAACAACGAAGACCTGCAGCGCCAGGCCTCGGACAACACCCTGAACCTCAACCCGGTGATAGGGATTCGTGGCAAGGATCTGCTGTCTTCTGCGCGGATGGTGCTGTTGCAAGCCATCAAGCAACCTTTTCACAGTGCCAAGCACGTCGCTCATTTCGGCCTGGAACTGAAGAACGTGCTGCTCGGCCAGTCCGGCCTGCAACCGGAATCGGACGACCGCCGCTTCAATGACCCGGCCTGGAGCCAGAACCCGCTGTACAAGCGTTACATGCAAACCTACCTGGCCTGGCGCAAGGAGCTGCACAGCTGGATAGAGCAGAGCAATCTCAGCGAGCAGGACTCAAGCCGCGGGCACTTCGTCATCAACCTGATGACCGAAGCCATGGCGCCCACCAACAGCATGGCCAACCCGGCTGCCGTAAAGCGCTTCTTCGAGACCGGCGGCAAGAGCCTGCTGGATGGCCTTTCCCACCTGGCCAAGGATCTGGTGAACAACGGCGGCATGCCCAGCCAGGTGAACATGGACGCCTTCGAGGTCGGCAAGAACCTCGCCACCACCGAAGGCGCCGTGGTGTTCCGCAATGACGTCCTGGAACTGATCCAGTACAAGCCCATCACCGAGAGCGTGCACGAGCGCCCTCTGCTGGTGGTGCCGCCACAGATCAACAAGTTCTACGTCTTCGACCTGTCGCCGGAGAAGAGCCTGGCGCGCTTCTGCCTGCGCAGCGGCCTGCAGACTTTCATCGTCAGCTGGCGCAACCCGACCAAGGCACAACGCGAGTGGGGCCTGTCCACCTACATCGATGCGCTGAAGGAAGCCATCGACGTGATCCTCAAGATCACCGGCAGCAAGGACCTCAACATCCTCGGCGCCTGCTCCGGCGGCATCACCACGGTCGCCCTGCTCGGCCACTACCAGGCCATTGGCGAGCACAAGGTCAACGCCTTCACCCAGATGGTCAGCGTGCTCGACTTCAACCTCGACACCCAGGTCGCCCTGTTCGCCGACGAGCAGACGCTGGAAGCCGCCAAGCGCCGCTCCTACCAGGCCGGTGTGCTGGAAGGCAAGGACATGGCCAAAGTCTTCGCCTGGATGCGCCCCAACGACCTGATCTGGAACTACTGGGTCAACAACTACCTGCTCGGCAACGAACCGCCGGCCTTCGACATCCTCTACTGGAACAACGACACCACGCGTTTGCCCGCCGCTCTCCACGGCGAGCTGGTGGAGATGTTCAAGACCAACCCGTTGACCCGCTCCAACGCCTTGGAAGTCTGCGGCACGCCCATCGATCTCAAGCAGGTCACCGTCGACTTCTACTGCCTCGCCGGCACAAACGACCACATCACCCCCTGGGAAGCCTGCTACCGTTCGGCGCGGCTGCTGGGTGGCAAGTGCGAGTTCGTGCTGTCCAACAGCGGGCACATCCAGAGCATCCTCAACCCGCCGGGCAACCCGAAGGCACGCTTCTCCACCAGCAGCGAGATGGTGGCCGATCCCAAGGCCTGGCTGGAAAACGCCACCAAGCATGCCGACTCCTGGTGGCTGCACTGGCAGAAATGGATAGGCGAACGCTCGGGCGAGACCAAGAAAGCCAGATTCACCCTGGGCAACAGGGCCCATCCGGCCGGTGAAGCCTCGCCCGGTACCTATGTGCACGAGCGATGAGACCCTGCGCCCTGCGCACCGCTGCCCATGGCACCAGGATGTGCCCTGCGCGCCGCCGGCACCTGCCGGCGGCGACGCCCAGTCACAGCCTGGCGGACACGGGGGAGGCCGGCGAAGGCCTCTTCCGGCCTTTTAATCACTAGGGCCCTGCGCATGTCGCTACCTTTCGTATTCCGAACCATCGACCTCGACGGCCAGACCATCCGCACGGCCGTCCGCCCCGGTCAGTCGCACATGACGCCGTTGCTGATCTTCAACGGCATCGGCGCCAACCTGGAACTGGTGTTCCCCTTCGTCCAGGCGCTCGACCCGGACCTGGAAGTGATCGCCTTCGACGTGCCCGGTGTCGGCGGCTCCTCGACCCCGAGCATGCCCTACCGCTTCTGCGGCCTGGCCAAGCTGGCCGCACGCATGCTGGACTACCTGGACTACGGCCAGGTCAACGCCATCGGCGTGTCCTGGGGTGGCGCCCTGGCCCAGCAGTTCGCCCACGATTATCCCGAGCGCTGCAAGAAGCTGATCCTCGCCGCCACTTCGGCCGGCGCGGTCATGGTGCCGGGCAAGCCCAAGGTGCTCTGGCGCATGGCGAGCCCGCGGCGCTACATCCAGCCCTCCTACGGCGTGCACATCGCCCCGGACATCTACGGCGGAGCCTTCCGCCGCGACCCCAGCCTGGCGATGGCCCACGCCAGCAAGGTGCGCTCCTCCGGCAAGATGGGCTACTACTGGCAGCTGTTCGCCGGCCTCGGCTGGACCAGCATCCACTGGCTGCACCGCATCCACCAGCCGACCCTGGTACTGGCCGGCGACGATGACCCGATCATCCCGCTGGTAAACATGCGCCTGCTGGCCTGGCGCATCCCCAATGCGGAACTTCATGTGATCGACGATGGTCACCTGTTCCTCGTGACCCGCGCCGAAACGGTGGCGCCGATCATCATGAGGTTCCTCGCCGAGGAGCGCCAACGCGCGATTATCCACCCCCAGGCGTTGCCGCTGCGAAGCAACTGAACAGCCACCGCTCCCTTGTGGGGCGGGGGCCGGGCGCCCGACCCAGACCGGTGCGCACTGTCATCAACTTGAATTCTGCCCACGATAGTCTGGAATGCACTTCGGGCTCCTGATGGTACAAGCCTTGCTGTAGACCTCCTGAACCACGGACCGAATACGGAGCGTTGCCCCCATGCGAGAAAAACAAATACCGGGCACCTTGCCGGCACCTGCCAACTTCATGAACGCACAGAACGCCATCGTCGGACTGCGCGGCAAGGATCTGTTCTCCACAGTACGCAACCTGGCGCTGCACGGACTGCGGCATCCGGTGCACAGTGCACGACATGTGCTCGCCTTCGGTGGCCAGGTCGGCCGCGTGCTGCTCGGCGACACCCTGCACCAGCCCAACCCGCAGGACAGCCGCTTCGCCGACCCCTCCTGGCAGCACAACCCCTTCTACCGCCGTGGCCTGCAGGTCTACCTCGCCTGGCAGCGGCAGCTCAGTGCCTGGATCGAGGAAAGCGACCTCAGCGACGACGACCGCGCCCGCGCCCGTTTCGTCCTGGCCCAGCTGAGCGACGCACTGGCGCCCACCAACAGCCTGCTCAACCCACTGGCGGTGAAGGAACTGTTCAACACCGGCGGGCTCAGCCTGGTCAAGGGTCTCGGCCACCTGCTGGACGACCTGCTGCACAACGACGGCATGCCCAGCCAGGTCAGCAAGCACGCCTTCGAGATCGGCCGCACCCTCGCCAACACCTCCGGTGCCGTGGTATTCCGCAACGAGCTCCTGGAACTGATCCAGTACAAGCCCATGAGCGAGAAGCAGTACCTGCGGCCGCTGCTGGTGGTGCCGCCGCAGATCAACAAGTACTACATCTTCGATCTCGCGCCGGAAAGGAGCTTCGTCCAGTACGCCCTGAAGAACGGCCTGCAGGTGTTCGTGGTGAGCTGGCGCAATCCCGATGCACGCCATCGCGAATGGGGCCTGTCTACTTACGTTCAGGCACTGGAAGAAGCCCTGGATGCCTGCCGCGCCATCACCGGCAGCAAGGAAGTCAACCTGATGGGCGCCTGCGCCGGCGGGCTGACCATAGCCGCCCTGCAAGGCCACCTGCAGGCGCGCCGGCAACTGCGCAAAGTCAGTAGCGCCACCTACCTGGTCAGCCTGCTGGACAGCCAGGTGGACAGCCCCGCCGCACTCTTCGCCGACGAGCAGACCCTGGAAGCCGCCAAGCGCCGCTCCTACCAGGCCGGTGTGCTCGAAGGCAAGGACATGGCCAAGGTCTTCGCCTGGATGCGCCCCAACGACCTGGTGTGGAACTATTTCGTCAACAACTACTTGATGGGACGCCAGCCGCCGGCCTTCGACATCCTCTACTGGAACAACGACAACACCCGCCTGCCCGCCGCGCTGCATGGCGACATGCTGGACTTCTTCAAGCACAACCCGCTGACCCGCAGCGGCGGCCTGGAGATCTGCGGCACGCCGATCGACCTGCAGAAGGTCACCGTGGACAGCTTCAGCGTCGCCGGCATCAACGACCACATCACCCCCTGGGATGCCGTCTACCGCTCGGCCATGCTGCTGGGCGGCGACAGCCGCTTCGTGCTGTCCAACAGCGGACACATCCAGAGCATCCTCAACCCACCGGGCAACCCCAAGGCCAACTACTACGAGAACCCCAAGCTCAGTTCCGACCCGCGCGCCTGGTACTACGACGCCAAGCACGTGCAAGGCAGCTGGTGGGCGAAGTGGCTGGGCTGGGTCCAGGAACGCTCCGGCGAGCAGCGGGAAACCATCATGGCCCTGGGCAACCAGGACCATCCGCCGATGGAAGCAGCGCCCGGCACCTATGTGCATATTCGCTGACCACTTCACGGGCTGACCGGGCAAGCGCCCGGCCAGTCTTTACCCCGATCAGAAAATCCTGGCAAAGAAGACTGGATGAAGACCCGCGACCGCATCCTCGAATGCGCCCTCGACCTGTTCAACCGCAATGGCGAGCCCAATGTCACCACCCTGGAGATCGCCACCGAGCTGGGCATCAGTCCCGGCAACCTCTACTACCACTTCCACGGCAAGGAGCCGCTGGTGATGGCGCTGTTCGAGCGCTTCCAGGAGGAGCTGGCACCCCTGCTCGACCCGCCGGCCGAGGCGCAGCTGGACGAGGAGGATTACTGGCTGTTCCTGCACCTGATTGTCGAGCGCTTGGCGCAGTACCGCTTCCTTTTCCAGGACCTGTCCAACCTCGCCGGGCGCCTGCCGAAACTCGGTCGCGGCATGCGCAACTGGCTGAACCACCTCAAACGTACCCTGGCCGCCCTGCTCGCCCGCCTCAAGGCCGAACACCAGCTCGTCAGCGATACCGAGGCCCTTGGTCAACTGGTGGAGCAGATCACCCTGACCCTGCTGTTCTCCCTCGACTACCAGCGGGTGATCGGCAGTGGCGGCGAGATCCGCCTGGTGGTCTATCAGGTGATGATGCTGGTCGCCCCGCACTTGCGTCCCGGCTCCCGCCACGCTGCCGAGAGCCTGGCCAGGCGCTACCTGGACGCCTGAAACGCAAACGCCCGGCCTAGGCCGGGCGTTTGCGTCATACCGATGCAGCTCAGGACTGGCTGGCTGGCGGCACTGCCGGAGTAGCAGGTGCCGATGCCGGTGCAGCCGGAGCGGCGC
>NZ_SSOJ01000068.1 GCF_029871205.1 Pseudomonas sp. BN417 | reverse complement strand
GCGCACCGTCATCCCCGGCCTCAACGACTCGCACCTGCACCTGATCCGTGGCGGCCTCAACTACAACCTGGAACTGCGCTGGGAAGGCGTGCCGTCCCTGGCCGACGCCCTGCGCATGCTCAAGGACCAGGCCGAACGCACGCCCAGCCCGCAGTGGGTGCGGGTGGTCGGTGGCTGGAACGAGTTCCAGTTCGCCGAGAAGCGCATGCCCACCCTGGAAGAGATCAACCGCGCCGCGCCGGACACCCCGGTGTTCATCCTGCATCTCTACGACCGCGCCTTGCTCAACCGCGCCGCGCTCAAGGCCGTCGGCTACACCAAGGACACCCCCAACCCGCCCGGTGGCGAGATCCAGCGCGACGCCAACGGCAACCCCACCGGCATGCTGATCGCCCGCCCCAACGCGATGATCCTCTACGCCACCCTGGCCAAGGGGCCGAAACTGCCGCTGGAGTACCAGGTCAACTCCACCCGCCAGTTCATGCGCGAGCTGAACCGCCTGGGCCTGACCAGCGCCATCGACGCCGGTGGCGGCTACCAGAACTACCCGGACGACTACCAGGTGATCCAGGAACTGGCCCAGCAGGACCAGCTCACCGTGCGCATCGCCTACAACCTGTTCACCCAGAAGCCCAAGGAAGAACTCCAGGACTTCCAGCACTGGAGCAAGCAGGTCAAGCCGGGCGACGGCACCGACTTCCTCCGCCACAACGGCGCGGGCGAGATGCTGGTGTTCTCCGCCGCCGACTTCGAGGACTTCCTCGAACCGCGCCCGGACCTGCCGCAGACCATGGAGCAGGAACTGGAGCCAGTGGTGCGCCACCTGGTGGAACAGCGCTGGCCGTTCCGCCTGCACGCCACTTACGACGAGTCCATTTCGCGCATGCTCGATGTGTTCGAGAAGGTCAACCGCGATATCCCCTTCAACGGCCTGCCCTGGTTCTTCGACCATGCCGAGACCATCAGCCCGAAGAACATCGAGCGGGTGAGGGCCCTCGGCGGCGGCATCGCCATCCAGGACCGCATGGCCTTCCAGGGCGAATACTTCGTCGACCGCTACGGCGCCAAGGCGGCGGAGCAGACCCCGCCGATCCAGCGCATGCTCGCCGAGGGCGTGCCGGTGGGCGCCGGCACCGACGCCACCCGCGTGTCCAGCTACAACCCCTGGACCTCGCTCTACTGGCTGGTCAGCGGCCGCACCGTCGGCGGTCTGGAGCTGTATCCACAGGGCCTGTCCCGCGATACCGCGCTGGAACTCTTCACCCACGGCAGCGCCTGGTTCTCCAGCGAGCAGGGCAAGAAGGGCCAGATCAAAGTGGGCCAGTTGGCCGACCTGGCGGCGCTGTCGGCGGACTTCTTCAGCGTCGAGGAAGAGGCCATCAAGTGGATCGAGTCGGTGCTGACCATTGTCGACGGCAAGGTGGTCTACGCCGCCGGCGAGTTCGACAAGCTCGGCCCACGGCAACTGCCGGTGCTGCCCGAGTGGTCGCCGGTGGCCAAGGTCCCTGGCCACTGGAAGCCCGCCGCGCCGCTCACCGCCCAGGTGCACCAGTGCGTCGGCGCCTGCGCCGTGCATGCCCACAGCCACGAACGGGCACGCCAGTCCAGCGTGCCGGTGAGTGATTACCAGGGCTTCTGGGGCGCGCTGGGCTGTTCCTGCTTCGCCTTCTAATGCGGACCGCCCCCCTCTCCCTCTGGGAGAGGGGCTGGGGGTGAGGGATGCCGTGCCCTACTCGGACCTCGTCCCCCTGCAGGCTCGAAGTGCAGCCCTTCGGCCTGCTTGCGCTAGCCCCCTGGAAGGGGGCGAATCCTCCCCCGTGCACAAGGCCGCCCACTTTCGCCTGGTCTCGACCCTAGGGTGCGCTGCGCGCACCGATTCCGGGATCGGCTTCGGCACCACGTCAAACCGCCGGTGCGCACGGCGCACCCTACCGGAAATGAATTCGCCCCTACCGGAAACCCATTTGGAGTATCGCGTCCGTGCGCAATGGCATGTTGCGCGTGCGGGGGCAGTGCCGGTGCAGCGTTGCGTAAATCGCATCGGTGTGTTGTGCGGCAGCCGGATTCTGAATTACTGGTGGGCGACATAGTCTGGCGCCGTCAACTCTCAACCCACCCGATGAGGTTCCGCCATGTCCCCTGGTATCCCCGCAACCGCCCACTCCAGGACGGCGTTCGCCGTTGCGCCGCCGACTTTGTCCAAATCCCTGGTGCTGTTTCTCGCATTCTGCTGCGGCGCAGTAGTCGCCAACCTCTATTACGCACAACCGATCGTGGAGCTGATCGCTCCGTCCATTGGTCTTTCTACCGCTCACGCCAGCCTGATCGTTTCGCTGACCCAGTTCGGCTACGCCCTGGGCCTGCTGTTCCTGGTGCCCCTGGCAGATCTGCTGGAGAACCGGCGACTGCTTGTCGGTTTCACGCTTGCAGCGGCCCTGTGCCTGGCGGCTGCAGCGTTCAGCCAAACACCACCTCTGTTTCTCGTCTGCTCGTTGCTGATTGGTTTGACTTCGGTAGCTGTGCAGATCCTTGTGCCACTCGCCGCACACATGGCTCCGGAAGAGTCCCGTGGCCGCGTGGTGGGCAACATCATGAGTGGCCTGCTGCTGGGAATCCTGCTGTCACGTCCGCTGGCCAGCACACTGGCTGAAGCCTTTGGGTGGCGTGGGGTGTTCTACAGTGCGGCGGCCCTGATGGCCTTGATGGCGCTGGTGATGGGGTTTCTACTCCCGTGTCGGGTGCCGGCGCATCGGGCCAGTTATGGCGCACTGATCGCGTCGGTATTTACTCTGGCCCGGAAGTACGCGGTACTGCGAGAACGCTCCCTCTACCAGGGTTTGCTGTTCGCCAGTTTCAGTAGCTTTTGGACCATCGCGCCCATCGAGCTTGTCCGTCAGCACGGCTTCAGCCAGACCGAGGTCGCGATCTTCGCCCTGGTCGGGGCGGTTGGCGCCATAGCTGCGCCCATCGCCGGGCGCTTGGCTGACTCTGGGCACAGTACCCGCAGTACGGCCTTCGCTCTCTTGCTGGCGCCTCTCGCGTTGCTCGCCGGTTCGCTGCCGGGGGGCGGTTGGACATGGATGGTTGTTACCGCCGTGCTGCTGGATTTCGCCGTCCAGTTGAACATGGTGCTCGGTCAACGCGAGGTGTACGCCCTTGACCCGAACAGCCGGGCTCGCCTGAACGCGGTGTACATGACCAGCATCTTCGTTGGTGGGGCTCTGGGTTCGCTGATAGCCAGCCCGCTCTACGAGTACGTTGGCTGGGCGTCTTTCGCGTGTCTGTCTGCCTTGCCACCGGCGGGGGCCATGCTGATGTACATTCTGCGGCCTCGTGGTTTTGCGAATGGCTGAGGCCGGAGAGCCAGGAGACTTGCCATGGATAAACTGTTGGTGCTGACGACGTTCGTCGCGACCGTGCGCTGCGATGGTTACTCGGCTTCCGCGCTCAATCCGGGCGTGGCGACTCCCTCGGTTACCAGGCCGGTTGAAGGCGAGTGTAAAGGCGCGTCTGGCCGCCCCTGAACTGGACCGGGTTAGCCAGACGCCAGCTGTTACTTGGTCAGCGCCGCGTAGCTGTTCATCAGGTTGCGATAATTCAGCCTGCCTGTCCGGACAACCGGTGGCGGATCTGAATCACGATGCCTTCGGTCTGATAGCGCCTGGCCCTGGCCTCGATGCGCTGCTCGGCGCGAGTGACCCGGTTGTGGTGGCGCAGGTGTTCGAGCCAGGATTCGTCGAAGAAAAACTCAGACCAAATACGCGGATTCTCCGCGTCCTGCACGAGCCCCCAGGAAAACGAACCATTGCGCTGGCGCATGCGTCGCACCTCTGCCATGGCCGCCTGAAAGGCCGACCAATGCTCAGGGGCGATGTCGTACTCGAGGGTGACCATCACAGGCCCGCGATCCGGATCCTGGTCGGCGACCTGCATCGGCATGGGCCAGTGCAACGAGGGCGCCAGGTCTTCCGTGTCGGTAACCGGCAGCTTGAACCAAGCGGTGGCGCCAACACCCAGCAACAGGGCTGCGGCTGCGGCACAGAGCGCCAGAGGGATCGAGCTGTGACTGGCGACGAAGCCCCAGAGCATGCCGCCGGCGGCCATGCTGCCAAAAAACACCAGTATGTACACCGACAGCGCCCGTGCTCTGACCCAACTCGGCACCGAGGTCTGTGCCGCTACCTGCAGGCTCGACAGCACCGCGATCCAACCTCCGCCACTAAGCAGCATTACCGGGATCAGCAGGCGCAGGTCGCGCACGAAAGCCAGGGCGACTATCACCAGCGCGTACAGCAGGCTGGCCAGTGCAACCAGCCAGTCGGCGCTAATACGCGGGCGCAGGTGTGGCAGCAGCATGGCCCCGGCTACTGCACCGACGCCGACGCAGCCGAGTAGTAGACCAAAGTCAGTTGCGCTGCCATGAAGCTCGGTTCGCACGATCAGCGGCAGCAGCGACATGCCGGCGCTGGCGCCGAAGAAAAATGCGAAGGCGCGAACCAGTACTGCTTGCAGCGGCTCAGAGGCACGGCTGTGGCGCCAGCCGGCACGCATCGCTCCGAACAGTCGCTCAGCTGGCATGACCGCTGGGGCAACTTCACGACGCCAGAAACAAAGTACCGAGATCACTGCGAAGAACGACAAGGCATTGAGGGCAAAGGTGGCCCAAGGTCCGCTAAGACTGACCAGTACTCCGGCGATTGCCGGGCCGACGGCGCGCGCCACGTTGACCCCGACGCTGGACAAGGCGATGGCGGCCGGTAGCTCGGCCCTGCCTACAAGCTCAGGGGTAAGTGCCGACCAGGCGGGCATCATCAATGCCGTACCGATGCCCATGCCGAGGGTCAGCAGTAACAGCAGCGATACCGTAATCAGCCCACCCAGTGTCAGGAGCGCCAGAGTCATGGCCACCAGAGCCATCCACATCTGCACGAGCAACAGAAAGCGTCGTCGGTCAACGATGTCCGCCAGAGCCCCGGCCGGCAGCGCAAGAAAGAACATCGGTGCGGAGCCGGCGACCTGGACCAACGCCACATTCATCGGACTGGCGGACAACGAAGTCATTAACCACCCGGCGCCAACTTCATGCATCCAGGTGCCGATGTTCGAAGCGATACTTGCCTGCCACAGCCAGCGAAAGGTGGTTTGGCGTAGTGGACTCCAGGGGGAGAGGGTCGATTGAGGCATGATCAGAGCCAACCTTTCAGGGGATATTCGAGGATCACGTTAAGGCTTTCGACGTCGGCTCCGGCTTATGCATTGTCTGGTGGGACAGAGACAAGGAGTGGTCTTTCGCAGGGCCGGAAGTGAGGACGTGGCGCAAGCCGATATAGCGCTCCCAATGGCGTCCTTCCTTGCCTTGTAGCGGCAGGGCGGTGTCGCTGGCGGACCATGAAGGTCAGGCCGGGAAGGCTGAGCGCGGCGAGATTGAGAGCATAGCGGGCTTGCCACGAGCGCTCGTGTTGCTCTTTGACGTCGGCGCAGTTGATCGAGTTGGCCAACTAGATTGAGTCACCGCTGCCACGCCGCGCACCGAAGTGCTGGCAAGAGGATTACGGCGCCGAGGATCAGTCTCGTCATTCCTCAAGGGTTGCGCCCTCTCTCAACTTGGGTTTAGCCAGGCGGCGAATAGAGCGGTGACTTTGGGCATCAGCAGGTATACGACCAAGACAACGATGCTCAGCGTGATCAGCACATTGCTCAGGACATGACCTCCTAGCCACGGTAGCCGAGTGAACACCGGTTGCCACAGCAGTGGCACCAAGAGGCTCAGGGGCAGGATCACCAGAAACGTGATGCAGGCTTGTTTCCAGCGCGCCGGTGGCACCGCGGAGCTCGGGGCAAACCAAAACTCACGGCTGGTCTCGGTTTCGGTCTGGTCGCCTTCGATCAGCAGCGGCGCTACCTCGTTGACCAGGTGCCGACGCTCACTGGAGTCCAGCCAGCACTGAAGCTCATGAGTACCGGCGAAGCGCAGCACGCATACAAATCGATCCAGATCGCGTATCACGTTCACCCCCAGATGGCCCGGGTAGGTACTGGCGATGCGGGTGGTGCGCCGCAGCCATTGCTCGTATGCATCTTCCTGTCCCGCTTTGATCCTGTGGCGCACGATCAATGTGACTATGCCGAGTTCGTCCATTGGAAGGTCCTGCGGTGGTCCACACCTCAATAGATCCAGATCGCTTTGCCTAGGGGGCCGGCAACGCACCGACCGAAAGCCATGACGCTAGGCCCGTAGGTCACCAGGGTTGTGAAAACTTTCAGCAACAGCTGGTCCCGTTGGATAAACGCTCTATTGCAGGTGTTTCTTCAGCTCCGCCCCAGCTTGCAGCATGGCCGAATGCGCGCCGCTGATATGCGACAGTGGGTTTAGCAGGCCGAAGTCGTGAATCATTCCGTTGTACCGGGTGGCGGTCACCGTGACGCCGGCGGCGTCGAGCTTGCGGGCGTAGGCTTCGCCCTCGTCGCGCAGCACGTCGAACTCGGCCGTCTGGATCAGTGCGGGTGGCAATCCCTGAAGCTGCTCGAGCGAAGCACGCAAAGGCGAGGCATGGATTTCTGCGCGTTGCTGGTTGTCGGTGGTGTAGCTGTCCCAGAACCACTTCATAAGCGATTTGGTCAGAAAATGGCCTTGGGCAAACTGGTTGTAGGAGGCGGTTTCCAGGTTGGCGTCCGTTACCGGCCAAAGCAGGGCCTGGAAGCGGATTTGCGGGGTGCCCTTTTCCTTGGCCATCAGACTCACCACCGCCGCCATATTGCCGCCGACGCTGTTGCCGGCTACCGCCAGGCGCGAAGCGTCGACCGATATCTCCTCGCCATGCTCGGCTACCCAGCGTGTGGCGGCATAGGCCTGATTGATCGCGGTGGGGTAGTGTGCCTCGGGCGATGGGGTGTAATCGACGTAGACAGCGACCGCCCCGGAGTTCACTACCAAGTCGCGAATCAGGCGTGCGTGCGTCGGGTAGTCGCCGAGGACCCAGCCGCCGCCATGGAAGAACATGAACACCGGCAGCTTGCCTACGGCCCCTTCGGGGCGAACGATGGTCAGTTTGATCGGCTGACCACTCGCTTGGATGGTCTTTTCCTCAGTGCGGATTCCGGAGAGGTCGACTTTGACCGAGGCCTGCGCACCGACCAGAACAGCACGAGCCTCCTGGGCGGGCATCTGCTCCAGCGGTTTACCGCCACCCGCTTCCAGGGCCTCGAGAAAGTTCTGGGTGTCCTGCTCAACCCCGGGGCTCCCGGCCGCCAAGGTAAGGCCGCTGGCAAGGCCAAGTGCAGTGACGATAAGGCTTCTTGGCAGGCTCATGATCTGTCTCCCCTTAATGATTGAGCGAGATACCACCTCCAGGTGGCCTCGGGTGCACGTCGTCTGGGACGACATCTTTGGCCTTACCCGACCACTCGGGCGAGTTAATGCTTGTTAATCCTCGTTGTCTCGCCGACTGGTTACGCTTTTGTCATTGCGCTCTTGCACCCCTGTAAACGTCCCAGCACCATGTCGGGGATTAGTGTCGCGAGCCATAGCAGCCCGTCACTCGACAGACACAGGTATTCGCACATGGTGTTAGACGGAATTGCCGGCCTGGCCGGAGCCAATCCAGCAGTAGGGGAGGACCAGCAGCCGATAACTGGTGCGGCCGCTCGTGTGGCTCGCATCGGCGCCTACCAAGTGCTCGTTCACAAGCGTCTGGTGCTGGCTGACGGCCGCCCCGTGCATTTGGGCGGTCGTGCATTAGACATCCTGCTGGTCTTGTTGGAGCACGCTGGTAGCGCGGTTAGCAAGGAGCAATTGATCGCTCGGGTATGGCCCGACAATGTCGTCGAAGAGATCAATTTGCGGGTGCATATTGCCGCCCTGCGCAAGGCCCTTGGGGATGACCGAGAAGGCCAGCGCTATATCACGACCATTCCCCTGCGCGGCTACTGCCTGGTTGCCCCGGTCTCCTGGCAGGAGCCGGCGGAGGATACGATCAGAATGCCGGAACACAACCTTCCTCCGCGCCTGAGTCCCATGATCGGACGCGGCGAGGTAGTCGAGAGTCTGGTTCGGCAACTGCGCCAACAGCGATTTGTCACCTTGGTGGGGCCAGGGGGAATTGGCAAGACCACGGTGGCGCTGCACGTCGCAGATCGGCTTTTGGCGAACTACCCACAGGGCGTCCGACTACTTGACCTGGCGCCGCTCGACAAAGCGGAGCAGCTACCTTCGACTCTTGCCGCTGAGCTCAACGTGCCTCTGCACGGCGAGGAACTCATGCCCCAGTTAACCGGCTACCTGCGTGATCGGCATATGCTGCTGGTCCTGGACAATTGCGAACACCTGATCGACGCGGTAGCCGATTTCGCCGAAACACTGCTCAGGTCGGCTCCACGCCTCGACGTCCTGGCCACCACTCGCGAGGTCCTGCGCGCAGAGGGGGAGCAGGTGTATCGCCTCGGCCCACTTGCCTGTCCGCCAGCCACTTCAGCCATGACGCAAGCGCAGGCGATGGGTTTCCCTGCGCTTCAGCTGCTATTGGAGCGGGCCGTCGACAGCCAGGGCCGGTTCGAGCTGAGCGACAGCGACCTGCCGTTAGCCGCCGAACTCTGCCGACGCCTGGACGGCATTCCCCTGGCTATCGAGTTGGCCGCCGCACAACTTGGCGCCTTGGGTCTGACCGGTGTGCTTTCGCAGTTGGCCAACTGTTTTCGTTTGCTCAGCCGGGGGCGGCGTACCGCTCCCGCCCGCCAGCAAACTCTGCGCGCTACCTTGGAATGGAGCCATGAACTTCTTCCGGAACATGAGAAGGCCTGCCTGCGTCGGCTAAGTGTGTTCCCCGCTAGCTTTACCCTGGACGCCGCTGCCGCACTGATGGGGGACGACCAAGGCGCGCCGCAGCTGTGCACAACGCTGGGTCAGTTGGTGGCCAAGTCGCTGGTGAACGCGGACGTTGGCGACGAGCAGGCGTATTACCGCTTGCTGGATACGACTCGCACCTACGCATTGGAAAGGCTGCGCGCGGCGGCAGAAGAGGAGGCTGTGCGCCGACTGCACGCACACTACTGCCTGGCCTTGATGAACCAGGCCCATCAGGAGTGGGCTGCCACTCCTGGCCGACAGTGGAACAGGCGCTTCGCAACGCACTTGGATGATCTGCGTGCCGCGCTCGACTGGAGTTTCGCGGTGCCGGGTGATGAAGCGCTCGCCATTCACCTCACAGCCTGCTCGACACCGCTTTGGCAGGAGCTGTCTCTTCTCAAGGAGCACAGCGGCTATGTGGTCAAGGCACTGGCCGCGCTGCAGGCCGACGAGCAGCCCTGCCAAGCCCTGCAAGTGAAGCTCAAGCTCGTGCTAGGCAGCGCCTGGTACCACACCCGTGGCGGCACGCAGGACACAATCGACGCTTTCGTCAGTGCGGGGCGACTGGCTGAGCGCTGCCAGGGCCTGACCGGCCAACTCATGGCCGCGTCGGGGCTGATGGCGGTCAATCTGAGTCGGGCTGACTACCTGGCTGCACTCGAGCAGACTCGCCACTTTGACCGGCTTAGCTTGCGTGACGGTCCTGAAATGGCGCTGAGTTTGCAGCGCTTGAGCGGCCTGGCCCAGCACTTCGCCGGCAACCAGTTGCAGGCGAAGCGGCACGCTATCGCTGTGCTGACACGAATTGTACGGACCCCGCCTGCTGGCAACTATACAAACGGCTTTGGAGTGCAGTACGACCAGAACGTCGCAGCCCTTACGCTGTTGGCCCGCATCCTTTGGCTGCAGGGCTTTCCTGAGCAGGCCTGGCAACGGGCGCGTCAGGCAGTTGATGTGGCCAAGCGCCGTGAGCATGGAACCTCCCTGTGTTACACGCTGACGCTATCAGCCTGGGTGATCGCCCGTTACAACGGTCACGTCGAAGCCAGCCGCGAGTTGCTCGAGTTGCTGCTAGAGCAGACTCGCAAGCTTTCCATGAACACGTTCCTTGGATGGGCCCAGCATTACGCACGCGAAACCTTGACGCCTGGAGTGTCTCCAGGGAACGAGCCAGCGTTGCCTGGCGACGGCCTGATCAAAGACATTATGGTTACCCTGAACCCTGGCTATGCCGATGACACGTTGCTCGCACGCGCACGATCCGGACAGGCCGGCTGGGTCACAGCGGAAGTGTTACGCGTCGAGGCCGAGGCCCTGCTTAACGGTGAAGTTCAGGACCTGGACGGAGCCGAGGCGCTCCTGGCCAGGGCGCTGAACATCGCCGGTGACCAAGGCGCGTTGGCCTGGGAGCTCCGCGCTGCCTGCAGCCTCGCACGTCTATGGCAGCAACGAGGTCGCTGCCAGGACGCCCACGCCCTGCTCAAGCGTGTGTTCGGGCGTTTCACGGAGGGTTTCACCACCCCAGACCTGCTGGCGGCGAGGCAACTGCTCGACGAATGCGCGGCGCTCGCCGCCTCTGTCTGAGCAACCTCAAGACTGCTTGTAGCCGCCTTGGATCACCCGCATGTTCTTATGTCCGGCATAACGCTGCAGGACCTGTCGATTCTCGTCGCTGCCCCTGAGCATCTCCAGTGCGTAGGTTCGCGAGGTGTTTAGCAGGCGGTAGTGCGCCGCCGAGTCGATCATCTCCACCTCCAACCAGGACTTGGCCACCAACTGGGTAATGGCCTCGAACACCTGCGCTTCTTGGAGTTGCATGCAGCTGATGAAGCTGAGCGCCATATCCAGCGAGAGCGCCGCCTTGAACACCGAGAACCTTTGCAGCACGGTTCTCTCGGACGGACTGAGCAGCGCATAGCTCCAATCCAGCGTCGCCCGCAGAGACTGATGACGTGACGCCGCCGTCCGGCGCCCGTGAGTCAGCAGTTGCAGGCAGTGCTCCAGTTGCCCCAGTAGGCAGCGCAGGCCCAACATCCCGGCCTGGGCGGCGGCTAGTTCGATTACCAGCGGGATGCCGTCCAACCGCCGGCAAATTTCGATGACCACAGCGACATCCTGCTCACGCAGGACAAAACCCGGCAGGTGCGCCTCTACCCGAGCGACGAACAGTTGGACGGCCGAACAGCTCATTGCTGCCTCAAGCGCCGACGATCTCGGTGGAATAGTCAACCCATCCAGCCGTTGTACATACTCACCGTCAGTCAGTAGCGGCTCACGGCTCGTCGCCAGGATGGTCAGGCGCGGAGCGTCCCTGAGCAGGCCCTCGATCAGTGCGGCGCAGTTCTCGATAAGATGCTCGCAGTTGTCCAGCACTAGCAATAAATGGCGGGAATTCAGATAGCGACCCAGGTCACTCGGGTCGTGCTCGCTGAGCGGCGCAAGGCCTAGGGTGCCGGCAACCTTGGCGGCGACCAGCGTTGGATCGACCAGGACACTGAGGTCGATGAAGTAGACGCCATCGTGGTAGTGCGGCAACAACAGCTCGGCCAGGCGCAGCGCGATGGTCGTCTTACCCATCCCGCCTGCCCCGACCAGCGTCATTAGACGCCGCGTCGGTAACCTGCGGACCAGCTCGTCGACGACGGCATCACGCCCAAAGATTGGCGACAGTCGCCCCGGCAGATTGTGCAGCGGCTTGCCGTTCGGTTCATCTGGTGCCAATTCATCTGCGTAGGTCAGCTGTACGTCGGCGATGAAGCTGTAGCCGCGCTGCGGGATATTGGCAATGTAGTGCTTGCCGCCATTGCCGTCGGATAGGGCGCGGCGCAGGGCGGCGATATGTACCCGAAGATTAATTTCCTCGACTACCGTCGTCGGCCAAACGCGCGCCAGGATCGTCTCCTTGCTGACCACGTTGCCCGCATGTTCGAGCAGTAAGTGGAGGATATCCAAGGCCCGGCTACCCAGCCGCAGCGGTCGATCCCCCTGCAGAATCAGGCGACGTTGGACGTAGTAGTGGAAGGGGCCGAATTCCATCACCACATCGGTCTGGATAGTTCTGAGTTCGTTCACGTCATCACAAGAGTCGAAACACCCGGCCCGGTTCACCGCCGCCAACTAAAGGCAACGCTATCCCCATCCGAGATCGAGCACCCCTCCACGTCAAGGTTTCCCCATAGGATGTCAGCCATTCACAACCGGACAACGCCTGAGAGGAGGCGTAGACGGCCAATCAGCGACGCTATACGGACATCGCGTACTCAGCTGAACTGGTGCCGGTACTGCGTGGGCGTGAGTCCGAGCTTGTCGCCAAACAGTGCGCGCATCTGCCGCACGCTGCCGAATCCGCTGCGATAGGCCACCGTCTTCAGCGGGATTTCACTGGTCTCCAGCAGGTTGCGGGCACGGTCAATGCGTGCGCGCTGAACGAACTCCATGGGGGTCATGCTCATATCGCGGCTGAATACCCGGGAGAAGTGACGCGGACTCATGGCCGCGAGGCAAGCCAACCGCTCGATACTGAAGTCCTCGGTCACATTGTCCAGCACGTACTGCTGAACCTTGGAGATGGGAGAGTCATCCTTGGCTACTGTGCTGACCAGAGGGCTGAACTGCATCTGCCCGCCCTGGCGCTTCATCACCACCAGCAGCACTTTGGCGACTGAGAGCGCAATCTCCTTTCCGTGATCCTCCGCCACAATGGACAATGCCAGATCGATCCCGGTCGTGACTCCGCCAGAGGTGATCAGGTTGCCGTCTCTGACGAAGACCTGATCCGTTTCGACTTTCGCCTTGGGGAAGCGCTTGGCTAGCCGTTCGATGTACTTCCAGTGGGTGGTGACGCGACGATCGTCCAGTAGCTCAGCCTGTCCCAGGATGAAGGCGCCGGTACAAATAGATGCCAGGGATCTGACCTGAGGAGCCACGGTACGCAACCAGCACTGCAGCCGTGGAAATTCCTGGTTATATGCACCCGGTCCGCCTGGCACCAGCAAGACGTCGTAGGTGTCGGGCGCGTCTTCAATGAGCGTGTCAGCGGTAAGCGCTATTCCATTGGATGCGCGCGCACGCAGGCCATCCGAGCCGATTGTAATTATCTCGTAGCGATTCGCTGGATCCAGGTAGCGGTTGGCAATCGAAAAGACCTCTACCGGCCCTGCCACATCGAGTAGCAACAGGTCTTGGAACAACATTACAGCGACGGACTTCATCGGGATTCAGCCTGCGGGGAGGGCTTTGTCCAGATCGCTTGCCTGGAGGACGTCACGCTGACGTCCCGATGTGCGGCAATGGCAGGCCTGGCCACGAGCGCAAGCGCCCTCGCACCGATGGCCACTGCCGCTAGATTCGGTGCTCGCAAGGTGAAAGGCATGTCCATGTCCTAGAAAACCAACAATGACCCCAGCTTGCCCAGCGTATTCATGATTGTTAACTAGCATTCTCGCAAAAGAATTTTGATTTTTTGTCACGTATGGGAATCAGCAGGAGAGACCAATCTGCTCTGTCCCGCCATTGCGTACGCCTGCGATTATGCATTTGCTCGAATTTGCCCTGGGTACTCTCCCTGGGTTTAAAACAGATCGGCGACCGGTGCCCATTCAGCATCAGTCAAACAGCTGGGATAGCACTGCTCCGGCAACTGACGCTGGTGCGTTTCGTTGTAGTCATAGGACTTGCGAGGTTCGGGTGACTGAAAGCCACCCATGGAAATGGCGGAGGAGCCATCTGTTGCAGAGGTAAGGCTAGGTAACGCGGAATGTCTTGCTCGAGGGGGTGACAATTAGTTTTTCACGAAAAACCCATATTTTTCAATGAGATGGGAGATTGTCGGAATTTTTTGTTACTTGTCAAAATATTTTGGCAGAAACCACTTCGTTCGCGGCATGTATCCCGCTTTCGGCAAAGTCTGAATCCTGATTCACTGAAAGAAGTGAATCAGGATTCAGATCATGGCCTACCGCACCACCACCTCCCGAATCGACCGCGATCAGGCATTGCGCAGCCGCATCCTGGCCTGTGCCCATACACGGGTGGTGGAAGGCGGGTTCGCGGCGCTGACCATGCAGGCGCTCGCCGAGGACGCCGGAATCGCCACCGGCAGCCTGTATCGCCACTTCGGCAGCAAGGGCGAGCTGGCGGCGGAAGTCTTCGCCCGTGCCAGCCAAGTGGAAGTCGACAGCCTGGCCCGGGTGCTGCGCGGCAGCGGCCCAGCCGCAGAGCGCCTGGCACGAGGCCTGCGCCAGTTCGCCGCGCGTGCCTGGCACAGCCGGCGACTGGCCTTCGCGCTGATCGCCGAACCGGTGGACCCTGAAGTCGATGTAAAACGCCTGCTTTATCGCGAGGCCTATGCCGAGCTGTTCTCCCGCCTGCTGGAGGAGGGACGGAACAGCGGCGAGTTCCAGGTGCCTTCCGTATCCCTGACCGCGGCCTGCCTGGTCGGCGCCATCGCCGAATCCCTGGTCGGACCGCTGTCGCCCCCGGCCCGCGCGGCACGCGAGGCCGGTCTTGCGCAGGACGCCCTCGAAGACGTCTGCGCCAACCTCGTGACCTTCTGCCTGCGCGCCCTGGGCGCCAGCCAACCTGCCCCGGAGACCTGCGATGAGCCTGCACGAGTTCGCTGAAACCCATGAAGTCTTCAACCAGGTGCCGCCACTGGATGGCGCCAACCTCTATCGTGTCGACCTGCCGCTGCAGGAGTGGGTGCGCCGCTTCCAAGGCGGCTGGGCCGAGCAGCGCCTGGACAACTATGGCGCCCTGGCCGGCGGTTCGCTGATGGCAGCGGGCTTTCTCGCCAACGAGAACAAGCCGGTATTCAAGAGCCACGACCGCTATGGGCACCGCATCGACCTGGTGGAGTTCCATCCGGCCTACCACGAACTGATGGCCGCCGCGATCGAGCACGGCATCCCTTCCATGCCGTGGACCGATCCCCGCGCCGGGGCCCAGGTGGCCCGCGCCGGCATGAGCTACCTGCACAGCCAGGCCGAGGCTGGCACGGGGTGCCCGCTGACCATGACGTTCGCCAGCGTGCCGGCCCTGCGCCTGCAGCCAGAGATCGCCGAGAAGTGGCTGCCGAAGATACTCTCCACCGAATACGACCCGCGCAACCTGCCCATGGAGCAGAAGACCGGGGTCACCATCGGCATGGCCATGACCGAGAAGCAGGGTGGCACCGACGTGCGCGCCAACACCACCCGCGCCCATCCGGTCGGCATCCCCGGGCCGGGGCAGGCCTATGAACTGGTGGGCCACAAGTGGTTCTGCTCGGCGCCCATGTGCGACGCCTTCCTCACCCTGGCTTACACCGACAAGGGCCTGTCCTGCTTCCTGCTGCCACGTCACCGCCCGGACGGCACGCGCAACCAGTTCTACATCCAGCGCCTGAAGAACAAGCTGGGCAACTGGTCCAACGCCTCCAGCGAGGTGGAGTATCGCGGCGCCCTGGCCTGGATGGTGGGCGAAGAAGGCCGCGGCGTGCCGACCATCATCGAAATGGTGTCCCTGACCCGCTTCGACTGCATGATCGGCTCCAGCGCCCTGATGCGTCAGGCTCTGACCCAGGCCACCCACCACTGCGCCCACCGCAAGGTCGGCGGACGGGTGCTGGCCGAGCAGCCGCTGATGCAGAACGTGCTGGCCGACCTGGCGCTGGAAAGCGAGGCCGCGCTGGCCCTGACCATGCGCATGGGCCGCGCCCTGGACAATGCCCACGACGGGCAGGAGGACAAGTTCGCCCGCCTGGTCACCGCCGTGGGCAAGTACTGGATCTGCAAGCGCGCCCCCGCGATGATCAACGAGGCCGCCGAATGCCTGGGCGGCGCCGGCTATGTGGAAGACACCATACTGCCGCGGCTGTACCGCGAAGCCCCGGTCAACTCCACCTGGGAAGGCTCGGGTAACGTGCAGTGCCTGGACGTGCTGCGCGCGCTGTCCAAGGAGCCCGGCGTGCTCGACGCACTCTTCGCCGAACTGGGCGACGGCCATGGCGATGCGCGCCTGGGGGCCTTCATCGGCAATCTGAAAAAGGGCTTCGCCGACACCGCCGATATCCAGTTCCGTGCCCGCCAGCTCACCGAAGACGTGGCCGTGGCGTTGCAGGCCAAGCTGCTGCTGGAGGCCGGCAATGCCACCGTCTCCGACGCCTTCATCGACAGCCGCCTGGGCGGTCATGGCCGGGTCTACGGCACCCTGCCGCGCGGTGCCGATGTCGAAGCGCTGGTGGCCCGCGCCACCCCGCACCTGGCGTGATCGGCATGAACGTGCGTCCTGACTATCGCGAACTCGTGGAAGCGGGCTTCGCCGCCGCCAACTTTATCTGCGACCTCGGCATCCGCCCGCTGGATTGCGGGCCGGGTTGGGTCGAGGCGGCTGTGGATATCCACCCGCGCCATGCCCAGCAGAATGGCTTCATCCATGCAGGCGTGCAGGCGACCCTGGCGGATCACACCGCCGGGGTCGCCGCGATCACCCTGGTGGAGGAGGGCAGCACGGTGCTGACCCTGGAGTTCAAGGTCAACCTGCTGCGCCCGGCCCTCTGCGAGCGCTTGTTGTGCCGCGCCGAGGTGCTCAAGGCCGGGCGCCAGGTGACGGTGGTGGAAGCCGAGGTGTTCGCCCTGGTCGCGGGCGAGCGGCGGCTGTTCAGCAAGGCCACCGTGAGCCTGGCCGTGGTGCCGATCCCGCGTTGATGCCGCGCGGCAACCTGCCGATTCGTTCTATGCCTTTGCCTGCTCGAGCAGGCAAGATAGACATCAGTGCGAACAGACAGGATGCCGCTCGTGAGCCTCGAACCGACTGATTTTGTGATTGCTGAAACCGCTGAGGAAGCCGTCGATCGACTCGCCGAACTGCACAAGCAGGCCACCGGTGCCCTCAGCCTGGCGCTGAAGCGCTACATCAAGGAACGCATCGAGCCGGATGCCGAACAGCGCGCGCTGTTCCGCTACCCGCTGCTGCGCATCACCTACCGTTGTCAGGGCGAGGTGCCGTCCACCACCCGTGCCTATGCCAAGATCCAGGTGCCGGGCAACTACAGTGTCACCGTCACCCATCCGGATGCCTTCCGTACCTACCTGCTGGAACAATTGCGCCCGTTGATGAATGACTTCACCGTTCAGGTGGAGGTGGGCATCAGCCCGCAGAACATTCCCTACCCCTATGTCGTCGAGCACGGTGAGGAGTTGGCCGGCTCCGGGGTGACCGCTGCCGAACTGGCGCGGGTCTTCCCCAGCACCGACCTGTCCGCCGCCACCGATGGCGTGGCCGACGGACTCTACGAATGGGAGAACGCCGACCCGCTGCCCCTGGCGCTGTTCGACGCCGCACGGGTGGATTTCTCCCTGCGCCGCCTGGTGCATTACACCGGCAGCGACTGGCGCCACGTGCAACCCTGGATACTGCTGACCAACTACCACCGCTACGTCGACCAGTTCATCCGCCACGGCCTCGACCAGTTGCGCGACGACCCGCGTTTCGTGCGCATGGTGTTTCCCGGCAATGTGATGGTGCACCGCGGCATGGACGAAGGGGAGATGCAGGCCATCATCGACGGCGTGGTCTGGCACAGCTACCAGATGCCGGCCTATCACCTGATCGCAGCCGACGGCCATGGCGTCACCCTGGTCAATATCGGCGTCGGCCCGTCCAACGCGAAGAACATCACCGACCACCTGGCCGTGCTGCGCCCGCACTGCTGGCTGATGATCGGTCACTGCGGGGGCCTGCGGCAGTCGCAGACCATTGGCGACTACGTGCTGGCCCATGCCTACATGCGCCGCGACGGCATCCTCGACCGGGTGCTGCCGCCGCACATCCCGCTGCCGGCCCTGGCTGAAGTGCAGCAGGCGTTGCAGGAGGCCGCTGCGCAGGTCACCGGTGAACGCGGGGAAGACCTCAAGCGCCGGCTGCGTACCGGCACCGTGCTCACCTACGACGATCGCAACTGGGAACTGCGCTGGGCCCAGGAGCGCCCGTTGATCAACCTGTCGCGGGCGGTGGCGGTGGATATGGAAAGCGGCACGGTGGCGGCCCAGGGCTATCGCCTGCGGGTGCCCTACGGCACTCTGCTGTGTGTGTCCGACAAGCCGCTGCACAGCGAGATCAAGCTGCCCGGCTCGGCCAGCGCCTTCTACCAGCGCGCCGTCAGCCAGCACCTGCGCATCGGCATCGCCGCCCTGGAGCTGCTGCGCAACCAGCTCAACGCCCTGCACTCACGCAAGCTGCGCAGCTTCGACGAGCCGCCGTTCCGTTGATCGAGCGATAGGCCGCTCCCATTGTGGGAGCGAATTCATTCGCGAAAGGGCCGCAAAGCGGCCCTTCCTATTCCTGGGCCGCCAGTGGCGGGATCAACCACTGATAACCCGGCGTCGGCACGCGGAAATGATCCGCATCCACCTGCCAGTCGGCGAGGGCCTTGGCCAGGTCCCGGGGGGGGCCGAACTGGCCTTCGTCGGAGAGGTTGAAGGTGCCGAAGTGGATCGCCAGGCTGCGGCAGGACTCCAGTTGCTTGTGGGCTTGCACCGCATCGTCCGGGCTCATGTGGTTGTCGCGCATGAACCAGCGAGGCGCGTAGGCGCCAATGGGCAGGGCGGCGAAGCGCATCGGGCCGAAGCGTTCGCGGATCAGGCGGAATTCCGGCCCCAGCCCCGTATCGCCGGGGAACAGCAGCGGGCCGTCCGGCGATTCGATCACAAAGCCCATCCACAGCGTCTCGTTGGTGTCGTCGCGGGTCCGCGCCGACCAGTGCTGCACCGGCACCGAATGCAGGGTCAGGCCGCCCGCCAGTGGTAGGTTCTGCCACCAGTCCAGTTCGACGATCCTGCTGAAACCGGATTCGCGGATCAACGGGCCATTGCCCAGTCCGGATACCACTGTGGCCAGCGGAAATCGCTCCACCAGTGCGCGCAGGCTTTCCAGGTCGAGGTGGTCATAGTGGTTGTGGCTGACCAGGATCAGGTCGATGGGCGGCAATTGGTCGAGACCGAGCCCCGGCGGATGGTGGCGCCTGGGCCCGACGAAGCTGAAGGGGCTGACTCGCTGCGACCAGACCGGGTCGGTAAGGATGTTCAAGCCGCGGTGCTGGATCAGCAGGGTGGCGTGGTTGATATAGGTGACCCGCAGTTCGTCACCCTCGGCCCGTTGCGCTACCTCGGGCGGAATCGCCGGACCCGGTTGGTCCACCCAGGGCGCCTGCTTCTCGCGGCTGAACTGCCAGCGCAGCAGTTCACGCGTGCCCTTGTGGGGCTTGGGCTCGAGGTTGCGGAAGTGGCGACCGTCGAAATTGTCCGACTGCGGGCCCCGGTAGGGCGCCCTGAAACATCCGGCGAGGGTCATCAGGCTGATCAGCCAGGTGGGGCGCAGGGCACGCGGCATGGCGTTCTCTCTTGCGGCGGGAAGGCACTCAACCTAGCATGCCTCTCCCTTTCCCAGACCGCCAACCCGTTTCCAGGCATGTCGCGCCCAACTCGTCCCGCCCGTCCCGCTTCCCGCCGCCCCAGCCCCGGTGCGCCGCGCCGTGTGGCCAAGGCCCCGCCCGCCGAATCGCGCCTGGTGCTGTTCAACAAGCCCTTCGACGTGCTGACCCAGTTCAGCGATGGCGACGGGCGCGCGACCCTCAAGGACTACATTCCCATACCCGGCATCTACCCCGCCGGGCGCCTGGACCGTGACAGCGAAGGTCTGCTGCTGCTGACCAATGACGGCCGCCTGCAGGCGCGCATCGCCGACCCGAAGCACAAGCTGGCGAAGACCTATTGGGTGCAGGTGGAAGGCGAGCCCAGTGAAGAGCAACTACAGCGCCTGCGCGATGGCGTCGAGCTTAACGACGGTCCGACCCTGCCGGCTGAGGCGCGGTTGCTGGATGAGCCGCAACTCTGGGAACGCAACCCGCCGGTGCGCTTTCGCAAGAGCGTGCCCACTGCCTGGCTGGAACTGGTGATCCGCGAAGGGCGCAACCGCCAGGTCAGGCGCATGACCGCCGCTGTAGGGCTGCCCACCTTGCGCCTGGTGCGGGTGCGGATCGGTCCCTGGAGCCTCGACGGGCTGGGGCTGGGCGAGTACCGGGAAGTCCCTGCCAAGCTTTGAGCCGAGTTGCTGCGCGTCGGCGGTACTGCGCTGCTCAATCTCGACAAACTCCGCTTTCTCGATCGTGAGCGCCTTGTCTCGCCCTGGCCCGCGAACTCGGGGCTGGAGACTCAGAGGCCTTCGAGGCTGCCGATCACCAGCGTCTTGATCACGAAGCCGAGCACGCCCAGGCCCAGGGCGAGGAACAGGATCATGGTGCCGAAACGGCCGGCCTTGGACTTCTTCGCCAGGTCCCAGACGATGAAGGCCATGAACGCCACCAGGACGGCGATCATCGCCGTCATCATCAACTCTTCGAATTTTTCCGGGCTCATCGCATACCTCGAGGGCTGAATACAGGCTGCACCGGCACGGCCGAAAGGCCGGGCGTCAGGCGGGCGGTGCGCTTGTGATTCTGCGAGCCGGAAGGCTCTTATGGGGCGGGGCCGCGCGGGGGTACAGCAAAGCGCGGCGATTATACGCCAAGCCACCCGCCGCGCGAGGGCCATTCAGCTGCGCAGGTGGGCCAGGGGTAGCTCAGTGCTGCTCAGCACCTGGTTGAGCACGAAGCTCGAACGCACGCTGGTCACCCCTTCGATGCGGGTCAACTGGCCGAGCAGGAACTGCTGGTAATGGTCCATGTCCGGCACCACGACCTTGAGCTGGTAGTCCGCTTCCATGCCGGTGACCAGGCTGCACTCCAGCACCTCGGGGCATTGGCGGATCACTTCCTGGAAATGTTCGAAGCGCTCAGGCGTGTGCCGGTCCATGCCGATCAGCACGTAGGCGGTGAGGCTGAGGCCGAGCATCTTGCGGTCCAGCAGGGCTACCTGGCGAAGGATGTAGCCGTCGTCTTCCAGCTGCTTGACCCGCCGCGAACAGGGAGACGGCGACAGGCCGATGCGTTCGGCCAGCTCCTGGTTGGAGATGCGTGCATCGTGCTGCAATTCGGCGAGGATCTTCAGGTCATAGCGATCGAGTTTTTCCATTGCAGCTTCCAGATTTTTGTTTGATTGCGATAAATATTGCTCCGTTAGTGATTAATTGCGCAAGTAGTCCTGTTGCGAGCAATATTCGCAATCATTCGTCGCGCGCCAAACCTTAATATTTCTTTCAGTTTCACGGCCCGGACAGCAAGTCCACCCGACCCGCCCAATCAGGTGCGTCGGCGCCGCCGATCCCACCGGATCGAGCCGGCCCCCGGGTCCGCACTGCCCAATCAGGCAGGCGACGAAAGCGGCGACACAATTGCCAGCACAGGACGAATTTCCCGAAGGGGGCCCGCGGTATGGGGCTCCCTTTTTTATTGCGCTCGCGAATGCACAAACCTGTAGGGGCGAATTTATTCGCCAAGGGCGGCGTAGCTGCCCCGCTGCGCACTCAAACCAATCCCGCCAGCTTCACCAGCCACCAGGCCAGGATCGCCAGCTGCACGAAGAACCCGGCAAACCGCAGCCAGACGAACAGGGCGCTGGTGCTGATCAGGTGCATGCAGGTCTGGAACAGCCGCGCCCCGAGCAGCAGGCCGGCCAGCGGGTCGGTAATCGCGGTCTGCCCGGCTGCCATGGCGTAGAGCAGCAACGCCGCCTGCAGCGGCAGGTTCTCCATGCAGTTGGCATGGGCGCGCACCAGGCGTTGGCCGAAAATGCTGGGGGTGTTGCTGCCGTCGGCGGCGAAGGCGTTGACCTTCATCTGCCCGGTCAGGACCAGCAGGCCACGCTGGTTCACCAGCAGGAACACCAGCAGCAAGCTCCAGGCGAACAGGCCGAGCAGGGCGACGGCGGAAGGGGACAGGGGCATTGCAGACTCCTCGTTCTTGTAATGAAGGAGGCAGTCTAGGATTTGTAGAGTTTTTACTCTAGTCGTGTCTCACCACTTCGCTGGGATCGGCATGGACCAGCACTTCCGCACGTGGGTAGTGCGCGGTGATGGCGTTGGCTGCCTGTTCGCAGAGCGCGTGGGCGCGCGACAGTGGCAACTCGCCGGGCAATTCCAGGTGCAGCTGCACGTACCAGTGGCTGCCGGAGATCCGCGTACGCAGGTCGTGGGCGCCGAGCACGCCGGGCACGCTGCATGCCAGGCGGTGCATGTCGGCGGTGATGTCCAGTGACAGCTCCTCATCCATCAGTACCGATACCGACTCGCGCGCGATGCTGAGCGCGCTCCAGAGGATGTAGCCAGCGATCCCCAAGCCGAACAGGCCATCGGCCTGCTCCCAGCCGAGGCTGGCGAGGATGAGGGCCAGCAGGATACCGCTGTTGAGCAGCAGGTCGGAGCGGTAGTGCAGGGCATCGGCGCGGATGGCGGTGGAGCCGGTGGCGCGGATCACGCGGCGCTGCAGCATCAGCAGGCCGGCGGTGAGCAGCAGCGACAGCAGCATCACCGCGATGCCCAGGGCTTCGGCCGTCAATGGCTGCGGGTTATGCAGGCGTTCGAAGGCCTGGGTCGCCACCAGCACGGCGCTCACGCCGATGAACAGCGCCTGGGCCAGGCCCGCCAGGGCTTCCGCCTTGCCGTGGCCGTAGCGGTGGTCCTCGTCTGCCGGCTTGAGGGCATAGCGCACGGCCAGCAGGTTGAGGAAGGAGGCGGCGCTATCCAGCAGCGAGTCGGTCAGGCCGGCCAACAGGCTGACCGAGCCGCTCATGCTCCAGGCCACGGCCTTGGCCAGGACCAGGATGATGGCGACGGACAGGGACGCGCGGGTTGCCAGGCGCAGCAGCTGCGCGTGCTGCCGGGCCTGATCGCGCATCTCAGGCCGCCGGGTGCAGGCCGTAGGCGGCCAGTTGCTGGAGGTTGCCGCTGCGTTGCAGCAGACGCGGGTCGTCCAGCGGCAGGCTGTGGCCGGTTTCGCGCTCGATGATTGCCTTCAGATGCGCCTTGTCCACCTGGCCGTCGGCGCCGATGGCCTCTTTCAGTTTCTCGGGGGAAACCTGGGCATTCTGGCCCTCGGGCAGGTAGATGGCGCCGGTGGCGAAATCGACACCGAACGCGATCAGGCCCGGGATGACATAGAAGAGGATGCCGATGGCATCGAGGGCGGCGACCACCGGGTCGATCTTGCCTTCGATCTGTCCGCGGCGATCGGGGAAGAACAGGGTGCCGCAGGCGGTGAGCTGGGTGAGCAGGGTGGCGGCCACCAGGCCGCCAATCAAACGGGAAGTCATGCGCATAAGCCTCTCCTGATCAAAATGACACAACTATACCAAGTCAGTTATCGCAAAACTGCTGGCATGAGTAAGACCCCGGCAAGGAACTGGCGGTTCGTCGGTATACTTTTGCGCCTGCCTGGAGTGCCCATGAATCCCCTACCCATAGACGCCGTCCTGCCCGACCTGCGGGCCGCCCTGCAAACCCGCGACGAGGCTGTGCTGGAGGCACCGCCCGGCGCCGGCAAGACCACCCGCGTGCCCCTCGCCCTGCTCGACGAGCCCTGGCTGGCCGGGCAGAGCATCCTCATGCTGGAGCCGCGTCGCCTGGCCGCCCGCGCCGCCGCCGAGCGCCTGGCCAGCGAACTGGGCGAACAGGTCGGCGAAAGGGTCGGTTACCGCATCCGCCTGGAGTCGAAGGTCGGCCCGCGCACGCGCATCGAGGTGGTCACCGAAGGCATCCTCGCCCGCCGCCTGCAGGAGGACCCGGCGCTGGAAGGGGTCGGCCTGGTGATATTCGATGAATTCCACGAGCGTAGCCTCGACGCCGACCTGGCCCTGGCCCTCTGCCTCAACGGCCGCGCGCTGTTGCGTGACGAGCCGCCGCTGAAGGTCCTGCTGATGTCCGCCACCCTGGAGGGCGAGCGTCTGTCGCGCCTGCTGGATGACGCGCCGGTGGTGCGCAGCGAAGGCCGCATGTATGCGGTGGAGCAGCGCTGGGGCCGGCCGGTCCAGCCCGGCGAGGCGCTGGAGCCCAAGGTAGTGCAGACGGTGCTCCAGGCGCTGGCCGACGAGCCCGGCAGCCTGCTGGTGTTCCTGCCCGGCCAGGCGGAGATCCGCCGAGTCGCCGAGCAACTGGCCGAGCGCCTGGACGGGCGTGGCGACATCCTGCTCTGCCCGTTGCATGGCGAACTGGACCTGGCCGCCCAGCGCGCCGCCATCGAGCCGGCGCCGGCGGGCAAGCGCAAGCTGGTGCTGGCCACCAACATCGCCGAGACCAGCCTGACCATCGACGGCGTGCGCGTCGTGGTGGATGCCGGCCTGGAGCGGGTGCCGCGTTTCGATCCGGCCAGCGGCATGACCCGTCTGGATACCCAACGCATCTCCCGTGCTTCCGCTACCCAGCGCGCCGGCCGTGCCGGGCGGCTGCAGCCGGGTGCCTGCTACCGGCTCTGGTCGGAAGCGCAGCACGAACAATTGGTCGCCCACGGCAGCGCGGAAATCCTCCAGGCCGACCTCGCCGGCCTGGCCCTGCAGTTGGCGCGCTGGGGCGTTGGCGATCCCAACGAACTGGCCTGGCTCGACCCGCCGCCGGCCGCGGCCTACGCCCAGGGCCGCGACCTGCTGCAACGTCTCGGCGCCCTGGCCGAGGACGGCAGCCTGACCCGCCATGGCCAGGCCATGGCCGAATTGCCGGCCCACCCGCGCATCGCCCACCTGCTGTTGCGCGGCCAGGCCCTGAGCCTTGGCGCCCTGGCCTGCGACCTCGCCGCCTTGTTGGG
>NZ_SSOJ01000067.1 GCF_029871205.1 Pseudomonas sp. BN417 | reverse complement strand
ACCCCTGTTACCGCCGTGAAAGGGCGGTGTCCTAGGCCACTAGACGAAGGGGACGAAACCTTCATGCCTGTTCGCGACCCACTCCGGAAAGAGTGGTGGAGCTAGACGGGATCGAACCGTCGACCTCTTGCATGCCATGCAAGCGCTCTCCCAGCTGAGCTATAGCCCCGTCGCGAGGACGGGGCGCATATTAGGGGCGCCCCCTCCCGCTGTCAACAATATTTTTTCTTCCAACCGAAGTTTTTTATCTGGAAGAACAAACACTTACCCGCCCTTGGCCGATGCCGGACCTTCCCCGCACCGGCCGCCGGGCCATCAGGCGATGGCCGCGAGCAGTTTTTCCCACTCCTTGGTTTCCTTCTTCGACACGCCACCGAGCAGCTCGATGGCCTGGCGCAGACGGAAGCGGCTGAGGTCAGCCCCGAGGATTTCCATGGCATCCAGCACCGATACCGAACTGGCCTGGCCGGTAATGGCCGGGAACATCAGCGGCATCACATCACGCAACTTCAGCTCCAGGCTTTCGGCCACGGCCTGGATGCAGGCCGTGATCCTGTCCTTCTCCCACTGACGCAGGGATTCCAGCTTCCACAGCACCAGCTGCATGACTTGGCGCACCTGGTCCGGGCTCAACTTCTTGTGCTCGAACAACTTGGCGTCCAGCGCTACGCCGCCGGAGAAGAAGAAGCCGGCCAACGGAGCGATCTGGCTGAAGGTCTCCACCCTGCCCTGTACGTGCGGCGCAATGCGCATCAGGTAGTCAGGATTGAGCGCCCACTTCTGTACCTCGGTGGCGAAACGCTCCACCGGCAGCTCGCGGATCCATTGGCCGTTCAGCCAGGACAGCTTCTCCAGGTCGAAGATCGGCCCGCCCAGGGAAATACGCGACAGGTCGAAGTGCTCGACCATCTCGGCCAGGGAGAACTTCTCGCGCTCGTCCGGCATGGACCAGCCCATGCGGCCCAGGTAGTTGAGCATCGCCTCCGGCAGGAAGCCCATGCGCTCGTAGAAGGTGATGGAAGTGGGGTTCTTGCGCTTGGACAGCTTGCTCTTGTCCGGATTGCGCAGCAGCGGCATGTAGCAGAGCTTGGGCTGCTCCCAGCCGAAGTATTCGTAGAGCTTGATCAGCTTGGGCGCGGAGGGCAGCCACTCTTCGCCGCGCAACACGTGGGTGATGCCCATCAGGTGGTCATCCACCACGTTGGCGAGGAAGTAAGTGGGCAGGCCATCGGTCTTCATCAGCACCTGCATGTCCATGCGATCCCAGGGGATCTCGACATCACCACGGAGCATGTCCGGCACCACGCAGACGCCCTCGCTCGGCACCTTCATGCGCACCACGTGGGGCTCGCCGGCGGCGATGCGCTGGTTCGCCTCGTCCTTGGACAGGTGCATGCAGTGACCGTCGTAGCGCGGGGTTTCCTTGCGCTCGGTCTGCTCGGCGCGCAGCTTGTCCAGGCGCTCGGCGGTGCAGAAGCAGGGGAACGCGTGGCCTTTGTCCACCAGTTCCTGGGAGTACTTCTTGTAGATCTCGCCACGCTCGCTCTGCCGATAGGGGCCGTGCGGGCCGCCGACGTCCGGGCCTTCGTCCCACTCGATGCCGAGCCAGCGCAGGGCGTCGTAGATCTGTTGCTCGGACTCGCGGGTCGAGCGCAACTGATCGGTGTCTTCGATCCGCAGGATGAACTGACCGCCGTGCTGGCGCGCGAAACACAGGTTGAACAGGGCGATGTAGGCGGTGCCCACGTGCGGGTCGCCAGTGGGCGACGGCGCGATACGGGTACGGACGGTGGTCATGGGTTCTCTCGAAACTCTGGGTCGATCAAAGGCGCGATCTTATCAGGCTGGCCGCCGCGGGCTCCAGCAAGTGTCCTTCCTGCACCGGCAGGCTGCGCATCAGGAAGTCGAGGAAGGCCTTGACCTTCATCGCCTGGAAACGCCGGGACGGGTAGACCGCGTAGATTTCGCCACTCGGCAGCCGCGCTTCGGGCAACAACTCGATCAGCTCACCGCGCTGCACAGCCGGCTCGGTGAACATCACCGGCAGTGCGGCGATGCCGGCGCCGGCTACTACCGCCTCGCGGGCGAAGGTGATGTTGTTGCAGTAAAGCACCCGCTGGCAGGGCACGCTTTCGCCCTGCAGCATCCAGTAGCGCTGGGAGTCCTGGGGCAGCAGTACTGCGCGGTGACCCGCCAGTGCCTCAACGGTGCGCGGCGTGCCATGGGCCGCCAGGTAAGCCGGGCTGGCACAGAGCCGGCGGTCGCTTTCGAAGAGCTTGCGGGCGATCAGGGTGGAGTCCTGCGGCTGGCCGATCATGATGGCGATGTCCACGCCCTCCTCCAGCGGATCGACGTTGCGCGAGGTGATCTCCACCTCGGCGGTGATCTGCGGGTACTGGCGCATGAAACTGCCCAGCACCTTGCCGAGGAACAGCTGGCCGAACTCGATGGGCGCGGTGACCCGCAGGAGGCCGGACGGCTCCTGCTGCAGCTGCATCACCGCCTGCTCGGCCTCGGCGAAGTCCAACATGATCTGCCGGCAACGTTCGTAGTAGGCCAGCCCCACTTCGGTCAGACGCAGCTTGCGGGTCGTGCGATTGAGGAGGCGAACGCCGAGGCGCTCCTCCAGCAGGGCGATGCGCCGGCTCACGGTGGACTTCTGCATGCCCAGGCTCTGGGCTGCCTGGGTGAAGCTGTGGCACTCGACCACGCGAGTGAAGATCAGCGCATCATCCAGCCCCATTATTGTTCCCTATAAGCAACAAAGTTTCTGAATTGTACCGGCTATTTGCGAGCACGGAACACTGCTAGATTCGCAACATTCTGCAAAGACTTCGAGCACAGTTTTGCCATGCCTGCCAAATTGCAACGCCGCCTTTTCGTCTTCGTCACCCTGGTGGCACTGGTCATTGCCGGCCTCTTCGCCCACTGGCTGCTGGTCGGCCGCTTCATCGAGAGCACCGACAACGCCTATGTGCAGGGCGAGATCACCCGGGTATCCAGCCAACTGGGCGCCCGGATCGACGAGGTGCTGGTCAGCGACAACCAGCAGGTGAAGAAAGGCGACCTGCTGGTCCGCCTGGAAGCCGACGACTTCAAGCTCGCCCTGGAACGCGCGCGCGCCCTGCTCGCCACCCGCGAGGCCGAGCTGACCCAGGCGCAGAGCAAACTGGCGCAGCAATCCAACCTGATCGCAGCCAGCCAGGCGGATGTGTCGGCCAGCCAGGCCACCCTGGGCCGCACTCAGATCGATCTGTCCCGGGCCCAGACCCTGCGCAAGCCGGGCTTCGTCTCCGAAGAGCGGGTCACCACACTCTCAGCCGACTCCCGTGTCGCCCGTTCCCAGGTGGCCAAGGCCGAGGCGGACCTCAAGGCCCAACGCCAGCAGGTGGACGCACTGAACGCCGAGATCAAGCGCCTCGACGCTCAGATCGCCAACGCCCGCGCCGAAATTGCCCAAGCCGAGTTGAACCTCGGCCGCACCGAGATCCGCTCGCCCATGGACGGCCGCGTCGGCCAGCGTGCCGCGCGCAACGGCCAGTACGTGCAGGTGGGCGCCCACCTGCTGTCCCTGGTGCCGGACGCGGACATCTGGATCCAGGCCAACTTCAAGGAAACCCAGATCGAACACATGGAGCCCGGGCAGAAGGCCGAACTGGTCTTCGACAGCTTCCCCGATACCCCGATCGACGGTCGTGTGGACAGCCTCTTCGCAGCCTCCGGCGCGCAATTCAGCCTGCTGCCCCCGGACAACGCGACCGGCAACTTCACCAAGGTGGTGCAGCGCATTCCGGTGAAGCTGACCTTCGCCGCCGACAATCCGCTCAAGGGCCGCATCCGCCCGGGCATGTCGGTGCTGGTCAAGGTGAGCCTCAAGGAACAGCGCAGTGGCGGCTGATTCACTGATCCGCCCCACCGACGAGCCCAGCCGCCGCGACTGGATCGCGGTGATGAGCGCCATGCTCGGCGCCTTCATGGCGGTGCTGGACATCCAGATCACCAATTCCTCCCTCAAGGACATCCAGGGCGCGCTGGCCGCAACCCTGGAGGAAGGCTCCTGGATTTCCACCTCCTACCTGGTGGCGGAGATCATCATGATCCCCCTCACCGCCTGGCTGGTGCAGTTGCTCTCCGCCCGGCGCCTGGCAGTGTGGGTGTCGATCGGTTTCCTGATCTCATCCTTGCTCTGCTCCCTGGCCTGGAGCCTGGAGAGCATGATCGTCTTCCGTGCACTGCAGGGCTTCACCGGCGGGGCGTTGATTCCGCTGGCTTTCACCCTGACCCTGATCAAGCTGCCGGAACATCACCGAGCCAAAGGCATGGCGCTGTTCGCTATCACCGCCACCTTCGCCCCCTCCATCGGCCCGACCCTGGGCGGCTGGCTGACCGAGAACTTCGGTTGGGAGTACATCTTCTATATCAATGTGCCGCCCGGCCTGCTGATGATCGCCGGCCTGCTTTACGGCCTGGAGAAAAAGGCGCCGCACTGGGAGTTGCTGAAACGCACCGACTACGCCGGGATCGTCACCCTGGGGCTGGGCCTCGGCTGCCTGCAGGTATTCCTCGAGGAAGGTCACCGCAAGGACTGGCTGGAGTCGGACCTGATCGTCGGCCTCGGAAGCGTGGCGCTGGTCAGCCTGGTGCTCTTCGTCATTCTCCAGGTGTCGCGGCCCAACCCGCTGATCAACCTGGGCATCCTGAAGAACCGCAACTTCGGCCTGTCGAGCATCTCCAGCGTCGGCCTCGGCATGGGCCTCTACGGTTCCATCTATGTGCTGCCGCTGTACCTGGCGCAGATCCAGGGCTACAACGCGCTGCAGATAGGCGAAGTGATCATGTGGATGGGCGTTCCGCAGCTCTTCCTGATTCCGCTGGTACCCAAGCTGATGAAGGTGATCTCGCCCAAGTTCCTGTGCGCCCTGGGCTTTGGCCTGTTCGGCTACGCCAGCTTCGCTTCCGGGGTGCTCAACCCGGACTTCGCCGGGCCGCAGTTCAACCAGATCCAGATTATCCGCGCCCTCGGCCAGCCCCTGGTGATGGTGACCGTCTCCCTGATCGCCACCGCCTATATCCTGCCCCAGGACGCCGGCTCGGCCTCCAGCCTGTTCAACATCCTGCGCAACCTGGGCGGCGCCATCGGCATCGCCCTGCTCGCCACCCTGCTGGATGCTCGCGCCAAGGTCTATTTCGACTACCTGCGCGAATCCCTGGTGCCAAGCAACCCACAGGTGGCCGAACGCCTGGCGCTGCTGACGGAAAAGCTCGGCAGCGAGCAAGCGGCCCTCGGCAAACTCAGCGAAATCGCACACCAGCAGGCCAGCATCATGGCCTACAATGACGCCTTTCATTTCATCGGCATCGCCCTTGGCATCAGCATGCTCGCCGTGCTGCTCACCCGCGCGCTGCCCGCCGGTACCACCGGCGGCGCAGGCGCCGCCGCCCACTAATCCCGCGCCGGGCAACCGGCGCGCCGCGTTTCAGGCTGTACATGTCTTCCCAAGCAACAACCCGCCGCACCGTTCTGCTGATCGGCGCCTTCGCCATGATCTACGTCGGCTGGGGCACCACCTATCTGGCCAACCACTTCCTCCTCCGCGAACTGCCGCCTTTCGTCATCGCCACCTTGCGCTTCCTGTTCGCCGGAGTCCTGGCCCTGGCCTGGGTGCTTGCCAGCGGCAAGGCACAGGTGCAGCGCAGCGACCTGGGCGGTGCGCTGATCGGCGGCCTGCTGCTGATCGCCGTCGGCCAGGGCGCGCTGATCTACGCCAACCAGTTCCTGCCGACCGGCATGCTGGCGATGCTCTACACCACCCTGCCCCTCTGGAGCGTGGCCCTGGAATGGCTGCTGGACCGCCGTCCGCCGCTCTGGGTGCTCTGCGGGCTCGCCCTGGCCAGCGGCGGCATCGTGATGCTGATGGGCAACGGGCTGGGCAGCGACGCCGGATTCGAGCAATGGTTCGCCGGCGGCCTGGTGGTCATGGCCACCCTGCTCTGGGCCATCGGCGCCTGGCTGCTGCGCCAGCGCCCACCTTTCCGCTCCAGTTGGATGGGCCTGAGCCTGCAGATGCTGACCGGCACCCTGGTGCTGGCGGTCTTCGGCCTCTGGCGCGGCGACTGGCAAGGCGTGGAACTGGGCAGCCTGAGCCTGGATGCCTGGCTGTGGATGGGGTACCTGGTGATCCCGGTCAGCCTCGGCGTCTACCCCGCCTACTTCTGGCTGTTGCGGGAAGTGCGGCCGAGCCTGGTGTCTACCTTCGCCTTCGTCAACCCGGTGGTGGCGCTGCTGCTGGGCTTCCTGGTCCTCGGCGAGCGGCTGGATTCCGCGTCCCTCATGGCCTGCCTGGCCACCCTCGCGGGCGTGGTGCTGATCATCTTCGGCCGGCGCTGAGAGCAAAGGAAATGGGCGCCAATTGGCGCCCATTCCTGTTCAGACCTTCAATAGCCGCTCCCGCAGCTTCTGGATCTCGTCGCGCAGTTGCGCCGCGGCCTCGAACTCCAGGTCGCGTGCCAACTGGAACATCTTCTCCTCCATCTGGCGGATGCGCTTGGTGATCTCGCTGGGCGAACGCAGCTCGCTCTCGTAGCGGGCACTCTCTTCCGCGGCCTTGGCCATGGCCTTGCGCTTGTTGCTGCGCGAGCCGGGCACGGTGGCGCCTTCGAGGATGTCCTGGATGTCCTTCTTGACCCCTTTGGGCACGATGCCATGGGCCTCGTTGAAGGCGACCTGCTTGTGCCGGCGCCGATCGGTCTCATCCAAGGCACGCTGCATGGAGCCGGTGACGTTGTCCGCGTAAAGGATTGCCCTGCCATTGAGGTTACGGGCGGCGCGACCAATGGTCTGGATCAGCGAGCGTTCGGAACGCAGGAAGCCTTCCTTGTCCGCATCGAGGATTGCCACCAGCGACACCTCCGGCATGTCCAACCCTTCGCGCAGCAGGTTGATACCCACCAGCACGTCGAAGGCGCCGACGCGCAGGTCACGGATGATTTCCACGCGTTCCACGGTATCGATGTCCGAGTGCAGGTAACGCACCTTGACGTCGTGGTCGGCCAGATAGTCGGTGAGGTCCTCGGCCATGCGCTTGGTGAGGGTGGTGACCAGCACCCGTTCCTCGACCGCCACGCGCTTGCGGATTTCCGAGAGCAGGTCATCCACCTGGGTGGTGGCCGGACGCACCTCCACCTCCGGGTCCACCAGGCCGGTGGGGCGCACCACCTGCTCGATTACCCGGCCGGCGTGCTCGCCCTCGTAAGGTCCGGGCGTGGCCGAAACGAAGATGGTCTGCGGGCTGATGGCCTCCCACTCATCGAAACGCAGCGGGCGGTTATCCAGCGCCGAGGGCAAGCGGAAGCCGTATTCCACCAGCGTTTCCTTGCGCGATCGGTCGCCCTTGAACATGGCGCCGACCTGGGGAACCGTGACATGGGACTCATCGATCACCAGCAGGGAATTGGCCGGCAGGTAGTCATAGAGCGTCGGTGGTGCCTCGCCAGGGGCACGGCCGGAAAGATAGCGGGAATAGTTCTCGATGCCGTTGCAGTAGCCGAGCTCGAGGATCATCTCCAGGTCGAAACGGGTGCGCTGCTCCAGGCGCTGGGCTTCCACCAGCTTGTTGGCGGTGCGCAACTGCTCCAGGCGCTCCTTCAACTCCTCCTTGATCTGGTCCACCGCCTCCAGCAGCACTTCGCGAGGCGTCACGTAGTGGCTCTTGGGGTAGAAGGTGAAGCGTGGCAACTTGCGGATGACCTCCCCGGTGAGCGGGTCGAAGGCAGCCAGGTTTTCCACCTCGTCATCGAACAGCTCGACACGAATCGCTTCCAGGTCGGATTCCGCCGGGAAGATGTCGATGACGTCGCCGCGCACGCGGAAAGTGGCACGGGCAAAGTCCATGTCATTGCGGGTGTACTGCAGTTCCGCCAGGCGGCGCAGCAGTGAGCGCTGGTCGAGGCGGTCACCGCGGTCGATGTGCAGGACCATTTTCAGGTAGGACGCCGGGTCGCCCAGGCCGTAGATGGAGGAGACGGTGGCGACGATGATGGCATCGGGCCGCTCCAGCAGAGCCTTGGTCGCCGACAGTCGCATCTGCTCGATATGGTCGTTGATCGAGGCGTCCTTCTCGATATAGGTATCGGAGGACGGGACGTAGGCTTCCGGCTGGTAATAGTCGTAATAGGAAACGAAGTATTCGACCGAATTGTTCGGAAAGAAGGAGCGGAATTCGCCATAAAGCTGTGCAGCCAGAGTCTTGTTCGGCGCCAGAACCAGCGTAGGACGCTGCACCTGGGAGATGACGTTGGCGATGCTGAAGGTCTTCCCCGACCCGGTCACACCCAGCAGCGTCTGGTGCGAAAGGCCGGCCTCCAGCCCTTCTACCATCTGGCAAATGGCCTCCGGTTGGTCGCCGGCGGGCTCGAAGCGGGTGACAAGCTGAAACTCCGACATGCTGACCTCGACTCTTGGATGTGACACCTGCGCAGAACGGGCGTCATACCTGGTGGAAAGCGTGCGCGCGATGTCGCCGCAGGCTACCTGGGTCGCTATAATACCGACCCGATTGCGCAACCCCTAGCGCACATCGCGCCGGGTTGCACCCTTCCTCACCTTCCTCCTCCGAGCTGCCGCATCATGAGTCTGTTTTCTGCCGTCGAAATGGCTCCGCGCGACCCCATCCTGGGTCTCAACGAAGCGTTCAACGCCGATACCCGCGCCGACAAAGTCAACCTGGGCGTGGGCGTTTACTACAACGAGCAAGGCCGTATCCCGCTCCTGCGCGCTGTAGCAGAAGCGGAAAAAGCCCGCATCGAAGCCCACGCCCCACGCGGCTACCTGCCGATCGAAGGCATCGCTGCCTACGATCAGGCCGTGCAGAAGCTGCTGTTCGGTGCGGACTCCGAACTTATCGCCCAGGGCCGCGTCGTCACCACCCAGGCCGTGGGCGGTACCGGCGCACTCAAGACCGGCGCGGACTTCCTCAAGCGCCTGCTGCCGAACGCCGTGGTCGCCATCAGCGATCCCAGCTGGGAAAACCATCGCGCGCTGTTCGAAGCCGCCGGTTTTCCGGTGCAGAACTACCGTTATTACGATGCAGCCACCAATGGCGTGAATCGTGCCGGCCTGCTGGAAGACATCAAGGCCCTGCCCGCTCGCTCCATCGTGGTCCTGCACGCCTGCTGCCACAACCCTACCGGCGTCGACCTGACCCTGGAAGACTGGAAAGCCGTCCTGGAAGTCCTGCGCGAGCGTGAACACGTCCCCTTCCTCGACATCGCCTACCAGGGCTTTGGCGCAGGCATCGACCAGGACGCGGAAGCCGTGCGCCTGTTCGCCCAGTCCGGCCTGCCCTTCTTCGTGTCCAGCTCCTTCTCCAAGTCCTTCTCCTTCTACGGCGAGCGCGTTGGCGCCCTGTCCGTAGTGACCAGCTCGAAGGAAGAAGCCGGCCGCGTACTGTCCCAGGTCAAGCGCGTGATCCGCACCAACTACTCCAACCCGCCGACCCACGGCGCCACCGTGGTCGCTTCGGTGCTGAACAGCCCCGAGCTGCGTGCCCTGTGGGAAGAAGAACTCGGTGAAATGCGCACTCGCATCCACAGCATGCGTCTGGCCATGGTCGAGCAACTGGCGAGCCTCGGCGCCAAGCGTGACTTCAGCTTCGTAGCGCGCCAGCGCGGCATGTTCTCCTACTCCGGCCTCACCGCCGAGCAGGTCGAACGACTGAAGAACGAGTTCGGCATCTACGCCGTCAGCACCGGCCGCATCTGCGTTGCCGCGCTGAACAACAGCAACCTGGAAAGCATCACCCGCGCCATCACCCAGGTGCTCTGAGGCCGATAAGGAGAAGTTCAAGCGAGATGCTTGACTTCTCCTTTCTAATCAGTAAGATACGCGCATCCGATCCGCGATAGCTCAGTCGGTAGAGCAAATGACTGTTAATCATTGGGTCCCTGGTTCGAGTCCAGGTCGCGGAGCCAAATTGAAAAGCCCTCAGCACATGCTGGGGGCTTTTTCTTTGTGCACTGGACTCTCACCAGGGACTTCGTCCCAGGTTATTCGGGCCTGCGGCCCTCACCCCGCCGGGGCCGCGCTGAAGCGCGTTCGGCTGGCGCCGTCGAGTCCAGGTCGCGGAGCCAACTTGAAAACCCTCGGCACATGCCGGGGGCTTTTGCTTTGTGCGTTGGACTCTCACCAGGGACCTCCCCCCAGGTAACTCAGACCTAACGCCTCCTTCCCGTCGGGGCCGCACCGAAGGGAAAATGTTGGTGTCGCCATCACGAGCGGAGTCCCTGCACGGCATCCAGATCACCAACGATGCAGCGGGCAACAAAAAAGCCGGCCCTAACTGGCCGGCTTTCTGACTTCCCGCAATATCACTCCACGCTCAATTTCTCTCGGTTCTTCTCAAGCGTCTTGGCGCCAATTCCCTTGACCTCCAGAAGATCATCCACCGAGGAGAAAGGCCCATTCTCTTCGCGATACTGGACTATCGCCTTGGCTTTCGTCTCACCGATACCGACGAGTTCACTCTGGAGCGCCGCCGCATCGGCCGAGTTGATATTGAGTTTTCCAGTCTGCGGCGCCGCACTTGTGACAGCGGCAGCAGCCTCCGTTTTGGCGGCAACTGCAGTCTGGGTGAAGCCGAAGAAAAGCGAACAGAGCACCAGAAACAGCGAGGCGATTCGAATACGCAACATCGCGAAGACTCCTTGTCATCAGTAAGGGGAAGGGCGGTACATCCATATCCGCCCTGCACAAACTAGTGCCTGGAGCTGGAAGGCTCAATTCGCCGTTGCTGATGGATCCAGTCAACAATTTCTTCTTCCGGGGTGTAACCGTTGACAGTTTCACGTAGGAGCTGACGCACGCGGACGTAGTCGTCTTTCTCGACCGCGGAAAAGAGCTCGGAAAGCACGCGCTTGAAGACGTCCCAGGGCAAATGCTCTTCGTTGGCCCGCATGATCATCGGATGCTCGGTCGGGCTGACATTGTCGCCAATGAGCAGCTCTTCATAGAGCTTCTCGCCCGGTCGCAGTCCAGAGAATTCAATAGCGATATCACCATTGGGGTTCTTCTCCGAGCGAACAGTCAGGCCGGACAGATGGACCATCTTCTCGGCGAGTTCCGCGATCCTGACCGGTTGCCCCATGTCCAGCACGAATACATCCCCACCCTGCCCCATCGACCCGGCCTGGATGACCAACTGGGCTGCCTCGGGAATAGTCATGAAATAGCGCGTGATATTCGGATGGGTGACCGTCACCGGACCGCCACGCTTGATCTGCTCGCGGAACAACGGGATCACGGAGCCGGAGGATCCCAGGACATTGCCGAAGCGGACCATGGTGAAACGGGTCTTGTTGACTCGATGAACAGAAGCGTCTTCACCCACCAGAACAGGAGCCGACTCCAGGCTCAAGGCCTGCAAGACCATTTCCGAGAGGCGCTTGGTTCCTCCCATGACATTGGTTGGCCGCACGGCTTTGTCGGTCGAGATCAGTACAAAATTATCGACACCCGCCTTGATCGCTGCCTGCGCGGTGTAGAGAGTCCCCATCACGTTGTTGAGAACGCCTTCGGCAATATTGTGCTCGACGATAGGAACGTGCTTGTACGCTGCCGCGTGATAAACGGTGTCCACGCGCCAGGTCCGCATCACGTCGTGCAGACGCGTCAGATTGCGCACCGACCCGAGAATGGGAACCAGGTGGATGTTATGCGACTCTCGAGAGATTCGACGATCGAGCTCAATCTGAATGTTGTACAGGTTGAACTCGCTGTGCTCGAAAAGGATCAGCGTCCGCGGGCCGCAATTCAGTATCTGGCGACACAGCTCCGAACCGATGGATCCACCGGCACCGGTCACCATGACCACCTGCTCACGGATGCAGCGCTCGAAAAGCTCCTTGCGAGGCGGGACCGCGTCACGGCCCAGCAGGTCGGCGATGTCGACCTCCTGGATGTCATCCACCTTCACCCTGCCGCTGGCCAGATCCATGAAACCGGGGATACTGCGAACATGCAGAGGATAGCGCTCCAAGTTCGCCAGGATCTCTCTTCGCCTTTCCCGTGACGCAGAGGGAATCGCCAACAGGACTTCCTGCGCCCCAGTCTGATCGATCAGCTGCTGAATATGTTTTGGCTTGTAGACCTCCAATCCAGCAATTGTGCGCGTGGCAATGCTGCCATCATCATCTATGAACGCAACCGGCCGCATTGCTCGCCCCATCCTTAGCGCTGCGACCAACTGGTTCCCCGCCGCGCCAGCTCCGTAGATCGCAACGCGTGGCAGACCGTCATCCCGAACCTTGAATGACATCGCCTGGCTCGCGATATACCAGTCCCCCAGGAAGTACTGACGCATCACCAGACGCAGACCACCAATCAGTACCAGGGTCAGCCACCAATAGTTGAAAACTACCGATCTGGGTACCGCAACCTCAGGATCCCGGTACCAATAAACCACCAGCGCCAGAAGAAGGGCCGAAAGCGTTACAGCCTTGATAATTGCGATTAGCGCGTCATTACCGAAATATCGCATGACGGCACGGTACATGCCGAAGCGAATAAATATCGGAATTGCAACCGAGGGGGCCGCCCCAAAGAGCCAGGTATGGGTGGTAAAGGGATCGAGCGGAGCGTCGATGCCGAGACGAACCATGAATGCCGCCCACAAGCCAAGGGTGATCAGCACGGCGTCCGTCACGACCTGCAGAATTCGCTTGTATCGCCTGGGCAGGCCCAGCAGCCCTTTACGTAGCTTATTGGTCATCCGTTGCTAACCTCGTTGCGCCCTGTACTTGAATCACAGCCAGTATCCACCACACAGTAAAGGACGCTAATGCCCCTCCATACAGCCTTGGTGAAACCATCCGCAATCCTAGCACCTAGCATGAACTCGAAGCCCAGTATTGAATAAATCGAAGGAATTCAAAGAGGATTACTATTCGTCCGAGACGAGCCTTACTCGTTCTGACCAGCCTTGAAACGCACGGCCAGAGCCAACAGTGGCAGATAGGCAATGATCAGGCCAGCGACTCCGTCCACCGCTCCAGCTCCGACCAACACCGAAAGAGGAAAAAGCCAGAACAGATTGAGAGCCGCCACAGCAAGGGTAACAGGCAAATGCCGACCGTAGCGGCGAGAGGCGAATTGGTAGGCATGACTCCTGTGGGCCTCATACACTTTCTCTCCTCGAAGCATTCGACGAATCAATGTCCAGGTCGCGTCTACGATGAATACCCCGAGAAGTATCAACCAACTCCATAGCAGTTGCGGCTTCACCCACGCCGCCTGCAATGAAAGCAGGCCCAGAGATACGCCCAAGAACCCGCTTCCAGCATCTCCCATGAAGATACGGGCGGGTGGAAAGTTCCAGAAAAGGAAGCCGGCAACCGCCGCAGCCAGCAATAGAGGAACTGCAGCATACTCCACAAAATCCAGGTACCAATACAGAAATGCACCGCCAAGGCATACGGTTATGGTTTCGACACCTGCAATTCCATCAATACCATCCATGAAATTGTAGAGGTTCAATAACCAAACAAGATATACAGCAGCTAAAAATATTCCAGCCCAGGCCAACTCTATTTGAACACCGAAAACGACAATTGGCGGGACTCCTCCCAGCCAGAACAATGCCCAAATAGCAGCAGCAAAATGACCCAGAAGTCGCCAACGTGCCGCGATATGCCCATGGTCATCCAGAAATCCGATCGCCGCCACCCAAAGGCCAGCACCAGCTAGAGCGCAAAATTGTGGCCACGGAAGAACCTCAGCCAGCACCAGAGCCGGCAGCGCCAAGATAAATGCCAGCACGATCGCCACACCGCCTCCCCGTGGCGTCGGAACAGAGTGCGAACTTCTAGCGTTGGGAATATCCACGAGGCTACGGTTGAGTGCGTAGTGTCTCAATGCCCAAGTCAGCAACAACGACCCCAAAATAACGAGCGCAAGCGCCAACCAGATAATCATTTGGCTTGGTGCTCCAGGAAGTATTGAGCAGTTTTACGAAGTGCCTGATCGACACTGACCGGTGGAGTCCAGCCCAACAGCTCGCTATTTTTATTTATATCAACTTGCAGCGACCCACATAACCGCTGGGAGATGTCTCTTCTACCGATAAAACTGGCTGCTCTCTCCAGCAGCCAACTTGGAATAGCAAGTAATCTCGCAGGACGGCGCAGCGCCACCCCCATTCTACGTAGAAGTTCAGATGTCGATAAATCTTCGCCGTCGCTAACGAGAAAAGTTTCGTTTGCCGCTGAAGGATGCTTTACGCAAGTCACAATTAGATCAACCAGATTATCCAAGGCAACAAAGCTCCGTTTGTTGTGGATTGAACCAAAAGGCAACGGTACTCCTCGGTAGATCCAGCGCATCATGTTCAAAAAATTTGCTTTGACGCCAGGGCCATAAACCAAAGTTGGTCGTAAAATAACCACTTCCAAACCTGTTTCATTTGCCAACGCCCGTAAACCTACTTCTGCTTCCAGCTTTGAAACGCCATAAGGATCCAGCGGCGCCGGAACTGCATCTGCAGAGTAAGGAGAGTCCGGTGGGGTGGACTCGCCGTTGACCTTGATCGAACTGATGAAGATGAACCGGCGCACGCCCTGAGATGCTGCCTGGCGCGCCAGGTTCAACGTGCCCTCGACATTCACCTTGCGGAACTCCGCAAGGGGGTCAGCAGACTTGTCATTCATCACATGCACACGAGCAGCACTATGAATCACGACTTCGACTCCGGCCAGGGCAACCCGCCAATCAGTACATCCGTCGATCCCGGGAATCCGCACTACCGTGGACGAAGCCCCTAGGCCAGACGAGGAACCACGCACAGCTACAACCAACTCGGCAAGTCCTCGCGAAGCAAGCTCGTCATGCACGGCGCGACCAACAAATCCCGACACGCCAGTTATAAGGATTTTGCTCACGACTCGCTCCTATTTCTCAAACTGGCCTTTCTGAAGAGCATCTCAAGGCGGTCCAAAAGAGTAGTCTTGGAATAATTGTCCAGATAATACGCTCTTCCAGACTTGCCCATGGCATCTCTTTCCGCCAACGGCATTGCAACCATCGAGCGGACTATTTCGACCAGAGCTGCGGCATCACCGGCTGGACAGGCCATTCCAGCCTGGGACTCCTGAATCACTCTTGCTGCCTCTCCATTGATCATCGCGATGATCGGCTTGCCAGATGCCAAGTAAGCCTGGACTTTTCCAGGTATCGTTTTCTCAAACACCTCATTTGACTTCAGCGAAACCAGCAGCGCATCCGCAGCAGCAAACAAAGGGGGCATTTTTGCTAAGGGATGCCTCCCCAAAAACAGGAAATTGGACAGGCCGCGAGCAGAAATCTGCTCACGCAGCCAGTCGCTGACTCTACCATCCCCCACTACAACCCATCGCACTTTAAGGTCGGACTGTATAGTTTCTGCCGCCTTCAGAATTGCGGGAAAATCCTGTGACTCCCCTACATTGCCGGCAAAAACTATTGTAAAGACCGACTCATCACGTTCGATAAGATCCGAATGCTCCACTACTTGACCAGAGAATCCATCCTCAGCCCAACTCGGAAAGTAAACAAATCGATCAACTGACATCCTTTTCGTGCAGTACTTCCTAACATTTTCCTCGAAGGACTTTGATTGCAGCAGCAGATAATCGGCACGATTATATATAAATGAAACCACCCTGCCGACAAGAGATAGAATCCTCTCGTTCCTGACCACTCCAACTGCCTCAAGCGTCTCCGGCCAAAGGTCAAGAACCCAGACGAATACAGGCACTTTCTTTAGTCTGCCGATTACCAAGGCAGGGATCGCCGCCATAATTGGAGAAACGGCATAAACGAAAATAGAGTCAAACTCTTTTTTCCTTAGCTTATAAGCTCCAAATACTGATGCGCTACAGAAAAAAGAAAGATAGTTCAAGGCCAGCGTAATGCTGCGACGCCCTCTTGACATCATGGGAACTCGTAAAACATCGGCCCCATGGTAACTTGAGAACTTCGAAGGACTGGCCTTGAAGGCAGGAAAAACATGGCCTTCCGGATAATTTGGGACACCCGTCAGAACAGTAACTTCGTGTCCCTTTTCCAGAAATCTTTCGACCAGATCATTGATCCTCATGTTTTCCGGCCAAAAGTACTGAGTAACGATCAGGATCTTAATCTTCTTGTCGGTCATTTCCTGAACTCAATCAGAACCTTTTCCAAACGGTCCGCATGACGTAATCGCGATAACTATGAATGATCCGAACGACCTTTTCCGAAACGTTAGGCATGCTGTAATCACCAACTAGACGAAGGCTGCGTTCCTCGCCCCGTGCCTGCCCCTCCAGCACTTGAAGAGCTTGGAGAACACGCTCCGTCTCAAGCCCAACCATCATCACCGCCGCCTCTTCCATACCCTCGGGGCGCTCGTGGGCTTCGCGAATATTCAGAGCTGGGAAATTGAGAATCGAGGACTCTTCATTGATCGTGCCGCTATCGGAAAGGACTGCCTTGGATTTCAACTGCAACTTATTGTAGTCCTTGAAGCCAAGCGGCTTAAGAAGACGTACATTCTCATGAAACTTAGCACCCATTGCTTCCACCCTCTTCATCGTACGAGGGTGAGTAGACACAATTACGGGGAAGCCATATTTTTCAGCGACAGAGTTCAAGACATCAACAAGCTTCAGGAAATTCTTATCCGAGTCTATATTCTCTTCGCGATGCGCGGAAACCACGAAGAACTTCTGCTCTTGAAGCCCCAAGCGCTCGAGCACGTCAGACTGCTCAATCCCCTCCCGATAATGGTTCAGCACTTCGAACATCGGGCTGCCGGTCTTAATGACCATATCGGGTGACATTCCTTCGCGAAGGAGATAATCACGGGCGATCGTACTGTACGTAAGGTTAATATCAGCAGTGTGATCAACAATCCGACGATTGATTTCTTCAGGGACTCGCATATCGAAGCAGCGGTTCCCAGCTTCCATATGAAAAGTTGGAATCTTACGGCGCTTTGCCGGGATGACCGCCATGCAACTATTGGTATCTCCAAGCACAAGCAGGGCATCTGGTTTGACTTCCGACAACACTCGGTCAACGGAAATAATTACGTTCCCTATTGTTTCTGCACCAGTGGAACCAGCCGCATTTAGGAAGTAATCAGGCTTACGAATATTCAAATCGGTGAAGAATATTTCGTTCAACTCGTAATCATAATTCTGCCCAGTGTGCACCAGGACATGATCACAATACTGGTCAAGTTTCGCCATTACCCGGGAAAGACGAATAATCTCCGGACGAGTACCAACGACCGTAACAACCTTCATCTTATTCAATTGAGAACCTCCAACTCCAAATTCATGCAATAGATTTCCGAAAACAGCCAGATTTCCAAAGCCATCAAAATCGGCCTAACAATGGTGTCGATCAACCCTCGGAAATCAATGGCCGCGCATAGGTATCAGGACGTTCCCGATCGAAAATCTCGTTAGCCCAAAGCATCACGACCATTTCTTCGGTGCCGACATTGGTAATGTCATGAGTCCATCCGGGCACAGTCTCCACAATCTGCGGAGTATCGCCAGAAGTGCGCATCTCATAGAATTCGCCCGAGACTATGTGTCGGAATCGAAAGGATGCCTCCCCCTTGATGACGAGAAATTTTTCAGTCTTCGAATGATGATAATGCCCGCCGCGGGTGACCCCCGGATGAGCGGTGAAGAATGAAAATTGCCCGGAATCGCGAGTCTTTAGCATCTCAACAAAAACACCGCGCGGATCGCCATACTTTGGAACTTCGTAAGCAAAACTCTCCGGCGGCAGATAACTTAGGTAGGTTGAATACAATGCTCGACAGAGACCGGTACCAACAGCTTCTGTTATCAGGCTTTTGCGACTCTCGCGGAATGCATATAACTGCTCACTAAGAGCACCTACAGTAATCTTGTATTCAGGCTCGACATTGGAGAACGCTTCTCCAGAAACGTTTCCGTCCATCACCGCAATGAACTTATCAATCACGTCATCAACATATACAAGACGAATGACATGAGACGGGTCGTTGATCGTTATTGGCAGATCACGGCTGATATTGTGGCAAAACGTCGCAACTGCCGAGTTATAATTTGGCCGAGCCCATTTGCCAAATACATTAGGCAATCTGAATAGATGAACCGGAGAGCCTTGGCGAGCAGAAAATTCCTTGAGCGCCTCCTCTGCTGCAAACTTGCTGACGCCGTATGCATTATCCAGTTCAGCTTGGGTAGAAGAGGTATAGAGTACAGGGATCCGCTTTCCGCTTTTTACGATTGCATCGCAAACAGCACGGGTCAAATCAGTATTCCCGACCCTGAACTCATCGACACTTTGTGGACGATTTACACCAGCCAGATGAAAAACAAATTCGCTTTTTCCAACCAGCTCAACAAGGTCATCCAAGCTATTTTCGTGTGTGAAACGAACTACTTCGATGTCCTTGCGTTCCTCAAGATGAACGACCAGATTCCGTCCAATGAAACCGTTAGCCCCGGTAATCAGAACCCGCATAACCTACTCCTCAGGGGTGGCAAGCTCGCCACGCTGAATTGCCCGAATGAAGTCCAGCTTGAGCAACAGTTTCTGCATGCCCGCTATATCCAGACGATCGGTGTTATGCGAGTTGTAATCTTCACTGTGAGAAATCTTTTCCTCTCCCTGCTCAATGAATTTCGCATAGTTGAGGTCACGCAGATCCGGCGGAACACGGAAGTAGTCGCCCATATCTTCGGCACAGGCCATCTCTTCGCGGCTGAGCAGTGCCTCATAGAGTTTCTCGCCGTGACGAGTTCCGATAACCTGAATCGGATGGTCGGGCTTTTCGTGCAGTGCGGTCAAAGCCTTTGCCAGAACTTCTACAGTGGCGGCAGGCGCCTTCTGCACAAACAGATCACCGTTATTGCCATGCTCGAAAGCATAAAGGACCAGATCGACGGCATCGGACAAGGTCATCATGAACCGAGTCATATCGGGATCGGTGATGGTCAGCGGCTTACCAGAGCGAATCTGCTCGATGAACAATGGAATGACAGAACCGCGCGAAGCCATGACGTTGCCATATCGAGTGCCGCAAATCACTGTCTTGTTGTCATCAACATTACGTGACTTGGCAACCATGACCTTTTCCATCATTGCCTTCGAAATACCCATGGCATTGATAGGGTAAACCGCCTTGTCCGTACTCAGACATACGACACGCTTGACCCCATTCTGGATAGCAGCCTCGAGCAGGTTCTCAGTTCCAAGAACGTTCGTCTTGACCGCTTCGAGGGGGTGGAACTCGCAAGATGGAACCTGCTTCAACGCAGCAGCGTGAAAGATATAGTCAACACCGCGGGTGGCATTCAGCACACTTTGGTAATCGCGCACGTCGCCGATATAAAACTTAAGTTTCGAACTAGCATAACGCTTGCGCATATCGTCTTGTTTCTTTTCGTCACGACTGAATATGCGAATCTCAGATATACCTGTATTCAGGAAACGCTTAAGAACAGCATTTCCGAAAGAGCCGGTACCACCAGTAATCAATAGGGTTTTACCAAAAAAAACATCCTGGAAAGACATAGCAGCCTCCGTTAAATTATCGACGAAATCTTGTTTCTTGCATTCTCGACGCTCAAATGCTTCTCGTAATAGAGACGCCCTAAGCTTCCCATCTTCTTGCGCAGATCCGCATCGGACACCAATGCTTTCAACTTCTCACTCATCAAAGCAGTGTTTCCCGCAACGACCGAAAAACCTGCCTTTATTTCATCCTGCAGAATCGTGCCAAAGTCAGTCACTGAGTCCAGGGATGCTAAAACCGGTAATGCCACCTTGAAATAGTCGATCGATTTTGACGGAAAACTTGGAACGCTTAACCTGCGTGACAACGAAATGAGGCCAACATCGCAAGATGCAACCAACCCTTCATATTCGTCGCGAGGCACATAGTCCAGGAAGCGGACATTTTTCAACCCCCGTCTTGACGCTTCTTCCTCCAGGCTTTTCTTCTCTGTCCCCCTACCAATGAATAGGAACAGAACATTGATATCAGCCGTATGCTCAGCCAAGTCCAGAATATTGGTGAGTTCCTGGACGATCGACATAGCCCCACCATAAACCGCAATAACCTTGTCCTGCGGCAGGGAATATTTTTCGCGCAACTTATACTTATCGACAGCTACGATTGGCTTTTGGTCTGTCCACAGAGGCAGAATCTCTACCTTATCACGCTCAATACCGGAGTAATTCTCAAGCAAAAAATCGATATTCCCTGGAGTCATACAACCAATTCGGTCGAACGATTGGTACATTTTCTGCTCAAGAAACCAGAAGAACTTGAAGAATAGCTTATTCCTTATGACACCAAGATCTTTTAAATAAAAAGGGAAGAAGTCCCACAAGACCAGATAGCTTTTCGAGCCATAACGTCTTTTAAAGTAGGTAGACAGGCCTTGAATGGTGATACAAGGTGTATTGGCAATCAGGAGATCACACGTTTTCAGATTGCGCCCAATGACATAACGCGCCCAATAGGGGAACAGGAAAACCTTCAACGCTGTACCGATAAAACCGGTAGTGTAGAACAGCTTATGCAGTTTAAGCCGGACGACGTTGATGCCATCCAGCTCGGAGACAGAAGACTCAGGGTCATTTTTCAACCAGGAAAATACCACGGCCGTAACGTTATAACCCTGATCTCTTAACGAATATGCCAGTTCATTGGTCAGCCAAGCATCTTTTTTCTCGTTGGCATACTTAGTCGTTAACAACACAACGTTGGCCATACGCCCACCTATTTAAACCTTGAGTTATATAACTGATACGCACGTTCCATCCCATCACCACTCCCAATATCGAAAAGAATCGATTGGTAGGGCAGGAAGACCATCATATCGCCCCCCGAAAACACAACGCTTACCTTCAATACAAAATAAAACGCGATACCGGAGATGATTACAAACCTGTCCAAGAGCGAGAAACTGCGTACTGCATAGTAGAAACCAACAATTGAAACCAGCAAAAATGGTTCAACTAAGCGACTCGACAGCACCGACGACCACGAGAACAGAAAAAAAAGCACCACTGAAAAAAGCGAAGAATTATACAAAGAAACATGCCTTGCAATCAACTCCTCGCGCTTCATGTGACAAACTAGGAACACGACAATATAGATAAACCCTCTAAACAACTTTCCGACTAAATTTTCATTTGCAACTTCCCCATCACCGACCACAAATGGGAAAACGCTCAGCACCAGCCCCCTATCAACAAGCAGAAAGACACTGGATACAGCAACTATCAAAAGGCCGTACCGATGAGCCTCGGTCCATTTCAGGAGGAAATAAATGACCAAGAAAAACAACGCTGCCGAATGGAACAGCATGGCGACGATGACCGAAGCAACGTACTTTACCCAGTCAGAAGAGAGTATCCATCGATAACTCAGGCAAAACACCGATACCGCAGCCGTATACCTGATCGTCCCCATTTGCGAAGTAAAAAAATTTGTGGACAAATAGAGAAGTGGATAGACAGATAAAGCGGTAACATTGAATAATGAAAAAAGTTTGTAAACCGAATAACACGCGACAGCAGAGAATACAACTTGCAAGACATAATAGTCCTGACCAAGATAAACCAGTGCCTTGGCCGCGAACTGGAAACCAGACTCAAAATCTATCCTGAACTCGCCATCCTGTAGGAGTGACTCGTAGAACTGCTTGTATACGAGCCAGTCATAACCTGTCTCATATCGGCACGCAGCAAGCAAAAACAACAGAAGGAAGACAAGAAAGAAGAACGACCTTGAGATGGAGCTCTCGCGAAGAAAGGCCCCATACGAAGACAAAACAGAAAGCACGAAGATGGCGTTATAAGCGAACATCTAGAGCCCCATCAGCCGACAGTAAATCACCCTACCCTGATCTCCTTGCGAAAGAAAGCGAACCAACCTATCAGGACAGAAAGCGAAATTACTGACTGAAAGATATAGCCAATGGGCGTGAAGTCGAACCCCTTCCAGGTAAAAATGGAGAGAACAAGGATCACATACAAGACGGATGAAAATATTTCGAAAAGAACATAAAATCGGACATTCTGCTTGGCCAAGGCAACGTACAAGACAACCCAGCAAAGAATTTTTATCGCATCGCCAATCACGTACAGCCTCAGGATCCTACTTGCAGGCATGAACTCATCGCCAAACAGGAAAACGATAAGGAAATCCGAAAATAAAATCACAAACAAAACCAAAAGGACAGCAGCAACAACGGCCAGAATGGCTCCAACGCCAATTTCTTTAGTTAAAGCGGCACCTGATGACGAAGAATAACGAGGTAGCAGGATGGTAGAAAATGCGATGCTAGCAATAGTCATGTACAACTCGGACAGCCTAGTTACCGAGTACCAGATTCCTGTAGCTTGAAGCGAAAGTGCCTTCGTCATGAAATCCCTTACATATATGTGCCCGCCATACACAAATAGAGCCGACACGATGGTCATGAACGAATAACTGAGGAGCGACCTGAGCAAATCGGAGTTTTTGATCACTGAAAGATCAAAAACAAACAAGTGACCACTTCGAAACAGCACAGTGACAATCAAGGCAGCCAGCGCTGGAGACAGTGCAACTGAATAAACCGCGCCCTGGACGCCAAACACAACACAAAGGGCAACGGTCGAACAGGCAACGAGGAAAGAAAAGACGACTGTGTAAACAGTATAGGCCCGATATTCCTGACGCCCATTGAAATAGGACATATTGAGATTTGTTACGCCCAGCGCCACCACCGTTAGCGGTATGATCAAGAGAACCAACAACCACTCACCGCCCAGAAATAGAACTGACAGGTACCCGCCCAAAGCGGCGAACAGCAGCAGAAGAACCAGGCTGAACCCCAACAACAACACAAGGGAAAGAGAAAAAATAGCGGCGCTCGAATGCTTTTGTTCAGCAACATTCTTGACTACACCGGTCGTAGTTACGGATGCCACGCCTGCGGCTGCAATCTGCAACAATGATTGCAACTGGCCAACAATCGCCATTCCAGATGGTCCAGCGTAGAAAGCTAACACCTTAGTAGCAACAGCTGAAAAGATGAGCTTCAAAACTGCCTGTAGCGCCACACCAAGCGCAGCATATGCATTCCCTTTAAGAGACGCCATAGCTATTCCGCAAGATGAATTTCATCATAAAGAAAAACCATCCAAACAACTAACTACACAGACAGATCGAGAGTTAGTACAATATAAAACAGTAGGCATGTGCGTCTTCAACAACCAGCTGAATAGTCGGAAGACAAAAACAGACGTGCTCCACACATGAATGTGGAGCACATTATTGTAATTAGACACCCTAAAACGAAGCCAAAGACATCAATCCCTGATACCTAAAGGTGTTCTGTTTACCTGTAACTTCCAGAACCAGCGAAAGCTCGAAATGAAGCAGCCCAACAAAAGCCCAAGCAAGGTTCCAAACGCGATAATCTTTGGCTTGTTTGGACTGATGGGCTGGTCCGCTGGGTTCGCTATCTGGTCAACAGTCACTACAGAGATTTTTTCGAAATTTAGCGGCATGCCTTCCAGAAACTGAATTCGTTGCTGCACGTCCCTCAACCCGCTGGTAAATGGGTCGTCGCTTTTTCGTCGTTCAAGCGCCTCGATCTCAGAGCGAATCGCCTCCGCACCCCGCATGTACATCAGACTCCCGTCGGTATAGGCTTTGAGATCTTCAACAGCCGCGGTACGACCCGTGACCTGTTGGGGCTGTTCCACCCCTACAGCTTCAGCCACTGCAAGTGCTTCACGGAGCTTTGCTACTCGGTCCTGACGTCGATCCTTTGCACTTTCACGGAGAACTCCGACGTATTGCTTAAGGCCTTGCAACTGCGTTGAGATTTCTGCAGTGACATTCTGCTGAATATTTTCAACAGCACGAGCTGATGCCATCTCCACAAATTTGTTGGCAATCTCTGCAGAGCGGACCGCGTCAGTCGTCTGCACAACAACCTCATACTTCTCAGGTTTATTTTTGTCCGGGGCCTGAACAATTAACTCCCGATCAAAAAGCCGTCGCAGCGAATCCTTATCCACGCCGGCCCCTGTATCCTTCAGGTAAACCTCGCCAAAGAACCTATCCCTCAAATACACCGATGTAAGCTGATTCTTGAATTCAAGATAGACACGTTCGACATCAAAAGGCGGTAGTCCGCCCTGCTCTCTGCCAACGTTCAGAAGGGAGACATCAGAGAGTCGCGGAGGCAACAGCGTCACTTTCGACTCATACTTTGGCTGTACAAAGTTTAAGGCAACAATGGCTCCAACTAAAAACAACAAAACACTTGATGCAATTATATATTTTTGCCCCCACAGGGCCAGCATCCAATCAGAGAGCCTGACTTCGTCCGCTTCACGCCCCCTAAACTCTAAATCTGCCACTCTTACACCAACCTTTCAAAACTAAAAATAAATCAAATAATCGAAACTACCCTGCGCGCAAATAAATTCAAAGCTTTACGAAAGAGATATAAATATCTGATCACTCATCTTCGTTGACCCGATCCCTAAGCTCCTTGCCCGGTTTGAAATGCGGCACAAACTTTCCGTCAAGCCGAACCGACTCTCCGGTTTTCGGGTTGCGTCCAACACGTGGCGCGCGGTAATGCAGTGAGAAGCTCCCAAACCCACGAATCTCGATACGGTCCCCAGTCGCCAGGGCCTGAGACATCTGTTCGAGCATCGTTTTGATGGCAAGTTCCACGTCTTTAGACGACAGCTGGCCCTGATGGGTAACAATCCGTTCGATCAACTCCGACTTGGTCATGGTTTTCCCTTCTAATTCAAGCGGCTAGATCAGCTCTATGAGTTTTTAGCACGCCAGGGAGGCTTTGAACAGCCCAAACCCGGGAAGGGGAAACGCAGACAACAAAAAGGGCAGCCTAGGCCGCCCTTTTTGCTGTTGGAGCAGGGTGATTAGCCCTGGTTCTCCATCTGAGCACGGATCAGGTCACCAATGGTGGTCGGGCCGGTGGACTCGACTTCCTGCTTGCGCAGTTCCTTCATGGCGTCCTTCTCGTCATCAACGTCCTTGGACTTGATGGAGAGGCTGATTACGCGGCTCTTGCGGTCGATGCTGATGATCTTGGCTTCGACTTCTTCGCCTTCCTTCAACACGTTGCGCGCGTCTTCAACGCGGTCACGGCTGATTTCGGAAGCCTTCAGAACGCCTTCGATCTCGCCACCGAGGCTGATTACAGCGCCTTTGGCGTCAACTTCTTTCACGGTTCCGCGAACGATGCTGCCTTTCTCGTGCAGGGAGGCGTAGCTGGAGAACGGATCGTCTTCCAGTTGCTTGATACCCAGGGAGATGCGCTCACGCTCCGGATCAACGGAGAGGATGACGGTTTCCAGCTCGTCGCCCTTCTTGAAGCGGCGTACGGCTTCTTCGCCCACTTCGTTCCAGGAGATGTCGGAAAGGTGAACCAGACCGTCGATGCCGCCTTCCAGGCCGATGAAGATACCGAAATCGGTGATCGACTTGATGGTGCCGGAGATCTTGTCGCCCTTGTTGAAGCGGCTGGAGAAGTCTTCCCACGGGTTGGACTTGCACTGCTTGATGCCCAGGGAGATACGACGACGCTCTTCGTCGATGTCCAGAACCTGAACTTCCACTTCGTCGCCAACCTGAACGACTTTCGACGGGTGAATGTTCTTGTTGGTCCAGTCCATTTCGGAAACGTGCACCAGGCCTTCCACGCCCTCTTCCAGCTCGGCGAAGCAGCCGTAGTCGGTGAGGTTGGTAACGCGGGCGGTCACACGGGTGCCTTCCGGGTAGCGCGCCTTGATGGCGACCCACGGATCTTCGCCCAGCTGCTTCAGACCCAGGGAGACACGGTTGCGCTCGCGGTCGAACTTCAGGACCTTGACGTCGATCTCGTCACCAACGTTGACGATCTCGGACGGATGCTTGATGCGCTTCCAGGCCATGTCGGTGATGTGCAGCAGGCCGTCTACGCCGCCCAGGTCCACGAATGCGCCGTAGTCGGTGAGGTTCTTGACGATACCCTTGACTTGCTGGCCTTCCTGCAGGGATTCCAGCAGAGCTTCGCGCTCGGCGCTGTTCTCGGCTTCCAGGACGCTACGACGGGAAACGACAACGTTGTTGCGCTTCTGGTCCAGCTTGATGACCTTGAACTCGAGTTCCTTGCCTTCCAGGTGGGTGGTGTCGCGCACAGGGCGCACGTCCACGAGGGAGCCCGGCAGGAACGCGCGGATACCGCTGACGTCGACGGTGAAACCGCCCTTGACCTTGCCGTTGATAACGCCTTTGACCACTTCTTCGGCGTTGAAAGCAGCTTCCAGAACCAGCCAGGATTCGGCACGCTTGGCTTTCTCGCGGGACAGCTTGGTCTCACCGAAGCCGTCTTCCACCGCGTCGAGCGCTACGTGGACCTCGTCACCCACCTTGATGGTCAGCTCGCCCTGTTCGTTGTAGAACTGCTCGACCGGGATGACGCCCTCGGATTTCAGGCCAGCATGGACGGTGACCCAGTCACCATCGATGTCGACCACGATGCCGGTGATGATCGCACCCGGCTGCATGTCGAGGGATTTCAGGCTTTCTTCAAAAAGTTCTGCAAAGCTTTCGCTCATGTTCATACCTGTAGTCAAAGGCCAGGAAAGGCCCTATTCCGCACTCCAGCCAATGCGGTCAAGTCATCAATAGAAGCGACGAGGATCGAAGCTGGTATCCTGCGCCGCCCCAGTGGCGCCACTTCCAGCCAAAGCCGGCAATGACGCAAATCTCGGGGTTGACACCGGCTTTTTCAGCCTCCGGACGGAGGAATTGAGCCGATATAAGGACGGGAATGTTAGCAACGGGGCTGACGCCCGTCAATTCCGCGTCCCAGGCATTTCTTGGGGTGCGGCAGTCTACAGCAGACCGCCCCGGTCCTGCAGATAAAGCGCCAGACGGCGCAGCATGGCGTCGCACGCGGCGAGTTGCTCAAGGCTGATGAACTCGTCCGGCTTGTGGCCCTGGTCCATGCTGCCCGGGCCACAGACCACCGCAGGAATGCCCGCTTGGTCGAACAGCCCGCCTTCGGTGCCGAAGGCTACGGTACCGAACTCCGTCGAACCACTGAGTAGCGCCAGCAACTGCGCCGCCTCGCTATCGGCTGAAGTGACCAGCCCAGGATAGGCGCTCAAAGGTTGCAGGCGAATGCCGGTGCCAGCCTGCACAGCGCGCATTTGCGGCAACAGCTCGGTTTCGGCGAACGACTGCAGTTCGTCGGCCACTTGCCGGGCGTCGAAGTCGGGCAGTGCCCGCACTTCGAAATCGAACTCGCATTCCGCGGGAACTATGTTCAGCGCCCGCCCACCTTTGATGATGCCGGTTTGCACCGTGGAGAAAGGCGGATCGAAGCGGTCGTCCTGACGCTCCGGCTTCGCCAGTTCGGCACCTATCGACCCCAGCCTGCCGATCAGTCGCGCCGCGTATTCGATGGCGTTGACGCCATAGGGCGCATAGGCCGAGTGACAAGCGGCGCCCTGAACCTGGCAGCGCATGGCCAGCTTGCCCTTGTGCCCGAGCACCGGTTTCATCTCGGTGGGTTCGCCGATCAGGCAAAGCCGCGGCTTGTGAGGTCTTTTCTCCAGTTCGGCGAGCATCGGACGCACGCCCAGGCAACCCACCTCCTCGTCATAGGAGAAAGCGAGGTGCACCGGCATCGTCAGTGGCTGTTCGAGGAAAGCGGGCACAGCAGCCAATACGGAGGCGATAAAGCCTTTCATATCGGCCGTTCCGCGTCCGTACAGGCGCCCTTCCCTCTCCGTAAGGCGGAATGGCTCGACCGTCCAGGCCTGGCCTTCCACCGGCACCACGTCCGTATGTCCGGAAAGCACGATGCCACCCCGGTCGCGAGGACCGATGGTGGCGAACAGGTTGGCCTTGGTGCGCTCGGGGTTGTAGAAAATTTCGCTCTCCACCCCCTGCGCCGCCAGGTAATCCCTGATGAAAGCGATGAGCTCGAGGTTGGAATCCCGACTGACGGTGGCGAAGCCGATCAATTGCTCCAGCAGGACGCGGCTGGCCGATTCACTCATCGCCCGGCACCCCGTAGCTGGGCGCCGCGGTGGGGTCCAGCGCCCGGGTGAGATAGTCCTGCATCTGCGGCCGATAAGCCTGCCAGAGGCCATCCAACTGGCCGATGGGGTCCTCGTCCGCCCAGTCCACCCGCAGGTCGACGATCGGCCAGGTGAGATCACCCACCACCTTCAGCGCCGCCGAATGCACCGGCCCGGCTTCGCCCCCGGCCACCATGGCGGCGTGCATGGCCGCCAGCAGGCGGTCGGCGAGCAGCCCAGTCGCCGTCTCGAAGGCCTGCACCATCGCTTCTATCACCTGGGTCCCGGCCAGCAGGTTGCCGGCGGCGGCGCATTGCTCGCCAGCCACCGCATTGTGCAAACCCAGCGCCTCGCTACCACTGAACAAGGCGACGCGGCCCTGGCCGTCGATCACCGTCACCTGCCGGTACTGGCTCCAGCCATTGCTGCTCAATGCCCGGTCCAGTGCCTCGGCGGGCTCCAGCTGCTGACCATCGAGCAGATCGAGGATCTGCGGCCCCAGGGCCGGCAGGGTGACGTTCTGGGTCGCCACCGCTCCGACCCCGGCCCGCACCCAGGGGCAGCGGGCGCCAACGGCGATGCTGGACGAGCTGATGGCGATGCCGAGTTGCCCGGTTTCCGGGCAACGACCGATGATGGAGAACGTCATAGCCTTGCTCCTTATACCTGCACCGGCTGCCAGTCGTCCGGGATCACTGCGATCACGTCAATCTCCATCAGCCACTGCGGCTGACCCAGGGCCGACACCACCAGACCGGTGGAGATGGGGAAGACCCCCTTCAGCCACTTGCCCACTTCCTGATACACCGGCTCGCGGTAGCGCGGGTCGATCAGGTAGGTGGTGGTCTTGACGATGTGCGACAGGTCGCTGCCCGCCTCTTCCAGCAGTTGCTTGACGTTCTTCATCGCCTGCTCGGTCTGGGCGCGCGGGTCGCCGAGGCCTACCAGGCGCCCTTCGAAGTCGGTCCCGACCTGGCCACGCACATAGACGGTGTTGCCGGCGCGCACCGCCTGGCAGAGGTCGTTATCCAGCGTCTGGTTGGGATAAGTGTCCTTGGTATTGAACATGCGGATGCGAGTATGGGTCGGCATCGGATTGCCTCCTTTAATCTGTCTGCTTGAATGTGCGAATCGGGGTTGGATCAGCTTTCCGCCTGGCGTTGTCCGGCATCGCGATAGGCGAGGTACTTGCACTGCGTAGCGATGTGGTCGGCGATGTGCTTGGCGTCGTGCCACACCCCCCAGATGAAGGTGGAGCCACGGCGCGACAGCCAGGGCAGGCCGACGAAATAGATGCCAGGCTCGCTCGACACACCACGCTGATGCTGCGGCTTGCCGTTGCCATCGAAGGCATTGACCTTCAGCCAGCTGAAATCCACTGCATAGCCGGTCGCCCAGATGATCGAGGTCACACCGGCCTTGGCCAGGTCGAGCTCGAGAATGGGATTGGTCACGCATTCCGGCTGCGGGAGGAAGAAACGCGCTTCAGGCTCTTCCGGCAGGTCCAGGCGGTTGCGGGCGATGTAGGCGTCGGCTGCGTCCAGCAGCGCCAGGTAGTTCTCATCACCACGGGCGAGGTTGTCGGCAAGGTCCGACTGGAACGTCACCACGCCGTCCTCGAATGCCTTGGTCAGGCCGACGAGGGTGATGCCCTGCTTGGCCAACGCGCGGAAATCGACGGTATGGCCGCCACGGGCGCCACTCACGGCGATGGTGACGTGCTCCTTGCCCGGTTGTGCGGCTTCCATGTCCCACAGGCCGAGAACACCCAACCACCAGCAGAAGTCTCGATTGCGATAGGCACGCGGCGGACGATCGTGCGGCCCAACCGAGAGGTAGACCTGCTTGCCGGCACGTTGCAATTCATCGGCGATCTGTACACCGGAAGAACCGGCGCCCACCACCAGAACGGCGCCTTCGGGCAGCTGCTGCGGGTTGTAGTACTGGGCGGAGTGAATCTGCGTGATCGCATCATCCTTGGGCGCGATCGGCGGGATGATCGGGCGCTGGAAGGGCCCGGTGGCGGACACCACGCGCCGGGCCTCGATCACACCTTCCGAGGTTTCGATGGTGAAGCCCGGCCGGTCCGCATTGCGCACCACCGACTTCACCTCCACACCGGTGCGGATGGGAGCGTCGAACGTCTTGGCATAGGCTTCGAAGTAGGCCGCGACCTGGTCTTTCGAGGCGAAGGCGTCGGGGTCGAGGCCGTCGAACTCCAGCCCCGGGAAGCGATCGTGCCAGGCCGGGCCGTTGGCGACCAGCGAATCCCAGCGGCCGGTGCGCCAGGCTTCGGCGATGCGATTGCGCTCCAGGACCAGATGGGGCACGCCGAGCTTGCTCAGGTGCTCACTCATAGCTACACCGGCCTGACCGGCGCCGACCACGAGCGTGTCGATTTCCATTTTTTCAACGGTCACGCCCGTGTACTTCTGAAAGGCGGTTTGATTCAGGTCGGTCATGGCTTGCCTCCTCTGACTCTGATCATTGTTGTTCTGCAGTTGCGGCTAACTGTCGGGGTTGGCCGCATTCTGTTCAGAGCGAGGGATTCGCGAAATTATGATTTTTGTAGTCGCTGGCTAGGAAAAAGCTGCACGCACCGAAAGCGCGGGGCCCGCGCGGCAGAAGGCTTCGGATATAGGTTTTTTAACTTCAGGCACGACAAATTGAATGGTGTCGCGCAGGTCCCGGCGCCAGCTAGCCAGCGGAACGCTCCGGCACAGGCCCAGCCTGGCCGGGCGCCTCGGTGCTGAAGGTCTGCACCACCACCCCGGCGACCAGCAGCAGCGCCCCCAGCGCCTTGCCCATATTCAGCGGCCGCGCCGGCAGCCCCATCAGGCCGAAGTGATCGAGGGCCAGGGACGCCAGCATCTGCCCCGCCACCGCCGCGGCGACTAAGCCGCTCACACCCAGACGGGGCGCCAGGATCAGCGCCAGGGAAATGAAGCAGACGCCGTAGACTACACCCGTCCATACCCAGGTCGGTGCCTTGGTGGCGAAGCCGAACGCCGGCATCGGTATCCGCAGCGCCAGCAACAGCGGCACCAGCGCGGCACGGGCGACCCGACGCTGGCCTGGCTACGCAGCCAAGTGCTGGCTGCGGCCACTTGAGCCCCACTGATCGAAATCCATTTGCCGCGAACCGGCCGGGCCTGATATCTGTATAAATCCACAGTAATAGCCCGGCTCACCCGCCCTCGCCATGCCCGCCGCCCTCGAAGATCCCTTCTACTACCTGAACAACTTCCACACCCTGCTCGACTGGATCAGCGAGCGTTACAGCGATCTGCTGACTGCCGAGGAGCAAGCCTTCATCGAAGGCTTCCGTGCCCTGCCCCGCGCCTCCCAGGCGCTGCTGGTGCGCATGGTGATGCGCAAGGGCACACGCTTCCGCGCCAGCAAGCTGAGCTATGCCGAGATCGGCGACACCCTCGACGCGGTGGCGCCGCTGGTGGACTTGGGATGGGTCGACGCGGCGCCCCACCTGGACCTCACGCAACTCTTCGGCCTGCTCACCCTGGCCGAGGTGGATGCCTGTTTCGGCAAGGCACCGGGGCGCAAGGCCGAGCGCCTGGGCGCCCTGCTCGCCGAACACCCTGAACCGCGTTCTTTCGCTGCCTGGTATCCGGCCAGCCAGGACCGCATCTTTGCGCTCGAACTGATGGACATCTGCGACCGCTTGCGGCTGATGTTCTTCGGCAACCTCTACCAGGACTGGTCCGAGTTCGTGCTCTCCGACCTCGGCATCTACCAGTATGAGAAGGTCGAGATCGACGCTTCCGCGCGGGGCTTCCGCGAGCGTGCCGACCTGGAGTACTACCTGCGCCTGCACCGCTGGCGGGAGCGCTTCGAGGCGGGCGAAGCACTGGACGAGTTGCTGAGCGAACTGCCCCTGAAACCCCACGACAACCCCTGGCTGGACGCACGCCGGCGCAAGCTGCTGTTCCAGGTCGCCCAGCACTGCGAGCGCAGCGCACTGCTGGATGCGGCGCTGAGCCTCTACAGTCTCTGCGAATACCTGGGCGCACGGGTACGGCGCATTCGTGTACTGGAGCGCCTCGGCGCCCATGACGAGGCCTTCGGCTTGGCGCAGGAGGCCTGGGAGACCCCCGAGAGCGAGGAGGAACAGCAGCATCTGGCGCGCATCCTGCCGCGCCTGCGGCGCAAGCTGGGCCTGCCCAAGGAGTCACCCGCCGGCAGCGCGCCGGTACGCCGACTCGACCTGGTCCTGCCGCAACCGCCGGAGCCGCTATCGGTGGAGCACGCCGTGCTGCTGCACTTCGTTGAGGAAAGCGCGCCGGTGCACTACGTGGAGAACACCCTGCTCAACTCCCTGTTCGGCCTCCTCTGCTGGGACGCCATCTTCGCTGCGGTGCCCGGCGCCTTCTTCCATCCCTTCCACAACGGCCCGGCTGACCTGCTCAGCCCGGACTTCCATTCGCGCCGCGCCGAACGCTTCGCCGCCTGCCTGGCGCAACTGGACAGCGACGAATACCAGGCCAATATCCGCCGCACCTATGCCACCAAGCGGGGTCTGCTCTCGCCTTTCGTCTACTGGGGCAACCTGGATGAAGCGCTCCTGGACCAGGCCCTGGCGTGCCTGCCGGCTGCGCACCTCAAGGCCTGCTTTCAGCGCATCCTGGCCGATATCAAGGCCAATCGCGCCGGGTTGCCCGACCTGATCCAGTTCTGGCCAGAAGAGCGCCGCTACCGCCTGATCGAGGTGAAGGGCCCCGGCGACCGCCTGCAGGACAACCAGTTACGGTGGCTGGAATTCTGCGCCCGCCACGAGATCCCCGTGGACGTCTGCTACGTGCAGTGGGCGGAGGACTGACCATGGCCTACAGCGTGGCCGTGCGTGCGCTCTGCGAGTTCACTGCGAAATGCGGCGACCTCGACCTGCGCTTCACGCCCGCCCCCACCGCCCAGGAAGGCATGGCCGGTCATGCCCTGGTGGCCAGCCGCCGAGGCGAGGGCTACCAGGCCGAACTGGCCCTCAGCGGCGAGTTCGGTCCCCTGCGGGTACGCGGTCGCGCCGATGGCTACGACCCGGCGCGTGGCCGCCTCGAGGAGGTGAAGACCTACCGCGGCGACCTCCAGCGCATGCCGGCCAACCATCGGCAGTTGCATTGGGCTCAGCTCAAGGTCTATGGCTGGCTGCTCTGCCAACAGCAATCGCTGCCAGAGATCGAACTGGCGCTGGTGTATTTCGATATCGGCAGCCAGAAGGAAACCCTGCTCACCGAGCGCCATAGGGCCGGCGACTTGCGAGCTTTCTTCGAGGAGCAGTGCCAGCGCTTCATCGCCTGGGCGGAGCAGGAGCTTGCCCATGTTGGCGCACGCAATGCCGCGCTGGAAACCCTGACCTTTCCCCATGCGGGGTTCCGCCACGGGCAGCGTCAGCTCGCCGAAGCCGTGTACAAGGCGGTGAGCACCGGCTGCTGCCTCATGGCTCAGGCCCCCACCGGCATCGGCAAGACCCTCGGCACCCTGTTCCCACTGCTCAAGGCCTTCCAGCGCCAGGCCCTGGACAAGGTGTTCTTCCTCGCCGCCAAGACACCTGGCCGCCAGTTGGCCCTCGACGCCTTGCGCCAGATTCGCGCAGAACCCCTGCGCGTACTGGAGCTGGTAGCCCGCGACAAGGCCTGCGAGCACCCGGAAAACGCCTGCCATGGCGAATCCTGCCCCCTGGCCCGGGGCTTCTACGACCGTCTGCCTGCGGCGCGCGAGGCGGCTGCGCAGCGGCGCTGGCTGGATCGCGAGACCCTGCGCGAGGTCGCCCTCGCCCATCAGGTCTGCCCCTATTACCTGGCCCAGGAAATGGCGCGCTGGAGCGACCTGGTAGTGGGTGACTACAACTACTACTTCGACACCAGCGCCCTGCTCTTTGGCCTGGCCAGCGCCAACCAGTGGCGCGTGTCGGTGCTGGTGGACGAAGCGCACAACCTGGTGGACCGGGCGCGCAAGATGTATTCAGCCGAGCTCGACCAACTGAGCCTCAAGACCCTGCGCAAGACGGCGCCGGCCGTACTGAAAAAGCCCCTGGAGCGGGTCGGCCGCAGCTGGAGCGAACTGAACAAGGCGCAGGCGGAGGACTACTGCGCCTACGCCGAACCACCGCAGAAACTGCTGAATGCCCTGCAGGGGGCGGTCACCGCCATCACCGACTACCTCACCGACAACCCCACGGCGCGGGACAACGCCCTGCAGGACTTCTATTTCGAAGCCATGCAGTTCGTTCGCATGACCGAACAGTTCGACAGCCATTCGCTGTTCGACCTCAGCAAGCGCCCAGGCAAGGGTGGCCGCGACCTGTCGCGCCTGTGCCTGCGCAACCTGGTGCCGGCGCCCTTCCTCGAGCCGCGCTTCGCCGCCAGCCGCTCCACCGTGCTCTTCTCCGCCACCCTCAACCCGCGCCACTACTACAGCGACCTGCTGGGGCTGGCGCGCAATACGCCCTGGCTGGAAGTGGACTCGCCCTTCAATGCAGGGCAACTGCAGGTGCGCGTTGCCGCCGAGGTATCCACCCGCTACCAGCACCGCGCCAGCTCCCTCGCGCCCATAGCCGAGTTGATGGCCCGGCAGTTCGGCGAGCGCCCCGGCAACTACCTGGCCTTCTTCAGCAGCTACGACTACCTGCAGCAGGTGGCCGCCCTGTTCGCCCGCGAGCAGCCGCAAGTGCCCATCTGGCTGCAGGCGCGGCAAATGAACGAAGCCGAGCGCCAGGCCTTCATCCAGCGCTTCGACGCCGGCGGACAGGGCATAGGCTTCGCCGTGCTCGGTGGGGCTTTCGGCGAAGGCATCGACCTGCCGGGCGAACGCCTGATCGGCGCCTTCATCGCCACCCTCGGCCTGCCACAACTGAACCCGGTGAACGAACAGCTCAGACAGCGCATGGCCAGCCTGTTCGGCGCTGGGTACGACTACGCCTATCTCTATCCAGGCCTGCAGAAGGTGGTGCAGGCCGCCGGGCGGGTGATCCGTACGACTGAAGACCAGGGCGTGGTGTACCTGATCGACGACCGCTTCGCCCGGCCGGAGGTGAAACGGCTGCTGCCAAGCTGGTGGTCCATGGAGAAGCCACGCGCTTTTCCGTAGGGTACGCTGCGCGCACCGGACACCCCGTGCCGGCTCACCTGTGCGCACGGCGCACCCTACCTCCGGTTCAGTGCTCGCCGGGCGAAGTTACCTAGCGCCGGCAGGCGCCCATATCCACCTTGCCCACGAAGGGATTGCCATAGCCCATCACGCAGGCCACGCGCTGGTTGCGGTTGCGCTCCCAGGCTTCCACCGGGTACTGGCGGTTCCAGGCGTTGTAGAGCTTGCGGTCCTGGCTGGAGATACGCAGGTTGTAACGGTCGCTCATGTAGAAGTAGGTGCGCGCGATCATCCCGCGGATCTGCTGGCGCGGCATGGCCTTTCGCGCCTTGAAGTCCACCACCATGGGACAGGCGCCGTACTGGCTGGGCTTTTGCGGCAGCCAGGCGAAGCTGTAATTGCTGCGGTCGCCGTTCACCTCGCCGATGCTAGGCACCAGGTTGTGCAGATCGGCTTCGGCGCGCTGGTAGGTGGGGTCGTTCTCGGTGCAGTTCTTGCGCCCGCCCTTCTGCCAGCACTGGCGCTGATGGCCGATCACCCAGGCCGGCACTATGTGCTCCCACTCGATGCGCTTGGCCCTCTGCGGCGCCTTCCTCGGCACATAGCCGCAACTTTTCAGGTCCACCCGGTTGCCCTCGTAGCGGCAGCCGCAATAGAACTCCACCGGGTGGGTGGCATAGAGCTTCCAGGCGACCTTCTTGGCCTCGTTGAAAGTGCGGGGGGCGGCGGCTTCGGTTACGGCGGAGAACAACAGGCAAAACAGCAAGATAGAGCGGATCATCAGACTTCTCATTCCCGATACTGCGTCAGGGGAAATGACTGACAACAGATTTTTCCTTTGGTTTGGTTGCCATCGGACCACGGCAACTGGTATCTGTATAAATATACAGTAATCCAGGAAAAGTCCTATGCCTGTATCAGCCCCGATCCGCTTGCCGATGCCTGAGCAACCTGTTCCATCGACAATCCCCGTACCCTACCAACTGCCCCTGCCCTTCCCGCCCCGTGGCCAGGTACAGCCCCTGTTCGCCAGCCGGTGGCTGCACTGAGCCGCCTGAGGACACCCAAGATGCTGGATGTACGCCAGTTGAAATACACCGTGAGCCGGATGGCCCCGGAAGAGATCCGCGAAGCGGTGGAAGAATTGCACCTGGAAGGCCTGGTGACCGACGGCAAGACGCCCTTCGGGCGTCTGCATTTCAACACCTGCCTGGCGGAAATAGAGGCCCTGTTCCAGCGCGCCGGCTATCACCGGCAACTGGACGTGGTGGGCTATCAGGGCCAGGCCTATGCCCTGTTCGACCCGGCCCGCTGGGAGCCGGTACAGGTGTTGAGGTGGCTGAAGGATTACGTGGATTCGCGGGAGGTCGAGAGCGCTTGAGTCTGGATGCCTGAATGGCTGCTCGTAGGGTGCGCCATGCGCACCGTTTCCTGTGCTCGGGTCGGGTCAACGGGTAGGCCATCACCCAGCCTGGTGCGCACGGCTCACCCTACTTCTGACATCCACCCGCAGCGTCAGCGCTTCTGCGCGTAGGCCATGAACAGCCCGCTGCCAACGATGATGGCGATGCCCAGCAGGCCCACCTGGTCCGGTGCATGGTTGAACAGCAGCAGCCCGAGCAGGCCGGCGAAGACGATCTGCCCATAGCCGAAAGGCGCCAGCAACGGCGGCGAGGCATGGCGGAAAGCCTGGGTCAGCAGCATGTGCCCGCCCATGCCGCAGGTGCCCAGGGCCAGCATCAGCAGGCTGTGACCGAGGCTGTCGGGCAGGTGCCAGAAGAAGGGCACGAGGGCACTCATGACCAGGGTGTTGGTCAGGCCGGTGATGAAGTTGCTGGTGGCCGAACTGTCGGTGCGGGAAACGATGCGCGTCAGCAATTGGTAGAAAGCGAAGCACACCGCCGCCGCCAGGGGGAACAGGATGGCCGGAGTGAACAGAGCGCTACCCGGCCTCACGATCAGCAGCACCCCGCCGAACCCCACCAGCACCGCCACCCACTGGACACGGGATACGCGCTCCTTCAGCAGCGGCACTGACAGAGTGGTGACCAGCAAGGGCGCCAGGAAAATCACCGAAGTCGCCTCCGCCAGCGGGATATGCCGCAACCCGGTGGTGAACAGCAGGCTCACCCCGACCAGGCACAGCGCCCGCGCCACCTGCAGCAGGGGGCGCTTGGTGCGCAGCACACGCACACCTTCCCGTGGCAGCAGGAAGCCCGCCATCAGCAGGGTATGCACCAGATAGCGCACCCAGACCACCATGACGATGGGATAGAAGGCCGACAGGTACTTGGAGATCGCGTCGTGGCTGGAAAACAGGAAGGTCGCCAGGCAGACCAGGACAATGCCTTTCAGCGGCTGGTCGATGCGTTGCGACAGGGGGCTTTGCGAGCTCATCAAGAATCCGGAGTGTCTGCGCAGAAAGGACTTGGTAGCAGACTAACGATTAGGCGCCTCAAGATATCGGCTAAGCCTGGGCGACTCAAGGGCCGCACAGCGGAGCACCGGGGGACTGGCCCAGGCGTCGGCCTGAAAAAAAGAACCCCGGCATCTGCCGGGGCCAATCAGGCGCCCGTGGCCGCCGACACAACCTGGCCCAGGGCAACCCTGTGGGTTGGAGTGCCCGTCACTCGATGATGTTGAAGTCCTTCAGGTATTCCTCGGAGATCTCCAGGCCCAGGCCCGGGGTGTTGTCATCCAGCTGGATGTAGCCGTCGACCGGCTGCGGCTCGCCCTTGAACACGTAGTAGAAGAGTTCGTTGCCGACCTCGACGTCGAACACCGGGAAGAACTCGGCCATGGGCGAGGCGGTGCTGGCCATGGTCAAGTGGTAGTTGTGCATCTGTCCGGCGTGGGGAATAACCGGCACCGACCAGGCTTCGGCCATGGCGTTGATCTTGCGCGCCGCGGTGATGCCGCCGACCCGGTTGGTGTCGTACTGGATCACATCCACCGCGCGGCGTTCCAGCAGGTCCTTGAAGCCGTAGGAAGTGAATTCGTGCTCGCCGCCGGAGATCGGCATGATGCCCATCTTCTTCAGCTCCACGTAGCCTTCGATGTCATCGGCGATCACGGGCTCTTCCAGCCAGCGCGGTTCGAACTCGGCCAGCTTCGGCAACATGCGGCGAGCATATTCCAGGGTCCAGCCCATGTAGCACTCGAGCATGATATCCACGTCCGGCCCGGCCAGTTCACGCAGCGCGCGGACCTGCTCGATGTTCTTGCGCATGCCCGCCGGGCCGTCTTTCGGCCCGTAGCCGAAGCGCATCTTCAGCGCGGTGAAGCCCTGGTTCAGGTAGCCCTGGGCCTCTTCCAGGAACAGGTCGAGGTTGTCGTTGGCGTAGAGCTTGGACGCGTAGGTCCAGATCTTTTCCTTGGTGCGGCCGCCCAGCAACTTGAACACCGGCTTGTTCACCGCCTTGCCCATGATGTCCCAAATGGCCAGGTCCACCGCCGAGATGGCGGCCATGCCGATGCCCTTGCGACCCCAGGCGTGGGTGCGGCGGTACATCTTCTGCCAGATGTACTCGTAGTCGAAGGGGTCTTCGCCGATGGCAATCGGGGCCAGGTAGAGGTCGACGATCTCCTTGGCCACCCGTGGCGCCAGGGCGCAGTTGCCGATGCCGACGATTCCGGTGTCGGTCTCCACCTCCACCACCAGCCAGCCGTGGAAGCGGAATGAGCCCATGGCGTCGCCGCGCTCATAGAGGATGTCGGTGGCGTTGGTGCAGAAGTGCGCCTGGGGCGGCACCACCTTGCCCTTCCACTCGAAGACGCGGGTACGGATGGCTTTGATTTTCATGCTTGCAGCTCCTTTCACTGGAAGGCGTCTATCAGGCCGCGCGCGCCGGTTTCAGCGGCTGGCTCTTGCTGGACGGGGTGTTGAGGCGACAGATCATCAGGGCACCGAACACGGCAACCACGGCCAGGGCGAACATGCCGGCACGGGGGTCACCGAACTGGGTTTCCATCAGGGTTTTCAGGTTGGGGGCAACGAAACCGCCGAGGTTGCCCAGAGAATTGATCAGCGCGATGCCGCTGGCCGCTGCCGCACCACTCAGGTAGCTGGTGGGAATGGTCCAGAACAGCGGTTGCACGGAGACGAAACCGGAGGCGGCGAAGCAGAAGGCAATGACCGCGAATGTCAGGTTGGGACTCAGCGCCGAGGCCGCGATGCCGGCGGCGGCCATGGCCAGCATGCACACCGCCAGACGCCTGTGCTGGCCGCTGCGGTCGGCATAGCGGGTCACCAGGCGCGTCACCACCAGGGCGCAAAGCCAGGGGATCGCGGTGATCAGGCCGACGCTCAGGCCAACATTGCCGTCGAGGAAACTGGCGATGCGGGTCGGCAGATAGAACACCACGCCGTACACGCTCATCTGCACGGTGAAGTAGACCAGACAGAACTTCAGCACCTGGCCGCTGCGCAGCGCACTGAGGAAGCCGTGCGGGCCTTGGCCCTGCTTCCGCGCCTCCTCCTCGGCCAGCTTGCCCTCCAGGGCGCCCTTCTCTTCCTCGCTGAGCCAGCGCGCGGCGCGCGGACGGTCCACCAGGTAGAAGTACGCGGCGATTCCCACCAGCGAGGCCAGCAAGCCCTCGACCACGAACAGGAACTGCCAGTTGCTCATGCCGAAGACGCCATGGAACTCCAGCAGCCAGCCGGACAGCGGCCCGCCCAGCACCAGCGCCAGTGGCAGGCCGAAGTAGAACATCCCCAAGGCCTGGCCACGGCTCTGCGCCGGGAACCAGTAGGTGAGGTAAAGGATGATGCCGGGGAAGAAGCCGGCCTCGGCCACGCCCAGCAGGAAGCGCAGCACGTAGAAGGCGGTCGCGCTGTCGGCGAACATCATCGCCGCCGACACCAGGCCCCAGGTGACCATGATCCGGCAAAGCCAGACGCGGGCGCCGAGGCGGTGCAGCATCAGGTTGCTCGGCACCTCGAAACAGGCGTAGCCGATAAAGAAGATGCTCGCGCCAAAGGCGAAGGCGGCATCGCCCAGGCCCGTATCGGCTTGCAGGAAGGAGCGCGCGTAGCCGACGTTGGCCCGGTCGATGAAGGCCAGGACGTACATCAGGATGAGGAAGGGCAGCAGCCGCAGGCGGCTCTTGGCGATGGCCGAAGACAGCGCATCGGACAGGGAGGTCGTGGTTGTTGTCATTGTCATGTCCTTCTGTTGCCGGTATTCGCCTTGCGAGGCGACAAGGCGGGCTTCTTGTAAGTCGATCCAACGAGGTGCCGGTGGCAGCCCGGACGTTTTCGTTGAGGCCGACTCTAGCCAGCGCGGGACCTGGCGAATAATCACTTGTGCTCATTCAGTGATAACCCCAGGCAATACATTTTTCCCGGATAGCTGAAGAAGGGTTATCGATCAGGCCTCAGCGAAATTTGCGCGGCGAACGAGAACGCCGTGCTGCCCTGAAGGGCGGCACGGTCTTTGGTGGAGGAACGATTGACGTAGGAGCGAGCTTGCTCGCGAAAGTGCATTGGCGCCCTTCGCGAGCAAGCTCGCTCCTACAGGTCTGTGGCGATGAGGGCTATCAGCCCCGCTTGCTGCCCATGCGGCAGGCGATCTCGAAGGCCTGGCGGGTGGCGCCGACGTTGGCCTTGCCCTGCCCCGCGATGTCGAAGGCGGTGCCGTGGGCGGGGGTGGTGATGGGAATGGGCAGGCCGCCCTGCACGGTCACGCCACGGGAGAAGCCCATCAGTTTGATCGCGATCTGGCCCTGGTCGTGATACATGGTCACCACCGCGTCGAAGGCCCGGGTATCGCCCTGCACCTTGAGGAAGATGGTGTCCGCCGGGTACGGCCCGTCGGCATCGATGTCCTGATCCTGCGCCCTGCGCACCGCGGGGCCGATGATGTCCAGTTCCTCGCGGCCGAAGCTGCCGTTGTCGCCGTTGTGCGGGTTGAGGCCGCAGACGCCGATACGCGGCTTTTCCAGCCCGCTGCGCTTGAGCGCGGTATCGATCAGGCGAATCGCCTCCACGACCCGATCCTGGCTCATCAGGCCCGGCACATCGGCCAGGGCCACGTGGGAGGTCACCCGTGAGGTCCAGAGGTTGTCCAGCACGTTGAACTCGCAGAAGGGTCCATGGAAATCCAGGTACTCGGCGAACCAGTGCAGCTCATCGCTGTGGGCCATGCCGGCCATGTGCAAGGAAGTCTTGTTCAAGGGGCCGAACAGGATGGCATCGGTGGTGCCGGCGGCGGTCAGGCGCAGCGCTACCTCCAGGGTGTCCAGGCAGTAGCGGCCGCCGAGCACGCTGGCCTCGCTGCGCGGGAACGATCCCTCGGCGGCACCGCGGAAGTTGTAGAACAGTGGGACCTCATCGATGAAGTCCAGGCGGTCCAGCGACTCGACGGATCGGTAGGGGAATTCGCAACCGGCAATCTGCATGCCCTTGCGCAGTTCCGCCTCGTCGGCGATCAGCAGCACCTGGGCCTGGCGGCGCACCTCGGGCTCGGCCAGCAGTCGGGCGATCAGTTCCGGGCCAATGCCGGCGGGGTCGCCCAGGACCATGGCGATTCGGGGAAGACGGGCGTTGCTCATGCGGTAGTCCTCATATCGGTTGCGTCCTGCGGCAGTCGGAAGGCCGAGGGATGGGTACGGTAGATGCGTTGCGCGTTGCCGCAGAAGAGTTGCTCCTGCTCCGCGTATGGCAGGTCGGCGACCATGCGCTTGAAGCCGCCGTAGATGTCGTCGAAGGAACCGCAGAGGCTGTCCACCGGGAAGTTGCTGGCGAACATCGCCCGCTCACTGCCGAACATGGCCAGGGTCTCGCGCACTATCCAGGCGTTGTCCTCGGCGCGCCAGGGCCTGCCGGCCTGGCCGATGCCGGAGATCTTCACCGTCACATTGGGCAGCTCGGCGAAGCGCGCCATGGCCGCCTGCCAGCCGGCCAGGCCCTGCTCGCTGCGGTCCGACGGCAAGCCGGCGTGGTTGAGGATCAGCAGCGTCCCAGGGAAGTCCCGCGCCAGCGCCTCGGCTTCCGGCAGGTTCCACCAGGGCGTCTGCAGGTCGAAGTGCAGGCCGTGGCGGGCGAGTTCGGCGAAGCCCCGGCGCCAGCCGTCATCGCTCATCAGGCTGCGGCTTGCTCCCACCTCATCGGGCCGCGTCGGGCCGCCCGGCTTGTGGCGGACGCTGCGCACCCGCTCGAAGCCGGCCTGGGCGGCCAGCACCTCGGCGGCGTCCGGCGCATCCAGCCAGGCCTGGGCCACCACCGCGTTCGGTGCGCCGTAGCGGGCGGCGACTTCATGGATGAAGCGGCTCTCGCCTATGGGGTCGGTCGGGTCCCATTCGGTCTCCACGTAGACCGTTGCCACCACCTTGTGGGTACCGGCATCGGCCAGGTAATCCTCCGGGAAGTAGCGCCGCTTGATCGCGCTGTAGTCGCCGTAGCGGAACGGGATGCTTTCGCCAGCGGACAACCAGGGATGCAAGTTGCGCTGCGGGTCCCAGAAATGGTGGTGCGCATCGACTATCGGGCCGTTATAGGGCGCGGCTTCACGCATGTTTCACCTCAGGATTATCCAGACCGATCAGCAGGGTGCCGACGACGAACAGGGCCGAGCAGCCGGCGAAGAATCCGAGGACGCCAGCGTAGCCGCCAAAGTACTGCAGGATGACGCCCACCAGGATCGGCACCAGGATGCCGCCCAGGCTGCCGGCCAGGTTCATCACCCCGCCGATCAGCCCGACCCGTGCCGGCGCCGCCAGCAGCGCGGGAAAGCTCCAGTAGAGGCTGCCCCACATGAGGAAGAAGGCGGTCAGGCAGAGCAGTGCGACGGCGGCATAGGCGTCGTGCAGGGTGGGTAGCAGCATGAAGGCGCCCAGCGCCACCAGGCCGGACACCGCCAGGAGGCCCTTGGCCGCCAGCCCCCGACGCACGCCCTTGCGAATCAGCATGTCGCAGAGGAAACCGCCGCAGATCGAACCGACCGCACCGCAGAGGAAGATGATGAAAGTGGCCGCGCCAATGCCCTTGATGTCGAAGCCACGGGCCTGGGCCAGGTAGCTTGGGCCCCAGGTCAGCAGGCCGAAGAACACCATGGCCCAGCTGGCGCGCCCCAGCAGCATGCCGGTGAGCGATCGGGAGGCGATGCCCAGCCCCTTCACCTGCGCCTTGGCGGCTTCGGCGGCCGAGGTGGCGCGGCCGGCGTTGATCCGTGCAAGTTCCTCGGCATTGACCCCGGGATGCCGCGCCGGGTCATCGCGCAGGTAGTGCCAGGCCAGCCAGGCCATGGCCAGGGTGGCGATACCGGCGATGAAAAAGGCGATGCGCCAGGAGCCGAGCACGGCGATCAGGTAGGCAATGATCAGCCCGCCCAGGGCGACGCCCAGCGGTCCGCCGCAATCCATCAATACGGCGCCACGGCTGCGCTCGCTGGGTGCAAGCCAGAGCGAATTGAGCTTGCCACCGGAAGGGAACAGCGGGGCCTCGGCGGCACCCAGGGCGACCCGGGCAAACAGTAGGGACAGGCCGCCGGTGGCGAAGGCCGCGACGGTCTGGAACAACCCCCAGAGACCGGTGGACCAGCCGATCACCCGGCGCGGCCCGTAGCGGTCGATCAGCCAGCCGCCGGGAATCTGCAACAGCGCATAGGCCCAGAAGAAGCTGCTCAGGATCAGCCCCTGCATGCTCGGCGAGAGATCGAACTCCTTGCCGATGGTGGGCATGGCGATGGACAGGGAAACGCGGTCGATCAGGTTGATCACCGTGAGGGCGAAGATGATGGCGAAGATCCGCCAGCGGACGCGGGAAGGACGAATCGCCCCGGCGTGATCGGTGGAAGCAGGTGTAGGGGGCAGGCTGTGCGCCGCACTCGAATGAGCCATGGCTCTGACCTCATCGTTATATTTCTTGTAGTCGGGGTATCCGGAGGACTCGGTCCCTGGCCGGCATGGGGGCACTATTTCAAGGCGGAGCGATAACCGTCTAATCAAAACTCCTCATAGGCGTATTCCCTAGGGATATACCTCAGCCATTTGCCGATTCGTAGCCCGGATGAAATCCGGGCTACAGGGCTCGCGAAGGACGACGAAGTCTTCGCGAGCAAGCTCGCTCCTACAAAGGTCCCAGCCCCCTTCGAAGGCTGGCCGAAAGCTTGGTATGCCAGGCTGGGGCATCGGGGCCCATAGCGATAACCCCAAGCTATCGCTGTATGCGATTTATTGAGTAGACGGAATAGCTCCCGCTTCCCACACTCGGCCCCACTCATAACAAGCACAAGAAGAGGCCACCATGCGAACCACTCCTGTTCGTCGTTTCGCTCACCTGCTCACTGGCTGCGCCCTGCTCTGCGCCGGCAGCCTCCCCGCCCTCGCTGCCGACTGGCAGCCGGAAAAGAATGTCGAAATCGTAGTCGCCGGTGGGCCGGGCGGCGGCACCGACCAGCTCGGCCGGCTGATCCAGTCGATCATCAGCCAGCACAAGCTCCTCGATGTGAACACCGTGGTGATGAACAAGGGTGGCGGGAACGGCGCCGAGGCCTTCCTCGATATGAAGCTCTCCAAGGGCGACGCCGAACGCCTGGTGATAGGCACCAACAACGTCTACCTGCTGCCGCTGGTGGCCAAGCTCGGCTACCAGTGGACCGACCTGACCCCGGTCGCCGCCGTGGCTGAAGACGACTTCATCCTCTGGACTTACCAGGACGCGCCCTGGAAAGACGCCAAGGCCTACTACGAGCAGATCAAGGCCGACCCGACTAAGATGCGCATGGGTGGCAGCCAGTCCAAGGACGTCGACCAGACCCTGACCCTGCTGCTGAACCAGACCACCGCAACCAAGCTCACCTACATCCCCTTCAAGAGCGGCAGCGAAGCGGCCACCCAGCTGGCCGGCAAGCACATCACCTCCAACGTCAACAACCCCAGTGAGAGCCTCAGCCAGTGGCGCGGCAACCAGGTGCAGCCGCTCTGCGTCTTCAGCCAGGAGCGCATGACCTACACCGAGAAGGTCGCCGGTGACAAAGCCTGGGCCGACGTGCCGACCTGCAAGGAACAGGGCCTGGGCGTGGACCAGTACCGCTTCCCGCGCACGGTGTTCATGGCCGGCGAGGTCAGCGCCGAGCAGCGCGCTTTCTATGTCGAGCTGCTGCGCAAGGTCAGCCAGACCCCGGAATTCAAGGCCTACGTCCAGCGCAATGCGCTGGTGCCAACCTTCCTCGCCGGCGACGAACTGACCGCCTACATCGAGAAGGACACCGCCCGGGTGACCCCGGTGTTCCAGGGCGCCGGCTGGCTGCGCAAGTGATCCAGCGCGGGCGCCGCCCTGCGCGGCGCCCGCCAGTGGGGTGAAACCATGTCCAGAAACCTTGATTCGTCCGCGCTGGTTGCCACCCGCTGGGTGGAAGCCGGCCTTGCGCTGTTCACCGCCGCCCTGGGTGGCGTGGTCATGCACGGAAGCTACTCCAGCGGCATCGGCTGGGGCGACGCCGGCCCCGAGGCCGGTTACTTTCCCTTCTACATCGGCCTGCTGCTGACCGCCGCCAGCCTGGCCAACCTGCTGCTGACGCTGCTGCGCTGGCGCGCCCTGGGCGAAGCCTTCGTCAGCCGTGGCGCGTTCCGCCAGGTATTGGCGGTGTTCCTGCCGATCGTCATCTACGTCGCCTGCATGCCCTTCGCCGGCATCTACCTGGCGTCGGCGGGCTTCATCGCCTGGTTCATGTGGCGCGACCGCCAGCGCGAGAAACCCTACGGGCTCCTGACCATAGTCGCGGTAGCCGGGGGCGCTGCCCTGGCCAGCTACCTGATCTTCGCGCTCTGGTTCAAGGTGCCGCTGCAGGCCGGCCCGCTGGCCATGCTGGGAGGGCTGCTGCGATGAGCGAATTCGATTCCCTGATGCAGGGCATGAACCTGATCCTCACACCCGGCCATATCGGCCTGATGGTGGTCGGTGTGCTGCTGGGCATCCTGGTCGGCGTGCTGCCAGGCCTCGGTGCCCCCAATGGCGTTGCCCTGCTGTTGCCACTGACCTTCACCATGGAACCGGTGTCGGCGATCATCCTGCTGTCCTGCATGTACTGGGGGGCACTGTTCGGCGGTTCGATCACCTCGATCCTGTTCAATATCCCCGGCGAGCCATCGTCCGTGGCGACCACCTTCGACGGCTATCCCATGGCCCGCCAGGGCAAGGCCGGCGAGGCGCTGACGGCCGCCTTCACCTCGGCCTTGCTGGGCGCCCTGGTGGGCGTGCTGCTGCTCACCTTCCTCTCCACGCGCATCGCCGAATTCGCCATGGCCTTCAGCTCGCCGGAGTTCTTCGCCGTCTACCTGCTGGCCTTCTGCACCTTCATCGGCATGAGCAAGAACCCGCCGCTGAAGACGGTGGTGGCGATGATGATCGGCTTCGCCATGGCCGCCGTGGGCATGGACACCGTATCCGGCGACCTGCGCCTGACCTTCGACCAGAACTGGCTGCTGTCGGGCATCAGCTTTGAGGTGGCGGTGATAGGCCTGTTCGGCATCGGCGAGATCCTCTGCACGGTGGAGGAAGGCCTGGTGTTCCGTGGCGAGCATGCGCGCATCACGCCCATGGTGATCCTGCGTACCTGGGCCAAGCTGCCGCGCTATTGGCTGAGCTGGCTGCGCAGCGCCCTGGTGGGCTGCTGGATGGGCATTACCCCCGGCGGGCCGACGGCCGCCTCCTTCATGAGCTACAGCCTGGCGCGGCGCTTCTCGAAGAACCGCGACAACTTCGGCAAGGGCGAGATCGAAGGGGTGATAGCGCCGGAAACCGCCGACCACGCGGCCGGCACCAGCGCCCTGCTGCCGATGCTGACCCTGGGGATTCCCGGTTCGGCCACCGCCGCGGTGATGCTCGGCGGCCTGATGATCTGGGGCCTGCACCCGGGGCCGACGCTCTTCGTCGAACAGCACGACTTCGTCTGGGGTCTGATCGCCAGCATGTACCTGGGCAACGTCGTCAGCCTGATCGTGGTGCTGGCCACGGTGCCGCTGTTCGCCTCGATCCTGCGTATCCCGTTCTCGATCATCGCGCCCATCATCGTCATGGTCTGCGCCATCGGCGCCTACTCGGTGCATAACTCGATGTTCGACGTGGCGCTGATGCTGGGCTTCGGCGCCCTGGGCTACCTGTTCAAGAAGCTCGGCTACCCGATCGCGCCGTTGGTGCTGGCGGCGGTGCTGGGAGACAAGGCCGAGGATGCGTTCCGCCAGTCGATGCTGTTCTCCAACGGCGAACTCTCCATCTTCTGGTCCAACCCGCTGGTGGGCAGCCTGACCACCGCCGCGCTGCTGATGCTGTTCTGGCCGCTGCTGGCGCGCGGTGCCAAGGCCCTTGCAGGTCTCCGCAGCTTCAAGGCCCGCGCCGAGAAAGCAGCCCCGTAGAATGGGTCGGGCGGCGTTCCGTGGAGCCGGCGATACCCATCACGGGATATCGATGGGTATCGCTCCGCTCCACCCATCCTACGGCCCAAGGTTCAGCACTCGCAGCCGTAGCCTGGCCCGATGTAGGAGCGAGCTTGCTCGCGAAGCGTTCGCCTCCTGCCCCTCTGGCAAGCCCTGGCGATTCTTGTCAGGCTTGCCGCTCCCTGACTGCCGAGCCCCGCCCATGTCGCGCATCCCCGAAGCCGCCCTCATCCACAGCCGCCTGCGCCTGCGGCAACTGCGCCTGATGCTGGCCCTGGAGGAGCTCGGCTCGCTGCGCCGTGCCGCCGACGAGATCGGCATGACCCAGCCGGCGGCGACCAAGATGCTCCACGAGGCCGAAGGCCTGCTCGGCGTCGAATTGTTCGAGCGCCTGCCCCGCGGAATGCGCGCCACGCCTTTCGGCGAGACGGTGATCTACTACGCGCGAATGGTCTTCGCCGAACTGTCGGGCATGCGCGAAGAGCTGGCGGCGCTGGAGTCGGGCAACCTCGGCCGGGTTACGGTCGGCGCCATACCGGCCCTGGCCTCGGGCCTGCTGACCCGCACCATCGCCACCCTGAAGAAGAGCCATCCGCGCCTGTCCATGAGCATCCAGGTGGATACCAGCGACGTGCTGGTCCAGGCGCTGCAACAGGACCAACTGGACCTGGTGCTGGGGCGTATCCCCACCGGCGCACGGGCCGACGACCTGTTGTTCGACAGCCTGGGCGAGGAAGAACTCTGCGTGATCGCCGGCGCGCAGAACCCGGTAGCCAGCGCCGCAAGCCTGACCTGGACCGAGCTGCAGGGCATGACCTGGGTCCTCCAGCAACACCCCAGCCCGATGCGCGCCATCGTCAACCAGGCTTTCCACAATGCCCGGGTGGACATCCCCAGCAGCATCGTCGAGACCACTTCGATCATGACCCTGCTCTCCCTGCTGCAGCAGACCGACATGATTGGCGTCACCCCGCGCTCCGTGATCGAGGACTATCCCGGCCGGCACCTGCTCGCGGAGCTGCCGATCGCCTTCGAGCCGCGCTTGCCGCCCTTCGGCTTGATCACCCGTCGCCATCGCATCAAGTCTTCGGCCATGCAGGCCTTCATCAGCGCAGTGAAAACGGAGCAGGCGCAGGCCGCGGACTGACGCGATCCATCGCCCCGCCGATTCCCGTGCTCGCGCCCGGAGCAATGTGGAATTACAATCGCCATATCAATCCTCCGAACGAGGCGACCACCATGCGCTATCCCGAAGACCACAAAGCCGAAACCCATAAGCGCATCGTCGCCGAGGCGTCCCGCCGGTTCCGCGGCGAGGGCATAGACGCCACTGGCCTGCAGCCCCTGATGAAGGCCCTGGGCCTGACCCACGGCGGTTTTTACGCGCACTTCAAATCCAAGGATGCCCTGGTGGAGGAAGCCCTGCAGGCAGCGGCCAACGATGCCAATGTCCAGTGGGCCAAGGCCTTTTCCAAGGAGCAACCGCTGAAGAGCTTCTTCGAGCGCTACCTCTCGCCCCAGCACCGCGCCCACCCCGAGCAGGGTTGCCCGCTGCCCACCATGTCGGCGGAGCTCGGCCAGCGCGGCAATGCCAGCCCCATCACCGACGGCGTACTGACTGGCCTGCTGGAACTGATGGAGAAGGAAACCGGCAGTGCCGAGCAGAGCCTGGCCATGCTTTCCACCCTGGTGGGCGCCCTGACCCTGTCCCGCAGCGTGGCCAGCGAGGAGCTGTCCGACCGTATCCTCGACAGCGCCCGCCAGACCCTGCTCGCCCAGGTCGAAGCCGCGCAAGCCGCCAAGGCCTGACCTCCCCGCCTGCACTGGGCGCCATCCGTCGCCTCCCCCTTCGAGCCCTCGGCATCCGCCGAGGGCCGCCTATGCTTTCCAGGTAGGGCCGAAGCCGGCTGCACCTGGGTTGCACCCTTCTTCGCCGAGCCGTTCACCCCCTGCAGAGCCCCTGGAATCCCTACGTCTCGCACCCACAAAGTGCAACCATATCCGGGCGCGACTTCGACCTTTCATCCGGAGAACGCCTCCAGAGATACAACCTTTGGTTGCACTCGGTTGCACCCCCTGTAGGACATCGCTACTCTTTGCGCCGCTAACGCCGTCAACCACGGCTGAAAAGAGGACAAGAAATGGCTACGAGCACCACCCTTGGCGTGAAACTGGACGAGGCAACCCGCGATCGTCTCAAGGAAGCTGCGCGCAAGATCGAGCGCACCCCGCACTGGCTGATCAAGCAAGCGATCTTCAGCTACCTCGAGGGCCTGGAAAGCGGCATGACCCTGCCGGAACTCCAGGGCATCGCCCACCGCCTGGCCGAGGGTGACCACGACGCGCTCGAAGCCCTGCCCGAGCCCGCCCACCAGCCGTTCCTCGATTTCGCCGAAAGCATCCTGCCGCAGTCCGTGCTGCGTGCTGCTATCACCGCCGCCTACCGCCGCCCCGAGCAGGAGGCCGTACCCATGCTGCTGGAGCAGGCGCGCCTGCCCGCCGAGCTGGCCGAGGCCAGCTACAAGCTCGCCTACGGCATCGCCGAGAAGCTGCGCAACCAGAAGAGCGCTGGCGGCCGCGCCGGTATCGTCCAGGGCCTGCTGCAGGAGTTTTCCCTGTCCTCCCAGGAAGGCGTGGCGCTGATGTGCCTGGCCGAAGCCCTGCTGCGCATCCCGGACAAGGGCACCCGCGACGCCCTGATCCGCGACAAGATCAGCACCGGCAACTGGCAGCAGCACCTCGGCCAGAGCCCATCGATGTTCGTCAACGCCGCCTCCTGGGGCCTGCTGATCACCGGCAAGCTGGTGTCCACCCATAACGAGGCCGGCCTCTCCAGCTCGCTGAACCGCATCATCGGCAAGAGCGGCGAACCGGTGATCCGCAAGGGCGTGGACATGGCCATGCGCCTGATGGGCGAGCAGTTCGTTACCGGCGAGACCATCGCCGAAGCCCTGGCCAACGCCACCAGCTTCGAAGCCAAGGGCTTCCGCTACTCCTACGACATGCTCGGCGAAGCCGCGCTGACCGAGGAAGACGCCCAGCGCTACTACGCCTCCTATGAGCAGGCCATCCACTCCATCGGCAAGGCCTCCCATGGCCGCGGCATCTATGAAGGCCCCGGCATCTCCATCAAGCTCTCCGCCCTGCACCCGCGCTACAGCCGCGCCCAGTACGAGCGCATGATGGGCGAGCTGTACCCGCGCCTGCTGTCCCTGACCCTGCTGGCCAAGCAGTACGACATCGGCCTGAACATCGATGCCGAGGAAGCGGACCGCCTGGAAATCTCCCTCGACATGCTCGAGCGCCTCTGCTTCGAACCCAGCCTGAAAGGTTGGAACGGCGTCGGCTTCGTCATCCAGGCCTACCAGAAGCGCTGCCCGTACGTGATCGACTACGTCATCGATCTGGCCCGCCGCAGCCAGCACCGCCTGATGATCCGCCTGGTGAAGGGCGCCTACTGGGACAGCGAGATCAAGCGCGCCCAGGTCGACGGCCTGGAAGGCTTCCCGGTCTACAGCCGCAAGGTCTACACCGACATTTCCTACATCGCCTGCGCCCGCAAGCTGCTGGGCGTGCCGGACGCCATCTACCCGCAATTCGCCACCCACAACGCCCACACCCTGTCGGCCATCTACCAGATCGCCGGGCAGAACTACTACCCGGGCCAATACGAATTCCAGTGCCTGCACGGCATGGGCGAGCCGCTGTACGAGCAAGTGGTGGGCAAGGTGGCCGACGGCAAGCTGAACCGCCCGTGCCGTATCTACGCACCGGTCGGCACCCATGAAACCCTGCTGGCCTACCTGGTCCGTCGCCTGCTGGAAAACGGCGCCAACACTTCGTTCGTCAACCGCATCGCCGACCACAGCATTTCCATCAAGGAACTGGTGGAAGACCCGGTCGCCAGCGCCGAAGCCATGGCCACGGTCGAAGGCGCCCTGGGCCTGCCGCACCCACGCATCCCGCAGCCCAAGGCCCTGTACGGCGACGCCCGGATCAACTCCAGCGGCATCGACATGGCCAACGAACACCGCCTGGCGTCCCTCTCCAGCGCCCTGCTGGGCAGCGGCCATGCCAACTGGCGCGCCCAACCCATGCTCGGCTGCCCGGCCAGCGAAGGCCCGGCCGAGCCGGTGCTGAACCCGGCGGATCACCGCGATGTGGTCGGCCATGTGCAGAACGCCACCACCGCCGACGTCGGCAATGCCGTGCTGGCCTCCCTCACCGCCGCACCGATCTGGCAATCCACCCCGCCGGTGGAGCGCGCCGCCGCCCTGGACCGCGCCGCCGACCTGATGGAGAACGAGATCCAGCCGCTGATGGGCGTCCTCGCCCGCGAGGCCGGCAAGACCTTCGCCAACGCCATCGCCGAAGTGCGCGAGGCCGTGGACTTCCTGCGCTACTACGCTGCCCAGGCCCGCCATGACTTCGCCAACGACAGCCACCGCCCGCTGGGCCCGGTGGTCTGCATCAGCCCGTGGAACTTCCCCCTGGCGATCTTCACCGGCCAGGTAGCCGCGGCCCTCGCCGCCGGCAATACCGTGCTGGCCAAGCCCGCCGAGCAGACCCCGCTGATCGCCGCCCAGGCCGTGCGCATCCTGCTGCAGGCCGGCGTACCGGAAGGTGTCGTGCAGCTGCTGCCGGGCCTCGGCCACACCGTGGGCGCCGCCCTGGTGGGCGATGAGCGCGTCAAGGGCGTGATGTTCACCGGCTCTACCGAAGTCGCCGGCATCCTCGCCCGCAACGTCGCCGGCCGCCTGGACGCCCAGGGTCGCCCGATCCCGCTGATCGCCGAAACCGGCGGCCAGAACGCTATGATCGTCGACTCCTCCGCCCTCGCCGAGCAGGTGGTGACCGACGTGATCGCCTCCGCCTTCGACAGCGCCGGCCAGCGCTGCTCCGCCCTGCGCGTGCTCTGCGTGCAGGAAGACGTGGCCGACCGCGTGGTGGAAATGCTCAAGGGCGCCATGGGCGAGTGCCGCATCGGCAACCCCGAGCAGTTGAATGTGGACATCGGCCCGGTGATCGACGCCGAAGCCAAGGCCAATATCGACAAGCACATCCAGGCCATGCGCAGCAAAGGCCGCAGCGTGTTCCAGATCGCCCGCACCGAGGGCGATGTGATGCAGCGCGGCACCTTCGTGATGCCGACCCTGATCGAGCTGGACAGCCTCGCCGACCTCGAGCGCGAGATCTTCGGCCCGGTGCTGCACCTGCTGCGCTACAAGCGCGAGGACATGGACGCCCTGCTCGACCAGATCAACGGTACCGGCTACGGCCTGACCCTGGGCGTGCACACCCGCATCGACGAGACCATCGCCAAGGTGGTGGACAAGGCCCATGCCGGCAACCTCTACGTCAACCGCAACATGGTTGGCGCCGTGGTCGGCGTTCAGCCCTTCGGCGGCGAAGGCCTGTCCGGCACCGGCCCGAAAGCCGGCGGCCCGCTCTACATGTATCGCCTGCTGGCTACCCGCCCGATCGATGCCGTGAGCCGCACCTTCCAGCGCCTGGACGGCCAGCACGTCGCCGATGCGCAACAGCGCGACGCCCTGCATGACCGCCTTGGAAAACCGCTGGAAGCACTGAAAGCCTGGGCCGCGAAGAATGGCAAGGAAAGCCTGGCCAGCCTCTGCGACAGCTTCGCCGGGCAGTCGCAGAGCGGTCTCAGCCGCGTCCTCCCGGGCCCGACCGGCGAGCGCAACACCTATGTGCTGCTGCCCCGCGAGACCGTGCTGTGCCTGGCCGACGACGAAGCCGACCTGCTCGCCCAGCTGGCTGCCGCACTGGCCGTTGGCAGCAGCGCGCTCTGGGCCACCAGCGAGCTGACCGGCAAGCTGCGCGGCAGCCTGCCGAAGGCCGTGCAGGCGCGCATCCAGCTGGTCGCCGACTGGACCCAATCCGAAGTCGACTTCGACGCCGTCCTGCACCACGGTGACTCCGACCAGCTGCGCGCAGTCTGCCAGCAGGTCGCGAGCCGCAAGGGTCCGATCATCGGCGTCCAGGGCCTGTCCCACGGCGAGACCGCGATCCCGCTGGAGCGCCTGCTGATCGAACGCGCCATCAGCGTCAACACCGCCGCCGCCGGCGGCAACGCCAGCCTGATGACCATCGGCTGACCGACCGCCGCGCCTGCGGGCGCGGCACCGCTCCAAACCGGTGCCCGGCCCACAAGGTCGAGCGCCGGATTGCGTCACCCGGAAGCCAAGGTTTCCAATCGGGCCTCCCCACCAGGGAGCTCCCGTTTCTCTCTGGACGGCTCGACCGTCACCCCGCCGAACGGCAAAGGGGGCACGCCACAAGCGTGCCCCCTTCTTTTTTCAGTGACGGCAGGCCAGGCCCGCCCGACCACCGGCCGAGCCAATTCAGGGCTGTGCGCCGGCCTCGGCGTGCTGCACGCCGGCGCGCTTGAGCAATTGCCGGCAGCGCTCGGACAGGTGCATCACGCGCAGTTGCTTGCCGGCCTTGAGGTAGCGCTCGCGCAGGGTCATCAGCGCAGCGATGGCCGAGTAGTCGACAAAGATCAGATGACGGCAGTCGAGCGTCACCCTGGGCGGATCCTTGGCTGGGTCGAACTGGCTGAGGAATGGCGTGGTGGAGGCGAAGAACAGCGTGCCGTGCAGGAGGTAGAGCTTGCTGCCATCGGCTTCCAGATGGGAGTCGGCGTACAGTTCGCGGGCCTGGCTCCAGGCGAAATTGAGCGCAGCGATGACGATTCCGCACATCACGGCGGTGGCCAGGTCGGTGAACACCGTGATGACGGTCACCGCGACGATCACCAGCACGTCGTTCAACGGCACCTTGTTGAGCACCCGCAGCGACGCCCAGGCGAAGGTCTGCTGCGCCACCACGAACATCACCCCGACCAGCGCCGCGAGGGGGATGCGCTCGATCAGCGGCGAAAGGAACAGCACGAACAGCAGGATCATCACCCCGGCGACCACGCCGGAGAGGCGGCCGCGACCGCCGGAACCGAGGTTGATCATGGTCTGCCCGATCATCGCGCAGCCGCCCATGCCGCCGAACAGGCCGGAAACCATGTTGGCCGCGCCCAGGGTGACGCACTCGCGGTCCGGATAGCCGCGGCTTTCGGTGATCTCATCGGTGAGGTTCAGCGTCAGCAGGGTTTCCAGGAGGCCGACCAGGGCCATCAGCACCGCGTAAGGGGCGATGATGCGCAGGGTCTCCAGGTTCCAGGGCACCTCGGGCAGTGCCAGGCCGGGCAGGCCACCGGCGACATGCGCCATGTCGCCCAGGGTGCGGGTCGGAACGTCGAGCAGGTAGACCAGCAGGCCGACGCCGAGAATCGCCACCAGCGCCGGCGGCACGGCACGGGTCAGGCGTGGCATCAGGTAGACGATGGCCATGGTCAGCACCACCAGGCCGAGCATCAGGGAAAGCGGCGTGCCGCTCAGCCAGGTCTCGCCGGCCTTGAAGTGCTCCAACTGGGCCAGGGCGATGACGATGGCCAGGCCGTTGACGAAGCCGAGCATCACCGGGTAGGGCACCATGCGCACCAGCTTGCCCAGGCGCAGCAGGCCGAACGCGAGCATGATCAATCCGCCCAGCAGCACGGTGGCAAGCAGGTACTGCACACCCTGCTGCACCACCAGGGCGACTATCACCACGGCCATCGATCCTGCGGCGCCCGACACCATGCCGGGCCGGCCGCCGAACAGCGCCGTCAGGGTGCAGATGATGAAGGCGCCATACAGCCCCATCAGCGGGTTGAGGTGGGCGACCAGGGCGAAGGCGATGCACTCGGGCGCCAGCGCGAACGAGGTGGTGAGTCCGGCCAGGACATCGGCACGCAGACGGGCTGGTTTCATGGCTTACCTGAGACGTGGGGCAGAGGGGATAACCGGCGGGGGGGCGAATGTTACGGAATCGGCAGCGGCCCGGCCAGCTGCCCTTCGATTGTCAGCACCTCCTTCGTCTCCAGCACTCGGAAAGCCCTGGCATCGCTTTGTTCTGTGGGGGCGAATTCATTCGCTAAGGGCAATGCAATTGCCCCTCTGGAAGTCCGGCGGGCAGGCCTGCGGCCTGCTTCGCGAATGAATTCGCCCCCACAGGGAATCTGCCAGGCCGGCCCAGGCTGCACAGCCCTTATTTGCCCCCCAGGATCAGGCAGGTGGTGGACCCGGTCGCATAGAGCTTGCCGTCCACATCGTAGATGCGCCCTTCGGCCAGGGCGGTGGAGCGGCCGACGTGGATGATCCGCCCTTCGGCGCGCACCGGGCCGGTGCTGGTGGTCAGGGCGCGGATATAGCTGATGCGCAGGTCGGTAGTGGTGTAGCCCTGTCCCTGCTGCAAGTGGGTATGGACGGCGCAACCCATGGCCGAGTCCAGCAGGGTCGCGGCATAGCCGCCATGCACCGAGCCGATCGGGTTGTAGTGCTGCATCTGCGGCACGCCCTGGAAGATGAAGCGCTCTTTTGACCATTCGATGGGCACGAAGCCCATCAGCTCGCCCATGGGCGGCGCGGGCAACTCGCCACGGCCGATGCCGTCGAAGAATTCCATGGGGCTGAGCGTCGCCACCTCCGCGATGCTCATGGTGCCGGGTTTCAGACGGGCGCGGATTTCGGCCTCGGCCGCCAGCCAGACTTGCAGTTTTTCTTCGCGGGACAGATCGCTCATCAGGGTTTCTCCGGAATCACTCGGTCGAATTGGATGTCGACCATAATATATCCATACCGAACAATACCGGAACTCCCTTTCGGGAGCTCCGGTCCTGCTCAGAGGTCCATCTGCTTGGCGATGATCTCATTCATGATTTCCCGCGTCCCGCCGCCAATGGAAAGTATGCGGTTATCGCGATAGAGGCGCTCCACCAGGCTCTCGCGCATGTAGCCCATGCCGCCGAGGATCTGCACCGCGTCGTAGGTCAGGCGGTCGGCGATATCGGTGGCGAAGTTCTTCGCCATGGAAATTTCCTTGATCACGCTCTTGCCCGCCGCCATCTTTGCCGCCTGGCGATAGGTGAACTCGCGGGACACCTCCAACTGGGTGGCCATTTCCGCCAGCCGGTGCCTGAGCACCTGGAAGCGGCCGATGGGCTTGCCGAAAGCCTCGCGCTCACGGGCCCACTTGAGCGACTCCTCCAGGGCAAGCTGCGCAGTCATGTTGGCCATGATGGCCAGGGCCAGGCGCTCGCTCTGGAAGTTGGCCATGATGCAGGCGAACCCCATGTTCTCCATGCCGATCAGGTTCCCCGCCGGCACCTTGCAGTCGTCGAAGAACAGTTCGGCGGTGTCCGAGGCCCACCAGCCCATCTTCTTCAGCTTGCGGCCGACGGTGAAACCTGGGGTACCCTTCTCCACCAGCAGCAGGCTGACGCCGCCGAAGCCCTCGCCGCCGGTGCGCACCGCCACGCTGTAGTAGTCGGCGCGCACACCACTGGTGATGAAGGTCTTGCTGCCGGTGACGCGGTAGAAGTCGCCATCGCGCACAGCGCGGGTCTTTAGGCTGGCCACGTCCGAGCCGCCGGAAGGCTCGGTAACCGCCAGCGCCATGATCTTCTCGCCCGCCAGCACCTGGGGCACGATGCGCTCGCGCAGCGCCGGGCGCGCCCACTTGATCACCGGTGGCAGGCCGATATCCAGAGAACCGAGCCCGGCCACCAGACCGCCGGAACCGCTGCGCATCAACTCTTCGCTGGCAGCGACCTTCGCGAACAGGTCGCCTTCGTGGCTGCCGCCCAGGGCCTCGGGGTAGCCGATGCCGAGGATGCCGGCAGCGCCGGCCTTGAGATACAGCTCGCGGGGAAACTCCTCGGCCTCTTCCCATTCGACGATATGGGGCAGGATTTCCCGCTCGACGAAGCGGCGCACCGAATCCCGGACCAGTTGGTGGGACTCGTCGAAGTATTCCTGGCAGGTGGACATGGCAAGGCTCCCTGGTGAGATCGAACGAACTTACCGAGCGCTTGCTTGGTTTACAAGGCGAGAGTTACGCCATCGATCAGGACAGATCGGCCTCGAGGGTTCGCGACAGGAGCGCTGTACGCAACGGATTTGCCGGATACGGGAGCGGTCAGAGCCCGATCGGCCGCCGACCGGCCAGGGCATGGGCCAGGGTGCCGCCGTCGACCAGCTCCAACTCGCCGCCGAGCGGTACGCCGTGGGCGATACGGGAGACGACGATGGACTTGGGCGCCAGCAACTGGGCGATGTAGTGGGCGGTGGCTTCACCTTCCACTGTGGGGTTGGTGGCCAGGATCACCTCGGCGAAGCTGCCGGCCTCGATGCGCACCATCAGCTCGGGGATGCCGATGGCCTCCGGGCCGAGACCGTCCAGCGGCGACAAGTGTCCCTTGAGCACGAAGAAGCGGCCTCGATAGCCAGTCTGCTCGACGGCGAACACGTCCAGCGGCCCTTCGACCACGCAGAGCAGCGAATCGTCGCGGCGCGGGTCAGCGCATTGCGGGCAGAGCTCTTCCTCGCTCAGGGTCCGGCAGCGCTTGCAGTGCCCTACCCCTTCCATGGCCGCTGTCAGGGCCTGGGCCAGCCGCAAGCCGCCGCTGCGGTCGCGCTCCAGCATCTGCAACGCCATGCGCTGCGCCGTCTTCTGCCCCACTCCGGGCAGGATGCGCAAGGCGTCGATCAGTTGGCGGATCAGCGGGCTGAAGCTCATGGAAATCTCGCAATGAAAAAAGCGGCCAATGGCCGCGATTTTCCCTCGCCCATCAAAGGGTGAGGGGCCAGGGAAAAGGGCAGAATGCGCCCTCTCCCCAACCCTCTCCCGCAGGCGGGAGAGGGGGCTGGATCAGAAGGGCATCTTGAAGCCAGGAGGCAGCTGCATGCCAGCGGTCATGCCGGCCATTTTCTCCTGGTTGTTCTGCTCGATCTTGCGCACGGCGTCATTCACCGCGGCGGCGATCAGGTCCTCGAGGATTTCCTTGTCTTCCTGCATCAGGCTGTCGTCCAGGGAGACGCGCTTGACGTCATGACGACCGGTCATCACCACGCTCACCAGGCCGGCGCCGGACTGACCGGTGACTTCGGCATTGGCCAGCTCTTCCTGCATCTTCTGCATTTTTTCCTGCATCTGTTGGGCCTGTTTCATCAGGCCTGCCATGCCACCTTTCATCATGGTGATTGTCCTCAGCGGTCAAGGGGTTCAATGGAGTCGGCGCGCACCTGGGCGCCGAACTGTTCGATCATTTTCAGCACCAGCGGATCGCTGGCAATGGCCTCTTCGGCCTGGCGCTGACGAGCGGCGCGCTTGCGGGCGGCGGCCTGCGCCGGGGTTTCCTGCTCGGGCCGGCGCACCTCGACTTCCAGGGTCAGGTTACGCCCATGGTACTGGTTCAGGGCATCGTTCAGGCGACGCTGCTGGGTGGCATTGAACAGCGCACTCTGCGCCGGGTCCAGGTGCAGGCGCCAGACGTCGCCCTCCACCGTCACCAGGGTGCAGTTGGCGCCGATGTTGCCGGTCATGCCCGACAGCCCCAGACGGGGAAAGAGATCCAGCCACTCGGCGGCCAGGCCGGTAGCCGGCTGCGCAGCGGGCAGGACTTCAGGCTCGGCGGTTTTCTCTTCCGCCGGCCCCAGGTCGTCCAGGTAGGCGATGCTGCCGGCATCGGCCTCGAAATAGTCGTCATAGTCGCCGGGCGGCGGCTCGTCGTCGGCATCGTCCTGGGCCACGGCTGCAGCCGGTTGAGGCTGGGGCTCGGGCTGGGCAACGGGCGCGGGTTCGACGACCGGAACCGCCTCGGGTTCAGGCTCGGCCACCGGCGCCGCCACTACCGCAGCAGAAGGTTCTTCCCAGGGCAGGTCGATCACTTCGGCCGCTGCCGCGACCACGGGGGCGGCCTGCTCCACCACGGGTTCGGGTACAGGGTCGGCTACGGGCTCGACCATCGGCATCGGCACCGCATCGGGAACGGCAGCGGGAGCCGGAGCCTCCACTGCAGGTGCGGGCGCCTCGACGACCGGAGCCGGAGCCGGAGCCGGAGCCGGAGCCGGAGCCGGAGCCGCGACAGGCTGGCTCATCGCGGGGGCCGGGGCAACAGCCGGTGCGGGCATCGGTACGGCAGCGGCTGCCGGAGCGGCAACGGCAACCGGAGCCGACGAGGCGGCTCCGGCCACTGGGTTGGTCTGGGGATCAGCTGTGGCCTGGCTGATCCCCGGGTCCTTTAGCACCACCTTTGGCGTGCCTTCGGCATCCGCCGGGCGGAATGCCAGCATGCGCAGCAGGACCATCTCGAAGCCACTGCGCGGGTCCGGCGCCAGGGGCAGGTCGCGGCGGCCGATCAGGCCCATCTGGTAGTAGAACTGCACGTCTTCGCCCGGCAGCGCCTGGGCCAACGCCAGCACGCGGTCACGGTCGCCCTGGCCGTTGTCGACGGCATCCGGCAGCACCTGGGCGATGGCCACGCGGTGCAGCACGTTGAGCAGCTCGGAAAGCACGCCACTCCAGTCCGGACCCTGTTCGGCCAACTGGCGCACGGCCTCCAGCAGTGCACGGGCGTCGCCCTGCACCAGCGCATGGAGCACGCCGTAGACCTGGCCGTGGTCGAGAGTGCCGAGCATGGCGCGCACATCGGCGGCCAGGACCTTGCCCTCACCGAAGGAGATGGCCTGGTCGGTGAGGCTCATGGCGTCGCGCATGGAGCCGTCGGCGGCACGGCCGAGCAGCCAGAGTGCGTCAGCCTCGAAGGGCACGTTCTCGGCGCCGAGCACATGGGTCAGGTGCTCCACCACGCGCTCCGGCGGCATGTTCTTCAGGGAGAACTGCAGGCAGCGCGAGAGGATGGTGACGGGTAGTTTCTGCGGGTCGGTGGTGGCCAGCAGGAACTTGACGTGGGGCGGCGGCTCTTCGAGGGTCTTGAGCAGGGCGTTGAACGAGTGCGTGGAGAGCATGTGCACTTCGTCGATCAGGTAGACCTTGTAGCGACCGCGACTGGGGGCGTACTGCACGTTGTCGAGCAGCTCGCGGGTATCTTCCACCTTGGTGCGGCTGGCGGCGTCCACTTCGATCAGGTCGACGAAACGGCCCTCATCGATCTCCCGGCACACCGAGCACTGGCCGCAAGGCGTGGAGCTGATACCAGTCTCGCAGTTCAGGCACTTGGCGAGGATGCGCGCGATGGTGGTCTTGCCCACGCCTCGGGTGCCGGTAAAGAGATAGGCGTGGTGCAGGCGCTGGTTGTCCAGTGCATTGATCAAGGCTTTCAGCACATGAGTCTGGCCGACCATTTCGCGGAACGAGCGCGGACGCCATTTACGTGCAAGAACCTGATAACTCATTGAAAACCATCGCGTCGGGAAAGCAGAGGGAGCTAATGCTAGCGGAGCGATGCGCAAATTGCATCCGATGCGAACTTCGCCCTGTTCAATCCGCTCAGCAACGGGCATTGTGGAGCACCGCCACCCATGACGAGGGAGCCCGATGCGCTCAGTAGTCCTCGCCCTGCTCCTCTGCTGGGGCCCCGCCGGCATCGCCGCCCCAGCCGCCCTGCGCTTCTCGGCAGTGGACAGCTGGGCCATGCCGCTGGCCGAATTCAAGGAAAACCGCCTGGTCGGCGGCATCATCCACGACCTGATCCTGAGCCTGGCGCAGCGGCTCGATATGCCGGCGCAGATCCTGGTTCTGCCGCGCAATCGCGTGGAGCTGGCGCTGAAGCAAGGCGAGATCGATGTGCGTTGCTATATCAGCCCGAAATGGATCGCCAACGGCGAGGAATACCTCTGGAGCGTGCCCTTCATCCGCCAGCGCGACCTGATAGTGGCGCGCCAGGGAAGTGAAGGGATCTCCGGTCCGGACGCCCTCTCCGGTCAGAGCATCGGCACTGTGCTGGGCTACACCTACCCGCGCCTGCAACAACAGTTCGAGCGCGGTGCCGTGCAACGAGACGACGCCCGCAACCAGCAGCTGGTGCTGCAGAAGCTGCTGGCCGGACGTTACCAGTACGCACTGAGCAACGAACTGGCCCTGGCCTGGTTCAACCGCGACCTGCCCGACAGCGACCAGTTGATCGGCGTCGCCACGCTGGACGAAGAGCCCGTGAGCTGCCTGGTGCGCAATGACCCGGACCTGCCGGCACAGCGCATTCTGCACACACTGTTGCAGATGAAGGAATCAGGGGAGATCGACGAGATCCTGGCGCGATACCGCTGAGCATCGACGCCGAAAGAGAAACGGACTGGAGGCTGCTCTTCGGGTCTTCAGTCCTCGCCCCATAGCGGCGGGCTCATGGTCGCGTCGTACGAAACGAACATAACGTTGAAACTTACGCTGACACGCAGGCGATCACTGGTGTTCGCGGGCACTGAATGCGGCAGCCACGCCGGGAATATGAGCAGAGTGCCTTCGCGGACCGTTAGCACGACCTGGTCGGTGTTGTATGCCATCAAGGCAGTGACCGGCGGACGAATCACGGCTGCCTGGGGGCGCGGATCATGGAAGTTGATCCTGTCTGCCCCCTCCTGCGTTTGCACGTAATAAACGCCGCTCAGGAAATTGTTGGGATGGCTGTGCATCGGATGCGGCGCCCCGGGTCCGAGTGCATTGGCCCAGCAGCCAGTGATGCGGAACGGCGCATCGACCACCTTGATGAACGCAAGCACATCGCTCACAGCCGCCTCGATATGAGTGACCAGCGCCGCCAATTCCGGTTTCCGATGCAGCTGGTACCCGGATTGCCAAGCGACGCCCGTACAGGCTTCGCCCCCCGCCCCCATGAGCGTCTCGACATAGGCGAGCAGATCTCGGTTGAGCGGTTCGTAGCAGGCAGGTTCGAACTGGCTTTGCCAGACGAAGGTCGGGAACAGGCGGACGACTTCAGCACTGGAGGGCGGCATGGCTGCTCACCGCACGAGATGGGTCCCTACCAGTTTAGTCCGCACACCAATGCACCCCGCCATGGCCGGACCCAGCATCGCCTGGCCGGGCTCGCCAAAGCGAGCAGCACCTTGCCGAGCAGCGCGCAGGTACCCGGAAAAAGAATCGACGAGAAGGTTTATCCCAGGGAGCCTGTCAAAACGTATTACAGAGGAAGACAAGCGAAGAGTGAACGCACTGCACGACATACCGCACAAGTAAACGCACAGGCAATTTCGTCAGCCCTTACGGGCCAGCCTGTGTAGTAGCTCTAATAATTCAAATATTCCTCAAGGGTGGTCCATCCTTTTTCACGCGCCTTGGCAATCGTCGCCGCCGCATTTTCGGCCGCTTCCATCAACTGGTCCTTAGTGCAAACTTCATTAATCTGTATATTGCCCTTGTCAAATTGGGCGACGAATCTTCCAGCCTCGGCAATAAGTTTTGCACACGCATCATCAGGTTTTAATTTTGGCCTCCACTCTTTCTCCAACTCCAAGGCACACATGCTTGTTCGCAGCTTGAGATCGAATGTGTGATTGCAATCAAAACCCTCTGCCGCAGTACTCGCCGCATAACACAAGACTGGAAGTAGAGCAGTAAATAGCCGTGATCTCGCTTGCCTCATATCGACTGCCCCTCCCTGCGAGGCCATATATGAGTTTAGGTCACGAAGTGGCGTCAACCTTCATCCAGGCACCCGTATCCATTGCAAATGGCGACCTGAACCACCCCGAGGACCAGCAGGACGACAACAGCAGATAACGCCCGGATATATCGCCCTCCCCTGACACTTCCGGCTTGCTGCGCAGCAAGCAACGTGGCTTGAGGATGGTCATCGGCCAGAAAGGGGGAAGGAGCTGGAGTTGGGCTGAACAGCGAAGATATTGAGCGAACAGGCACGATGTATCGCACGACGCACCACTCAGGTGTACCTAAACGCTGTTCCACTCTTCGATTTTTGGCGAGAAAAGTCTTTTAGAATTAAAGACTTAGAAATTGGAGGTGACCCCACCAGCCACACCCCGGCACACGATTTCACCGCTGCGGCTGCTCCCTTCCAGGCCTGACCGGGTTCACGGCTGATCGTTGCGGGGGGACCGGCAGGGCCACCATCACGCAGCTCGCCAGATCGGCGAGCCGCGCCATTGTACCGGCTCCTCGCCAACTTACAACCGCTAAAACCGGTTTCCTTACAAGCACTTGCGAATCAGCCACGATAGCGCGGTCGAGGCTGGGCGCCGCCCCGCGGGCCCGGCCCGGCCATTGACGACAAACGCCGATTCGGCGACAACCTGTCGCAACCACCGCAGCAACAGCCCGCCCGGCTGCGTAAATTCAGCATAAAAGCTCCACCGCCCGGCCAGACGGCCCGCACTTTCGTGCTAACGTCCCTGTGGATTCGATCCCCGGTTGCAACCTCCGCCGCACTTCCAGGCCCGCCGCTTGTCTCAGCAAGGGCCGGCGCGACCGGCCAGGCCACGAGCCAGACACTCATTGAATGGAGCTACACCATGGCACTCACCAAAGACCAGCTGATCACTGACATCGCAGAAGCCACCGACACCACCAAGGCCGCCGTGCGTGCCGTGCTGGAGCAGCTCGGCGAGATCGTCAGCGACTCCCTGGAGAACAGTGATGAGATCACCCTGCCGGGCATCGGCAAACTGAAGGTCGGCGACCGCCCCGCCCGCACCGGCCGCAACCCGCAGACCGGCAAGACCATCGAGATCGCCGCGAAGAAGGTGGTCAAGTTCGTACCGGCCAAGGCCCTGACCGACGCGGTCAACAAGTAATGCAAAGGGGCAGGCCAATGGCCTGCCCCTTTTTTCTATCCCGCCTCAGGGCAAGGCGACCGGGTTGACCTCTACCCCCGGGATCACCGCTACCGGCTCACCCACTGTCGTGTTGCTCCCCTGTCCGCGCATTCGGCGAATCTGCTGCACCCTGTTGAGGTTGTCCCAGGCGTTGTCGTAATGCGCCGGCGACTGATCGATGGCAGTGCGGAAGAACTGCTCCGCTTCATCCAGCTTGCCTTCCACCAGGCAGATATAACCGACATCGTTGCTTGCCTCGGCACGCTTCTCCACCTGCTCGAACGCCGAAATGGCCTCCTCGTAACGCCCCATTCGCGCCAGCAGCAGGCCGTAGTTCCTCCAGAGCGGCTTGTAGTTCGGCTCATAGCTGATGCCCTGCTTGTAGGCGCGTTCAGCCTCGGGCCAGTGCCCGGCCAGGTAGTAGGAATAGCCCAGGCTGTTCTGCACCAGCCCCGAGCGAGGCTCGATCTGCACGGCCAGGCGGTAGTAGGTTTCGGAAACCGCGAAATTCTCCTTCAGGTCCGCCAGCACCCCCAGGCCGTTGTAGACCCGCACCGGGGACTGGCTGTCCACCTTGAGCTTCGCGGCGTCGGCGAAGCTTACCGTCGGGGAGGCGCCAAGCCGGCGCTGGTCTTCTCCCACCGCCTGAAGCAGGAATTCCTCGGACTTCTGATACTCGCGGACGCCAAGCTTGAGCAGCCCCATTTCGCCCAGGGCATTCAGGTTGTTCGGGTCGCTGCCCAGAACCTCGTTGAAAGCCATTTCGGCCAACTGGCTATTACCCCGCTCACGGTGGATACGGCCCACCCAGACCAGGGCCTCATAGCGCTTCGGGTCCAACTCGATGGCGCGCAGGTACTGGAACAGTGCCTGGTCGAGGTCACCCGCCTGGTAGGAGCGGGCCGCCATCAGCATGGCCTGGTCGGGTGAATTGACCTCTTTCTGCACCTGGTAGAGCACGGAATTGTCGCCACTGTAGACCGAGCGGAAGCCGCTCGGCGCATCCGGCCCCATTGTCTGACATCCGGACAGCACGGCCATCATGGCCACCAGCAGACAGGCTCTGTTCATGTCATAGCTTCCCGAAGGTTTTGAGGATCCCGAGGATCACCGGTCCGATGGCCACCAGGAAGAAGCTTGGCCACAGGCAGAAGATTAGTGGGAAGACCAGCTTGGTGCCGATTTTCGCCGCCTGCTCTTCGGCGGCCTGGGTACGCCGGTCGCGAAACTCCTCGGCATAGATGCGCAAGGTGTCGGCGACGCTGGTACCGAATCGGATGCTTTGCGACAGCAGACTTACCAACCCCTGCACATCGTCCAAACCGGTGCGGTCGGCCAGGTGATTCAGGGCCTTGGTACTGGGAATGCCTGCGCGGACCTCCACGTTGACCAGGGCGAGTTCCTCGGCCAACTCGGCCTGGCTCACGGCCATCTCCTCAGCCACCCGCTCGATGGCCTGCGGCAAGGCAAGGCCAGACTCCACGCACACCACCATCAGGTCCAGAGCATCCGGAAACGCCGCTCGCAAGCGGTTAATCCGGGCCGCCTTGCGCTTGTCCACGAACACCGCAGGTGCCAGCCAGCCGACACCGAGGGCCCCTGCAGCGATCATCAACACGATGGAAACAGAAAGCTTCGGCAGCAGCGGCACCAGCAACAGGGCCACACCCAGCAACAGGAACGGAAACAACAGGCGAATGGCCCAGTACATCTGCACTGCAGAGGCGGAGCGGTAACCGGCATGGATCAGCAAGGTGCGGGTGGCGGAAACCTTGCTTTCGTCCCCGGACGATACTCGCTGCCCCACCCGCTCCAGGAGCAGATGCAGATTGCTCGGTGGACGCTGGCCTAGGGCGAGGTCGCCATGGCCGCGCTTGATCAGGGTCAGGCGGCGCTGTACCGGATCCTGCAGGCCAAGTACCAGAAGCCCCACCGTTACGGCGGCAAGCACCGCGCTCAGGCCGATTGCGACGAGGAACAGCAGACGCGCAGCTTGCTCATTGCCCACTGCGCCGTTGATCAAGCCAAGCAGATAGTCCATGAAACACCCCCACCAATCAGCTTGCGGAACTCAAACCTGGATTCGAATGATCCTGCGAATCCAGAGGATGCCCAACAACATGGCAACGAAGGCGGCCATTACCAGCTTCTGGCCAATGGGCTCTTTGATGAGCATGGGCAGGTAGGTCGGTGACGTCAGCATGATCGCCGCCGACAGCAGGAAAGGTATGGCAACCAGCACCCAGGCCGACATTCGCCCCTCCGCCGAGAGGGTCTTGACCTTGCGCTGGAAACGGAAGCGGCCGCGAATCAGGCTGGCCAGGCGCTCCAGCACCTCGGTAAGGTTACCGCCGGTGTCCCGGTGGATCAGGATGGAGGTCACCAACATCATCACGGTCATGCTCGGCATGCGTTCCAGCAGGCCCAGCATCGCGCGGCGCACGTCATTGCCATAGTTGATATCGGCGAATGTCAGGCCAAACTCGTGGGCCACGGGCCCCTTATGCTCCTCGGCCACCAGGCGCAAGGTCTCGTTGAAAGGGTGTCCGGCACGCAAGGCGCGGCACATGGCGTCCAGGGCATCCGGCAAGCCTTCCTCGAAGGCGGCGAAGCGCCTGGCCCGGTCGCTGGAAACCTTGAGGATCGGCACCCAGAACACAACCAGCGCCAGAAGCAGCGCCGCCCACCAGATCTTCAGCAGCAACCAGAGTCCCAACCCAGCCACCACCGCCAGCACCAAACCAAGCAACAGCACCCGGTAGGCCCGGTATTCATGCCCACCCTGCTCAATTACCTGCGCCAAGCGCTCCATGAAAGGCAACTGTTCCAGGGCCGCCTCCAGAGGCGACAGGCGCTTCAGGTACTTCTGCCGCAGCACCGTTTGCATATTTGGCAGGTTGGAGCTGTGTTCCAGTAGATCGAGACGCGCGCGGATGCGCTTGCGTACCTTGCTCGCCTCGCCGAAAACCGGAACCACCAGCCCCTGGCTGAGCAGGAATACCGCGACGAAGACCATGCCCAGGAAGGCCAGGATGAACTCGGAGGGTATCTGGCTCATGACTGCAGGTCCTCCATCCATTCCGGGCGGAACAGGTTCAAGGGCAGCTCGATGCCGCGCTTGGCCAGGACATCGCGGAAAGCCGGCACCATGCCCGTGGGGCGGAAGTCCCCAATTACCTCGCCATGCTCTCCTATGCCCCGGCGCTCAAAGCCGAAGATCTCGGTCATGGTGATGATCTCGCCTTCCATGCCGTTGATTTCCTGCACGCTGACCAGCCGCCGCCGGCCGTCCTCCTGGCGCTCCAGCTGGATCACCACATCGATGGCCGAAGCGATCTGCTGGCGCATGGCCTTGATCGGGAAGGTGGCGCCGGTCATGGACACCATGTTCTCGATCCGCCCCAGGGCATCCCGTGGGGTATTGGCATGGATGGTGGTAATAGAGCCGTCATGCCCGGTATTCATAGCGGTCAGCATATCCAGCGCCTCAGCGCCGCGTACTTCGCCGATCACAATGCGGTCGGGGCGCATACGCAGGCTGTTGCGCACCAGCTCGCGCTGGTTCACCTCGCCGCGACCCTCGATATTCGACGGTCGGGTTTCCAGGCGCACCACATGGGGTTGCTGCAACTGCAGCTCAGCCGAGTCTTCGATGGTGACAATGCGCTCGTTGTGCGGGATGAAGCTGGACAGCACGTTGAGCATGGTGGTCTTGCCGGTGCCAGTGCCGCCGGACACCAGCACATTCATGCGACCACGTACTATGGCCTTGAGCACCAAGGCGATGGCCGGGGTCAGCGTGCCCATCTGCACCAGGCTCTCGGTGTTCAGCAGGTCGACCGCGAATCGGCGGATCGACATGCTCGGCCCGTCGATGGCCAGCGGCGGAATGATCGCATTGACCCGCGAACCATCCTTCAGGCGAGCATCCACCAGCGGCGACGACTCATCGATGCGCCGCCCCAGGCTGGAAACGATGCGGTCGATGATGTTCAGCAGATGCTGGTCATCACGAAAGCGCACATCGGTTCGCTGCAGCTTGCCATGGCGCTCGACGTAGACCGAGGCATGGCCGTTGACCAGGATGTCCGACACGCTGTGGTCGGCCAACAGAGGCTCAAGCGGCCCCAGGCCAAGCACCTCATCGGTGATCTGCTTGATGATCAGTTGCCGGGCATTGCTGCTGACCGGCGCCGAGTGCTCGTCCAGCAGGCGCAGGCAGATCTCGCGGATCTGCCGCGCCGCCTCGGTCGGCTCGAGGGAATCCAGCAGCGACAGGTCCATGATCTTGAGCAGTTGCTGGTAGGTCTTCTCCCGCCACTCGGCCTCAACCGGGCTGAGCTGGGTCCTGGTTTCGTAGGGCGTCTCCGGCGCGCTGGTTTCCCAGGCCATGAGCGGATTGTCTTCAGCCGTGGGGCTGGCTTGCTCTTCCCCGGAGGCGGCGTTCTTCCCTGCATGCTGGCGCAGGCGGTTGCGAAACTCGCTGAGCATGATCTACCTCCCGAACAGACGGCCGAAAGTGCGCTTGAGTAACCCCTCGCCGGCCTCTTCGGCGCCGAGCAGTTCCTGGCTCAGTTCGCGCATGGCCAGGGTCACCGGAGCCCGCGGGGCATGAAGCTCCAGCGGCACGCCTGTGTTCTGGCTTTCAGTGACCACGGAGTAATCGTTGGGCAGCTTCTGCAGGACTTCACAGCGCAGAGCTTCGGCAATGTCCTTGAGGCTCACCGGCGACGCCTTGTTGTAACGGTTGACCACCACCTGCAAGCGACTGCCCTGCACCCCCAGGTCGTCGCGCAGAATGCGCGCCAGCCGGGTCGCGTCCTTCAGGTGACTGAGGCTCTGCTGCACCACGATGTACACCCGATCAGCCTGCTCCAGGGTGATACCAGTGAGATGGTCGATTTGTCTCGGTAGATCCACCACGACCCAGTCGTAAGTACTGCGCGCCAGACGCAGCAGCGCTTCAAGCTGCTCCAGGCGGATATCCTGGGACAGGCACAGCTCGCTGGAGCGCCCGCCCAGCACATGCAGGGTGGGACTGAAATGGCTGCAGAAACCGCGCAGGGCCACGCTATCCAGTTCGTCCACCTGCTGCAGGACATCCAGGTGGCTGTGGGCTGTCTGCACGTCCAGGTAGTGGGCCACGCTACCGAACTGCAGATCCAGGTCCAGCAACAGGGTGGTGCCGCCCCGGGCGCTTAGCTGCTGGGCCAGGTTGCAGGCCAGCAGGGTCGCTCCGGAACCGCCCTTGGCATTCATTACGGCAATCAGCTTGCTGCCGCCGCCAGTGCCGGCGCGCGACTCCGTCAGCATTCGCCCGAGTGCCGCCACCAGCTCATCCTCGGCCACCGGCTCCGGCAGGAAGTCCCGGGCACCTGCCTGCATGGCCAGGCGCACGCCTTCCCTTTCGTTCAGCGGGCCGCAGATCAGCAGCGGCGGTCGCTCACTGGCGGGCCGCTGCAGCAGGGCGGCCAGTTCCTCGCGCCACAGGTGGCTGACCCGCAGCAACAGGAAGTCAGGCATCTGCTCCAGCCCGTAGAGCGGGTCGGTGTGCCCGTTGGTGACCAGGCGCGTATTAACCGTCAGGCCGGGAAGGCGCTGGCAGCAGCCCTGCAGATGACGCAAGGCAGCAGCGTCACGGCTGCTGATCAACAGACGCAGCCCCTGCCGGTTCGTGGCAGTGCTAATGGGAACTTCCCGACTGTTCAACATGGCGTGATCTCCGGCAATACATCCTCCTCGGCATGGCGGCCGAGGCTCTCGCGGGGCAGGGTCGACCTGAACACTGGCAGCGTGATGGTGCCGCCGAGCACAGGGATCATGAGATTGAAGCTGAAGTTCTCCACCCGCAATTGCACATAGCGAATGGCAATGAAGCCGTCGGGGCTGACCAGGTTGTTCGGGCTGGCCACCGTCGCGCCGCTCTCGTCCAGGTAGGCCAGGGTCAGGTCGGCGGTTTCGAGATCACCGATCAGGCTGCTCGCGCCGGCGTCGGTGGCGGCGTTGTAGATGGCCCGGCGCAGGATGACCGGATCGCTGATGTCGCACACCGCGGCCAGCCGGGCACCACGCCGCACGGTTTCATTCAGGGCATTGACGGTGAAATACAGCCGGCCGAATTCCAGGATGGCGAATAGCAGGATGAACAGCAGCAGGCCGATGATGGCGAACTCCACCACATACACCCCGCGCATGCTTCTGGCATTCATCACAGGACCCTCATGACGGTGGTGGCGACCAGGGGAAAACCGAACGAAACGCCGTCACCGATGAATCCCGGGATACCGGCCCCCAGAACCGGAACGAAGGTGAAACTGGTGCTGACCTGGACGTGAGTCGTCCCCACGGCCGTGACCTGCACATTTGTAGTGGTCAGGCCGGGCACCAGCGCTTGGCCGTTCCCAGGTGCCACCGGTACGCCGTACACGGCCAGGTTCTTGGTTGCGGTCTGCAACGCGGCACTCAACTCGACTGTTCCCAATGTCGGGTTCCAGGCCCTGCCCGCCACGTAGCGCACCGCATCGCGGTTGGCCTGCAGCAGGCTGTTGTACTGGAACAGCAAGCGACCGAATTCGGCTATGGCGAACAGCAACAGGAGCAGCAATGGCAGGGTGATGGTGAACTCCACCATGGCCACCCCACGCTGGGCCCGTGCCCTTGAGAATGCAAGACGTCCCATGACACCTCCTACGAATCGCTGCTTGGTGTCTGGCTGTTGTCGATATAGGTCTTGTACAGCTGAATGATCTGCGGGCCGACATCGTCGGTTGGAGTCGGGCCGGGCACGTTGTCCCCTTCGCACTCCTTGATGAACTGGCCGAAGATCTGCGCCTCATTGCCCTGCTGGGCAACTGTTTGCAGCAGGAAGAAACAGGCGAAGCCCAGCACGGGTACCGTGGTCTGCCCCCCGGACTCCCCGTCGCAATTACCGACCACGATCTTCACCATACGCCGCTCGAAGACCCCATTAGCCTGGCAACCGCTGGGGCAATTGGCGACGCTGGCGACCCAGTCGTTGTAGTCCAGGAGGGCGGATGTGGCGGTGGAAAGGTTGCCGTCATTGGAATTGACCGGCTGGCCCTGGTATTCCACCCGCGCCGGGGAAACGCTGTCGTTGTAGCTCATCTTCGGGTTGCTGAAGCTGGTCACCAGATCCGGCGGGTAGGAAGACGCGCTATTGCCCATCGGTCCGGTGTATTCGCCAAAGCGGGTGTTCAGTCCCTGGGCAACCGGCCCCACGGAGTTGCCGGGCTCGGTTTCCACCTCGTCGCCAACGGTGTTGCACTGGTCGATGCCACCGGCCAACGCATTGCGGATATCCGCCGCGCCCGTGTTATTGCCCAGACGAATCAACTGGAAATTGCCAGGTCCTATGGCCGGCGCATTGCCGGCGGCACTTTTAAGCACCTCCACATCGCCGAATTGGTAGCCCCAGAAGGCACCGGTATCCGGGTTGTAGTCGTCCGGGTCACCACAGACCATCATCGGCGCGATATCGCAGGGACTGGTGGGACTGGGCCCGGCGGTGGCAACTGCCGCCACCGCCTTTTCCGGGGGCGTGCCATCGCTCAGCGCCTCGACGATGCCCCAGAAGAATCCGGTAAGCGGATAGTCCGGTACAGAAACCCGCACATAGCGTGAGTCCGACGGCCCGGGAAAGGCGAAGGGCCCATAGACGCTGTCCGAGAATTCCACCACGGCGAAGCCGGCGTTACCGGCCATGGCGTCGGCCAGTTCACCGTTGCCCGACGCCGCAGCGTTCAGATTGAGAGTGGCCAGCGCAGCATCCTTCGCGAGGGTGGAGGCATTGCCTGCCCCCATCACCTGGCTGAGGGTCTTTGCACCGCTCAGCGCTGCCGCATCCACCGAATTCTGCAGCCGGGTCTTGTTCAGGAGCATATGGCCACCATCCAGCGCCAGCGCGGCCATGGCCAGCATGGCCAACAGGGCGACCACCACCAGCACCAGGACCGCGCCCCGCTGTTGCCGCGGCGGCGAAGCGAACACCATTTGGATTCGCGGGGTCATGGCCAGGTCCTCAGTTGTCGATATTGATCTGAATCGGCTGGCCGACCTGCTTGCCATCGCCGGTCACAGCCCGATAACCATCCATGGCATTTTCCGTTACCGGGCCGTCCCGGCCGACGGATGAAGCCTCGGTACCAGGGTGGGCCGCCCGCTCCTTGTTGGCGATCTGCTGGTAGGTGGTCTGGTAGACGCTGTAGCCGAGGGTTCCGACCCGGCCTTCCTCGTAGGACATGACACAACCGCAGGACAGCGCCATCAGGCAGAACGGAATGAGCAGTTTCATGGTCGTGCCTCCGATTACTTGAGATCGTGGCCAAACCGGCCTTCGCTGACGCCGAGACTGACCGGCACCGGCCTTCCGGGCTCGCGCCCCTTGGTCTTGCCCAGCAGGTAGAAATCCAGGTCGCTGGGTTCGACGAACTTCTCGGTGGGCAGGCGCACTGCCTTGGCATCGACAGGTTTGGCCAGGTGCGGCGTGACCAGGATCACCAGTTCGGTTTCCCCGTTCTGGAATGACTGACTGCGGAACAGGTGCCCCAGTACCGGAATGTCGCCCAACCCTGGGAAGCGGCTGACGAAGTCGCGGGTGTTCTCGCTGATCAGGCCTGCGATGGCGATGGTCTGGCCATTGCCCAACTCGACGGTCGACTCGGCGCTGCGCTTGGTGAGCGAAGGAATGACCTGGGTCACACCGTCACCCAGGACGCTCTCCAGGCCAGTATCCAGCACCAGGGAGTTGGCGTTGGACAGTTCGCTGACCGAGACATTGAGATTCAGGTTGATGCGCCCTTCATCCAGTACCACCGGAAGGAACTTCACACCTACCCCGAATTCCTTGAACTCGATGGTGATGCCATCGTCCTCGGTGATGGGCACCGGGAACTCGCCACCGGAAATGAATTCCGCCTGCTGGCCGCTCAGGGTGGTCAGGGTGGGCTCGGCCAGCACCTTGGCCGAACCGTTGTCCTTGGCCGCCTCGAGCACCACGTTGAAGAGAAAACTGTCCGAAAGGAACTGGCCGAAGAAGCCCTTGCCATTGCCGAACAGCGCGGTCGGGTTGACGATGCCCTCCCCATCGAAGCCCAGGCCCTGGCCGTTATTGAAGCCCCCCGTGGCCCAATTGCCGTCCAGATTCAGGGCATTGAAGCGTACATCGAGGGTCTTGAGCAGGTTGCGCTGCATTTCCGCCACCTTGACCTCGAGCATCACCTGCTGGCTGCTGCCGACGGTGAGCAGGTTGATCACCTCCAGGGACTGGGTCGGCGCGGCCTTGGCCTCCTCCCCTTCGCCCTGCACCACGCTGGCGGTCTGGGCGGCGTAGCTCTTGGCCACCTTGAGCGCGGTATCCATCACCGCGGCACTGTGGACGTGGCCGCGCAGCACCAGCGAACCCTGTGCGCTGAACACTTCGATGCGCTCATTGGGCAACAGCTGGTGCAGCTTGTCCTTGAGGCCGCTGAGGTCATGCACCACGTCCAGGTCCAGAGTGTCGATCAGCCGGTTGCCGTTGTCCCAGAGCATGACGTTGGTGCTGCCCAGGGACTTGCCCAGCAGGTAAAGCTGGGTCGGACTGGTGATCAGGATGTCGGCAATCTCCGGGTTGCCCACCGAGATACGCTTGACCGGTACCCGCGTCGTGAGCAGTCGCGACTTGTAGATCGGCACCTGGATGCTGCCGTTGTTGGCCGCGGGCATGGACGTCGCCGCTTGCCCGGCTTGAGCCACCATCAGCGGAATCGGCAACATCGCCCAGGCCAGCAGGAACACCGCCAACGAGCCTACTTTCCGAATGCTATGCATAACCATCTCCTTGCGTGACGGGTCGATTACCTGGTCGCCGAATCAGTGCTCGATGACGGGTCGCGCTATGGCTGCGCTTTCGCCAATTTCACTTCAGTACCGCGAATGATGATCACGCCTCCGCTTACCCCGACGCTGCGCCGCACCAGGGGCTTGGTGGCGACCGGAATGGGCGCGGGGGCGGCTGGTTTCGGCGCGACCGCGACCTTGGGCTCGGGCTTCTTCTGGTCGTCCAGGGGATTGCGCAAGGCCAGTTGCAGGCGGCCTTCGCTCATGGCCTTGACCAGAACTTCCGCTTCCTTGGGCGTCATCTCCAGGGTGACGGCACGCACCACCACCGGCTGGGTCTTGTCGGTGCTGGCGGTCTGGTCCACGGCCAGCACCCGCAGGTCCTCGAGAATGGTCTTGGACTCGGAATCGGTACCGTTGCCCCCCACCTTCTTGGTGGCCAGTACATCGACCCGGTTGCCCGGCAGCAGGAAACCACCCACACCCACCACATCGTCCACCCGCACCGATACGGCACGCTTGTCCGACTCGATCAACGACGCCAGGGTACTGCCACCCAGGTGCTCGGCCACCCGCGCTTCACGGAGGATGTCACCGCGCAGCATGGCGAAGGTGGCGATCTTCCCCACCACCTTGTCGGTGGCGTCGAAGGCATCATCCGGCACGGTGCCCTTCGGCATGCGCACCAGAGTGACCTGCTGGGCCTCGATCATCTGGCCGAAGGGAATCTCCACCGTGGCCACCACAACCGCCTGCAGGTTGTCGTCCGGGCTGGCGTTGAGCTTGGCGCTCAACCAGTTGTTGGCCATCCAGGCCGCGCCCAGGCCGAGGACCAGCGACAGGGCAATCAGGGTCAGGGTACGAGCACTCATGTCGGCGTCTCCTTATCCAAGGCTTTCGAGCTGGACGAAATAGTTGTGCCAGGCCCATTCCAGGTCGCGGGGCGACAGGGGTCCCGATTCGCCCAGGTAGGACTGGCGGTCCCGGGCCATGCCGAGCAGGTCGCGGGGGTGGCAGGGCACCAGGGGCATGCCCTGTTCCTCGTAGAGGCCCTGCAGCACGTAACGCAGCAGCACCGGGTCATAGACGATGCCCAGGCGCTCGGTTTCCTGGCGCCAGATGCGCTCGTACTCCTCCGGCTGCAGGTAGGTGAAATGCAGCTTGTAACCAATGCGCCGGAGGAAGGCTTCATCGGCCAGCTCCAGCGGATTGAGGTTGGTGGAGAACACCAGGATCAGGTCGAAGGGCAACTCGCAGTGGCGCCCACCGCCCAGGTTGAGGAAGTCGCGCTTCTCTTCCATGGGCACGATCCAGCGGTTGAGCAATTCGGCCGGCGCCATGCGCTGGCGCCCCATGTCGTCAATGATGAACAGGCCGTTGCTGGCCTTAAGCTGCAAGGGGGCCTGGTAGAGGCGGGAAAAGGGATCGTAGCGGATGTCCAGCTGTTCCATGCTGAGTTCGCCACCGGTGATCACTATGGGTCGTTTGCAGCATAGCAGGCGCCGGTCGATACCCTCGTCCATCAGCAGCTTGTTCGTCTGCGTGATGTCTTCCAGGCGCTGATGCACCTGGGGGTCGTAGATCTCGATCACCGATTCGTTGACGGCAATCGCGTAGGGCACCCAGACGGCTTCGGCGAAGAGGCGGATCAGCCGGCTGCTGATATAGGTCTTGCCGGTACCCGCCGGCCCGTAAATCATGATGGCGCGCCCGGAGTTCATGGCCACGCCCAACTGGTCCAGCATGTTTTCCGAAAGCACCACTCCCTGGAAAGCCGCGTGCATGTCGCGTGCGGTGACACTCCCGTGGTGGATGGTCTGCAACTTCAGCAAGGAGCGATAGGCACTGACCGGAAAAGGGGCCGCGCCTATGTAACCGCTGCGCGACAAGGCATCGCGGGCCGTGGCACGGCCCCGCTCGGTAAGCCCGTAGCGCAAGGCCTGCCCGCCCGTCTGCCCCAGCACTTCGATACGACCGTCCTTGCGCAGGAAGGCAAGAATCTCCTCCAGCACGGCCCCCGTCAGCGCCAGGCGCTCCACCAGCCGCGGCATGTCAAGCACGCCGGCATCATGCAGGTGTTTGCAGACCAGGTCGCCGAGGAAGTTGTCCGCCAGACCGGTCTCGCGAATGTTGCGCGGCTGCGGGGCCAGGCGCTGCACGGCTTCCCGTTCGCTGGGGTAGGCAATTCTGTCGCTGACGGCATACATGAGTCGTCTCCTGACCTATAGCCCGAAGGGTTGCCAGAAAATACCGGTCAAGGTCCCGAGTAGAATGGCGACCGAATAGGGGAACGGCTTGCCTGCGACTTCGTCCGCCTCGGGCGCCAGATAGGCGCGGGCCCTCAACATCAGGCCGTACCGCGCCAGGGTCTGCAGGAGCTGCCCGCGGAACAGCACGATCAGGAAGCCACAGACGCCACCCGCGATCAGGCTGTAGAAGGAAATCCACATGGCGTCCTGGTACATGAAGAAACTGCCAACCATGGCCATCAGCTTCACGTCGCCCGCCGCCATCCCCTTGAGGATGTACAGGGGCAGGAAAATGGCGAACCCGGTCAGCATCCCCAGCAGGCCGATAGTCAAACCGCTGAAACCGACGGAAACGACCTGGGTACCCAGCCCCGCCACAATACCCATCAGGACCAGGAGGTTCGGGATGCGGTGGCGACGAAGATCGGTCGCCACCGCAACCGCCAGCAGCCCTAGCAGCAAAATGACGGGGAACATTTGCTCTATGGACATTGCTGCGTCCCTCTGGAGGCTCATTCAGCTCTTGATCCCGCTTACGGAGTGCAATCAACCCCGTTTACGGCATCGTCCAAGCATTGGATGGCTGTCGCCACACTGCCGCCCAGCGCAAGGAATGCACCAACTGCCCCCAGGGTCACCAGTCCGCCGGCCACTGCATACTCCACGATGGTCAGGCCGTCCTCGTCTTTGATGAACTCCACCACCGAAGTCTTGATTGCTTCAAAAATCATTTCGCCCACCTCACTCAAGTTGTCTCTACGAGAATTCGGCGGCACTTCGCGATCCGCCTGTGGAGGACCCTAGCCTTCCCCAAATTTGGGGGTTAGGAGTTTTTTGCGGATAGATAGGACTTTTTTGCGGACCACAAAGGAGCGGAAATCAACGGAAGCCAGGCCGGCTGTGGCCTGGGCAGGCTTGGCGCCCTGCATAAAAAGCACCAAGGTGATTGGTCGGGCGACGAACGGAACAGTCGCCCGCGCACCCCCAGAAATGGGGGCCCCAGACCTGGGTAGAACAGGATGCGCACAAAAAACTGCAGGGCAATAAGGACTTGTTCTTTACTCTGGTGGCACAGTGGCAATACTGCATCACGGGGAAGGGACAATAACGAGGGCAGGGTTCGATCATGCAGTCCTACTCGGCCGGTAAACCAAGCTTGCTCTGGCTTGACCTGACGCGCGAAAGGTCGACACGCAAGCTCATCCAGCAATTCGAGGATTTCTGCGATTGCAGACTGGGCGAGGCCACCCTGGTCGCTGGCTGCGAAAACTTGCGACAGGCCGATATGATCTGCATCCACTTCAACAAGCCAGATGTCAGCGGCCTGAACCTGCTGCTAGAGATCAAGAGGTCGCATCCTTCGATCCCGATCACCATGTTCACCGTGCAACATTCAGAAGAACTCGCCGTATGGGCGATGCGCGCCAAGGTATGGGAATACATGGTGCTGCCACTTACACCTGAGGACAAAAGCCGCTACCTCCAGGCCCTCAGGAAGCTGAATGAAGTGCGGCGCTCCGCCATCAACCTGGGCAGAACACCGGTACTCGAACGCAACCCTCCCCTACCGGACAGCATTCGCCGGACGTCGAGCCACCAGAAGCACAAGGCGCTGGATAGGGTAATGCCCTACATCGACCAGAATTTCCGCGAGAGCGTGGATCAGAAGGAGTTGGCCCAGCGCTGCGGCATGACCCCCTTTCGCTTCAGCCGGCTGTTCAAGGAAGTCAACGGAGTCGGCTTCATGGAGTACATCCTCGCCAAACGCATGGACTACGCCAAGGCGCTGCTGGAAAACAGCCAGATGCCGGTGACCAGCATCGGCTACGAGGCCGGTTTCAAGGACCCGTCCTACTTTGCCCGGGCCTTTAAGCAACTGACCGGCTGCACCCCCAGCGAGTACCGCCAGAGCCTGCGGCACGGGGCCACGGCGAGCGCTACCCAGCAAGAGCCGGACACCACTGCCGCGGAGATCGCCCAGGTGGTCCTGAGCCTCGAGGCTTAGGCCTCAGCCCAACGTGGCCAATTCGGCAAGAAATTGCTCCTCGTCCAGCACGCGGATGTTCAGCTCCTGGGCCTTGGCCAGCTTGGAGCCCGCGCCGGGCCCGGCCACCACGCAGTGGGTACGGGCCGACACCGATCCCGCCACCTTGGCCCCCAGGGCTTCCAGCTTCTCCTTGGCCACGTCCCGGCTCATGACTTCCAGGGTACCGGTGAGCACCCAGGTTTGCCCCGCCAGCGGCAGGCCTTCCACGGCCTTCTTCTCGCTTTCCCAGTGCATGCCGAAGTCACGCAACTGGGCTTCGATGACCTGCGCGCGCTCGACGTTGGCTTGCACCGCGAAGAACTCGCGCAGGGCCTGTTTCGCCTTTTCGTTGACGCCCTTCATCACGCTCAGTTCCAGCCAGTCGCGGCTGAGGGCGATCAGGCCGTCGAGGTTGCCGGCCTTTTCCGCCAGGTTCTTCGCCCCGGTAGTCGCAATGCCGGAAATGTTGAGCTTGTCGATGAAGCCGGCGAAGGTCGCGCAGGCCGCGAACTCGGGGCTCAGGCCGCCCTCCTCCTGCAGCTCGACGCCGCGTTCCAGCAGGTCGCGGATTACCTTCTGGTTGTGCCCATCAGTGAAGAAGGCATGGATCTCGTTGGCCACTTCCAGGCCCACGTCGGGCAGATAGGTGAGCACGTCGGGCAGCGCCTGCTGGATGCGCTCCAGGGAGCCCAGGGCGCGCGCCAGCAGCTTGGCGGTCTCCTCGCCCACATCAGGGATGCCCAGGGCGTAGATGAAGCGCGCCAGGCTCGGCTTACGGCTGTCGGCGATGGCACTCAGCAGCTTACGGGTGGACAGGTCGGCGAAGCCTTCCAGCTCCACCACCTGTTCGTACTTCAGGGTGTAGAGATCGGCCGGCGAAGCCACCAGGCCGGTATCCACCAGTTGATCGACGATCTTGTCGCCCAGGCCTTCGATATCCAGGGCGCGGCGCGAGGCGAAGTGGATGATCGCCTGCTTCAGCTGCGCGCCGCAGGCCAGGCGGCCTACGCAGCGGTAGACCGAACCTTCGCTGGTGGTTTCCTTGCCCTTGCCGCGCTTGATCAGTTGGGTGCGCTCGACTGCCGAACCACAAACCGGGCACTGCTCGGGGATATGCACCGGACGCGCATCGGCCGGGCGGCGCTCGGCCACCACCTGCATCACCTGCGGAATCACGTCGCCGGCACGGCGGATGATCACGGTGTCGCCGATCATCAGGCCCAGGCGCGCAACTTCATCCATGTTGTGCAAGGTGGCGTTGGCCACGGTCACACCGGCCACCTTGACCGGCTTCAACCGCGCCACCGGGGTCACTGCACCGGTCCGGCCGACCTGGAACTCCACGTCGAGCAATTCGGTGAGTTCCTCCTGGGCCGGAAACTTGCAGGCGATGGCCCAGTGCGGAGTGCGCGCGCGAAAGCCCAGCTGCTGCTGATCCTCGATGTTGTTTACCTTGAACACCACGCCATCGATGTCATAGGCCAGGCCCATGCGCCGCTCGCCGATATCCCGGTAGTAATCCAGGCAGGCTTCCACGCCCTTGGCCAGTTTCAGTTCACGGCTTATGGGTATGCCCCAGGTCTTGAGCTGCTCGAGCATGTCGACCTGGGTCGCCGGCAGTGCGCCGCTGTCCAGGCCGATGCCATAGCAGCAGAATTCCAGCGGCCGACTGGCAGTGATCCTTGGGTCCAGTTGTCGCAGGCTCCCGGCAGCCGCATTGCGCGGGTTGGCGAAGGTCTTGCCACCGCTTTCCGCCTGGCGCGCATTGAGTTCGTCAAAACCGGCCTTGGGCATGTAGACCTCGCCACGCACCTCCAACTGCGCTGGCCAACCCTCTCCCTGCAGCTTGAGCGGGACGTTGCGGATGGTGCGCACATTGGCGCTGATGTCCTCGCCTACGCTGCCGTCACCGCGGGTGGCGCCACGCACCAGTTGACCGTTCTGGTACAGCAGACTGACCGCCAGGCCATCGAGCTTGGGCTCGCAGCTGTATTCCACCTCGGCACCACCGCCGAACAGGTCGCCGCCAGACAGGCCGAGCCCACTCCGTACGCTGCGATCGAAGGCACGCAGGTCCTCCTCCTCGAAGGCGTTGCCCAGGCTGAGCATGGGCACCTCGTGGCGCACCTCGCCGAAAGCGCTGAGGGCCTCGCCGCCTACCCGTTGGGTCGGTGAGTCCGGGGTCACCAGCTCCGGGTGCTCGGTTTCCAGGGCCTGCAGTTCGCGAAACAGGCGGTCGTACTCGGCGTCGGGCACGCTGGGCTCGTCCAGCACGTAGTAGCGGTAATTGTGCGCATCCAGCTCGGTACGCAGTTCCAGGATGCGTTCGGCGGCGGTTTGGGCATCGGTCATGGTGTTCAGGCTCTTTCTCTTGAAACAAAAAGAGCAGCCGGGGCTGCTCTTTCGTCGACTGGGCGCTGGATCAGCGCTTCTGGGTCAGGTGCTTGCGCTCGAACTCGACGATGCGCTGGCGATAGTGCTCGATGGTCTGCGCAGTCATTACGCTGCGCTGGTCATCTTTCAGCTCGCCGTTCAGTTCCTGGGACAGCTTGCGGGCGGCAGCGACCATCACGTCGAAGGCCTGCTTCGGATGGCGCGGGCCCGGCAGGCCGAGGAAGAAGCTCACGGCGCGGGTGCTGAAGTGGTCGATGTCGTCCAGGTCGAAGGTGCCGGGCTTGACGCCGTTGGCCATGGAGAACAGCACTTCGCCGTTGCCGGCCATGCTCTCGTGGCGGTGGAAAATGTCCATGGAGCCGAAGCGCAGGCCGCTCTCCAGGATGTTCTGCAGCAGGGCCGGGCCCTTGAAGCCGCCCTCGTCGCGGGCGACCACGTTGATCACCAGGACTTCCTCTACCGGTACTTCGTCGGCCTGGGACTGCGGGAAGGCCTTGCCGTTCTTCTTGCCGTCGTCGACCGGGTTGAGGAGAGTCGGCGGTTCGTCAAGGTTGAGATCGCCCTGCTGGGGCTCGCCACGGCGCTTGCTGGCCTCGCGAGCGCTCAGGGACGGCAGGTCCGCCTCATCCAGCGAGGGCTCGTGGTGCGAACGGTCCTTGACCCTGGCCGGGCCGAGCAGGTTCGGATCTTCCTCTTCGTCCGCAGCATTGGAGAAGCTGCGATCCAGCCTGAACTTGAGTTTCCCCTTGCCGCCACTCATGCGGCGCCAGCCATCGAACAGAATGCCGGCGATTACTATGATGCCAATGACAATCAGCCACTCGCGCAGACCGATATCCATGTAGTCCTGTGTCCCCTAGTGAAAATGCAAACAATGGTGAAGAAAGGACATCCCGTCCCCTGAAACGTGGCGCCCAACTCCATGTTCTGAATGGCGTTTTCCACGTGCAACAAATTTGGGCATAAAGCTAGCACGACCAGACCAGCAGAGAAACCTCTGATAGAGGCTTACGCAGAAGCCGATGCGAATTTGACCCCGTTCTCGCCAGGAGTTCGCATCCAGCGACGCCACTAGGCCTCGACCATCGACATCGCCTCCTCCACATCCACTGCCACCAGGCGGGAGCACCCCGGCTCATGCATGGTTACCCCCATCAGTTGGTCAGCCATTTCCATGGCGATCTTGTTGTGGGTGATGTAGATGAACTGCACCTTCTCGGACATTTCCTTCACCAATCGCGCATAGCGTCCGACGTTCGCATCATCCAGGGGCGCATCCACCTCGTCGAGCATGCAGAAGGGCGCCGGGTTGAGCTGGAAGATGGCGAACACCAGGGCCAGTGCAGTGAGCGCCTTTTCCCCGCCGGAGAGCAAGTGAATGGTGCTGTTCTTCTTGCCCGGCGGTCGCGCCATGATCGCCACGCCGGTGTCCAGCAGGTCTTCGCCGGTCAGTTCCAGGTAGGCGTGGCCGCCACCGAAGACCTTGGGGAAGAGGGCCTGCAGGCCAGCGTTGATCTGGTCGAAGGTTTCCTTGAAGCGGTTGCGGGTTTCCTTGTCGATCTTGCGGATGACGTTTTCCAGGGTCTCCAGGGCTTCGACCAGGTCGTCGTTCTGCGAATCCAGGTAGCGCTTGCGTTCCGATTGCTGCTGGTATTCGTCGATGGCCGCGAGGTTGATCGGGCCGAGGCGCTGGATACGCGCGGCGAGGCGTTCCAGCTCCTCCTCCCAGGCACCCTCGCTGGCCTCGGCCGGCAGGGTGGCGAGCACCCCGTGCAGGTCGTAGCCGTCTTCGTGCAGTTGGTCCTGGAGGGTCTTGCGACGCACAGTCAGGGCCTGCCATTCGAGGCGCTGTTGCTCCAGCTGGCCGCGTAGCAGTTGGGACTGCTGCTCGGCCTGGGTACGGCGCTTCTCGGCATCGCGCAGTTCACGGTCGGCATCTTCCAGGGCCAGGCGTGCCTGCTTGAGTTCTTCCTCCACGCCCAGGCGCTTGTCCAGCAGCTCCTCCAGCTTCAGGCGCAGCTCCTCCAGCGGTGCGGCGCCCTCCTCCAGGTTCAGGCTGAGCTGTTCGCGGCGCTCGTTGAGGCGCTCGAACTGCAGGGATAGTCGCTCCAGGGCCTGGCGGGTGGAATCGTGTTGCGCCCGCAACGAGCCGACGCGCACGGCCAGTTGGTGGGCGTGGTCCTTGTGCTGGCGGGCTTCCTGGCGGTTGCGGTCGAGGCGCTCGCGCAGGCCGTCGCGCTCGGCCAGCAGTTTCTCGCGCTGCTCGGTGTCGCTGGCCATGGCATCCAGGGCGTCCTGCAGGGTCAGGCGCGCTTCGCCCAATTGCTCCAGCTCGGCGGCGCGCTGCTCTTCCAGTTCGCGGAGTTCTTCTTCCAGACGGCGGCGGCGCAGGGCCAGTTGTTCGACCTTGGCCTGCTGGGCGGACAATCGCGCCTTCAGTTCGCCCAGGCGACGGGACTCGTCCTGCAGCAGGCGGCGCTGTTGTTCGCGGGCTTCTTCCTGCTGGCGCTGACCATCGCGCAACTGCTGCAGGCGCTCTTCCAGCAGCTCCAGGGCGGCCTCGCGTTCCTCGCGCTCGGTGTGCAGCCGCTCGAGCTCCTGGCCACGGGCCAGCAGCCCGCTCTCGGCCTCGCTGGCGCGGCGCACCCGCAGGAAGTTGCGACCGACCCAGTAACCGTCGCGGCTGATCAGGCTCTCGCCGTCGCCGAGGCCGGCGCGGCGGGCCAGGGCCTGATCGAGGCTTTCCACCGGCAGGACCTTGGCCAGCCAGGGCGCCAGGTCAACCGGCGCCTCGACCTTGTCCAGCAGGCTACCAGGTACCCGCGCCCCGCTCCGGCCGGCGCTGGCCAGGCGCAGCTCGCCCTGGCTGAAGCCGGACAGGTCGAGGCCCGCGAAATCGTCCAGCAGCACTGCCTGCAGGTCGGCGCCGAGCACGGTTTCCACCGCCAGCTCCCAGCCCTGCTCCACCCGCAGCCCTTCGGCCAGGCGCGGGCGTTCGGCCAACTGCTGCTCACGCAGCCATTCAGCGGCGCCCTTGCCGGGGTTGAGCGCGGCCTGTTGCAGGGCTTCCAGGGAGGCTATGCGGCCATTCAGGCGCTGCAGTTCCCCCTGGGCCTGCTGTTGCGCCTGGCTGGCCTGCTGCAATTCTTCACGCAGGCTTTCCAGGCGCTCCACCAGGCCCTGTTCGGCGGCCTGGAGCTCCTCCAGGCGCATGTCGCCGACCGCCAGTTCTTCGGTCATTTCCAGGACCGCCGCATCTTCCGGGTCGGCGGCCAGCTGGACGCGTTCGTCATTCAGCCGGCGCTCGCGCTCCAGCAGGCGCTCCAGGCCCTGCTCCAGCTGCTGGATGCGCGCTTGCTGCACCTCGGCCTGGCGGCGCGGCTCAGCGCTGCGCTGGTTGAAGCCGTCCCACTGCTCCTGCCAGGCATGCATGCCGGTCTCGGCTTCTTCCAACTGGGCGGAGGCTTCCTCGGCGGCAGCGGCGCTGATTTCCTGTTCGGGGCCGAGCATGTCCAGCTCTTCGCCGAGCGTGGCGAGCAGGGTGCGGTCATGGCCCAGGTGGGATTCGGTTTCCTGGCGCGAACGCTCGGCTTCGCGCAGGTCATCCTGCAACTGGCGCAGGCGTTGCTGGCCGTGCTGGATGCTCTGCTCTACCCGGGCGATATCGCCGCCCACGGAATAGAAGCGGCCCTGCACCAGATTGAAGCGTTCGGACAGTTCGTGATGACCGTCACGCAGCCGCTCGATGCTGGCGTCGGCATTGCGCTGCTCGGCCACCAGGGCCTCGAAGCTGACCTCCTGGTTGCCGATCACCGCTTCGCGCTGGCCGACCTGATCGTTCAGCGCCCGCCACTTCAAGGCGGCGAGCTGGGCCTTGAGCTGGCGCTCCTCGGCCTTGTATTCCTGGTACTTCTCGGCCGACTGGGCCTGGCGGTGCAGGCGTTCCAGCTGGCGCTCGAGTTCTTCGCGCAGGTCGGAAAGTCGAGCCAGGTTCTCCTGGGTACGGCGGATACGGCTCTCGGTCTCGCGGCGGCGCTCCTTGTACTTGGAGATGCCCGCGGCTTCCTCGATGAAGTTGCGCAGATCCTCGGGCTTGGCCTCGATCAGCTTGGAGATCATCCCCTGCTCGATAATGGAGTAGCTGCGCGGCCCGAGACCGGTGCCGAGGAAGATGTCCGTAATGTCACGGCGACGGCATTTGGTGCCGTTGAGGAAATAGGTGTTCTGCCCGTCGCGGCTGACCCGGCGGCGGATGGAAATCTCGGCGAAAGCGGCGTATTCGCCCACCAGTGTGTTGTCCGAGTTGTCGAAGATCAGCTCGATGCTGGCCTGGGCCACCGGCTTGCGGGTGTTGGAACCGTTGAAGATGACGTCGGTCATCGACTCGCCGCGGAGGTTCTTCGCGGAACTTTCACCCATTACCCAGCGAACGGCGTCGATGATATTCGACTTGCCGCAACCGTTGGGGCCGACCACGGCCGCCATGTTGCTGGGGAAGCTGACGGTGGTCGGGTCCACGAAGGACTTGAACCCGGCCAGCTTGATGCACTTCAACCGCATCGGCGCGCTCCGCTCAACGCTCGGCCAGGGCTGCGAGCACCAGCTCGCAGTTCTGCTGACCGTATCCGGTCAGCACGTCGCGAATCTTCGCCTGATCGCGGGCTATCACTGCCAGCAGCAACTCGTCGAAGACCTCGCCGAACTGGCCCATCTGGCCGCGACGACGCTCCAGGGCGATGTAGTAGGTGCGGGCGATGGCCGGCCGCAGGTTTTCCAGGGTCTGCTGCAGGTAAGGGTTGTCGGCGAAGGGATAGGCCGCCTGCATGATGGCGAAGCTGGCGTCGACGAAGGCGAAGATGTCTTCGCGCTGGCGTGCCTCGGCCAGGCGCAGCTGGATGGCGCGGAACGGCTCCAGCTCCTCCTCGCTGCGCCAGCGCTCGGCCACGGCGTAGGCCAGGAGGATGTACAGCTCCATCATCAAGATATAGAGGCTGCGCACGTGCTGCGGCGTCAGCTCGGACACCTGGGCGCCGCGGCGCGGCAGGATGTTGATCAGGTGACGGCGCTCGAGGATCAGCAGCGCCTCGCGCACCGAACCCCGGCTGACATTCATGGCCTGGGTGACTTTCAGTTCCTGAATGCGCTCACGCTCCTTCAGCTCGCCGCGAATGATGCGCTCGGCCAGGTAGTGGGCGATCTGCTCGGAGAGGCTGTCCGGTGCCTTGAACGTCATGGTTTTCCTTCGAACTGGGGACTCTGTGCACTGCGCCGGGCTTTCCCACGCAAAAGCTCCGGCGCTGACAGTACTACGGGTACGGGCAGTGGGCGCAAGAGCGATAGGGGGAAATTTCCGACTCTGCCGCAGGACGCGGGCAGGCGGCGGAGTTTATCACAAGGCGCGGGGCCGCTCTTGCAGGGGCGAATTCATTCGCCAAGGGTGCGGAGCAGCCCCGTCCCGCTCAAGGGCAGGCCTTCGGCCTGCTTGGCGAATGAATTCGCCCCTACAGGAAAGCACCCGGCGCGCCCTTTCCTACACTTATGGACAAGTGGCACGAATTGCGCTTGATCCTTGAGACAGAGCGGGCGCGGCGGGCTAATAACCGAAAGAGATGATATTTTCCTGACTTTCGAGTCAAATATTTATTGACCCAAAAGTCAGACGACTCTAAATTTGCCCCCATACGAGCCCTCGTAAAAACAATAAAGTGCCTGGAGGTCGTCCTTGATCCAGTTTTTACTCAATCGTGAGCTGCGCACCGAGCATGCCCTCGATCCCAATGTCACGGTGCTCAACTACCTGCGTGAGCATGTCGGCAAACCCGGTACCAAAGAAGGCTGCGCCTCGGGCGATTGCGGCGCCTGCACCGTGGTTGTCGGCGAGCTGGAGGGCGATCGCATCCGCTATCGCACCCTCAACTCCTGCCTGACCTTCGTCTCGTCCCTGCACGGCAAGCAGCTGATCACCGTGGAAGACCTCAAACACAAGGGCCAGCTGCATTCGGTGCAGCAGGCCATGGTGGATTGCCACGGCTCCCAGTGCGGCTTCTGCACCCCCGGTTTCGTCATGTCGCTGTTCGCCCTGCAGAAAAACAGCAGCGGTTTCGACAAGGGCCAGACCATGGAAGCCCTGGCCGGCAACCTGTGCCGCTGCACCGGCTATCGCCCGATCATCGACGCCGCCGAGCAGGCCTGCTGCCAGAAGCAACCGGACCAGTTCGACGCCGCCGAAGCCCAGACCGTCGCCCAGCTCCAGGCCATAGCCCCGCGCGAGACCGCCGAGCTGAACAGCGGCGACAAGCGCTGCCTGGTCCCGCTGACCATCACCGACCTGGCCGACTTCTACGTGTCCAACCCGCAGGCCCGCCTGCTGGCCGGCGGCACCGACCTGGCCCTGGAGGTCACCCAGTTCCACCGTGAACTGCCGGTGATGATCTACGTCGGCCACATCGAAGCCATGAAGCGTGTCGAGGAGACCGCCGATTTCATCGAAATCGGCGCCGCCACCCCGCTGTCCGACTGCTACGAATCCCTGGCCCGCGAATACCCGGACTTCGGCGAGCTGCTGCACCGTTTCGCCTCCCTGCAGATCCGCAACCAGGGCACCCTGGGCGGCAATATCGGCAACGCCTCTCCCATCGGCGACGCCCCGCCGCTGCTGATCGCCCTCGGCGCCGAGATCGTCCTGCGCAAGGGCAACCAGACCCGCATCCTGCCGCTGGATGAATACTTCCTCGATTACAAGGTCACCGCCCGCCAGGACTCCGAGTTCATCGAGAAGGTGCGCGTGCCCCGTGCCCGCAAGAACCAGGCCTTCCGCGCCTACAAGGTGTCCAAGCGCCTGGACGACGACATTTCTGCCGTCTGCGCCGCCTTCAACCTGGTGATCGAGAATGGCGTGGTGCGCAAGGCCCGCGTCGCCTTCGGCGGCATGGCCGGGATTCCCAAGCGCGCCGGCGCCTGCGAGCAGGTGCTGATCGGCGCCGCCTGGTACCCGGGCACCGTCGAGCGCGCCTGCGAGGCCCTGGCCAAGGACTTCACCCCGCTCTCGGACTTCCGTGCCAGCAAGGAGTACCGCCTGCTGACCGCGCAGAACCTGCTGCGCAAGTTCTTCCTCGAGCTGCAATCCCCAGAAGTCGAAACCCGGGTGACCGCCTATGTCTAACCACCACCACCACAAGACCCAGGAAGAACTGGCGGAACTGTTCCGCGCCGACATCACCACCGGCGTCGGCAAGAGCGTCAAGCACGAGAGCGCGCCCAAGCACGTTTCGGGCGAGGCCGTGTATGTCGACGACCGCCTGGAATTCCCCAACCAGCTGCACGTCTACGCCCGCATGAGCGACCGCGCCCATGCGCGCATCACCCGCATCGATACCACCCCCTGCTACCAGTTCCCGGGGGTGGCCATCGCCATCACCGCCGAGGACGTGCCCGGTCAGCTGGACATCGGCCCGGTGGTCGCCGGCGACCCGCTGCTGGCTGACGGCAAGGTCGAGTACGTTGGCCAGGTCGTCCTGGCCGTGGGCGCCGACAGCCTGGAAACCGCACGCAAGGCGGCCTTGGCGGCGATAGTCGAATACGAGGACCTGGAGCCGGTGCTGGACGTGGTCGATGCCCTGCGCAAGAAGCATTTCGTGCTGGACAGCCACCAGCACAAGCGCGGTGACTCCAGCAGCGCCCTGGCGACCTCGAAGAACCGCCTGCAGGGCACCCTGCACATCGGCGGCCAGGAACACTTCTACCTGGAAACCCAGATTTCCTCGGTGATGCCCACCGAGGACGGCGGCATGATCGTCTACACGTCCACGCAGAACGCCACCGAGGTGCAGAAGCTGGTGGCCGAGGTGCTGGGCGTGCCGATGCACAAGATCGTCATCGACATGCGCCGCATGGGCGGCGGCTTCGGTGGCAAGGAAACCCAGGCGGCCGGCCCGGCCTGCCTCTGCGCGGTGATCGCCCACCACACCGGGCGCCCGACCAAGATGCGTCTGCCGCGCATGGAAGACATGAGCATCACCGGCAAGCGCCATCCCTTCTACGTCGAGTACGACGTCGGCTTCGACGACAACGGCCTGCTCACCGGCATCCAGCTGGAACTGGCCGGCAACTGCGGCTACTCCCCGGACCTCTCCGGCTCCATCGTCGACCGTGCGATGTTCCACTCGGACAACGCCTACTTCCTCGAACACGCCACCATCAACGGTCACCGCTGCAAGACCAACACCGCGTCGAACACCGCCTACCGTGGTTTCGGCGGCCCGCAGGGGATGGTGGCCATCGAGGAGATCATGGATGCCATCGCGCGTAGCCTGGGCAAGGACCCGCTGGACGTGCGCAAGCTGAACTACTACGGCAAGGACGAGCGCAACGTCACCCATTACTACCAGACCGTCGAGCACAACATGCTCGCCGAGATGACCGAGGAACTGGAGGCCAGCAGCGAGTACGCCAAGCGCCGCGAGGAAATCCGCGTCTTCAACGCGAAGAGTCCGGTGCTGAAGAAAGGTCTCGCGATGACCCCGGTGAAATTCGGCATCAGTTTCACCGCCACCTTCCTCAACCAGGCCGGCGCGCTGGTGCACATCTACACCGATGGCAGCATCCACCTGAACCACGGCGGCACCGAGATGGGCCAGGGCCTGAACACCAAGGTCGCCCAGGTGGTGGCCGAGGTCTTCCAGGTGGATATCGGCCGCATCCAGATCACCGCGACCAACACCGACAAGGTGCCCAACACCTCACCGACCGCGGCATCGAGCGGCACTGACCTGAACGGCAAGGCCGCGCAGAACGCCGCCGAGACCATCAAGGGTCGCCTGGTGGAGTTCCTCGCCAATCACTTCAAGGTGACGGCCGAGGACGTCGAGTTCAAGAACGAGCAAGTGCGCGTACGCGACCATTTCCTCTCCTTCGAGGAAATGATCCAGCTGGCCTACTTCAACCAGATCTCGCTCTCCAGCACCGGTTTCTACCGTACGCCGAAGATCTTCTACGACCGCGACAAGGCCAGTGGCCGTCCCTTCTATTACTTCGCCTACGGCGTCGCCTGCGCCGAAGTGATAGTCGACACCCTGACCGGCGAGTACAAGATGCTGCGCACCGACATCCTGCATGACGTGGGCGCATCGCTGAACCCGGCCATCGACATCGGCCAGGTGGAAGGCGCCTTCGTCCAGGGCATGGGCTGGCTGACCATGGAAGAGCTGGTATGGAACGCCAAGGGCAAGCTGATGACCAGCGGCCCGGCCAGCTACAAGATCCCGGCCATCGCCGACATGCCCATCGACCTACGGGTGAAGCTGGTGGAGAACCGCAAGAACCCCGAGCAGACGGTGTTCCATTCCAAGGCCGTGGGCGAGCCGCCCTTCATGCTCGGCATCGCCGTCTGGTGCGCCATCAAGGACGCCGTGGCTAGCCTGGGCGACTACAAGGTTCAGCCGCAGATCGATGCGCCGGCCACCCCCGAGCGCGTGCTCTGGGGCGTCGAGCAGATGCGCAAACTCCAACAGCCGGCCCAGGCCGCCGCCCAGGCGCAGGTCGAACCGGCATGACCCTGTAGGAGCCAGCTTGCTGGCTCCTACAGAAAAAACAACGGTGCAAAATAATGACAACACCCACCGATCGTTCGAAGACAACGCAGCAGGACACCGACGTCGTGCTGCTGGAAACGCTGCCGGCCCCTGTGCGTCCCAAGGACGACTGGCGCCTGTCACGCTCCACCAGGCCACTGCGTAGCTGGAGACTGAGCAAATGAGTTGGATCAGCGCCCTCGCCGACCTGCAGCAACGCGGTGAACCCTGCGTGCTGGTGACCATCATCGAAGAGCGCGGCTCTACTCCGCGCAATTCCGGCTCGAAGATGGTCGTCACCGCCGAGCGCATCTTCGAGACCATCGGTGGCGGCCATCTCGAGTTCAAGGCGATGGAGATCGCCCGCGAGATGCTCGAGAACCGCACCCAGGACACCCGCCTGGAACGCTTCAGCCTGGGCGCCAGCCTCGGCCAGTGCTGCGGCGGCGCCACGGTGCTGCTGTTCGAGCCCATGGGCCAGCCGCAGGCACATATCGCCGTATTCGGCGCCGGCCACGTGGGCCGCGCCCTGGTGCCAATCCTCGCCAGCCTGCCCTGCAAGGTGCGTTGGATCGACTCGCGGGAGAACGAATTCCCCGAACAGATTCCCGCCGGCGTCGAGAAGGTGGTCAACGAGGAAGTGATCGACGAGATCGCCGAGATGCCCAAGGGCAGCTACTTCATCGTCATGACCCACAACCACCAGCTGGACCTGGAGCTGACCGCCGAAATCCTCAAGCGCAACGACTTCGCCTACTTCGGCCTGATCGGCTCGAAGACCAAGCGTGTCAAGTTCGAACACCGCCTGCGCGAGCGCGGCTTCGCCAGCGAAACCGTGCAGCGCATGCGCTGCCCGATGGGCATTGCCGAGGTCAAAGGCAAGCTGCCGGTGGAGATCGCCATCTCCATCGCCGGCGAGGTGGTCGCCACCTACAACGCCAACTTCGGTACCGAGGTGAAGAAGGGTGAAACAGTCGCCAAGCTGGTCCCCTCCTCCCGCCGCGAGCAAGCCTGACATCCATGACGAGTTCCGCCTTCGGGCGTCGAAATCACGAAAGAACGAGACTGACATGACCAGCCACGTAACCGCCTACCGCTCAGCCATCCTGCACAGCATCGCCGACCCCGCCCAGGTGGGCGTCGAGCAGTCCTACCAGTATTTCGAAGACGGCCTGCTGGTGGTGGAAGATGGCCGCATCAAGGTCCTGGGCGACGCCAAGGCCCTGCTGCCGACCCTGGCCGCCGGCGTCGAGGTGCGCGAATACCGCGACGCCCTGATCACCCCCGGTTTCATCGACACCCATATCCACTACCCGCAAACCGGCATGATCGCCTCCTATGGCGAACAGCTGCTGGACTGGCTGAACACCTACACCTTCCCCACCGAAAAGCAGTTCGCCGACAAGGCCCATGCCGCCGACGTCGCCGGCATCTTCCTCAAGGAACTGCTGCGCAACGGCACCACCACCGCCCTGGTGTTCGGCACCGTGCACAAGGAGTCGGTGGATGCCTTCTTCGAGGCCGCCCAGGCCCTGGACCTGCGGATGATCGCCGGCAAGGTACTGATGGACCGCAACGCCCCGGACTACCTGACCGACACCGCCGAATCCGGCTACGCCGACAGCAAGGAGCTGATCGAGCGCTGGCACGGCAAGGGCCGCCTGCACTATGCGGTGACCCCCCGCTTCGCCCCCACCAGCACCCCGGAGCAACTGGAACTGGCCGGCAAGTTGTTCGCCGAGTACCCGGACCTCTACATGCACACCCACCTGTCCGAGAACCGCCAGGAAATCGAATGGGTGAAGGAGCTGTTCCCCGAGCGCAAGGGCTACCTGGACGTCTATGACCACTTCAAGCTGATCGGCGAGCGCTCGGTCTTCGCCCATGGCGTGCACCTGTGCGACGACGAGTGCAAGCGCCTGGCGGAAACCGGCTCGGCGGTGGCCTTCTGCCCCACCTCCAACCTCTTCCTCGGCAGCGGCCTGTTCGACCTGAACAAACTGGAAGAGCACGGCGTACGCGTGGGCCTGGGCACGGACGTGGGCGCCGGCACCAGCTTCTCCCAACTGCAGTCGCTGAACGAGGCGTACAAGGTGATGCAGTTGCAGGGCAAGAAGCTCGATCCCTTCAAGTCCCTTTACCTGGCCACCCTGGGCGGCGCCCGTGCGCTCTACCTGGACGACAAGATCGGCAACTTCCAGACCGGCAAGGACGCGGACTTCGTGGTCCTCGACTACAAGGCCACCCCGCTGCTGGACTACCGCCTGCAGCAGGCTACGAGCCTTCCGGAGAAGCTGTTCGCCCTGACCATCCTCGGCGACGACCGCACCGTGAAGGAAACCTTCGCCGCCGGCCGTAGCGTGCATCAGCGCGGTTGAGTGATTGGACAATGAGAAAACCCCGCCGAGGCGGGGTTTTCTATTGGAAATCCGGGCCGCTTTGCTCTTCCTGTGGGAGCGAATTTATTCGCGATGCAGGCCGAAGGCCTGCCCCCTGGCACAGGCCACCAAGGGACCGCTTCGCGGTCCTCAACGAATGAATTCGCCCCCACAATGGCAGGCCCCACCGCCAAACAAAAAGCCCCGCATTCGCGGGGCTTTCTGCCGGAGCCGGATCAGGCGTTGCGGCTAGTGCCGCGGCCGGGCTTCTTCTTGGTCTGCAAGAGGTGCGAGAACACCGCGTGCAGATCGTCCGAGGCGCCGCCTTCGTCGAGATTGAGCTTGTCGTCGATGTGATCCATGTGATGCATCATCAGCATCACCGCGCGCTCGGTGTCGCGGGACTCGATGGCATCGATCAGGCGATTGTGTTCATCGAAGGAACAGTGGGAGCGGCTGCCGCTCTCGTACTGGGCAATGATGAGCGAGGTCTGCGATACCAGGCTGCGCTGGAAGCTCACCAACGGCGCGTTTTTCGCCGCTTCGGCCAGCTTCAGGTGGAATTCGCCGGAGAGGCGGATGCCAGCGCCACGGTCGCCGCGGGAGAAGCAGGCCTGCTCTTCCAGGACCATCTGCCGCAGTTCCTGCAGCTGCTCGGCGGTAGCGTGCTCCACCGCCAGTTCGGTGATCGCGCGCTCCACCAGGCGACGGGCGTAGAAGATCTGCCGCGCTTCCTCGACGCTGGGGCTGGCCACCACGGCGCCGCGGTTCGGTCGCAGCAGCACCACGCCTTCATGGGCGAGACGCGACAGGGCGCGACGGATGATGGTGCGGCTGACACCGAAGATCTCGCCCAAGGCCTCTTCGCTCAGCTTGGTGCCGGGGGCCAGGCGCTGCTCGAGAATGGCATCGAAAATGTGCGCATAGACGACGTCGTCCTGCGTGCCGCTGCGGGTGCTTTTGGCGGTGCGCGGCTGCTTCTTGAGTGGCTGCAACTGTTCGTTCATGGGGGCTCGCGTCGGTGGGTTCGGCGGTCTTCCAGGGCCCTTTTTGCCCCTCTCCGCCGTGCCGAGCCGGTTTGTCAGCGAGGGAAATCAGGGAAAAGACGAATGATATTGTACACAATCAGCGTGCCTTGAACAGATTCGCCGCAGCTCAACGCCCATTCCTGACCAGTTGCACAGGTTTTCCCCGCAAGTCCCTTTCCCGCGACCTGGGCGGCGACAAAAGCGCCGAACGAGCAGATTTCCCTACATTTTTTTGTCATAAGCACGCCCGTGTCAGTGCCTTTCCGTGCTTTACCTCACCGCTCAGGTAATCGCCCCCTCTTTTTGCGTTACTCATAACCTGTTGTTTTTTAACGATTTAGTTAATTCGTCAGGTTGCGAATTGTCGCAGCAAATCCTGTCCATAAAGTCAGGATTTCATGATTGGTGCGTTTTTTCGAACATTGAAAACATTATTTGTTTTTTTTGTATACAAAGGCATAATCGCGCCGTGAACTTCCTGACCCGCTGGTCAAGTATTGGAGGAAGCGCACCACTCACGCCATCCGCCTCAGTCAGTCCGGAGCCAACTCCAGGCTCTGGGTGACCAAAACAAAAGAGATGAGGAGTACCACGCTGTGGAAAGCATCAAACAACAAGAACAAGGAACGTACGCCGCAACACCGCCCGCCAACGGTCTGCTTGAACGGCTCTTCAAACTGAGCCTCCACGGCACCACCGTGAAGACCGAACTGGCTGCAGGTCTGACGACCTTCATCACCATGGCCTACATCATTTTCGTCAACCCGAACATCATGGCCGATGCCGGGATCGATCATGGCGCGGCCTTCGTTGCCACCTGTCTCGCCGCAGCCTTCGGTTGCCTCCTCATGGGCCTCTACGCCAACTGGCCGGTGGGCCTGGCCCCGGGCATGGGCCTGAACGCCTTCTTCACCTACACCGTGGTCAACACCATGGGCTACAGCTGGCAGATCGCGCTCGGCGCGGTGTTCCTCTCCGGCGTGCTGTTCATGATCCTGACCTTCTCGCGCATCCGCGAATGGCTGCTCAACAGCATTCCCAGCAGCCTGCGCTTCGCCATGGGCGCGGGGGTCGGCCTGTTCCTCGGGCTGATCGGCCTGAAGACCGCTGGCATCGTGGTCGCCCATCCGGCCACCCTGGTGCACATCGGTGACCTGACCTCCCCCGGTCCGCTGCTGGCCGCCATCTGCTTCCTGATGATCGCGGTGCTGGAATACCGTCGCATCTTCGGCGGCATCCTGATCAGCATCCTCACCGTGACCCTGGCCGGCGTGGGCCTGGGCATCGTCCAGTTCGGCGGCGTGTTCTCCATGCCCCCGAGCCTGGCCCCGACCTTCATGGCGATGGACATCACCGGCGCCTTCGACGTGACCATGGTCAGCGTGATCCTGGCCTTCCTCTTCGTGCACATGTTCGACACCGCCGGCACCCTGATGGGCGTGGCCCAGCGTGCCAACCTGGTGCAGGAAGACGGCCGCATCGAGAACCTGTCCAAGGCCATGAAGGCCGACAGCGCCTCCAGCGTCTTCGGTGGCGTGCTCGGCGTACCGCCGGTGACCAGCTATGTGGAGAGCGCCGCGGGCGTGGCCGCCGGTGGCCGCACCGGCCTGACCGCGGTGACCGTGGGCATCCTCTTCATCGCCGCGATGTTCTTCGCCCCGCTGGCCGGCATGATCCCCGCCTACGCCACCGCCGGCGCGCTGATCTACGTAGCCATGCTGATGATGGGCGGCATGGCCCATATCGACTGGAAGGAGCACACCGAGACCATCCCGGCGATCGTCACCGTGATCATGATGCCGCTGACCTTCTCGGTCGCCGACGGCATCGCCCTGGGCTTCGTGACCTACGTGGCGATGAAGGCCTTCACCGGCAAGTACAAGGAAGTGTCGGTCAGTTTGTATGCACTCTGCGCAATCTTTGTAGCCAAGTTCATCTTCCTGTAAGCTTCGACCAAGCAAGACCGGGCCCTGCCGCAATGCGGCGGGGCCTTTTCATTTATGGAGAAGAGAACCCATGAGCCTGGAAACCTGGCTGCTGTTCAGCAGCGCCGCGCTGATCGTGATCCTGATTCCCGGACCGCTGTCCCTGCTGATGGTCAGCAACAGCCTCAACTATGGCCTGCGCCGGTCACTCCCGGCCTTCCTCGGCGGAGTCTCGGCATCCATCTGCCTGCTCAGCGCCTCGGCCCTGGGCCTGGGCGCCCTGCTGCTGGCCTCGGAAAAGCTGTTCAGCGCCCTGAAGATCATCGGCGCCCTGTACCTCTTCTACCTCGCCTGGCAGAGCTGGCTGGAATCCCGCCGCGCCGCGCGCCCGGCCAATGCCGAGGAGCAACCGGTGAACCCGAGCTTCCGCGCCATGTTCTGGAAGGCTTTCGGCCTGGGTGCCAGCAACCCCAAGGACATCCTCTTCTTCGCCGCCTTCCTGCCGCAGTTCCTCAGCGCCGAGCGCCCGCTGCTGGCCCAGCTTCTGATCATGATCGCTACCTGGGCGGTGCTGGATCTCGGCTGCAAGCTGTTCTACGGCCTCAGCGCCCAGGGCGCCGCGCGCTACCTGCGTTCCGGCAAGGGCCACGTCTGGTTCAACCGCACCAGCGCGGCGCTGTTCGGCGGTGCGGGCGCGGCGTCTCTGCTTTCCCGCTGATGCTCCCCGGTGCGTTGCCCTCCCCGCGCAACGCACCCTCTCCGCCGGCCCCCTCCTTTCGTCGTCCGGCAGCACCACCCCACGAAATCCGATCGCCAACCGGCAAAGTCGCGATAGCCGCCTAGACTCCTTCGAGTTCCGATCGTGTTCCATGGACGCGCGCGATCTGATCTGGCCGGCGTTTATTCGACACCCATCGCACTGATAGTGGAAATACCCCCTCCCTTGCGCATCTCCCCGTGATGCGTTTCTGCCCGACCTTGCGTCGGGCTTTTTTTGCGCATCCCTTTACCACAACAAGCAGCGCCAGCAGGCGTGGACTTGGGCCGGCACTTTCTCGCGGGCAAAAAAAAGCCCGCAGTGTGAACGGGCTAGGAAGACTCCAACGAGTCGAGGGTAACGAGTATCTGGAACTAGCTGCCCCGATAGGTGGAGTAGCTGTAAGGGGAGATCAGCAGCGGCACGTGGTAGTGGTCCTGCTCAGCGGAAATACCAAAGCGCAGCACCACCACATCGAGGAAAGCTGGTTCGGGAAGCTTCACGCCACGGGCACGGTAGTAGTCGCCGGCGTGGAAGTGGATCTGGTAGACGCCGCTTTGGTAGTCGGCGCCCTGCAGCAGCGGCGCATCGCAGCGGCCGTCGTCGTTGGTGGTGGCGGTGGCGACCAGCTCCAGACCGGCGCCTTCGACGCGGTAGAGCTCGATCCTGATGTCACGGCCAGGGCAGCCGTGGGCGGCATCCAGTACATGCGTGGTCAAACGTCCCATTGCTCGCTGGGCGTCCACCGAGCCCTGGTTCAGGCCTCGATCGGAACGCCACACCTCCTCTGCTTGTTCATATCGGTGCGTGGGCAGGGCAAAGGCCCCGGTACGGTCCGCAGAATAACACGCGACCGGATAAATGTAAGACATAAACTCAAAAAATTGTACACAATCACCACCCCCGATATTGTAAAACGACCTCCAGCCGCTGTCCTGTCAGAATTTGCCCGCATCGGCCAGGCTGCGCGGCTTGCGCTTCAAGGTCCTGACCGGATGGACAGGATTCTCGTTTGGACAGGTACCAGCAAATTCAACAAATATTTGATTTACAAAACACGAGACAGTTTGTATACAATCACCCCATCCACGGTCGCGCACCACTTCCCAGGCTGTCGCTGATCGTCCAACTGAAAAGAAGGAAGACTGCAGTGAGCGCTGAGTACCCACGCGACCTGATCGGTTACGGCAACACCCCTCCACACCCGCACTGGCCCGGCGAGGCCCGCATCGCCCTGTCCTTTGTGCTGAACTACGAAGAAGGCGGCGAACGCAGCGTGCTCCATGGCGACAAGGAATCCGAAGCCTTCCTGTCCGAGATGGTGGCCGCCCAGCCTTTGCAGGGCGTGCGCAACATGAGCATGGAGTCCCTGTACGAATACGGCAGTCGCGTCGGTGTGTGGCGTCTGCTCGATCTGTTCAAGCGCCATGACATCCCGATGACCATCTTCGCCGTGGCCATGGCCGCCCAGCGCCATCCCGATGCGATCCGCGCCATGGTCGAGGCCGGCCACGAGATCTGCAGCCACGGCTACCGCTGGATCGATTACCAGTACATGGACGAGGCCCAGGAGCGTGAACACATGCTCGAAGCCATCCGCATCCTCACCGAACTGACCGGCGAGCGCCCGGTGGGCTGGTACACCGGCCGCACCAGCCCGAACACTCGTCGCCTGGTGATGGAGGAAGGCGGCTTCCTCTACGACTCCGACACCTACGACGACGACCTGCCCTACTGGGAACCGAACAACCCCACCGGCAAGCCGCACCTGGTCATCCCCTACACCCTGGACACCAACGATATGCGCTTCACCCAGGTGCAGGGTTTCAACAAGGGCGACGACTTCTTCGAATACCTCAAGGACGCCTTCGACGTGCTCTACGCCGAAGGCGCCGCCGGCGCGCCGAAGATGCTCTCCATCGGCATGCACTGCCGCCTGCTGGGCCGCCCGGCACGCCTTGCCGCCCTGGCGCGCTTCATCGACTACGTGAAGGGCCATGAGAAAGTCTGGTTCGCCCGCCGTGACGATATCGCCCGCCACTGGCACGCCACTCACCCTTTCAAAGAGCAAGCGAAATGAGCCGCTTCCAGACCCTGACCCCGTCCAGCCTGTCCCGCGATGCCTTCATCAAGGCCTTCGCCGACATCTACGAACATTCGCCCTGGGTAGCCGAGAAGGCTTTCGACCTGGGCCAGGACGCCCAGATCGACGCAATCGACGGCCTGCACCAGCGCATGGCCGACCTGTTGCTCAGTGCCAGCCACGAATCCCAGCTGGCGCTGATCAATGCTCACCCGGACCTGGCCGGCAAGGCCGCCGTCCGTGGCGAGCTGACCGAAGCCAGCACCAGCGAACAGGCCGGTGCGGGTATCCAGGAGTGCACGGCTGAAGAGTTCGCGCGCTTCACCGAGCTGAACGACGCCTACAAGGCCAAGTTCGGGTTTCCCTTCATCATGGCGGTGAAAGGCAGTAACCGGCACCAGATCCTGGCGGCCTTCGAGGAGCGGATCCACAACTCACCCGAAGCCGAATTCACCAGGGCCCTGGCCGAGATCAACAAGATCGCGCTGTTCCGCCTGCAGCAAATGTAAGCCGCAGGCGTACCGCTCCCTCCATATCGCCCTCATTTCAAGGCAGACAAGACAGATGAAAAGCTACGCCGTCCCCTTCGAGAAGTACGTCAACCTCGCCGACGCCCGTCTCGGCACCAAGGCCATCTCCGTCACCGACGATTGGTTCGCTGACGTGAACCGACTGTTCCAGCCGACTCCGGCTGTCTGGAAGGAGGGCGTATTCGATGACAACGGCAAGTGGATGGACGGCTGGGAATCCCGCCGCAAGCGCTTCGAAGGTTACGACTCCGCCGTGATCCGCCTCGGCGTGCCGGGCTCGATCAAGGGTGTGGACATCGACACCAGCTTCTTCACCGGCAACTTCCCGCCGTCGGCTTCCCTGGAAGCCTGCTTCGTGGCCGAAGGCGACCCGACCGACGACACCCAGTGGACCGAAGTGCTGGCCGCCGTTGAGCTGCAGGGCAACAGCCACCACTTCCACGAGATCGCCAACGAGCAAGCCTTCACCCACCTGCGCTTCAACATCTACCCCGATGGCGGCGTGGCACGCCTGCGCGTGTACGGCGTCCCCTACCGCGACTGGTCTTCGGTGGGCGACAACGAGCAGATCGACCTGGCAGCCGCGCTGAACGGCGGCCGTGCCCTGGCCTGCTCCGACGAGCACTTCGGCCGCATGAGCAACATCCTCAACCCGGGTCGCGGCATCAACATGGGTGACGGCTGGGAAACCGCCCGTCGCCGTACCCCGGGCAACGACTGGGTCATCGTCGCCCTGGGCCACCCGGGCGAGATCGAGCGCATCGTCGTCGACACCCTGCACTTCAAGGGCAACTACCCGGACAGCTGCTCCATCCAGGGCGCCTTTGTGAAAGGCGGCACCGACAGCCAGATCGAGACCCAGAGCCTGTTCTGGCGCGAGCTGCTGCCGAGCCAGAAGCTGCAGATGCACGCCGAGCACGAGTTCGTCGAGCAGATCAAGGCCCTGGGCCCGATCACCCACATCCGCCTGAACGTGTTCCCGGACGGTGGTGTGAGCCGTCTGCGCCTGTTCGGCAAGGTGGCAAAGTAAGCGATTGACTGCCCCAAGGGGCGGACGAGGGATGCTCCACGCGGAGCGTCCCTCAACCTCTCTCCGAGTGAGAGAGATGACCGTGAACCTGAACAAGTAGAACAGCCATGCGTACCCTGAAGATCGAGCCCCTGACCAAAGAAGCCTTCGCCCCCTTCGGAGATGTGATCGAAACCGACGGCGCCGAGTACTTCATGATCAACAACGGCTCCACCCGCCGTTACCACAAGCTGGCGACGGTCGAGACCGCCCAGCCGGAAGACAAGGCGATCATCAGCATCTTCAGCGCCGAATCCCTTGAGATGCCCTTGCGCATCCGCATGCTGGAACGACATCCGCTGGGCAGCCAGGCCTTCATCCCGCTGCTCGGCAACTCCTTTCTGGTCGTGGTCGCGCCACTTGGCGATGCACCTGTACCGGGTCTGGTCCGTGCCTTCCTCAGTAATGGCAGGCAGGGCGTTAATTACCATCGCGGCGTCTGGCACCACCCGGTGCTGACGATCGAAAAGCGGGATGACTTCCTGGTGGTTGATCGCAGTGGTTCAGGCAACAACTGCGATGAGCATTACTTCACCGAGGACGAGCAGCTCCTCCTCGACCCCCACCACTAATAAGAGAAGCCCAATGATCGGCGTGACGATCGGCGGGAAGAGGTACCTACTGTGGAAGCACATCTGACCGAATGGCTGAACCTCAGCATCCGCTGGGTTCACATGATCACCGGCATCGCCTGGATCGGCGCATCCTTCTATTTCGTGTGGCTGGAGAACAACCTCAATCGCGCCAACCCGCGCGACGGGCTGTCGGGTGACCTCTGGGCCATCCACGGTGGCGGCATCTACCACCTGGAGAAATACAAGCTCGCTCCGCCGAAAATGCCGGACAACCTGCACTGGTTCAAATGGGAAGCCTATTTCACCTGGTTGTCGGGCGTCGCCCTGCTGACCGTGGTGTTCTACCTGAACCCGACCCTGTACCTGATCGCACCCGGCGTGGACATCTCCCCGGCCGCGGCCGTCGCCATCGGCATCGGCTCGCTGATCGCCGGCTGGTTCATCTACGACTTCCTCTGCGATTCGCCGCTGGGCAAGACCCCCGCCCTGCTCGGCCTGGTGCTCTTCGTGCTGATCGTCGGCGCTTCCTGGGCCTTCACCCAGGTGTTCAGTGGCCGTGGTTCCTATATCCACGTCGGCGCGCTGATCGGCACCATCATGGTCGGCAACGTGTTCCGCATCATCATGCCGGCCCAGCGTGCCCTGGTTAAGGCCATCGAAGAGAACCGCACCCCGGACCCGGTACTGCCGGCCAAGGGCCTGCTGCGTTCGCGCCACAACAACTACTTCACCCTGCCGGTGCTGTTCATCATGATCAGCAACCACTTCCCGAGCACCTACGGCAGCCAGTACAACTGGCTGATCCTGGCCGGGATCGCGGTGATCGCGGTGCTGGTGCGCCACTACTTCAACACCCGCCACGACAGCAACAAGTTCGCCTGGACCCTGCCGGCCGGCGCCCTGGGCATGATCTGCCTCGCCTTTGTCACCGCGCCGAACTACAAGGCCGCCGAACCGAGCCTGGCCGTGGAGCCCGCCCACCAGGAACACGCCGCTCCCGCCGCCAGCAGCGCCGCTGCCCCGGCCGCCGAGCAGGCCGCTGCTCCGGCACAGCCGGCGGCAGCCGCCCCGGCCCAGGCCGGCAACGGTTCCGCCAGCTACGAAAAGGTCCATAGCGTCATCCAGGAACGCTGCGCCGTCTGCCATTCCGCCAAGCCCACCAGCCCGATGTTCACCTCGGCACCGGGCGGCGTGATGCTCGACACTCCGCAGCAGATCCAGATGCTCGCGCCGAAGATCCAGGCCCAGGCAGTCGCCAGCCAGATCATGCCGCTGGGCAACATCACCCAGATGACCCAGGAAGAGCGTGACCTGATCGGTCGCTGGATCGCCCAGGGCGCCAAGACCAACTAGCAAGACCACGACGGGCCCTGACCCCAAGCAGGGCCCGTTTTTCCAAGCCTGCCCCCAGGCGGGCTTTTTTCTTCCGCGCAGTACCCAGGCCGGATGTCCGCACCCGGCCCGCAACATGACGACCCGGCAAGCCGCACCCACGAGGTGCGGCATTGCCAAGCGACTTACAAAAACAAAAGCGCCAGAGGTGTTGCATGACCACTCCGACAGGGCGGGATACCGCCCTTCCGCCCGCTGACCAGCGCCTACCCCTGCTGCAACTGCTGCTCGTCGGTATCCAGCATGTCCTGCTGATGTACGGTGGCGCCGTCGCCGTACCCCTGATCGTCGGCCAGGCCGCCGGTCTCTCCCGCGAAGAAATCGCCTTCCTGATCAACGCCGACCTGCTGGTCGCCGGCATCGCCACCGTGGTTCAGTCCATGGGGATAGGTCCGGTGGGCATCCGCATGCCGGTGATGATGGGAGCCAGCTTCGCCGCCGTCGGCAGCATGGTGGTGATGGCCGGGATGCCCGGCGTCGGCCTGCAGGGGATCTTTGGCGCCACCATCGCCGCCGGCTTCTTCGGCCTGCTGATCGCGCCCTTCATGTCGCGCATCGTGCGCTTCTTCCCGCCGCTGGTGACCGGGACCGTGATCACCTCCATCGGCCTCACCCTCTTCCCGGTGGCCGTCAATTGGGCAGGCGGCGGCAGCAAGGCCGCACAGTTCGGCGCCCTGGAATACCTGGCCATCGCGGCCCTGGTGCTGGGCGTGATCCTGCTGGTGAACCGCTTCCTCAAGGGCTTCTGGGTGAATGTCTCGGTGCTGATCGGCATGGCCCTGGGCTACGCCGTGGCGGGCGCCTGCGGCATGGTCAACCTCGATGGGCTGGACCAGACGCCCTGGTTCCAGGTGGTCGAGCCCATGCATTTCGGCATGCCCAGGTTCGAGCTGGCCTCGGTGCTGTCCATGTGCCTGGTGGTGGTGATCATCTTCGTCGAGTCCACCGGCATGTTCCTCGCCCTGGGCAAGATCACCGGTCGCGAAGTCTGCCCCAACGCCCTGCGCCGCGGCCTGCTGTGCGACGCCGGTGCGTCCTTCCTGGCGGGCTTCTTCAATACCTTCACCCACTCTTCCTTCGCCCAGAACATCGGCCTGGTGCAGATGACCGGCGTGCGCAGTCGCTACGTGACCGTGGCCGCGGGGAGCTTCCTGATCGTCCTCAGCCTGTTGCCCAAGGCTGCTTTCATGGTGGCCTCGATCCCGCCGGCAGTGCTCGGCGGCGCCGGACTCGCCATGTTCGGCATGGTGGCCGCCACCGGCATCAAGATCCTCCATGAAGCCGACATCAGCGACCGCCGCAACCAGTTGCTGGTGGCCGTGAGCATCGGCATGGGCATGGCCCCGGTGGTACGCCCCGAGTTCTTCGCCCACCTGCCCCACTGGATGGAGCCCATCACCCACAGTGGCATCGCCATGGCCACGGTCAGCGCCCTCACCCTGAACCTGCTGTTCAACATCCTCGGTGAGAAGGACCGAAGCCGACACTGCGTCGCCCACTGATCCTGTTCGCTCCCACCCGGCCGTACCCATGAGGTCCGTCCGGGACTCCATAGCCCGCCCACCCGGCGGGCTCTTTTAAACCTGCCCCAGGTATCGGGCCGTGCCCCGCGCACGGCCATTCCGGCCGCGTGGAGACTCCGTGCAGGTCTCGGCGTGTTTTCAGAAGTACAACAAGAAGGAAAACCTGAATGCTTCGCTACCACAGCCTGGCGCTTGGCGCCGCTTTGATCGCCGCCAGCCCGGCCGGCTTTGCCGCTGAACAGGGCAAGGTCTTCGAATGGATGAACAACAGTGTCGGCTTCCGCTACGGCCAGCAGTTCACCAACCCGAACAACCCGGACAAGTTCGCCAAACGCATCTACAGCTTCACCCACGCTGACGGCTACCGTTACGGCAGCAACTTCTTCAACCTGGATGTGTTCCTTTCCGACAGCCGCGATCCGCGCAAGGGCACCGACCACGGCGGCAGTGAGGTCTACGCGGTCTACCGGCACCAGCTCTATGCCTCGCGGGTGTTCGACCAGCCGCTGGGCACCGGCCTGGTGAAGGACTACGCCTTCAGCTTCGGCTTCGACGCCAACCGCAACAACAACCGCGCTTCGGCCAAGAAGCGCGCCCTGGTGTTCGGCCCGACGCTGAAGTTCAACGGCGCCGGCGTCCTCGACCTGAGCCTGATGTACTACCGCGAGAAGAACCATTCGGGCATCCCGGGCGCCAAGCACCCGGACCACACCTTCGACGCCACCTACATGGTCAACCTGACCTGGCTGAAACCCTTCCAGCTCGGCGAGCACGACGCCAAGTTCCAGGGCTTCGTCAACTACGTCGGGGAAAAGGGCGAGGACTATTTCGACAAGGACACCGCCCCCGAGACCCTGATGCGCACCTCGCTGATGGTCGCCGCCATGCCCGGCGCCAGGCGCAAGCCGAACCTCTGGTTCGGCGTCGGCTACGAGTACTGGCACAACAAGTTCGGCGTGGACGGCGGCCGCGGCAGCCGCACCTCGACGCCGACGGTTAACCTGGAATTCACCTTCTGATCCCTGGCTGGCCGCAAAGCAGCCTGGCCCTTGTGGGGGCGAATTCATTCGCAAAGGGTCGCGCAGCGGCCCCCAGGCATTGACCCAGGGCAGGCCTGCGGCCTGCTCAGCGAATGAATTCGCCCCCACAAAAGAGCAGCAAGATCGTGCCATGGACTGGCTCCCCTCCCCTTCTAACCGTGGGGAAGGCGCGGTGCGCCCTCCCCCGGTCTTTTTCCCGATGGGATCAGAAGTGCACCTTGACCAGCAGGCTGGCGGTGTTCTGGTCGGTGCCGTCGAGAATCTCGTCGCCGAGGAAGCTCTCGCTGTCGATACCGTACTTGTCCTTCCAGTAGTCGTACTCGAAGCCGACGTACAGCTGCTTCTCACCCCAACCCATGGACTTGCCCAGGTCGTATTTGATCTGCGGATTGAAGTGCAGGTTGGCGTGGTAGGTGCCGCGGCTGTTCTCGTCGTTGTCCACCACCCAGTCCATGAAGCCGTCGATCAGGATGTCGGAGTTGCCGACCGGGATGGTGTAGCTCCATACCGGGGTGATCTGCCAGACGTTGTCGCCGGGGCGGCTGCCATCGGTGGTGCGGTTGTAGAAGTTGACCTGGAAATAGTCGAAGCCGGGGATGGCAAGGTCGAAGCCCGGGCCGATCAGGTAGGACTCGACGTCACCCTCGCCGAACTCGTAGGTCATGGCCAGCAGCACGTCGGTCACCGGGCCGAACTGGATCTTCTGGTTGAAGATCTTGCCCAGCGACAGGCGCGGCTGGAATTCGCCGTAGTAGGTGTTGTCGCCGACCAGGGCGTCCTTGTCACCGTTGTAGAAGATCTTGTCGAGGAAGAAGAAGTTATCGCCGTACTTCCAGCCGTCGGCGTGCTCGAAGGTCACCGTCTGCTGGATCTCGGGGTTGATCTTGTAGTTCTGGCCGTAGAGGTAGCTCAGGCTGTTGTTCTGCCAGAACAGCAGGTCGCCGGCCAGCGCCTGGCCGCCCGCCAGCAGACCGGTCGAAAGGGCGAGAAAGTGCGGCAGATACTTGGGCTTCATGGTTTTTCCTTGTTGTAGTGGGTTTCAGGTTTTTCCGCCCCGCACCCACCCGAAGCCCGCCCCGGTATCGGGGCAGGCGTTCAGGCAGGCTCGGGGCTGGAGTGGGTTTCGCGCGCCGGGCGTCAGCGGCCAAGGCCGGGGCTGATCGGGCGAGCGCGACCGGACGGGCTGTCTTCAGCGTTGCGCTGTTCGGCTACGTCCAGGGGGTTGTGCGGGACCTCGGTCATCGAGGCCTCGGCATAGGAATCAAGGTAATCGCCTGCGACGTGCTCGGTCGGGAGCAGGCTCTCCGGCAGGATGGCGAACGGGGATGCCATGGAGCCTCGAGCGTCGTCCAGGCCGTAGACGAGGTCGGAGCGAGCCCCATAGATATCGGATGAACTCATGGGTAAAGCCTGCCTATTGTTTTTGTAGGTCGTGGGCTTAAGGGTGCTTCTGGACACCCCATGTAGTTACTTCGCCAGAAAAACTGATCCAGCGGTCAGGTTTTTCTGACTATATACACGCTGTGAACATCGCTAACAACAGTTTTTTGCAGAATTGTGTACAAAATGCCGAGCTGAAATTCTCCCCCTGGCAGCTGCAGCCCTCTGCTCCCAGGGTGCCGGCCCGCCTGGCGCAAGACCTTCCGCGAGGGTAATCAGGGCTGGCCCTTTTCCTTCTGCCGCTTGAGGAAATCGACCTTCCACTGCTCCATCCCGAGGTACTCGGAATCCAGATTGGCCTCCACCTGGTAGCGCGCCTTGAGGGCGTCCACCTCCGCCCTGTGCTCGGCGAGGAAGCGGTCGAAGCGCGCGATCAGTTCCGGGTACTTGAGGCTGGAAAGATTGAACGTACCGCGGGTGTGCGGCAGCTTCGGGTCGAACACCAGGGCGCCGGGGCGTGCGCGGATGTTGTCGAGGTAGTAGGTAGCGACCACCACGTTGTAGTAGGCGCCATCGGCCTGTTGCTTCATCGCCTGCTTGACCATCTGGCCCAGGTCGGCGCTGCGCACCACCTGGGTCTGGCCGGCACCGATGCGGTCCTGGTAGGTCCAGGGCGTCCAGCCATCCACCACCGCCAGCCGGGCCAGCTGATCGATGCCCTTGCCCTGCTGCGTGGGCGCCACCAGCACGCCATCGACGTAGTGCACCACCGGCTGGCTGTAGGCGATGCCCTTGCCGCCCTTGAGGTCGCCGGCCCAATTGGGACTGTCCGGGTACTTGAAGTCGATGCTGCCGTTGAGCAGGTGCTGGGTCAGCTGGTTGACCGGCAGCGGCTGGTACTGGATATCAAGCCCGGCGTCACGGGCGAACAGGTCGAGCAGGTCGCGGGCGAAGCCCTGGTACTCGCCCTGGTCGCTGATCCAGTAGTGGGGCTGGAAGGATTGCTTCTCGACGCCGACAACATAGGTCTGGGCCAGGGCACAATCGACGGACAGCAGGCCGGCAGCCAGCCAGCCGAAAACCTGAGGTTTCATTACCTTCTCCTTGTTCTCGTGTGAGGTGAACTTTCTGTAGGAGCGAGCTTGCTCGCGATGCTTTCGCGAGCAAGCTCGCTCCTACAGGGGACCTGTCCGGCCGTTGGGTTCGAGCGCTACTCGCCCTCTACCAACTGCCGCGCCAACTGGTTGTGGCGCTCCAGCACCCGCGGCAGGTCCACCGTCACCAGCTGGCCGTCGCGGACCACCACCTTGCCGTTGATCACGCTGGTGGACACATGGGTCGGGGTGCAGAACACCAGCGCCGCCAGCGGATCGTGCAAAGCACCGGCATAGGCGATATGGCCGAGGTCGAAGGCGACGAAGTCAGCGACCATGCCCGGCGCCAGGGCGCCGATATCGTTGCGGTTGAGTACCTTGGCGCCGCCCAGGGTGGCGATCTCCAGGGCCTCGCGCGCGGTCATGGCGTCGGGGCCGAAACCGACCCGCTGCAGCAGCAGCGCCTGGCGCACTTCGCCGATCATGCTCGCGCCGTCGTTGGAGGCCGAGCCGTCCACGCCCAACCCCACCGGCACGCCGGCGTCGCGCATGCGCCGCACTGGCGCTATGCCCGAGGCCAGGCGCATGTTCGAGCAAGGGCAATGAGCTACGCCGGTACCGGTGCGGGCGAACAGCTCGATGCCATGCTCGTCCAGCTGCACGCAGTGGGCATGCCAGACGTCATGGCCGACCCAGCCCAGGTCCTCGGCGTATTCGGCCGGGGTCATGCCGAACTTCTCGCGGCTGTAGGCAATGTCGTTGACGTTCTCCGCCAGGTGGGTATGCAGCGATACGCCGTAGTTGCGTGCCAGCACCGCGGCTTCGCGCATCAGGTCGCGGCTCACCGAGAACGGCGAACACGGCGCCACCACCACCCGCAGCATCGAGCCGTGGGAGGCGTCGTGGTAATCCTCGATCAGGCGCTGGGATTCCTTGAGGATGTCGGCTTCCTTCTCCACCACCGAATCGGGCGGCAGGCCGCCCTGGCTGCGGCCGACGCTCATGCTGCCGCGCGCGGCGTGGAAGCGCATGCCGATCTCGCCGGCGGCGTGGATGCTGTCGTCCAGCTTGCAGCCGTTGGGGTAGATGTACAGGTGGTCACTGGAGGTGGTGCAGCCGGACAGGATCAGTTCGGCCATGGCGGTCTGGGTGGAGACATGGATCATCTCCGGGGTCAGCCGTGCCCAGATCGGGTAGAGGTTGGTCAGCCAGTTGAACAGCTCGCCATCCTGGGCCGCCGGCACCACGCGGGTGAGGCTCTGGTACATGTGGTGGTGGGTGTTGACCAGGCCGGGGATGACGACCTTGCCTTTGAGGTCCAGCACCTCGTCTGCCGTCTGTGGCAGTTCGGCGCTCGGCCCGACCTGGACGATCCGGTTGTCCTCGATGTACATCCCGCCCTGCCGGATTTCACGGCGCTGGCCGTCCATGGTCACCAGCAGGTCGGCGTTCTTCACCAAGAGTGTCTTAGCCATTCGGGGCTCCTTGTGGGGTGCGCCACGCGCACCGTTCGTTATGCGGACAGGGGTTTCGGTGCGCACGGCGCACCCTACGAAAGACGAATTCGCAGATTCAGTTGAAAGATCGCGGGGGGCCGTCAGCCGCCGGTCATGCTCATGAAACGGACTACTTGCACTTGTTCGGCAGCATCGAAGTAGTGCCGCTCCGGCTTGAGCCTGAGGGCCTCGATCAACGCCGCGCGCAGTCGCTGGCCATCTCCGGGATGGCGGCGGATCAGAGCCTTGAGGTCCAGCGCGCCCTCGTGACCGAGGCAGAGCACCAGCTTGCCTTCGGCGGTGACGCGCACGCGGTTGCAGTCGCCGCAGAAGTTGCGGCTGTGGGGTGAGATGAAGCCGACCTGGGTGTCGCTGCCGATCACCTGCCAGTAGCGTGACGGGCCGCCGGTACGGTGACTGCTGGGCAGCAGCCGGAAGCGTTGCTCGATCCGTTCGCGCACCTCCTCCGAGGTACAAAGGGTAACCTTGCGCTCGTGGCTGGAGATGCTGCCCAGCGGCATCTCCTCGATGAAGCTGATATCCAGGCCACGCTCCACCGCGAAGGCCACCAGGTCCTGCACCTCGTCGTCGTTGCGGCCCTTCTGCACCACGGTGTTCAGCTTGATCCGGCGAAAGCCCGCGGCGCGCGCGGCATCGATGCCGGCCAGTACCTGGTCGAGGCGGTCGCGACGGGTGAAGGCGGCGAAACGGTCGCGCTGCAGGGAATCGAGGCTGATATTCAGGCGGGTGACGCCGGCTTCGCGCAACTCGGCGGCCATGTGCCCGAGTTGGGAGCCGTTGCTGGTGATGGCCAGGTCTTCCAGCTCATTGCGCTTGCCCAGGCGGGTCAGCAGGGAGGTCAGCCCCTTGCGCACCAGCGGCTCGCCGCCGGTGATGCGAATGCGGGTGACCCCGAGTCCGATGAAGGCATCGGCCACGGCGTAAAGTTCTTCCAGACTGAGGATCTGCGCCCGGGGAGCGAAGACCATGTCTTCGCTCATGCAATAGGTGCAACGGAAGTCGCAACGGTCGGTGACCGAGAGACGCAGATAGGAAATTCGACGCCCGAAAGGGTCGAGCAAGTGGTTGTCTTGCATGGTGAAGCCTGCCGCAGCACGCACCGGTCAGGACACCGGCGACATGGACGGATGCCGAATGGAAACAGAAACGTCTTGTTTTGTATACAGGAAATTCATCCAGTGGCTCGCTTGAGAGCGCCGCGAACCCGATGCTAACATGCCCGACCTCTCGCCAGCCGGCCTTTCTGGCGCCCTGGCGAGCCAAACAAGGAGCCGATGTGAGCAGCATTCGCGAGCGCAACAGAGACCTGATCCTGCGCGCGGCCAGCGAGGAATTCGCCGACAAGGGGTTCGCCGCCACCAAGACGAGCGACATCGCGGCCAAGGCTGGCCTGCCCAAGCCCAATGTCTACTACTACTTCAAGTCGAAGGAAAACCTCTACCGCGAGGTGCTGGAGAGCATCGTCGAGCCGCTGTTGCAGGCCTCCGCGCCCTTCAACCAGGCCGGCCACCCGTTCGAGGTGCTCACCGCCTACATCCGCTCGAAGATCCGCATCTCCCGCGAACTGCCCTACGCCTCCAAGGTGTTCGCCAGCGAGATCATGCACGGCGCGCCACACCTTTCCCCCGAGCAGACCGCGCAGCTGAACGAACAGGCCAAGCACAACATCGAGTGCATCCAGCGCTGGATAGACCAGGGCCTGATGGCCAAGGTCGACCCCCACCACCTGCTGTTCAGCATCTGGGCCGCGACCCAGACCTACGCCGACTTCGACTGGCAGATCTCCACCGTCACCGGCAAGGCCAGCCTCAGCGACGCCGACTACGATGCCGCTGCGGAAACCATCATCCGCCTGGTGATCAAGGGCTGCGAAGTGGAAGAGAAGCCCCAGGCCAAGAGCGCCTGAGGCCGACCCGCTCCCACAAGATTCTCTGGCACCCTCAGCGGGCAGTCCTTCGGACTGCCTGGCGAATGAATTCGCCCCTACAGAAAACGTTTTCGCCCCCACAAGGTAGGCGCCGGCTGGCACCAACCCTGTGGGGGCGAATTCATTCGCTGAGGGCTGCGCAGCAGCCCCCTTCAGCCATCACGCCGCGCCGGCATCCGCCTTCAGGCCGGCCGCTTCCACGGCGCTCACCGCGCACTGCTCGTCGATATCCGAGGTATCGCCGCTGATACCGACGGCGCCGATCACCTGTCCCTGGGCATCGCGAATCAGTACACCACCCGGCGCCGGCACCAGATTGCCGTCGGCCAGGTTGTTCACCGCGCCAATGAAGGCCGGGCGCTGTTGCGCGTCGGCGGCGATCAGGCGCGAGCCCTTGCCCAGGGCCACGGCGCCCCACGCCTTGCCGATGGCGATCTGCGGCCGAAGCATGCTGGCGCCGTCCTGGCGCTGCAGGGTGATCAGGTGGCCGCCTGCATCCAGCACGGCGATGGTCAGCGGCGCCGTGCGCATTTCCCGACCAGTGGCCAGGGCGTGGTTGGAAATGCTCACAGCGGTTTCCAGGGTCAGAGTGGTCATTTTCAAGCGTTCCTCGTGAGTGGTTGAACCTTGTGCGGCGTCGTCCGGGCCAGAGTCAGTGCACTCCTGCGGCCATGCGGGCGTTTTCCAGCCCGTCCTGCGATGCGTCTGAAAGCTGTAGCTCACTATCCCACCGAACACAAAAAAATCAACAGATAGATACAATCACATTATTTTTTGTATACATTAGTGTCGTCGGCATCCTGACCATCCCTGGAGAGGCCCGTGAAACGGGCGTTTTAAAAGAGTCGCTGCCCTGCGACCTTTAGCCTCACAAATGGCCTTGACCCTTCAGTCAGCTGCTGAATAGAATCCAGCCACGTAGCTTGTATACAATTCTCACAAGAAAGAGGCACAAAACATGGCCAAAATGAGAGCAATCGAGGCCGCCGTCCTGGTGATGCGCCGCGAAGGCATCGACACCGCGTTCGGCATCCCCGGCGCCGCCATCAACCCGCTGTACGCGGCCCTGAACAAGATCGGCGGCATTGACCATGTACTGGCCCGTCACGTCGAAGGCGCCTCGCACATGGCCGAGGGCTACACCCGCACCAACCCGGGCAACATCGGCGTCTGCATCGGCACCTCCGGTCCTGCCGGCACCGACATGGTCACCGGCCTGTACTCGGCGTCCGCCGACTCCATCCCGATCCTCTGCATCACCGGCCAGGCCCCGCGTGCACGCCTGCACAAGGAAGACTTCCAGGCCGTCGATATCACCAGCATCGTCAAGCCGGTGACCAAGTGGGCGACCACCGTCCTGGAGCCGGGCCAAGTGCCCTACGCCTTCCAGAAGGCCTTCTATGAAATGCGCAGCGGCCGTCCCGGCCCGGTGCTGATCGACCTGCCGTTCGACGTGCAGATGGCCGAGATCGAATTCGACATCGACGCCTACCAACCGCTGCCGGTCCACAAGCCGTCCGCCAGCCGCATCCAGGCCGAGAAAGCCCTGGCCATGCTGAACGACGCCGAGCGTCCGCTGCTGGTCGCCGGTGGCGGCATCATCAACGCCGACGCCTCGGCCAAGCTGGTGGAGTTCGCCGAACTGACCGGCGTACCGGTCATCCCGACCCTGATGGGCTGGGGCACCATTCCCGATGACCACCCGCTGATGGCCGGCATGTGCGGTCTGCAGACTTCGCACCGCTACGGCAACGCCACGATGCTGGAATCCGACCTGGTCTTCGGCATCGGCAACCGCTGGGCCAACCGCCACACCGGCTCCGTTGACGTCTACACCCAAGGCCGCCGCTTCATCCACGTGGACATCGAACCGACCCAGATCGGCCGTGTGTTCACCCCGGATCTAGGCATCGTTTCCGACGCCGGCTCGGCCCTGGACGCCTTCCTCGAAGTCGCCCGCGAGTGGAAGGCCGCCGGCAAGCTGAAGGACCGCAGCGCCTGGGTCGAAGCCTGCCGCGAGCGCAAGCGCACCCTGCAGCGCAAGACCCACTTCGACAACGTGCCGGTCAAGCCGCAGCGCGTGTACGAAGAGATGAACGAGTTCTTCGGCAAGGACACCTGCTACGTCAGCACCATCGGCCTGTCGCAAATCGCCGGCGCGCAGTTCCTGCACGTCTACAAGCCGCGCCACTGGATCAACTGCGGCCAGGCGGGCCCACTGGGCTGGACCGTTCCGGCAGCCCTGGGCGTGGTCAAGGCCGACCCGACCCGTCCGGTCGTGGCGCTGTCCGGCGACTATGACTTCCAGTTCATGATCGAAGAACTGGCCGTGGGTGCGCAGTTCAACCTGCCCTACATCCACGTGCTGGTGAACAACTCCTACCTGGGCCTGATCCGCCAGGCGCAGCGCGGCTTCGAGATCGACTTCTGCGTGCAGCTGTCCTTCGAGAACGTCAACGCACCGGAACTCAACGGCTACGGCGTCGACCACGTCGCGGTGGTCGAGGGCCTGGGTTGCAAGGCGATCCGCGTGCACGACGCCAACGACCTGCAAGCCGCTTTCGCCAAGGCCAAGCAGCTGATGGAAGAGTTCCGCGTACCGGTGGTGGTCGAGGTCATCCTGGAGCGTGTCACCAACATCTCCATGGGTACCGAGATCAACGCGATCAACGAGTTCGAGGAACTGGCCCAGAGCGGCGCCGACGCCCCGACCGCCATCTCGCTGCTGGACTGACTGACACCCCTCTCCTGTTCGTGGCAGGAGAGGGGCTTCACCTCCCCTCTTCCGCTTGCGGGAGCGAGGAACAAGAAGGAGACATTCATGCCCCGTTTTGCTGCCAACCTCTCCATGCTGTTCACCGAAGTGGACTTCCTGGACCGTTTCGCCGCTGCCGCCGAAGCCGGCTTCAGCGGTGTCGAATACCTCTTCCCCTACGATTTTCCGGTAGAGGAAATCCGTGCCCGCCTGGACGCCAACAATCTGCAGCAGGTGCTGTTCAACCTGCCCGCCGGTGACTGGGGCAAGGGCGAGCGTGGCATCGCCTGCCACCCCGACCGCGTGGCAGAGTTCCGCGCCGGCGTGGACAAGGCCATCGCCTACGCCAAGGTACTGGGCAATACCCAGATCAACTGCCTGGCCGGCATCCGTCCGCAAGGCCATGACTGCGCGACCATCGAGCAGACCTTCGTCGAGAACCTCAAGTTCGCCGCCGAGAAGCTCGAGGCCGCCGGCATCAAGCTGGTGATGGAAGCCATCAACACCCGCGACATCCCCGGCTTCTACCTGAACAACACCAGGCAGGCCCTGGCCATCCGCGAAAAGGTCGGCAGTGCCAACCTGTTCCTGCAGTACGACATCTACCACATGCAGATCATGGAAGGAGACCTGGCGCGCACCGTCGAGTCCAACCTCGCCGCGATCAACCATGTGCAGCTCGCCGACAACCCGGGCCGCAACGAGCCGGGCACCGGTGAGATCAACTACCGCTTCCTCTTCGAGCACCTGGACCGCATCGGCTACCAGGGCTGGATCGGCTGTGAATACAAGCCGGCTACCACCACCGTTGCTGGCCTTGGCTGGCTGAAGACGCACAACGCAATCTGAGGACAAATCCCATGGCAAAAATCGGATTCATCGGCACCGGCATCATGGGCAAGCCCATGGCTCAGAACCTGCAGAAGGCCGGCCACACCCTGTTCTTCTCCGAGCATTTCGACAAGGCGCCGGCTGATCTGCTGGGCGACAACGGCGTTGGCCTGGCCAACCCGAAAGAGGTTGCCCAGGAAGCCGAGTTCATCATCATCATGGTTCCGGACACCCCCCAGGTCGAAGACGTGCTGTTCCGCAAGGACGGCGTTGTCGAAGGCGTTGGCGCCGGCAAAGTCGTGATCGACATGAGCTCCATCTCCCCGTCCGCCACCAAGGCCTTCGCCGAGAAGATCAAGGCCACCGGCGCCGCCTACCTGGACGCCCCGGTATCCGGCGGTGAAGTGGGCGCCAAGGCCGCGACCCTGAGCATCATGGTCGGTGGCTGCCCGAACGCCTTCGAACGCGCCCTGCCGCTGTTCCAGGCCATGGGCAAGAACATCACCCGCGTGGGTGCCAACGGTGACGGCCAGACCGCCAAGGTGGCCAACCAGATCATCGTCGCCCTGAACATCCAGGCCGTCGCCGAAGCCCTGCTGTTCGCCGCCAGGAACGGCGCCGACCCGGCCAAGGTGCGCGAAGCCCTGATGGGTGGCTTCGCCGGCTCCAAGATCCTGGAAGTCCATGGCGAGCGTATGATCAAGGGCACCTTCGATCCGGGCTTCCGCATCAGCCTGCACCAGAAGGACCTGAACCTGGCCCTGTCCGGCGCCCGCGAGCTGGGCCTGAACCTGCCGAACACCGCCAACGCCCAGCAAGTGTTCAGCACCTGCGCAGCCATCGGCGGCAGCAACTGGGACCACTCCGCGCTGATCAAGGGCCTGGAGCACATGGCCAACTTCTCGATTCGCGAGGAGTGATGTTTCGTAGGGCGGGTTGAGCGTCAGCGCTGCCCATCGATCCGGCAGCTCCCGCGATGGCCGGCGCCCGCTCCACCCGCCCTACGACCCCCTTCGACCCTCCTGGTCCGCGGTGACACGGCGCCAAGGACCAGGAAGGTCGATTCCAGTCCCGAGCCTCTGCGCGCGCGGCGGTTCGGGACTGAAATCGGCCACATACGCCCGGCGACGCCGCTCGCCGGCACGCCGCCCCACAACAAGAATCCAGACACCTGGAGTGTGCCATGTCCCTCGACCCCAAAGCCTTCCTGGGCGACCTGTTCGCCACCGCCATCGCCGCTGCCCACCCGCGCCAGGTCCTGGCCGACCACCTGCCCGCCGATCGTTCCGGCCGCGTCATCGTCATCGGCGCCGGCAAGGCTGCCGCGGCCATGGCCGAAGTGATCGAACGTGAATGGCAGGGCGAGATTTCCGGCCTGGTGGTGACCCGCTACGGCCATGGCGCCGACTGCCGGAAGATCGAAGTGGTGGAAGCCGCGCACCCGGTGCCCGACGCCGCCGGCCTGGAAACCGCCCAGCGCGTGCTGAAGCTGGTCAGCGGCCTCAGCGAATCCGATCGGGTCATCTTCCTCCTCTCCGGCGGCGGCTCCTCCCTGCTGGCCCTGCCCGCCGAGGGCCTGACCCTCAAGGACAAGCAGGCGATCAACAAGGCCCTGCTGAAATCCGGCGCCTCCATTTCCGAGATGAACTGCGTGCGCAAGCATCTCTCGGCGATCAAGGGCGGCCGCCTGGCCAAGGCCTGCTGGCCGGCCACCGTCTACACCTACGCGATCTCCGACGTGCCCGGCGACGAGGCCACCGTGATCGCCTCCGGCCCCACAGTGGCCGACCCGACCACCTCCGCCGAAGCTCTGGCCATCCTCGCCCGCTACGCAATCGAGATCCCGGCCCATGTGCGCGCCTGGCTGCAGGACCCGCGCTCGGAAACCGTCAAGCCGGGTGACCCCTGCCTCGCCCGCAGCCACTTCCAGCTGATCGCCACGCCGCAGCAATCCCTCGACGCCGCCGCCGAGAAGGTACGCGCCGCCGGATTGACCCCGCTGATCCTCGGCGACCTGGAGGGTGAATCCCGCGAAGTGGCCAAGGTCCACGCCGGTATCGCCCGCCAGATGGTGCTGCATGGCCAGCCGATCAAGCCTCCCTGCGTGATCCTCTCCGGCGGCGAGACCACCGTTACCGTGCGCGGCAACGGCCGTGGCGGGCGCAACGCCGAGTTCCTGCTGAGCCTGACCAATACCCTGAAAGGCCTGCCGGGCGTCTATGCCCTGGCCGGCGACACCGACGGCATCGACGGTTCGGAGGACAATGCCGGCGCCATCATGACCCCGTGCAGCTACGCCCGCGCCACCAAACAAGGTCTTTCGTCCAGCGATGAGCTGGACAACAACAACGGATACGGGTATTTCGCCGCCCTCGGCGATCTCATCGTCACCGAACCGACCCGTACCAATGTGAACGACTTCCGCGCCATCCTGATTCTCGAGAGCCCTGAAAATGACGCCTGACAAGAAAGTAAAAATCCTCGCCACCCTCGGCCCGGCGATCAAGGGCATCGACGACATCCGCCAACTGGTGGAGGCCGGCGTCAACCTGTTCCGCCTGAACTTCAGCCACGGCGAGCACGCCGACCACGCCCAGCGTTACCAGTGGGTGCGCGAGGTGGAGCGCCAGCTGAACTACCCCATCGGCATCCTGATGGACCTGCAGGGCCCGAAACTGCGCGTCGGCCGTTTCGCCGACGGCAAGGTCAACCTCGAGCGGGGCCAGGCCTTCCGCCTGGACCTGGACAACACGCCCGGCGACGCGCGCCGGGTCAACCTGCCCCACCCGGAAATCATCGCGGCCCTGGAGCCGGGGATGAACCTGCTGCTGGATGACGGCCGCCTGCGCTTGCAGGTGATCGCCAAGCAGGCCGACGGCGTCGATACCCAGGTGGTGGCCGGCGGCGAGCTGTCCGACCGCAAGGGCGTCAACGTGCCGGAGGCCGTGCTGCAACTCAGCCCGCTGACCGCCAAGGACCGCCGCGACCTGGACTTCGGCCTGGAGCTGGGCGTGGACTGGGTGGCGCTGTCCTTCGTGCAGCGCCCGGAAGACATAGTCGAGGCCCGCGAGCTGATCCAGGGCCGCGCCTTCCTCATGGCGAAGATCGAGAAGCCTTCCGCCGTCGTGCACCTGGAAGAGATCGCCCGCCTCTGCGACGCCATCATGGTCGCCCGTGGCGACCTGGGCGTGGAAGTGCCGGCGGAGAACGTGCCGCGCATCCAGAAGGACATCATCCGCACCTGCCGCCAGCTCGGCCGGCCGGTGGTGGTGGCGACCCAGATGCTGGAATCCATGCGCTTCTCCCCGGCCCCGACCCGTGCCGAGGTGACCGACGTCGCCAACGCCGTGGCCGAAGGCACCGATGCGGTGATGCTCTCCGCCGAGACCGCCTCCGGCGACTACCCGCTGGAAACCGTGCAGATGATGAGCAAGATCATCCGCCAGGTGGAGAACGGCCCCGACTTCCAGAGCCAGCTCGACGTCAGCCGCCCGCAGGCCGAAGCCACCGCCTCGGACGCCATCAGCTGCGCCATCCGCCGCATCAGCGGCATCCTGCCGGTGGCCGCCCTGGTGAACTACACCGAGTCCGGCAGCTCCAGCCTGCGCGCGTCTCGCGAGCGGCCGAAGGCACCGATCCTCAGCCTGACGCCAAACCTCCACACCGCGCGTCGCCTGACTGTGGCCTGGGGCATCTATTCGGTCGTCAATGAACGCCTGCACAAGGTCGAGGAGGTCACCAGCACCGCGCTGGAGATTGCCCAGGCCCAAGGCATGGCCAAGCGTGGCGATACCGTGGTGATCACCGCCGGCGTGCCTTTCGGCCAGCCGGGCACTACCAACAGCCTGCGAATCGAAACCCTGAATTGATATGAAACGTCCGGAGCGACGGGGTCCATAGAGAACCCACGCTCCCCGCACCGGCCGCGATGCCGGGCGGAAAAGAAATCCCATCTGGCCACCGCCAGTTAATCGGCGCCCTCTCACCAGGGCGCTTCTTTTTTTGAACTGCCATGCAACGACTGCCACTACGACCCGAAGTCCGTAGCTGGGCCTCCGCCCAACTGAACGGCTTCAGCCAGATCTTCCTCCAGCGCCACCCCGGATGCGGCGCGTTGATCCTGCTCGCCATCGCCATCGGCGCCCCGGACCTGCTGGGCGGCGCCCTGCTCGGCGGTGCGGTCGGCTGGCTCACGGCGGTGCGCCGGCGCTACGCCCGTGAGGACATAGAGGCCGGCCTCTACGGCTACAACGGCGTGCTCCTGGGCCTCCTGCTCAGCGTCCGCTTCGAGCTCTCGCTCTACCTCGCCCTGCTGATCATCTGTGCCAGCGGCCTGTCCAGCCTGCTGCTCAATCCATTGCTGAAAGCCGTGCGCCAGCGCAGCTGGCTGCCGGCCTACACCTCTCCCTTCGTCGCTCTCGGCTGGCTGCTGCTGGCCCTCGGCGGCCCGCTGGAACTGTTGCCCTCCTTCGCCCCGGCCGCGGCGCCGCTGCAGGCGGGTTGGATCGACACGCCGCTGGCGGTGGTGCGAGGTATCGGCCAAGTGATCTTCCTCGACCAGCCACTGGCCGGCGCCTGCGTGTTGGCCGCCCTCTTCCTCGCCGGTTGGCGGACGGCGCTCTGGGCACTTCTGGGCTCGGCCACCGCCCTGGCCCTGGCGTCGCTCATGGGCATGCCGATGCAGGCGGTGCTGGGTGGGCTGTTCAGCCTCAATGGCGCACTGATAGCCCTGGCCCTGGGCAAGGACTTCCGCCGCCCCTGGTGCGCGTTGGCGGGCATATTGCTGGGTGTCGTACTGCAGCCAGGATTTGCCCTGATCGGCCTGCCGGCCATGACCGCGCCCTTCATCCTCGCCTGCTGGCTGGTGCTGGCCGCCAAGCGGATGATGGGACTGGCGCAGCCGGCGGCATCGCGGTCGCTGTAGGAATCGCCAGAACGTAGCCCGGATGAAATCCGGGAATCACCGCACCACCCTCCCGGATTGCATCCGGGCTACGAAATTGCCTGCAACTCTGCACCGCCCCAAAAAGAAAGCCCGGACCAGGTCCGGGCTTTTTCATTCGGGCTGAAGCCGCTCAGGCGATCTTCGCCAGCAGGTCACGCGCTTCCTGTTTCTGCTGGTCGTCGCCTTCGCTGATCACCTCGTTGAGGATGCTGCAGGCCGCCTCGATATTGCCCTGTTCGATATAGGCGAGCGCCAGGTTGAGCTTGATGAGGTTTTCCTTGCGGGCATCCAGCTTGTCCAGTTCTTCCAGGCTGACCAGGGGGTCGACGAATTCCGCGGTGAATTCGTCCAGGGTTTCGGCCTGGGACAGTTCGGGCAGTTCGCCGAAGGGCGTCAGGGTGTCGGCGTCCAGGGTCAGCTCGAAGACCTCCGGCAGTTCCTGGAGGTTGGCGGGAAAGCCGATATCCTCTTCCACGGTCGGGAAGGCCTGGACAACGGCAGCCTTGCGCTTGGGCTCGGCAGTCTTGAAGGGGCTGACCTGTTCCCAGTCGGCATCCATTGGATAGCCGTCGAAGTCGGACTGCCGGCTATCGATGGGCTCGTTGCTTACCTCGATCGGCGAGAGTTCATCCAGCACGAAGACGGGCTCGGCCGGAGTACTGGCCGGGCCGACTTCGGCATAGCGTGCACGGATCGCCGCGATGCACTCTTCGTCGGCTTGCAGGTCACGCAGCGCGGCTTCTTCGTGGGCAAAGGCCGCCGAGTCGCGCAGTTCGCCCAGGACTTCCAGCAGGCGATAGCGCAGTTCCAGGCGCTTTGGCTCCTGGTCGATGGCCGGGCGCAGTACGCCCAAGGCTTCACGCCAGCGACCGTAGGCGATGTAGATGTTGGCGCCTTCCAGGGCGTCGTGGCTGGCCTTGACGGCAGGAGCCGGCACGAGTTGCAGCGCAACCGCCGGCCTGACGGTGGCCGGCACCAGTTCCGGCTTGGCCGGGGTGACGGGCTGAAGGTGAGCCTGGCGATGCTGGAAGGCCACCTTGGCCTTGCCGGTGGTCTGGGCCTCTTCCAGCTCCTGCTGTTGGTTCTCCTGGCGGGAGCGGCGCAGCAGGACCCAGTCCAGGATGAACAGCAGGACCAGGCCGGTCGACATGATTACCCACCAGAACGGACTGATACCGGACTGACCAGCCTGGGCCGGTGCCAACTGCTCGGTGGCCTGGGCGGCCGGGATCAGGGCCAGCACCGGCTCAGGCTTGGCTTGCGGAGCTTCGCTGATCGGTGCGGCGACCGGCTCGGCGGTGATGTTCTGGACCTGGGCCTGCAACTCGGTCATCTCGCGATCACTGCCGCTCAATTGCTGCTGCATGGACTCCAGGCGCGCCTGCAGTTCGGCGATGTCTTGACGTAGCTGTGCGCGCTCGGCTTCGCCCTGCTCCAGGCTGGAGTCTACCCGCTGCTGGGCCTGGGTCAGCTCGGTCAGGCTCGGACCAGCGGCGACCGGGGCCGGCGCCTCGATTGGAGCAGCGGCTGGTGCGACTGGAGCGGCAGGGACTTCGGCAACGGCAATTTCATCCGGCAACAGCAGCGACTGGCCCACATGCAGGCGATTGATGTCGCCACCGGGGAAGGCCTGGGCATTCAGGGCCTGGATGCCATCCAGCACTTGTTGCTGGGTCATGCCGCTGCCGGCGCTGAGGCGCTTGGCGATCAGCCAGAGGCTGTCGCCCCGTGCAACCTGGTAATGCTTGCCTTGCGTGGCTGCGGGCGCGGGTTTGGGTTGTACCGGAGCCTGGCTCCTGGTTGCGACGGGAACGGCGCGAGCGGGGCTGACCGGTGCGGCGCTGGCGGTATAGGCGGCGGATCCCGGCGGGTCCAGCAACAGGGTGTACTCGCGCAGCAGCTTGCCGTTGGGGCGGGCCACTTCGACGATGAAATTCAGGTAAGGCTCGAGGACCGGCTTATTGGATACCACGCGGATATGGCTGCTGGAGCCACGGATAACCGGGCTGAAGCGCAGGTCGTTGAGGAAGATGAAGCGATCGACGTCGGCACGCTCGAAGGCGTCGGCCGAGGCCAGGCTGACCTTGACTTCGCTGTTGTCGAGGTCGCCGACCTCGAGCAGTTCGATCTGGGCATCCAGTGGCTGGTTGAGGGCGGAGTGCAGGGAGATTTCGCCTAGCCCCAAGGCTGGCACCAGGCCTGAATAGAATGCAGAGCCTGACGCAAGCGTCAGAAGGAGCCTGTGAACCCTCGCCATACGTCCTCCCCGGCCATCCGTACCCACGAGTTGCACCCCCGATGTCCCGCCCGGGCATCCTCGAGGCGACGCGAAATACGTTGACCTTAAAACAGCAATAATAGCGGGATGGCGCTCCTTATTCATCCCACTGCAGACCTGTAATGGCGGGCTCCCTGCTCCCTCGCCCACCGTAATGGCAGCTGGCCACAAACATGTGCTGTAGCTTACTCCACTATAGGAAAGATTTCGCCAGGGTCTTGACAAATTTTTCATCGTGCGATTTGCACGTTCAAACCCTTGCAGGACGCACGCCCCAGGCAGGTATCACGGCCACCAGGAAGAGTAGCGCAACCAGCCAGAAACTCTGTTCGAAGGCCAGTGCCTCGGCCAGCGCATCGCCCCCGGCAGCGACGTGGCGCCACTCGAGGAAGAACGTCAGCAGGTTGATCCCGAAGGCGCCACCCATCTGGCGGACGAAGGTGATGGCGCCCGCTCCCAGGGCCAGTTCCTCCGGGGTGAGGATATCCAGCGAACCGGTGCTCAGCGCCGGCAGGAGCAACCCGAGGCCCAGGCGGCCGACGCAAGCCCAGCCACAAAGCACCAGGAAGGACGCACCCGCCCCCACCACCCCCAGCGCTGCCGAAGACAGCGCGAACACCAGCAGGCCGACTACCAGCATGGAGGCCGCCGACAAGCGGTCGCTGGCCCAGCCGCCGATAAAGGAGGACAGCCCCAGCACCACACCGGTCGGCAGCAGCAATAGCCCGGCCTCGCCGGCGCTGTAGCCTTCCACCGTCTGCAGGAACAGCGGGATCAGGTAGGTGGAACCGTAGAGCCCCACACCCAGCGCCAGCGCAACCCAGCTGGCCCGGCGGAACGCCGCATGGCGCCAGAGTTGCAACGGCAGCAGGGGTCGGGCACAGACACGGCTGCGCCGCAGGAAGGCAGCAGCGCAACCCAGGCCGAGCAATCCCGGAATCCAGGCGCTGGGAGCCAGCCAGCCGAAACGCTGGGCCTCGGCCAGGGCGCCGAGCAGGGCGAACAGCGCAACGCTGAGCAAGGCAAAGGCCGGCAGATCCACCCCTGGCGTGCTGCGGTCACGGTCGCTGGGCATCAGCCACTGGGCGCCGATCAGGGCGAGCAGGCAGAGCGGTAGGGGCAGCCAGAACACCGCTTCCCAGCCGAAATGGTCGATCAGGTAACCGCCGATGGTCGGCCCCAGGGTCGGCGCGACCATGACGCCCAGGCCGTAGGTACCCAGGGCCATGCCCCTTCCGCCGTCGGAATAGACGCGAAAGATCAGCACCATGGCCAAGGGCTGGATGATGCCGGCGCAGGTGCCCATGAGGATGCGCAGGGCGATCAGTTGCCAGGCCGACGTGGCGACCAGGGCCAGGAGCGAGGCCAGGCCGAACAGGCCGAGGCCGAACTGCACAGTGCGCCTTGCGCCCAGCCGCGCCTGGCACCAGGCGGCGAGCAGGAGGCCGGCGGTCATGGAGGCGAGGAAACCGGTGGACAGCCATTGCGCCAGCGGCCGGCCGATATCGAAGTCGGCCATGATCGCCGGCAAGGCGACGTTGATGCTGGTGGAGGCGAGAATCATCGCCATACTGCCGAGCATCAGGAGGCCCAGCAGCCATTGCGGATAGCGGCTGCCGAAGCGCCCGTGCAGCGCCTCCAGATCCTGCCCCATCAGAGGTGTTCCAGGTTCGCCAGTATCCGCGCGTGAACCTGCTGGCAGCGGCGCAGTTCTTCTTCGTCGATACCGGCGAAGAGCTCCTGACGAAGCTGGCTGGAAATGTTCTCGATCTTCTCGATCAACGGACGGGCCGGCGGACAGAGAGCGATCTTCTTTGCGCGACGGTCTTCGGCGACGGCCATGCGCTGGATCAGGCCCTGGGCTTCCAGGCTGTCGAGCAGGCGCGCCAGGGTCGGCCCTTCGACGCCGACGCTCTTGGCCAGCTCGCGCTGGGTCGGCAATTCCTGGAAGCGGGAAAGATGCAGCAGCACCAGCCACCGGGCTTGGGAAAGGCCCATGCCGAGCAGGCGACGGTCGAGTTCGGCGCGCCACGCCCGGGACATCTGGGCGAGTTGCATGGCGAAACGGTGTTGATCGGGGTAGGACATCGAAATTGACTCGGACTTCTTATACTAATAATTAGCCAGCTAATCATAGCCTTAAGCCGCGAGCAAGCCCCCTGCCCTACCACTTCACGTACTGGTCCTCGACGAAGCCCCACATCCGATCGATCCGTACCGGCGGGCGCCCCGGCGGCCGCAGCGTGCCGCTGAATCGACCGAACACCTGCTTGAAATTGCTTGCAATGAATCCGAGGTTCAAGCGTTCCTGATGCAGCCCCTCGCCCTCGAACGTCAGCGCCACCTGGCCGTCATGGGAGTCGATGGTCCAGGTCTCCAACGGTTGTTTGCGATCGAAGGCAAAGCGCACGCTGTCCACCTTCAGCAGTTCGCCGTCGAGCCAGAAGCAGTTTTCAGTGAAGCTGGTCTCGTTCACGCCACAGGACAGGTTCATGCCCAGTCGCAGCCCGTCGGCCATGCCCGACAGGCAGGCCCAGTTCCAGTTGGTTTCCGGGCGCATGTAGCCGGCGGACCAGTCGTGGTGGGCAAAGGCGCCTATTCGCCCGAGGTTGAAATCCCCCAGGGCGCAGCTCACCTCACCGCGACAGGCGACTCCGGCAACCTTCTGCGCATAGACCCAGCCATTGGTGGCCGTCGGCGTACAGATGCACATCGGCTGGAAAGCCGGCTCCCGCTCGCTGAAGCAGGCATCTATACGGGTGCCGTCATCCAGTTCCACGAGCAGCCGTTTCTCCTTCGGCCCGGCGCGATTCTCCAGGCGCAGCAGGTTGCGTCCCTGACGCAGCTGGCAGATGCCTTGATCCGGGGTTTGCGAAAATTCGGTGCCCAGGCCCAGCGGCAACTTGAACTGGCGCTCGATCATGCGCCCGCTGGCGGGATGGAAGAGATAGACGAAGCCGATACCCACCAGGCTCAGGTTGGCCAGGGCACAGCCGCCGATCAGCTCGTCGCTGATCAGGCCGAAGTACTGGAACTGGTGGAAGCGCCGCCACTTGGCCAGCGCCCCGAGACGGCGCCCCATGGGCGAGCGGAAGTCGAAGTCACGGTGGTTGATGAGGCCCGGCGCAGCGGGAAAGATGCCGTAATGCGGCTGGCCGTCGGCCTGGATCAGCTTGTCCATGCGGATCGCTCATGGCGGTAGGAGCGGCGATGCTAGCACCCGCCGAATCGGCGGACAGTCACAGGCGGCGCCATCCGGAGCGACCAACTAGGCCACCACACGGTTCCTGCCGAACGCCTTGCCCTCGTAGAGCGCACGGTCCGCGTGCTCATAGAGCTCGTAGAGCCTGCCCAGGGCCATGCCCGGCACCGGCCGCACGCAGGCCACGCCTATGGACATGGTCAGCACCGGCGCGGTAGGTGACGCCTCGTGGCGGATTGCCCGGTGCTCCAATGCGGCCCGCAGCTTCTCGGCGCAGTTGCGCGCCTCCTGCTCGTTGATGCCATAGAGCAGTACGGCGAACTCCTCGCCGCCCAGGCGCACCGCCATGTCCAGCGGCCGGCGCGCCGTTTCCTCCAGCACCCGCGCGACCTGCTGCAGCACCTGGTCGCCGGCCTGGTGGCCGTAGCGGTCGTTATAGGCCTTGAAGTGATCCACATCGCAGAGCAACAGGGCCAGGCCGTGCTCTTCGCGCTGGGCCTGGCGCCACAGGCGTTCCAGCTGGCGGTTGAAGCTGCGGCGGTTGTAGAGGCCGGTGAGGCTGTCGTGGTCGGCCAGCACGCGCATCAGGCGGCTGATGAGGAAATGCTCGCGGGACTTGAACTCCAGCAGGTAGCAGCCGACGGCTCCGGCCAGGTTGCCGAACAGCAGGAACAGGAGGTTGTTGATCAACCGCGGCAGCGGCAGTCCGGCCCAGATCTCCAGCCCCACATAGGCAAGCAGTATCACCAGTGAGACAGCCAGCGCCTCCACCAGGCGCAGACCCACCAGGAAGTAGGCCGCCATGCACACCAGCAACAACCCTTCATAAGGAAAGGAAGGGTCGCTGCGGTGGGCGATGGCCACCACCGCTCCGGCGCCTATGCCGAGGGCACCGATGCACACCAGGCTGAGTGGCGCCAGCAGGTGCCGGTGGCTGCGCTGGACCATCAGCACGCCGCAGGCCAGCAGCAGCCCGAGCACGCCGAGGCGCACGGCCAGCATCCACCAGCGCGTCTCGCTGCTGACCAGGTAGAAGTCGAGCACGGCGAAGGCCAGCCAGATCAACAGGCCGACGCTCAGGGCGATGCGCTTGAGGTCGAAGTTCTCTTCGAGGAAATAGTCGCGGTATTCGCGCTCCAGGGAACGCGCGAAGCGCAAGTGACGAAACCCCAGGGCCAGCTGGTCGGCATAGGGATTGGGGCGGACGTCATTCAGCCAGGCTGGATTGTTGTAGGACACATCTACCTCTTCTGCCGGAGGCCTCTGGCGCACATTAGCTGGTTGGGAGATGCGTCACAAGTTCGTCGTTTTGCCCCGTCATGATTCCGACGCAACACCTGTCCCCTACTCGCGCGGTCCCTCCATTCCGTAGGGTGGATATCGCTTTTCATATCCACCAGCGCAGCCGGTGAGGCTCCAACGGTGGATCAGTGAAGCGTGATCCACCCTACGGCACTACCGGCTCGTGCCCCGATCAGGCCTCGAATTCCGCCACCAGCGCCGCGCGCACGCAGTGCAGCACGCCATCCGGCACGCGGCCGGCAAACAGCTCGGCCACCTCCGCCACCGGCGGCAGTTCGCCCTCGCCGTCGAGGAAGGCGTCCTGAATCTCGCCGAGCAGTTCCTCAGGCAGGTCCAGTGCCTGCTCCAGGCTCAGCTGCTGGTTGCCAATGGTCTCGGCGAGCAGGCTGTAGACGTTCTTCTCGCTGCAGTCGAGCTGGCGGGCGATCTGCGCCGGAGTCATGCCGGCGCGGGCCAGGCTGACCAGTTCATGGCGCAAGTCCGTGACGGCACGGGGCGCTTCGGCAGTGCCGGCGCCGTTCAACACCTCAAGGAAGGCCTCGCCGTAGCGCTCCAGCTTGCGCGCGCCGACGCCGCTGACCTGGGCCATCTCGGAGAGGCTGCGCGGTTTGCTGCGCAGCATTTCCAGCAGGGTGGCGTCGGGGAAGATGACGTAGGGCGGCACGCTGTGCTCCTCCGCCAGTTTGCGGCGCAGGGTGCGCAGGGCTTCCCATTGCTCGCGCTCTTCGCTCCGCACCAACTGGCTGGCGGCGCTGGCGGCGGGCTTGGGGGCCTTGGCCGAGAGGTCGCGGCGCAGCTCCAGGCGCACTTCGCCGCGCAGCAGCGGACGGCAGGATTCGGTCAGACGCAGGCCGCCGTAGCCTTCCAGGTCGATATCGGCCAGGCCACGCGCCACCAGCTGGCGGAACAGGGTGCGCCACTCGGCCTCGGACATGCCCTTGCCCACGCCGAACACCGAGAGGTGCTGATGGCCGGAGGCACGCACCTTCTCGTTGTCGCGGCCGAGCAGCAGGTCCACCAGGTGGCCGACGCCGTAGCGCTGGCCACTGCGATAGATCGCCGAGAGCGCCTGGCGCGCCGGCTCGGTGGCGTCCCAGGTCTGCACGCCGTCGGTGCAGATGTCGCAATGGCCGCAGGGGTTGGGCAGTTCCTCGTCGAAGTAGGCCAGCAGCGTCTGGCGACGGCAGCGGGTCTCCTCGCAGAGGGCAAGCATGGCGTCCAGCTTGTGCTGTTCGACGCGTTTGTGACGGTCGTCGCCCTCGGAGTTGCTGAGCATCTGCTTGAGCAGCAGCACGTCCTGCAGGCCGTAGGCCATCCAGGCATCCGCCGGCAGGCCGTCGCGCCCCGCGCGGCCGGTCTCCTGGTAGTAGGCCTCGAGGGACTTGGGCAGGTCGAGGTGGGCGACGAAGCGCACGTTGGGCTTGTCGATGCCCATGCCGAAGGCGATGGTGGCGACCATGATCAGCCCTTCCTCATTGAGGAAACGCTTCTGGTGGTAGGCCCGCAGATCGTTGGCCAGGCCCGCATGATAAGGCAGCGCCGGGAAGCCCTGCTCGGAGAGGAAGGCCGCCACCTCCTCCACTTTCTTGCGCGACAGGCAGTAGACGATGCCGGCATCGCCACGGCGCTCGGCGAGGAAACCCAACAGCTGCTTGCGCGGCTGATCCTTGGCGACGATGCGATAGAAGATGTTCGGCCGGTCGAAGCTGGAGAGGAAGCGCTCGGCGTTCTGCAGGTGCAGGCGCTGGACCATCTCCTCGCGGGTACGCATGTCCGCAGTGGCGGTCAGGGCCATGCGCGGCACATTGGGGAAGAGTTCGGCCAGTTGGCCCAGCTGCAGGTACTCGGGGCGGAAGTCATGGCCCCATTGAGACACGCAGTGGGCCTCGTCGATGGCGAAGAGGCCGATCTCCAGGCGCTGCAGGAAGGCCAGCATGCGCGGTTGCACCAGGCGCTCGGGGGCGAGGTAGAGCAGCTTGATCTCGCCACGGCGGATGCGCTCGGCAATATCCCGCTGGGCCTCGGCCGACAGGGTGGAATTCAGCGCCACCGCCGGTACGCCCAGTTCGTCCAGGGTGGCGACCTGGTCCTCCATCAGCGCGATCAGCGGCGAAACCACCACCGTCAGGCCGTTGCGAAGCAACGCCGGTACCTGGTAACAGAGGGACTTGCCGCCACCGGTCGGCATCAGCACCAGGGTATCGCCCCCGGACGCCACGCGTTCGATGATCGCGGCCTGGTTGCCGCGGAAAGCGTCGTAGCCGAATACGTCTTTGAGGATGCGCTGTGCCTGGTCGAGCATGGGGGTCTCCGGAACAAGCCGCGCATTATACGTCAGCCGCAGCGGCAAAATGCCCACGCCCATCGGTCCTGCCTTTTGCCGCAGGCCTCGCACTCGACTAGAATTCAGCGTCGTTTATTCCTCAAGGTAGTCCCACGATGTCCTTCGCTGAGCAACTGTCCCGCCTGCAAGCCTTTCTCGACGCCGACGATCTGCACGAGGAAGCTCTGGACTATGTGGCCGCCCACGGCTACCTGACCGCCCTGTCGATCTGCCCGGACCAGGTGTCCGAGCGGGAATGGATCGACGCCCTGTTCGCCGAGCCGCCGCACTATCGCAGCGACGCCGAGCGCGAAGAGATCGAAGCCACCCTGGTGCTGCTCAAGGCCCACATCGCCCGCCAACTGGCCAGCGACGAGGACCCGGAGATGCCTTGCGACCTCGATCTGGGTGATGATCCGGACGATTCCGACCTGCGCGGTTGGTGCATCGGCTTCATGGAAGGCGTTTTCCTTCGCGAAGCCGCCTGGTTCGAGGACGCCGAGGAAGAAGTCAGCGAACTGCTGCTGCCAATCATGGTCGGTTCCGGCCTGTTCGACGAGCAACCCGAGTTCGCCGAAATTGCCAAGGACCGCAACCTGGTGGACGAGATGATCGAGCAGATCCCCGAACTGCTGACCGCCCTCTTCCTCCTCTGCAACGCCCCGGAAGAAAAGCCCGCCCTGCTCAAGCCCCGCCAGCACTAAGACCGGCGCGCGGATGGCGCACAGCGATATCCGGCAGCAGCGCCACCCGGCGCTGCGCATGGTGCTGCTGGTCATCGGCTGGCTCAGCGTCGCCCTTGGCGTGATCGGCATCTTCGTGCCGGTGCTGCCCACCACCCCCTTCCTGCTCCTCGCCGCGGCCTGCTTCGTGCGCAGCTCGCGGCGTTTCTACCTGTGGCTGGTGGAGCATCCCAGGCTCGGTCCCTGGATCCGCGACTACCTGGAAGGCCAGGGCATCCCGCTCAAGGGCAAGGTCTACGCCCTGGTCCTGATGTGGGCGAGCATCAGCTTGTCCTGCTACCTCGTGCCCTTGCCCTGGGCGCGTGGGTTCATGCTCACCAGCGCAGTGCTGGTGAGCATCTACATCCTGCGCCAGAAGACCCTGCGCAACCGCTGAAACGCACAAGACGGCCGGCAAACCCGGAATTGCCTGCCTAGAATCTCTGCATTCCGGGCGAAGGGGTGGCTGATGCGGCAGCGGTGGTTGGCGAAGGGACTGCGGCAACCCTCGTGGCTGGCATGGCAAGGCACCTGCCTGCTCGCCGGCCTGCTGCTCTGCCTGGCCAGCGTGCTGGCCAACTGGGACTTCGACCTGATCCTGCAGAACGCCGGGAAACGCTACGGCGACCTGGGCCCCGCCAAGGCACGCATCCTCGCCTGGAGCGAGCTGATCCAGGCCAGCGTCGCGCTACCCGAAGCCGAAAAGCTCAGCGCGGTGAACCACTTCTTCAACCGCCAGCTGCGCTTCACCGACGATGGCCGCACCTGGCGCGAAAACGACTACTGGGCCACCCCCATCGAAGCCCTGGTGAAAGGCGCCGGCGACTGCGAGGACTACTCCATCGCCAAGTACTTCACCCTGCGCCGCCTCGGCATCCCCGCCGAAAAGCTGCGCATCACCTACGTCAAGGCCCTGCGACAGAACCAGGCACACATGGTGCTCACCTACTACAAGAGCCCCTCTGCCGATCCGCTGGTGCTGGACAACCTGATCGGCGAAATCCGCCCTGCGTCCCAGCGTACCGACCTGCTGCCGGTCTACGCCTTCAACGCCGAAGGGCTCTACACCGGCGCCAAGCGCGCCGGGGACACGAAGAAACTGTCGCGCTGGCAGGACTTGCTGAAAAAGATGCGAGCCGAAGGCTTCGCCATTGGAGAGGGCTAGCCCATGTCGTTACTCAAGCAACTTTTCCTGGCCATCTGCCTGTTGCTCGCGCTGGCCTTCGCCGGCAGCTTCCTCGCCGGGGTGGAAAGCTCCCGCGAGCAGCTGCTCAGCCAGTTGCGCTCCCATGCCCAGGACGCCGCCACCGCCCTCGGCCTGTCCATGACACCCCATGTGGACGACCCGGCGATGATCGAACTGATGGTCAGCTCCATCTTCGACAGTGGCTATTTCGCCAGCATCCGCGTCGTGCGCATTCCCGATGGCGGCGTGATTGCCGAACGCCGTACGACGACCACCAGCGATCAGGTGCCGAGCTGGTTCGCCCACCTGGTCAACCTGCGACCCCAGGGCGGCGATGCCCTGATCATGCGTGGCTGGCAGCAGGCCGCGCGGGTGGAGGTGCTCAGCCATCCGCAGTTCGCCCTGGCCAAGCTATGGGACAGCGCCCTCGGCAGCCTGGCCTGGCTGCTGCTCTGCGGCGTGCTCAGCGCCCTGGTCGGCGCCTGGCTGCTGCGTACCCAGTTGCGCCCCCTGGACACCATGGTGCAACAGGCCGAGGCCATCAGCCGCCGCGAATTCCTCGCCCTGCCCAGGGTGCCGCGCACGCCGGAACTGCGCCGCGTGGTGCTGGCGATGAACCAGATGGTGGACAAGCTGCGCAACCTTTTCGCCGAGGAGGCCGCGCGCAGCGAACGCCTGCGGGAAGAGGCCTACCAGGACAGCCTCACGGGCCTCGCCAACCGACGCCAGTTCGACATCCGCCTCGCCAACCAGTTGGTGCCCAACGACCAGAACGCCGCCGGCTACCTGGTACTGCTGCGGGTCAACGACCTGGCCGGGCTCAACCAGCGCCTCGGCGGCCAGCGCACCGATGCCCTGATCCGTGATATCGGCGAGTTGCTGGGCGACCTGCAGCAACGCCGCGGCAGCGTGGACTGGCTGGCCTCGCGCAGCCGCGGCGGAGAATTCGCCCTGCTCGCACCGGGCCTCACCGGCGACGACGCCGAACACCTGGCCCACGAGTTCGCCCACCTGCTGGAAAACCTGCACGGCACCGGCGCCAGCGACCGCAGCCCGGTGGCCTTCCTCGGTATCGCCGCCTACCGGCCGGGGGAAGACATCCAGAAGGTGATGGGCCGCGCCGACCAGGCCCTGGCCCAGGCCGCACAACGCCCTGACCAGCCCTGGGCGCGCCTGGACGACTACGACGCCGCGCCGGGCCAGAGCCTGCACGAATGGCGCAGCTGGATCGACGACGCCCTGAGCAAGGGCAAGCTGCGCCTCTACTTCCAGCCGGTGAACCTGTGCTCGGACACCTCCCGCAGCCTGCACCACAAGGTACTGGCACGCCTGCTCGATCCCCAGGGCGAAGCCGTGGCCGCCGGCCGCTTCCTGCCCTGGATCGAGCGCCTGGGCTGGGCCGCGCGCTTCGACCTGGCGATGCTCGAACATTGCCTGGCGCATCTGGAGCACCACCCCGCGCCCATCGCCCTCAGCCTCTCCGCTGCCAGCCTGCGCGACGCGGCCAACCGCGAGCGCCTGCTGGCGCAGTTGAAGGCCCACCCGCAGCAGGCAGCGCTGCTCACCCTGGAGCTGGACGAACGCCACCTGCCCCCTTCCGGCGAACTGGCCGAGGTCTGCCAGGCCATCCGCGAAAGCGGCTACAGCCTGGGCCTGCAGCACTTCGGCGGACGCTTCAGCCTGATCGGCAACCTCGCCCACCTGGGCCTGGCCTACCTGAAGATCGACGGCACCTATATCCGCGCCATCGACCAGGAAAGCGACAAGCGCCTGTTCATCGAAGCCCTGTTCCGCGCCACCAACAGCATCGACCTGCCGCTGATCGCCGAGATGGTGGAGTCCCAGGGCGAGCTGGACGTGCTGCGTGAGCTGGGGATACAGGGCGCCATGGGCCGCCTGATCGGGGCGCCGGCGCCTTGGCATGAGTGATAGAGCCGGAGCGGACCGGCAGCCTCGGTGGATAGAACGACGGAGTTGACCAGGTTACGGTTTAGCAAGTGCAGGAGTTGCGCCCCGGATGCGTAGATAGGCCCCGCTCCCTGTAGGGGGCAAAAGCAAGTCCACGTTCTACGAACGTGGATGTTTCAGCGTCAAGCCGCTCAATACGGCAGCTGCATCTCGTCCATGACCAGATCCCCCAGGTCGCCCACCTGGGCGCGGGCGTAGGCGCGGTTCTGGAGCTTCTGGCGGGCTGGGTCCGGCAGGTCGGTGTAGTTCATCAGCCCGCGGTCCACCAGGACCTGGACCAGGTCCTCGAGCACCCGCACCAGCTCCAGGTCGGAGTGCTGCAGAGACATCAGGTGGTCGTGCAGGCAGCGGCTGGCGAACCAGGTCCACACCTCCGGGTCGTGGGCCGGCATGCTCTGGGTCATGTTGTCGAAGGGTTCGTGCTCCACCCGCAGGACCCTGCCCTTTTCATCGCGTTGCACGTAGACCATGGTTCCCCCTGTCCCGATAGAAACCGGGCCCGCCCCGAGGCGGGAGCGGGCCACCGCACCTTGAGACTAGACGTCTGCCTTCAAGGAGCCATCATCGAGCATCTGCGTAATGACCGAAGCCGCATCCGGCGCCGAGTAGGCCGCCTGCAGGTTCACCCCTTCCAGCACTATGGTCTGGCCCGTTCCCCCAGGCGTGGCGGACGAATTGCTGTCCACCGTGATAGTGGTGTTGGCGCCGAAGGCCATGGTCAGGTAATCGTCCAGGCTGCCGGCCGTACTGTGCTCGCCGGTGAGCAACTGCGACAGGTCCAGGTTATCCACGCCCTTCACGAAGTCCGCGATGGTGGTAACGCCGCTGTCGCCGGGCAGCCACTTGAAGGTGTCCACCCCAGCTCCGCCAGTCAGCCGGTCCGAACCGCCATTGCCAGCCAGCAGGTTGTCGCCGCTGTTGCCGGTCAGGTTGTCGTTGAAATCCGAGCCGAGCAGGTTCTCGATGCCGCTCAGGCTGTCCGTGCCGGCGCCCAGGGTGTTCTGCCCGCCCAGCAGGGAGAGGTTCACCGTGACACCCACCGAGGCCCCCTGGTAGGACGCGGCGTCGATACCTTCGCCACCATCCAGCACATCATCGCCCAGGCCGCCCACCAGCAGGTCGTCACCGCCCATCCCGGAGAGGTTGTCGTTGCCGCTGGTGCCCTGGATCACGTCGTTGCCCGTGGTGCCGGCGAAGGTACTGCCGGCCTCCATGGTCACGTGCAAGACCTGGGTCGCGGAGGCGTCGCCGTCGGCATCCTTGATACCCACCTGGAAGTCCAGCTCGGTATCCAGGGTGTTGTTCTCGGCGGTGATGAAGCCGACGTCCGACACTTTCAGCACGTCGTTATCGGTTGCCGAGGCGTCGAAGCTGGTCCCGTTCGAGACGTCCGAGGCGCCGTCATTGCCCAATGCCGAGCTGTAGTTGATGGCACTGGAAGTGGTGATGCCCTCGACGCTGGTGAGGAGCTGCGCGCCATAGATCTGCCAGTTCTCTCCGGGTGCGTTGAAGTCATTGCCCTCGATGACGATGGCGCCGTCGTTGTTGTCCAGGACGACGCCATAGGCCGCCAGCGCCGCGGAGTTGGCGGTCATGACGTCGCTGCTGCTCACCAGCAGCGCGCGCGTGGTCTTGACTCCGCCGGCGCCGATCAGCTTGAGCACCACCACCAGGTCTTCGCCATTGACCCCGTCGAACTTCAGGAACATCCCGGAGGCGCGGGCGCTCGGCTCGACGCCCAGGCTGCCCTTGGGATTGGAGGTGTAGAAGTTCAGGTCCAGCACCTCGCCCTGGCCCAGGGTGTCGCCACCCACGCCGTTGGCCGAATTGGACACGCTGACCCAGGAGGCCGCCTGGGTGAAGAGTTCGCCATTGGCAAATGTCGTGACGTCGCTGGTACCGGCCTGGAGGTTATTGCTTCCGGTGCCGCCTCCCGGTTCGGCAGCGCTGGTGTACTGGACGAAGAAGTCATTGTCCAGCGCCACCACCGACACCGCCGGTTGGCTGTTGTCCGGCTCCGTGCTGTTCACCTCGTAGCCGGTGATGCTCAGCGAAGTGCTGGTCTTGAAGACAGTGAAACCCTGGATGGGCTCGTCCAGCGACACGCTGTAGGTGCCGTTGACCTTGTCGAACACCAGCGTACCGGTTGCCTCCTCGAGTGTTCCCGGGTTCGCGGGATTGGGTGCGTACCTGAAGCTGATATCGAAGGTCGCGCTGGTGCTGGACTCGGACAGCCAGGTCACCGATTGCGACGAAATGGCCGTGCCACCCACAGTGCCACTGAGGCTGATGGGGGTGAAGTCCGAGTCCGAGGCCGAATAGGGACCGCTGCCACGGGTGTCAGCCCCGATGCTGTAGAGGAAGGTACCCGAAGCGCCGCCCGGATTGCTGCTATTGGAGTAGACCAGGTTGGAGGTCGCGATAAGGGTCGGGGTATCGTCATCGACATTGATGGTCAGTGAGCCCCGAGCCGAGTCGCCATCCTGGTCGGTGACCTGGTAACCCACGGTGAAACTGAGGTCGTTCTCGTCGCCGCCCGGCGCATGACGGATGGCAGCGTTCTGGCTCACGCTGTAGGCGCCGGTGGTTGGGTTCAAGGTCAGGGTGATGACGGTGACCCCGCCCTGCTTGATCAGCAGGTCGTTGCCGCTCCTCTCGTAGCTGAAGCCCGAGGGCGCGTCGGAATCCAGCAGGCTGATGGAGCCCGCGCCATCGGCACCGAAGCTGTGGCCCAGCGTGCCGGTGAGGTTGGCGGTATCGGGGTCGACATCGCCAGAGCCACCCGGATTGCCGCCCGACAGGGCGTCGTCATCCAGTTGGACAGCTTCATTGGCGTAGATCGTGGGCGCGTCATCGCGGAAGCTGATGGCAGTGCCCAGGCCGACCGAGGCCGAGGCGCTGTCACCATCGCGGTCGGTGAGCGTCAAGGTCAACCTGACCAGGCTGGCGGTGGCCAGGCTGGTGGCCTGGTTCGGGCCACTGTCCGGCACATGCAGTATCGCCCGCAGCTGTTCCAGGGTGACCTGGCCGTCCTGGCCCACCGAGACCCGGAAAACGATCGCGCCATCGGCTCCGCCAACACGGCCGACTACGTCATCGCCAAGGGTGTAGAGCAGGATGTCGCCACCGGTTTCGGAGTCGTCCAGCCCGCTGTCCGCCCCGGCGCTGCTGACGCTCAGGCTGTATACGCTGGAGCCGGTACCATCGGCGCCATGGCTGCCGCTGAAGAATCCGGAAAAGCCGCTCGAAGCGGTCTGCCCCAGCCAGGTTTCGTCCACGTCCAGGTAGCCGGCCTGGTCAAGGTAGCTGCTGACCTCAGGCGAATCGTCGTCCACCTTGATATAGAGCGAGCCATTGGCGCGGTCGCCGTCGCTGTCGGTGATCTTGTACACGACCTCGAAGGTCAGGTTGTTCTCGCCATCGCCATAGGCATGCAGGATCGGCGCATTCTGGGTCACGGTGTAGGCGCCGGTGAACTTGTCCAGGGTAATGGTGATGACGGTGACATCACCCTGTTTGATCAGCAGGCCACCGTAGACTTCCACGTACGTGAAGCCTTGCGGCGCACCGCTGTCCTGCAGCTCGATCTCGCCGGGGCCGTCGGCGCCGAAGTCTTGGGCGATGACGCCGCTGGTGTTGTGGCTGTCCGGAGAGTCGTCGCCCACGCCACCGGGGTTGCCATAGGGCAAGGCATCGTCGTCGAGGCAGACCGTCACATGTGGGTCGATGGAGGGAGCGTCATCCCGGAAGCTGATGGCGCCGCCCAGTTCGAGGGTCGCGCTGTCCTTGTCGCTATCGCCGTCGGTGAGGGTGGCGGTCAGGGTGATCAGGTCGGCGGCAGCCAGGCCGGTCGCCTGGTCCGGGCCGCTGTCGGGGCTGTGGAAGATGGCCCGTGACTGTTCCAGGGTCAGGGTTCCATCGGCCGCCACGCTGAGACGGAAGGCCAATTGTCCGCCCCCGGCCACGCGGCCGACGATATCCGTCCCCTCCTTGAACAGCAGGATGCCGTTGCCGGTTTCGATATCCCGCAGGCCGCTGTCCACGCCCGGCGACTTCACACCCAGGCTGTAGGTGATGGCGTTGTCGGGCGCAGCGCCGTCGGCGCCGAATACAGACGTGAAGGCGCCGGCGAAGTTGGTACTGTCGGTGCTGCCGAGGCTGGTTTCGTCCACCTGCAGCTCGAAGCCGTCCAGGCCCTTGACGCGGATGTCCGGCACATCGTCGATGATGGCCACGGTCAGGGTGCCGGTGCCCGTGTTGCCATTGGTGTCGGTCACCAGGAAAGTGAAAGTCTCGGTGAACTGCAGGTTGTTGCCGTTATCGCCCGGGTTGACCTTGGGCGCCGAGGTCAGGGTGTAGCTGTAGCTACCATCGCTGCCTACCACCAGCTGGCCGTACTGGCCGATACCGGCGCCGGCTCCCAGGCTGAAGCTGTAGGGCCCGCTGCCGCCGCTGCCGACCAGGGTGCCGCTGGCCAGCTCGTCGCTGCTCGCCGGTTCGCTGCCGAAGCCGAGGGCGGCTTCGCGCACCTCCTCGTCGGAACCGGCCTGGACGCTGCCGACCACGGTGAAGTTGGCAATGTCGATAGTCAGGGTGGTGGTGCTGAGGTCGCCGTCGGCATCGACGATGCTGTAGGTGAACATATCGACGGCGCCGGCCTGGGCCAGGCTGTCGGGGTGGCTGGTGTAGCGGTAGCTGCCGTCGACGTGCAGCACCAAGGTACCGAACGCCGTGGTGATGGCCACACCCACGCCCCCCGAAGCCGGGGTCGAGGTGTCGCCGCCGGCGCGCACGCCCACCACGCCAGACACGGGCGTGGGCCGACCATCAGCGCCGAACACATCGGCCACCGAGCCCAGCCCGGTGACGGTCACGACATTGCCGCTGACGCTGTCGCCCTCACCGAGCGATGCGCTATCGGCCTTCGCCTGGGGCAGGTCGTCGACGATCTCGATGCTGACAGTGGCCGAAGCGTTGGCCAGGCCGTCACTGACATTAATAAGGAAGCCGTCCGTCTCCGGACCGGCGGCATCGAGGGTAGCTTCGGTCAGGGTGTAGCTGAAGCTGTAGGTGCCATTGCTGTAGCCGGTGATCAGCACGGTGCCATGGGCCGCGGCGAAGCTCTGCCCCACCAGGCTGGCGAAGCTGCTGCTGGTCAGGTCCAGATTCAGGCTGCCGACGGTCAGCGACTTGAGGTTATCCAGCCCATCGGAATCGCCAAGGCTGAAGCTTCCGGTCACCACGGTACTGCCATCGCCGGCGCTGGAGCCCGCGGGCAGGCCAAGCTCGAAGACCTGGGCCAGGCCGCCCGTGGTATCCGGGGAACTGACTTGCACCGTTGGCGCGTCATTGCTGCCGAGAATGCTGATGGTCAGCACGGCGTCGCTGGGGTCGCCATCGCCATCGCGCATGGAGTAGGCGTACTGCAGGGTGACCTGCTCGCCCTGGTCCAGCGCCTCCACCGCCGCCGAGCCATTGGCCAGCGCGAAGGCGTAGCTGCCATCGGCATTCAGGGTCACCAGGCCGTAGGGGGTATTCACCAGCAGGCTGCCATTGGCCCCGGGAGTGGCGCCGGCGACGCCGTTCCAACTGGTGAAGGCCTTGGACTGGTCGGCGCCGCCGACATCGTTGCCCAGTACATTGCCGCTGAGGCTGGCGGGCACGGCACCCTCGGTCAGGCTGACGCTGTCCGGATTGGCCTGCGGGACATCATCGACGATCTCGATGCTGACAGTGGTCGAGGCGCTGGCCAGGCCATCGCTGACATTAATAAGGAAGCCGTCCGTCTCCGGACCGGCGGCATCGAGGGTGGCTTCGGTCAGGGTGTAGCTGAAGCTGTAGATGCCGCTGGCGGCATCGAAGCCGGTGATCAGCACCGTGCCGTGTTCCGCCGCGAAGCTCTGCCCCACCAGGCTGGCGAAGCTGCTGGTGGTCAGGTCGAGGGTGAGGCCGCCCACGCTGATGGACTTCAGGTCATCCAGGCCATCGGGGTCGGCGAGCCGGAAGTTGCCATTCACCACCGCGCTGCCATCCCCGGTCCCGGAGCCGCCGGGCAGGCCGCGCTCGAATACCTGGGTCAGGCCGCCTTCGCTCTGCGGAAAGCTGACCTCCACCGTTGGGCCGTCGTTGCGGCCGACGATGGTGATAGTGAGGGTCGCCGAACTCTGGTCGCCGTTGCTGTCCTCGATGGTGTAGCCAAAGCTGAGGTCGACGCGCTGGTCCTCGTCCAGCGCTCTCAGCAGCGGGATGGCCCTGGCCAGTTCGAAGTCGAAGCTGCCGTCCGGATTCAGGGTCACCACGCCAAAGTCGGTGTTCACCTGACGGCTGCCGTTGGTGCCCTCCAGGGCCACGCCGACCTGCCAGGACACGAACCTGAGGGGCAGGTCCGGCCCGCCGTCGTCGTTATCAAGCACACTGCCCAGCACGCGCGGGCCATCCTCGTTGGCGGTCCGCCCATCGTCGCGGGCCAGCGGCACGCCGTTGACCGGTTCTTCGGCCGGAATGGCCGTCTCGGGCTGGGGGAATTCCGGGAAGAAGCCGATGGGGCCGGTGGGGAACCCAATGGTGGGGTCCACCGAGCCGGCGGTCTCGCCCAGCAGCACGAAGGAGTGCCCGCCACCGGCGTTGCCGCTTCCGGCACCGCCGGAACCGGGCCCTGCGGCGGTGGCCTCGGCAGCCCTGCTCGGGTCGACGCCCGCCTGGATGGCCGCCTGCAGTTTCTCGACGTCGGCGAGGTCCTGCTGGCCAGGAGCGGCCGGTGCGCTGTCGGCCGTCCGGTCGGGGTCGCGATTGCCGGCCAGCAGGGTGTTGTCCAGCGTCATGCTGCTGTCGCGTCCGAGCACCAGTTCCTGGCCATTGCCCAGGGCCACCGCCACGGCCCCATTGCTGCCGGTTACCAGTTGCTCGCCGAAATAAACGCGGTCGCCTTCGGTGAGCAACCGGCGCGAACCATCGAGCCGGACCGCGAAGACTTCACCCACGACCTGCCGAACGACCCCAATTGAACCCACCATGATTCCTTCCTCCCGCACGACGTGCTGCCAGCCGGACAGCGCCGATCCCAGTCAATGAGGGGTCACAGCACGTCCGAACCGAACGACGGGTACGTGAAGAAGAATCGAGAGGAAGAAGTACGGCGCCAAAAAGCCACCAAGTCAAAAAAATGTCGCACGACCCGGCGCCAGACTGCTCCTTCGGGACTAGCCCACCCCGAAACCCTGTTTTTGTGCCTGACCGCAACCCGCATTCGCACATGGGCTCTGAAAGCCCCAAAACACGCGACTTGCTGGAAAAAAGATGTCTTGGATTTCCGACGAGTGCATAAGAATTTTTCCTGATATCCCTTGTGAGGATTTCTTCTTAGCCCAAGCAAAAGATGTTCTTAGCTCTGATGTTACAAGCCTGAAACGGTTTGCCATGGATTTCCGCCAATTTGTCGGCGTCAGGGACGCGAAGTACCGACTAGGAGAATGACAAGAAATGCGCACCGTAACCCCCCTGTGGAGCAGCATCCTGCTGGCCATGGCCGCCACGCAAATCCAGGCCATGACGCTTACCGACGCCATCCAGAGCACCCTGGACAAGCATCCCGAACTTCTCGCCAGCGCCCAGGACCGGCTCGTCGCCGACGAAGAGGCAAAGGTCGCCAAAGGGGGATACCTACCGACCGTCGACCTGATTACCGGCGTGGGCCGCGAGCAATCCGACAGCCCCACTACCCGCGCCCTCGGCGATCACAACAAGGAAACCCTGAACTTCCGCGACGCCGAGTTGCGCCTGCGACAGATGCTGTTCGACGGTTTCAATACGCCAAACGAAGTGGCACGCACCGGCGCGGTGGTTAACTCCCGCGCCTATTTCACCCTGGGAACCGCCGAGAGCCTTGCGCTGCGTACGGTGGAGGTCTACCTGGAGGTGCTCAAGCGCCGCGAGATGGTGACGCTGGCCAGGAACAACCTGATGGCCCACGAGCGCATCCACGACCAGATCGGCCTGCGCAGCGAGCGCGGTGTCGGCAGCACCGCCGACTTCGACCAGGCCGAAGCGCGCCTGGCCCTGGCCAAGAACAACCTCTACACCGAGGAAGTGAACCTGGCCGATGCCGAAACCAGCTTCTATAGCGCCGTCGGCGTGCCCGCCGACGAGCTGGTGACCCCGGCCACCATCAAGGGCGAAATGCCCGCCGACCTGATGGCCGCGCGCCAGGGCGTGATGGACGCCAATCCCCTGCTGAAATCGGCCCAGGCCGACGTGCAGGCCGCCGAGAGCCAGTACGAGTCCGCCAAGGCACCCTTCTACCCTCGCCTGGATGCCGAGCTGGCCACCACCGCCGACGACAACGTGCAGGGCGATGAGGGCCACTACAACACCTGGCGGGCCGGCGTGGTGATGAACTACAACCTGTTCAACGGCATGCGCGACAAGGCCCGGCTGCAGGCCGCCGCGCACCAGATCAACCAGTCCATGGACATCCGCAACAACGCCCTGCGGGTGCTCAACGAAAACATTTCCCTGGCCTGGAACGCCATGGAAAACGCCCGCAAGCAGACCCCCGAGGCCCGCGCTTACGCCGACTACACGGCGCGCGTCCGCGAGGCCTACCAGCAACAGTTCGGCCTCGGCCAGCGCACCCTGCTGGACCTTCTGGACAGCGAGAACGAACTCTTCACCGCCAACCGCCGCTATGTGGAAGTGCGCTACACCGAGGAGTTCTCGATGTACCGGGTGACCTCGGCCATGGGCGACCTGCTGCGCCGCCAGAACGTCGTGGTCCCGGCCGAAGCCGTCGCCGCCAGCGAGGTGAAGAGCGAAGCCCAGCTGCCGGACATGCAGTGAGCGGCCGTGGGAGTGCATGCCAATGACCACGATGGAGCGGACTGACAGCCCGCGGGACCCGCACCAGGGCCATGACGACCCGCTGCTCGATGGCCTGCTGATCCTCTGCCGGCTGCATGGCCGCGCGGCCAGCCGTGCCAGCCTCTGCAGCGGCCTACCACTGCCCGGCCAGCGTCTGTCCGCCGAACTGCTGCCCCGCGCGGCGGCCCGCGTCGGCCTGCAGGCGCGCTTGCTGCGTCGCGACCTGGCGTCCATCTCGCCGCTCAACCTGCCGCTTCTGCTGCTGCTCAAGGGCAACCGCAGCGCGGTGCTGACCCAGCTGGACACCAGCGGCCGTGCACTGATCCTGCCCAGCGAGGCGGACGGCGGCGAGCAGTGGGTAGCGCGCGAGGCGCTGGCCCTGGAGTACGCCGGCCAGGCCCTGTTCGCCCGCCCGCGCCATGAGCTGGAGGAAGCCCGCAACCCCTTGGTTCCCCGCCTGCAGTCCTGGTTCCGCGACACCCTCAAGCTGTCCCGCTGGCTCTACGCCGACGCCATGCTGGCGAGCCTGCTGATCAACCTGCTGGGCATGCTTGTGCCGCTCTTCGTGATGCAGACCTACGACCGCGTGGTGCCCAATCAGGCCACCTCGACCCTCTGGGTACTCACCATCGGCCTGTTGATCGGTACCGGCTTCGACCTGCTGCTGCGGATTCTGCGCGCCAACCTGCTGGACAGCGCCGGGAAGAAGACCGACATCGTCCTCTCGGCCACCCTCTTCGAACGCATCACCGGCATGTCGCTCAAGGCCCGACCGGTCACCATCGGTGGTTTCGCCCAGAGCATCCACGACTTCCAGGGCCTGCGGGAATTCCTCACCGCGGTGACCCTCACCAGCCTGATCGACCTGCCGTTCTCGCTGCTGATGCTGCTGGTGATCGGCCTGCTCGGCGGCTGGCTGGTGGTGATCCCGGTCCTCGCCTTCCCCATTGCCGCCCTCTTCGCCTACCTGATCCAGGTGCGCCTGCGCGACACGGTGCAGCGCAGCCTCGCCCTGGGTGCCGAACGCCAGGCACTGCTGATCGAAACCCTGTCCGGCCTGGAAACCCTCAAGGCCTGCGGCGCCGAAAGCGAGCGCCAGCACCGCTGGGAGCACACCCACGGCGCCCTCACCCGCCTCGACAGCCATGCCCGCTTCCTTTGTGCGCTGGCCACCAACGGTACCCTGTTCATGCAGCAGTTCGCCGGCCTGGCAATGATCGTCAGCGGCGTCTACAGCATCATCGCCGGTGGCCTCAGCGTTGGCGCCCTGGTCGCCTGCTACATGCTCAACAGCCGGGTGCTTTCGCCCCTGGGCCAGATCGCCGGACTCATCACCCGCTACCAGCAGGCGCGGCTGACCATGAAGTCCACCGATGCGCTGATGGGCCTGCCCCAGGAGCGCGAAGCCGGCCAGCGCCCCCTGGAACAGCAATCGCTCAAAGGCAACCTGGACATGCGCCAGGTGGATTTCCGCTACCCGGGGCAGACCGGGCCGGCCCTGAACAAGGTCAGCCTGCGCCTGGCGGCGGGCGAGAAGGTCGGCATCATCGGCCGCAGCGGCTCGGGCAAGAGCACCCTGGCGCGCCTGATCCTCGGCTTCTATGCCCCGGACGAAGGCCAGCTGCTGCTGGATGGCCTCGACCTGCGGCAGACCGATATCGGCGACCTGCGCCAGCAGATCGGCTACGTCAGTCATGACCTGCCCCTGCTGGCCGGCAGCCTGCGCGACAACCTGACCCTGGGCGCGCGCTACGCCAGCGACGAACGCATGCTCGAAGTGGCGGAGATGACCGGTGTCGCCGAACTGGCCCGGCAACATCCCCAGGGCTACGACCGCCCGGTGGGCGAGCGCGGCCAACTACTCTCCAGCGGCCAGCGCCAGACGGTGCTGCTGGCCCGCGCGTTGCTGCTCGACCCGCCGCTGCTGGTGCTCGACGAACCCACCAGCGCCATGGACAACAGCAGCGAGGAACAACTGCGCCAGCGCCTGGCCACCTGGTCGGCGAACAAGACGCTGATCCTCATCACCCACCGCAGTTCGATGCTGGCCCTGGTCGATCGCCTGGTGGTGCTGGACAACGGCCAGGTGGTCGCCGACGGGCCGAAGGACACCGTCATCGACGCTCTGCGCAAAGGCCGTATCGGCCAGGCCAACGGGTGAGGAGGCAAGGCATGGCCAGCGCAGAGAAACCCCGCAGCTACTTCGACCGGCGCAGCAACGGCGACACCGAATTCATGCCCGAAGTGGCCGGCGCCATGTTCGAAGACTCGCCCCGCGCCACCCGCGTCACCGTCTGGGTCGCCTGCGTGCTGTTGCTGGTGGCGCTGGCCTGGGCACGCTTCGCGGTGCTGGAGGAAGTCACCACCGGCGAAGGCAAGGCGATTCCTTCCAGCAAGATCCAGGTCATCCAGAACCTGGAGGGCGGCATCGTCTCGGAGATCCTGGTTCGCGAGGGCCAGGTGGTGGACAAGGGCACTGTACTGCTGCGCCTCGACGACACCCGCTTCCGCTCCAACAAGGGCGAAAGCGAGGCCGACCGCCTGGCCCTGACCGCCCGCGTCGAACGCCTGTCGGCCGAAGCCGAGGGCCGCGAAATGGCCCTGCCCGAGGAGATCACTCGCGAGGCGCCGCAACTGGCCGAGGACGAACTGTCGCTGTACCGCGCCCGCGCGCAGCGCCTGGACAGCGAGCAGCGCATCCTCAGCGAGCAGTTGCGGCAGAAGAAGCAGGAGCTCGAAGAGTTCCGCTCCAAGAGCCAGCAGTACCGCTCCAGCCTGGGGTTGATCCAGCAGGAGCTGAACATGTCGCAGCCGCTGGTGAAGGCCGGCGCCATCTCCCAGGTGGAAATCCTCCGCCTGCAGCGCAGCGCCGTGGAAACCCGCGGCGAATTGGCGGCCACCAACCTGGCCATCCCCCGCGCCGAGTCGGCGGTGACGGAGATCGAGCGGAAGATGGAGGAAAGCCGACTGTCTTTCCGCTCCGACGCGATCAAGGAACTCAACGAGGTGCGCACCGAACTGTCGAAGATCACCTCCACCAGCAAGGCCATCGACGACCGCGTCAGCCGCACCACGGTGGTCTCGCCGGTACACGGCGTGATCAAGCAGCTCAAGGTCAACACCATAGGCGGCGTAGTGCAGCCCGGCAGTGACCTGCTGGAAGTGGTGCCCCTGGAAGACAGCCTGCTGATCGAAGCGCGCATCCGCCCGCAGGACGTGGCCTTCCTCCATCCGGGGCAGAAGGCCATGGTCAAGTTCACCGCCTATGACTACACCATCTACGGCGGCCTCAGGGCCGGCCTGGAGCTGATCAGCGCCGACACCATCACGGACGAAGAAGGCAAGAGCTACTACCTGATCCAGGTGCGCACCGAGAAGAGCCACCTGGGCAAGGACGACCACCCGCTGCTGATCATTCCGGGCATGGTCGCCACGGTGGACATCATCACCGGCGAGAAGAGCGTGCTGGACTACCTGCTGAAACCCGTGCTCAAGGCCCGCCAGGAGGCGATGCGGGAGCGGTGACCGGGGCCACTGCGCGGGCCCTTTGCGAATGAATTCGCCCCCACAGAAAAGCACAGCCCGTGCCCGGTCGGGCCGTTCTCCTGTGGGGGCGATTTCAATCGCTGAGCAGGACGCAGTCCTGCTCATGGACCCTACTCCCCTCCCCCGTGATTCCTCCTGAAGGTCTCCTCCCCCATCGCCTCGATCTGCCCCTGTATCAATGCCTCGAAAGGCCGCAGCAGTTCATCGAACCGTGCTGGCGCTTCGAGGATATCCAAGGCCACGGTGACGGCTTCGAGGGTGGACAGCGCCCCGGCCATGGGCGCCTTGCGCAGGCGGTAGCGCGAGGTCAGGCCCGCGGGCAGGGTCACCCTGGGCAGGGCCCTGAGTTCAGGATTCAGGTGCAGCAGCTTGCGTGCCTTGCGCCAGGTGCCGTCGGGCACCACCAGCAGCAGCGGGCGCGGGTCGCTGGCGGCCATCTCCACCAGGGATCGGGCCTCCTCACCCGGGAACAGCAGGCAGGCGCGGTAACGGGGATCGGCCAGGCATTCGCCCAGGTCTTCGAAGCGCTCGCCCACCCGCAGTTCGGCATTCTCCAGCCCCAGGGCGGCCAGGCGCGCGGTATTCAGGGCGTGGTTCACCTCACTGGGATGCTGCAGCAGCAGCACACGGGTACGGCTCGTCAGGTGGGGGATCAGCGGGCACAGGCAATGGCTCTCGGGGCGCTGGCAACGCGGGCACTGTGGACGGGACATGGCGACGGCTCCTCAGCGCAGGTTGAGCTGCGCACGCAGCAGGTCGCGGAAGGTCAGGATCAGCGGTTCCTTGGCCCGCCCGCGGCGCAGGATCATGGAGAACGGCGCCTGGTAGCCGAAGGTCGCCGGCAGCAGCGCGCGCAGGCGCTTCTGCTCGATCCAGGGATGGGCGTAGTGCTCCGGCAGGTAGCCGATGTAGGCGCCGGACAGCACCAGGATCAGCTGCGCTTCCATGGACTCCACGGTTGCCGCACTGTGCTTGAAGCCGTGCCGCGCCAGCTCCGCCTGGCTCCAGTAGCCGCGCCCCACCATACGCTGCTGGGTGATGAGTTCGGCAGGGATGCGCCGCTCGCTGTACAGCGGGTGGCGCTCGCTGCAGTAGAGCCAGTGCTGCTCGCGGTAGAGCGGCTGGTAGACCAGGCCGTTCATGCGCGTGGAGAAAGCGCCGATGGCGAGGTCCAGGCGGTTGTCCAACACACCGAGCTGCAGGTCGTAGGGGCTCATCACCGACAGGTGCAGGTGCACCGCCGCGTGTTCCTGGCTGTAGGCACCTATCACTTCGGCCAGCGGCAGGGCCGGGTCGCTGACGGTGGAGTCGAGCACGCCCAGGTTGAGGGTGCCGCGCAGCTCGCCCTTGAGCGACGCCGAGTAGCGCTCGAAGCTTTCCAGTTCGCCCAACAGACGCAGGGTCTCCTGGTAGAACAGCTCGCCCTTGCTGGTCAGGCGGAAGCCGGCACGCCCGCGGTGGCAGAGGCTCAGCCCTACCTGCGCCTCCAGCTGGCTCATGTAGGTGCTGATGGCCGACGTGGAGAGGTTCAGCTCCTGCTGCGCGGCAGCGAAGCCCTGGTGGCGGACCACGCTGGCGAAGATGCGCAGGAGTTTCAGGTCGGGCATGGCGGTGGACATGGGGGCTCCAGATAAACCGAAAGCAGATGCTGGACTCTGTTTTGTGGGGGCGAATTCATTCGCTGAGCAGGCCGTAGGCCTGCCCCCAGCTCCCAGGGGGCCGCTGCGCGTCCCTTAGCGAATGAATTCGCCCCCACAGATTCGCCCCTACAGGAACCAGTGCCCCTGTCGGCAGACCAGCAGTTTACCCGCTCCCGATAGTTTAGAAATCCTTGAAGTAATTATTTGCAGCCAGCGATTTTTCCGTGATGGCACTGTCACCAGAATCGCCCAACTACCTACAACCACAACAACCGTGAGGCCACCCCGTGGACAAGAAACTCCATCAGCCCCTGGGCGGCAATGAAATGCCCCGTTTTGGCGGCATCGCCACCATGCTTCGCCTGCCGCACATCCAGACCCCTGCCGAACTCGAAGCCCTCGACGCCGCCTTCGTCGGCGTGCCGCTGGACATCGGCACCTCCCTGCGTTCCGGTACCCGCTTCGGCCCCCGCGAAATCCGCGCCGAATCGGTGATGATCCGCCCGTACAACATGGCGACCGGCGCCGCGCCCTTCGATTCGCTGAACGTGGCCGACATCGGCGACGTGGCCATCAACACCTTCAACCTGCTGGACGCCGTGCGCATCATCGAAGAGGCGTACGACAAGATCCTCGGCTACGGCATCGTCCCGCTGACCCTGGGCGGCGACCACACCATCACCCTGCCGATCCTGCGTGCCATCCACAAGAAGCACGGCAAGGTGGGCCTGGTGCACATCGATGCCCACGCCGACGTCAACGACCACATGTTCGGCGAGAAGATCGCCCACGGCACTACCTTCCGCCGCGCGGTGGAAGAAGGCCTGCTCGATTGCGACCGCGTGGTGCAGATCGGCCTGCGTGCCCAGGGTTACACCGCCGAGGACTTCAACTGGAGCCGCAAGCAGGGCTTCCGCGTGGTCCAGGCCGAAGAGTGCTGGCACAAGTCGCTGGAGCCGCTGATGGCGGAAGTCCGCGAGAAAGTCGGCGGTGGCCCGGTCTACCTGTCCTTCGACATCGACGGCATCGACCCGGCCTGGGCGCCCGGCACCGGCACCCCGGAAATCGGCGGCCTGACCACCATCCAGGCGATCGAGATCATCCGTGGCTGCCAGGGCCTGGACGTCATCGGCTGCGACCTGGTCGAGGTTTCCCCGCCCTACGACACCACCGGCAACACCTCGCTGCTGGGCGCCAACCTGCTCTACGAAATGCTCTGCATCCTGCCGGGCGTCGAGCGCCGCTGAGAGCAGACATGAGCGAACAGCACGTACTGGAGGCCGCCAGCTCGCTGGTGGCCGCCTTCGCCGCGAACGATACCGAAGCCTACTTCGCCGCCTTCAGCGAGGACGCCAGCTTCGTCTTCCACACCTGCGAGCAGCCGCTGCCCAACCGCGCGGCCTACCGCGAGCTGTGGGACAGCTGGCAGCAGGACGGCTTTGCCGTGCTGGCGTGCCAATCCCTCAACCCCGTGGTGAGCCTGCAGGGCGATGTGGCGATTTTCTACCACGACGTCGCCACCCGCCTGCGCATCCAGGGTGAAGAAATAGAAAGCCGCGAACGGGAGACCATCGTCTTCCGCCGGCAACAAGAAAGTGGCCGCTGGTTGGCCTGTCACGAGCACTTGTCGGCGATGCCGGAGCAGCTGCCGCAAACCTGACGAGGCTCCCCGGGAGAGAACACATGAATAACAACAACAATGATCACGCAGTAACCCGAATCGAAACCCACGGCGTCGAGCAGATTCCCGACGCCGAACGGGATGCCGGTCCCCTGGACCTGTTCCGCCTGATCTTCGGCGGCGCCAACACCTTTGCCACCGCCGTGCTCGGCAGCTTCCCGGTGCTCTTCGGCCTGTCCTTCGAGGCGGGCGTATGGGCCATCCTGCTGGGCGTGCTGGTGGGTTCGCTGATCCTCGCCCCCATGGGCGTGTTCGGCGCAATCAATGGCACCAACAACGCGGTGTCCTCGGGTGCGCACTTCGGCGTGCATGGTCGTATCGTTGGTTCATTCCTCTCCCTGCTCACCGCCATCGCCTTCTTCTCGCTGTCGGTCTGGAGCTCCGGTGACGCCTTGGTGGGCGGTGCCAAGCGCCTGTTCGAGCTGCCGGAAACCGACCTGACCCTGGGCCTGGCCTACGGCCTGTTCGCCGTGCTGGTCCTGGCGGTGTGCATCTACGGCTTCCGCTTCATGCTGCTGGTGAACAAGGTCGCCGTGTGGGCCGCCAGCGTCATGTTCCTGCTGGGCATCTTCGCCTTCGCTGGCCCCTTTGACGCCGCCTACGCCGGTTCCGTGAACCTCGGCCAGGAAGGCTTCTGGGCCGCCTTCATCGGCGCCGCCCTGCTGGCCATGAGCAACCCGGTGTCCTTCGGTGCCTTCCTCGGCGACTGGTCGCGCTACATCCCGCGCCAGACCTCCAAGCAGCGCATCATGCTGGCGGTGATCGCCGCGCAGTTCGCCACCCTGATCCCCTTCCTGTTCGGCCTGGTCACCGCGACCATAGTCGCCGTGCAGGCACCGGACTACATCGCCCAGAACAACTACGTCGGCGGCCTGCTGGCGGTGTCCCCGACCTGGTTCTTCCTGCCCGTGTGCCTGATCGCGGTGATTGGCGGCATGTCCACCGGCACCACCTCGCTCTACGGAACGGGCCTGGACATGTCCAGCGTCTTCCCACGCCTGCTCAACCGCGTACAGGCCACCGTGATGATCGGCGTGCTGTCGATCGGCTTCATCTTCATCGGTCGCTTCGCCTTCAACCTGGTGCAGAGCGTGTCCACCTTCGCCGTGCTGATCATCACCTGCACCAGCCCCTGGATGGTGATCATGATCCTCGGCCTGATCATCCGCCGCGGCTTCTACTGCCCGGACGACCTGCAGGTCTTCACCCGTGGCCAGTCCGGCGGCCGCTACTGGTTCACCAATGGCTGGAACTGGCGCGGCATGGGCGCCTGGATCCCGAGTGCACTGGTCGGCCTATGCTTTGTGAACCTCCCGGGCCAATTCGTCGGCCCGCTTGGCGAGCTGGCCGGTGGCATCGATATCAGCCTGCCGGTCACTCTGGGCACGGCCGCCCTGCTGTACCTGGTACTGCTGGCGATCTTCCCGGAACCGGCCGCCATCTACGGTCCCAAAGGCCCGCGCTGGGTCCCCTCGGGCAAGACTTCCCAAGCGTCCGCTCAGGGTTCCCCTGAAGCTGCGTAACAACGAAATAGCTCCACTTTATTGCGACTGCCTACAACAACAACCAATGCAAAACGCCTTGAAGGAGTTAACGATGACCAAACGTTCGCTGAAACTGCTCGCCCTTGCCGGCCTGTGCGCCGCTACCCTCGGTGGTGGCGCGATGGCCGCCGACGGCAAGCCTTCGTTCGTGAGTTCGGGAAGTTTCCAGGTCTGCTCCGACCCGACTTTCCCGCCGCTGGAGTTCTTCGAGAAGACCGGTGATCGCGAGCCCAGCGGTTTCGACACCGACCTGATCCGCGCACTGGCCAAGCACTGGGGCGTGAAGCCGCGCTTCATCGTCACCGAGTTCACCGGCCTGCTGCCAGGCCTGGAATCCAAGCGCTGCGATGCGGTCATCAGCGGCACCCTGATCACTCCCGAACGCACCCAGAAGCTGAACGCAGTTCCGTACCTGGCCAGCGCCACCATCGTCTTCGGCAGCGGCAAGGGCGACATCAAGCTCAATTCCCTGGATGACCTGTCCGGCAAGGTGGTGGCGGTGCAGTCCGGCACCCGCTACGTGACCATCATGGAAAAGCTCAACGCTGACCTGAAGGCCGCCGGCAAGACCCCGGCCGTACTGCAGACCTACCCCAAGGGCAGCGACGTGGCCCAACAGGTACTGGTCGGCCGCGCCGCCGCCGGCCTGTCCCAGGACACCGAACTGGCCTACCGCGAACTGCAGACTCCCGGCCAGTTCAAGACCCTTTATGCCTTCCCCGAGAAGGACATCTTCGGCGCCTACATGCGGCCGAACCCGGAAGACCAGCAGGCCGTCCAGGACGCCGTGTCTGCACTGAAGGCCGATGGAACCCTGAAGGCCATCGCCGAGAAATGGAAGCTCGATCCAGCCAACCTGGAAACCGCCGCCCAGTAAGCAAGGCCCGCAACCGGCCCCTCTCCCGCACGCGGGAGAGGGTGCAACGGCACGCTTCCATTCACGCAGGACACGTACATGAACTTCGATGTGACTGTCTTCTGGGACGCCCTGACGTCCTGGCACTTCTTCCGCGGCGCCTGCATCACCTTGGTGCTGGCGCTGGTGTCCCACTCGGTGGGCATCCTGATTTCCATTCCCTGCGCCCTGGCCCTGGACGGCCCGCCAGCCGTCTGGCGCACTACCCTGCGCGCCGTGCTCAGCGTCTTCCGCGGCGCCCCCACCCTGCTGCAGCTGCTGTTCGTCTGGAACGCCCTGCCGCAGTTCTTCCCGGCTTTCCGTGAAGAGTGGTTCACCCCCTTCATCGCCGCCTGGATCGCCCTCTCCATCAACGAGGCCGCCTACCAGGTGGAGATCAACCGCGCCGCCCTGCAGGCCGTGGACAAGGGCCAGTACGCCGCCGGCCATGCCCTGGGCCTGTCGCGCTGGCATACCTTCCGCTACGTCATCCTGCCCCAGGCCGCGCGTATCGCCGTGCCGCCGACGGCCAACGAATTCATCACCCTGCTGAAGATCACCTCGCTGGCCTCGGTCATCTCCCTGCAGGAGCTGATGGCGGTGACCTCGCAGACGGTCTCCACCACCTTCCAGTTCTCCGAGTACTACGCCGTAGCCCTCGTCTACTACCTCGCCATGGTCTACACCCTGACCTGGCTGCAGAGCGGCCTCGAACGGCGCCTGTCGTGGGATGCCCACGGTAGCGCCAGCAGCAAATCCGTCGGCCTGGTGCAGCGCACCCTGGCCCGCATGCGCCGTATCTGAGGAGCCCGACATGAACGAAATCATCCGTCTGCAGAACGTCGGCAAGCACTACGACGATTTCCAGGTGCTGCAGGGCATCAACCTTTCCGTGCGCCAGGGCGAGAAGATCGTCATCTGCGGCCCGTCGGGCTCCGGCAAGTCGACCCTGATCCGCTGCATCAACCGCCTCAATCCCCACGACAGCGGCACCATCACCGTGGAAGACCAGGACATCTCCACCAAGTCCGGCAGCGACCACGTGCGCCGCGAAGTGGGCATGGTGTTCCAGAACTTCAACCTGTTCCCGCACATGACGGTGCTGGACAACTGCACCCTGGCGCCGATGAAGGTCCGCGGCATGTCGCGCAAGGATGCCGAGGAACTGGCCCTGCGCTACCTCAACCGGGTGCACATCGGTTCCCAGGCGCACAAGAAGCCCGGCCAGCTCTCCGGCGGCCAGCAGCAGCGCGTGGCCATCGCCCGCGCCCTGTGCATGAACCCCAAGGTGATGCTGTTCGATGAGCCCACCTCGGCGCTGGACCCGGAAATGGTCGGCGAAGTGCTGGAGGTGATGACCGAACTGGCCCTGGACGGCATGACCATGCTCTGCGTGACCCACGAGATGGGCTTCGCCCGCAAGGTGGCCGACCGCGTGGTGTTCATGGATGCCGGGCAAATCGTCGAGACCGCCAGCCCGGCCGAGTTCTTCGACAATCCCCAACACCCGCGTACCCGCGCCTTCCTGTCGCAGATCCGTCACTGATGAACGCACAAAACGAAGCCATCCTGCGCCGGGACCTGGCGGCCGCCTACCGGCTGGCCGCCCTGTTCGGCTGGGACGACACCCTCTACACGCACTTCTCGGTGCGCCTGCCGGGCGTCGAGCCGCGCTTTTTGATCAACCCCTTCGGGCTCATGTTCGAGGAGATCCGCGCCAGCGACCTGATAGTGGTGGACATGCACGGCCGCGTGGTGGAAGGCAATGCCGACTACAACGTCGCCGGCTTCACCATCCACAGCGCGGTGCACATGGCCCGCGCCGACGCCCACTGCGTGGTCCACACCCATACCCTGGCGGGCATGGCGGTGGCCGCGGCGGACAACGGCCTGGCCCAGCTCAACCAGATCAGCGCCGAGTTCCACCAGCGCGTGGGCTACCACACCTACGAAGGCATCGCCCTGGACCTGGGCGAGCGCGATCGCCTGGTGGCATCCCTGGGCGACAACATCGCCCTGATCCTGCGCCACCACGGCCTGCTCAGTGTCGGTGCCAGCGTCGCCGATGCCTTCTACGTCATGTACTACCTGAACAAGGCGTGCGAGATCCAACTCGCCGCCTCGACCTTGCGCGGCATCCGCGAGATGCCGAACGAGCTCAGCGTGCACGCCTGTGAACAGTTCCAGGCCTGCGAGTGGCAGCGCCAGCTGGTCTGGGAAGCCTGGCTGCGCAAGCTCGAACGCGAGTGCCCCGAATACAAGGACTAGGAAAAGCGGGATTGCTTTGAAACGGCGCAGTGTGAAGCGTTGCGCGCCTTGCAACACCTGTCGCGGTTCTACGAGCCGCGGCAACAACAATAGAAAGAGAGACCTGAAATGGCTTTGGATATTTTCGTAGTACTGATCTATGCCGCTGGCATGCTGCTGCTCGGCTGGTACGGCATGCGCCGCGCCAAGTCCCATGAGGACTTCCTGGTGGCCGGGCGCAACCTGGGCCCGGCCTTCTACATGGGCACCATGGCCGCTACCGTACTCGGCGGCGCCTCCACCGTCGGCACCGTACGCCTGGGCTACGTTCACGGCATTTCCGGTTTCTGGCTCTGCGCCGCCCTGGGCGCGGGCATCATCGTGCTCAACCTGTTCCTCGCCAAGCCGCTGCTGAAGCTGCGCATCTTCACCGTCACGCAGATCCTCGAGCGCCGCTACAACCCCATGGCGCGCCAGGCCAGCGCGGTGATCATGTTCGCCTACGCGCTGATGATCGGCGTCGTCTCCACCCTGGCCATCGGCACCGTGATGGAAGTGCTCTTCGGCCTGCCCTTCTGGGTGTCCGTCCTGCTCGGCGGCGGCGTGGTGGTGGTCTACTCCACCATCGGCGGCATGTGGTCCCTGACCCTGACCGACATCGTCCAGTTCATCATCAAGACCGTGGGCCTGATGTTCCTGCTCCTGCCGATCTGCCTGTACCGCGTGGGCGGCTGGGACGAGCTGGTGGCCAAGCTGCCGGAAACCGCCTTCAACTTCACCACCATCGGTTACGACACGATCATCACCTACTTCCTGATCTACTTCTTCGGCATCCTCATCGGCCAGGACATCTGGCAGCGGGTGTTCACCGCACGCAGCGAGGGCGTGGCCAAGTACGCCGGCACCGTCGCCGGTGTCTACTGCGTGATCTACGGCCTGGTCGGCGCCCTGATCGGCATGTGCGCCAAGGTGCTGCTGCCTGACCTGGACAACGTCAACAACGCCTTCGCCGCCATCGTCCAGGCGTCCCTGCCGGATGGCATCCGCGGCCTGGTGATCGCCGCCGCCCTGGCCGCGATGATGTCCACCGCCAGCGCCGGCCTGCTCGCCGCCTCCACCACCATCTCCGAGGACCTGCTGCCCAAGCTGCGCGGCGGCAAGGAATCCACCCTGGGCATCAGCCGTCTGTTCACCCTGCTCACCGGCATCGCCGTGCTGGTCATCGCCCTGATCGTCAACGACGTGCTCGGCGCCCTGACCCTGGCCTACAACCTGCTGGTGGGCGGCATGCTGATCCCGCTGCTGGGCGCCGTCTACTGGAAGCGCGCCACCACCGCCGCCGCCATCGCCAGCATGTTCCTGGGCTGCATCACCGCCCTGGTGTTCATGTTCACCGACGGCCTCGAGGCCAACACCCCGATCTACTACAGCCTGGCCGTAGGCCTGGTGAGCTTCGTGGTGGTCAGCCTGCTGTCCCGCCGCCCGGAAGCGGCCGGAGAACTGGCCTGATATGCACTGCCGCCTCTCCCGGGGCGGCCTTGACGCCCCGGTGCGGCCCTGCCGACCGGGGCTTTTTTTCGTCCCGCGGAGCAGGGCTGCTCTTCGTGGGGGCGAATTCATTCGCTAAGGGTGGCAACGCCGCCCCACTAGGGGTTCCATGGCAGACCTTCGGTCTGCTTAGCGAATGAATTCGCCCCCACAAGTGCCATCCTGCTGCCAATCAGCGCCAATACACTGCAAGGAGCACCCCATGAAAATCGTCAGCCGCGACCAATGGTTCGAAGTCGAGCACCGCTACGACGGCATCAGCCTGATCAGCGAGCCCTACGTGCGGCCCTTCTACCGTTGCAACCTCTGGCACGTGCAGGGCCGCGACCGGGACCTGCTGATCGACTCCGGTTCCGGCCTGGTCAGCCTGCGCGAGCAACTGCCCTGGCTCACCCAGCGCCCCTTGCTGGCGGTGGCCAGCCACACCCACTTCGACCATATCGCCGGCCACCACGAGTTCCCCGAACGTCTGGTGCACCCGGCAGAAGCGGACATACTGGCCGCCCCCACCGGGGCCAATACCCTGGCGACGGATTTCGTCGGCGATGAGATGTTCGAGGCGCATCCGGACTGTCCGCTGTGCTACGCCGAGTACCGCGTGAAGGCGGCGCCGGCGACGCGGCTGATCGATGAAGGGGATTTCCTGGATCTGGGTGATCGGGTGCTGGAAGTGCTGCATACCCCCGGCCATTCACCGGGCGGCATCAGCCTGTGGGAAGCGAAGACGGGCACCCTCTTCAGCGGCGACATCATCTACGACGGTCCCCTGGTCGATAATGCCTACCATTCGAACCTGGACGATTACGCGAAAAGCCTCGCACGGTTGCGCGACCTTCCGGTGCGCACCGTGCACGGTGGCCATTTCCCCAGTTTCTCCGGTGAGCGCCTGCGCGAATTGGCGGACAACTGGCTCAGGGCTCACGGATAAACCGGTTACTGCCTCTGGCGGCGCTGCTCGACGAGACGGCGCTGCTCTTCACTACGGACGGGAATGGGTTGCAGGCGCGGTGCCTCGATGAGGCCCAGCGCGACACCCAGCTGCCACATCCACGCTTCTAGCCGCTTCTTCATGCTTGACCCCCTTTCCTGGGACGTTGGGCGGGTGGCCCGTGCTTCTTGGGCCACCCTAGTCAGGAGCTTAGTTGCTCCGGGCAAGATCAAAAATACGCCCCGACGAAAATTCCCTGCTGATCTGGGTCAAGCCGCCGAACGGTATCTGGGAAAATGCCTACGCACGTGCTCCGACTCTCGGTGGATCGATAGAGCAAGACTCACCTTACGAATTCGTTGCAGCCGCGACTTGGGTCGGGCCGCTCGCCGCTTGCAGGCGGCCCTGCTGCAAATCGATCCAGGCCCGCAGGTTGGCGCCGAGCATGCCCTTGCGCCACATCAGCCAGGTGGTGGTGCGGTTGAACGGCGCCGCCAACTGGTGCACCCGCACCTCGTCACGGCCCGGCAGGCTTTCCAGCATCGAGCGCGGCACCAGGGCGATGCCGCCGCCGGCGATCACGCAGGCCAGCATGCTGTGGTAGGACTCGATCTCCATGGGCGGCGCCATGGGCACCCGCGATGCGACGAACCAGGCCTCCAGACGGCGGCGGTAGGAACAGCTCTGGCGGAAGGCGTAGACCTCCAGTCCGGCCACGTCCTGGGCCGACTGCACCGGCCCGTGGGCGGCCTCGGTGATCAGCACCATTTCCTCCTCGAACATTGGCAGGCCGTCCAGCTCGGCGAATTCCAGCGGACCATCCACCAGGGCCGCGTCCAGGCGGCCGCCGAGCAGGCCTTCCAGCAGTTCGCCGCTGGGCGCGGTCTGCACCTGCAGGTTCACCGCGGGCCAGCTGCGGTGGTAGCTCACCAGCATGGGCGGCAAGTGGATGGCGGCGGTGCTGAACATGGAGCCGATGACGAAATCCCCCGCCGGCTCGCCGCCACGCAGCGCTGCCTCGGCCTCGGCCTGCAGGGCGAACATGCGCTCGGCGTAGCCCAGCAACACCTTGCCCGCTGGCGACAGCTGCAGGCGCTGGCGCTCGCGCAGGAACAGCTCGACGCCCAGGGCGTCCTCCAGTTGGCGCAAGCGCGTGGACAGGTTCGACGGGACCCGGTGCAGGCGGCTGGCCGCACGGGTGATGGAGCCCTCTTCGGCCACGGCCTGGAAGATACGGAGCTGGCTGAGTTCCATGGCGATACCATTCACATTTAATGAAGAAGTATTTCTTTTTTATTCGTTTTTAATGAACACATCCAGCCCCTAGCATGGAAATCCGATGACCAGCTCCGGAGAATCGCCATGCCCACGCTGATCCGCCTGCTCGCCTGCTTCCTCGCCCTGATGGTCGCCATGGGTGTCGGCCGTTTCGCCCTCACCCCGCAACTGCCGCACCTTATCGCCGAAGGCCAGGTGAGCCTGACCGGCGCCGGGCTGGTGGCGGCGGCCAACTACCTGGGCTACCTGGTCGGCGCCCTGGATGCCCTGAATGCCCGCGCGCCGCGCCAGTCCCGCCTGCGCCTGATGCTTGGCCTCTGGGCCTGCGTGCTGCTGACCCTGGCCTCGGTGCCGGCGGAAGGCCTTTGGCCTCACGCCCTGCTGCGCTTCGGCCTGGGCGTCGCCAGCGCCTGGGTGCTGGTGGTGGTCACCGGCCTCAGCCAGCGCATCGCCGTCGAAGCCGGCAGGCCGCGCCTGGGCAGCCTGGTGTTCGCCGGCCCTGCGTTCGGGGTGATGCTGACCGGCCTCATGGCGCTGGGCCTGAACCTGCATGGACAAGGTTCCGCCGTTATCTGGCTGGCCTTCGCCGCCGTGGCACTGGTCCTTTCCCTGGTCACCCAGCCACTGCTACCCAGCCCGCGACCAGCCGTTGCGGCCACTACCCTGCCCCCGCAGGAACGCCCGCACGCCCTGAATGCCCTGCTCGCTGCCTACAGCTTGGTGGGCCTGGGTTACATCATTCCTGCCACCTTTCTTTCGCAGATGGCCGCCGCGCGCTTCCATGGGCAGTGGCAGGCGGACCTGTTCTGGCCTGCCTTCGGCCTGGCGGCGGCCATAGGGGTCGTGCTGGTCAGCCTGCGCCGGCAGCGCCCCGGTGGTACCCGGCACTGGTTGGTGGTGGTGCTCTGGCTTCAGGCCCTGGGTACCCTGGCCTGCACCCTGCCGGGCATGCCCGGGCTGGCGCTGGGCGTCGCGCTGACCGGCGGGCCCTTCCTGGCTGGTATGCAGTTGGTGATGCAGTACGCGCGGGAGCTGGACCCGCAGGGGCACCAGCGCAATGTCGGCTTGCTGACCGCGGGATTCGCCCTGGGACAAATGCTGGGGCCCTTGCTGGCGGCGGTGAGCAGCCACCTCAGTGGCGGCCTGGAAGCGGCGCTCTATGTGGCGGGGGCGGGATTGTTGCTGGCGGGTGGGTTGCTGGTAAGCCGTGCTGCTGAACCTGTGGGGGCGAATTCATTCGCTGAGCAGGCCGCAGGCCTGCCCCAAAAAGGTTGAGGGGCTGCTACGCAGCCCTTTGCGAATGAATTCGCCCCCACAAAGAGCAGGCTCCAACGAGGAAAGGTCCTAGGTCCCGGTCCTGATCTTGGTCCAGGTGCGGGTACGGATGCGCTCCAGCTTCGGCGGCAGCATCTCCACCGAGAACAGCTTGGCCTGTACCTCGACCGGCGGATAGACGTTGGGATTGTCGCGTAGCTCCGCCGAGATCAGCTTGTCCGCCGCCTGGTTGGGGTTGGCGTAGGCCACGTGGTCGGAGATGGGCGCCACCACTTCCGGGCGCAGCAAGTAGTTGAGGAAGGCGTGGGCCTGCTCGACGTTCTTCGCGTCCTTCGGAATGGCCAGCACATCGAACCAGGCCGCGGTGCCTTCCCTGGGAATGCGGTACTCCACCTTCACCCCGTTGCCGGCCTCCCGCGCGCGCGCCGCCGCCTGCATGGCGCCGCCGGACCAGGCGAGCGCCACGCAGACCTCGCCATTGGCCAGATCGGTGACGAACTTGGACGAGCTGAAGTAGGTGATGCTCGGCCGCAGTTTCGCCAGGTGCTCCTCGGCCTTCCTGTAGTCCTCCGGGTTGTGACTGTTGGGCGGCAGGCCCAGGTAATGCAGCACTTCCGGAATGACCTCGGTGGGCGCGTCGAGGAAGGCCACGCCGCACTCCTTGAGCTTGGCCAGGTTGTCCGGGTTGAAGATCAACTCCCAGGAATCCACTGGCGCGTTCTCGCCCAGCACCGCCTTCACCTTGTCGACGTTGTAGGCGATGCCGTTGGTGCCCCACATGTAGGGCATCACGTACTGGTTGCCCGGGTCCTTGGCGGCCAGCACCTTGAGGAGCGCCGGATTGAGGTTCTTCCAGTTCGGCAGCTTGCTCTTGTCCAGCGGTTGGAACACGCCCGCCTTCATGTAGTTGGGCAGGAAGCCGTCGCTGGGCACCACCAGGTCGTAGCCGGAGTTGCCGGAAAGCAGCTTGGCCTCCAGCACTTCGTTGCTGTCGTAGACGTCGTACTGGGGCCTGATGCCGCTGTCGGCCTGGAAGTTCTTCAGGGTGTCCGGGGCGATGTAGTCGAACCAGTTGTAGATGCGCACCACGGGCTCGGCGGCGGCATTCAGCGAGACGCCCAGCAGGGCACCCGCGAGCAGGATGCGAGTCTTCATCTGGCCGCTCCTTCGTAGCCCTGGAGCACGTTGACCGCGTTCACGCCGATGGCTTCCACCGCGTAGCCGCCTTCCATGATGAACAGGGTCGGCAGGCCGAGTGCGGCGATGCGCTGGCCCATGCGGATGTAGTCCGGCGAGTCCAGCTTGAACTTGGAGATGGGGTCGTCCTTGTAGGTGTCCACACCCAGGGAGATCACCAGGGCGTCCGGCGCGTAGGCCGCGATCTTGCGGCAGGCGTCGTCCAGGGCGGCAGACCAGCCGTCCCAATCGGTGCCATGGGGCAGCGGGTAGTTGTGGTTGAAGCCGGCGCCCGCGCCTTCGCCGCGCTCGTCGGCATGGCCCAGGTAGTAGGGGTATTCCACCAGCGGGTCGCCGTGGATGGAGGCGAAGAGCACATCACTGCGCTCGTAGAACAACTCCTGGGTGCCGTTGCCGTGGTGGTAGTCGACGTCGAGGATGGCGACGCGCCTGGCACCCTGGTCGAGGAAGGCCTGGGTGACGATGGCGGCGTTGTTGAAGAAGCAGTAGCCGCCCATGAAATCGCTGCCAGCATGGTGCCCCGGCGGACGGCAGAGGGCGAAGGCGGTGTTGGCGCCCTGGCGCATGTGGTCCTGGGCGGTCAGCGCCACCTGGGAGGAGCTGTACACGGCCTGCCAGGTGCCAGCGGTGATGGGCGCCTCGGTGTCGAAGCAGTAGTGGCCGAGCTGGCCATGCAACGCTGTGGGGATGGGCCCGTCGCGGCGCAAGCGGCGCGCCGGGAAGGTGGTCGGCAGCAAGTCGCAGCTGTGGCCTTCGGCAGCCCAGCGGCCCCAGGCGCCCTTGAGGAACTCCACATAGGCGGCGTCGTGCACGCGCAGGATGGGCTCCAGGCCGAAGTCCTTCGGCTCGATCACCTCGCCGATTGCCTGCTGGCGAACCCGCGCCAGCACGGTGTCCGCGCGGCTGGGCATCTCGAAACAGGGCTGGAGCTTGCCATCGACCAATTCCGACTGGCCGAAGTGGAGACGGTGATCGTCGCTGTAGACGGTCAGCATGGAGGGCACCTCATCTGGGTCTTGTTATTGATGGAGGGATTCTGCGCGGGACAGGGGTTGGTTGCGCAGTGGTGGCGGCGGCCAATAGGGGATCGATGTGGCCAACATGAATGGCCGGCAATCCCGTCTTGATCTTGCATTCGTAGGTTGTGGCTGAGCTACGCGAAGCCCAACATCGTGGCAGATCGGCAACTCCGCTGTTGGGCTTCGCTACGCTCAGCGGCACGCCGCCCGGCCCAACCTACGAACTGCGCGCGGCGAGAGCTGCGGCGTGGCGGCATTGTGGGGGCGAATTCATTCGCTAAGGGCAGCGCAGCTGCCCCCCTGAGGCCACACGAGGCGAACCTGCGGTCCGCTTTGCGATTGAAATCGCCCCCACAGGGGTTTTGGTGAGCACCGCTCTACGGCGCAATCACGGGGACAAGGCCCGCTGAACGTCGTGAGCCAACTCCGCATCCGGGCTTGCGATACTCAGGCTCGTTGCCTGGAACTCACCCATGATCGGCAGCGCGCGAGACAAATCGCGGCCATTCAGGGACACCGACAGCAACGCTCCACGATGAGCGTTCAGGAAGTCGGCCAACGACGCCGCGCAAGCATTATTCAGTTCCACTTGCACATAGGCCCGCCGTTCCTGGTCCTGCAAGACCGTGGACTTCTCGACGCATTGGCGGGTGAGCAGGTAATCCTTGTCGCCGACGTTGAACAGAACCCCTTCAGAAGTCGAAGAAGCGCAGCCCGAAACGACAAGTACAAGTAGCGGTAGAAAGAGAAGCGCCTTCATCTTGCCCTCTCAGTAAACAGTGACAGTAATGACCTGCCCCAAGCTGTGACTTCTGAACCTGATCCGGGAAACACAGGCGCAGATGCCGCTGGTGAAGAAGTGGGTACCTGGTCCCACCACTATGTCGCTCGACTCTATCCCTCCTTGGAACTAACGAATCTCAGCGTCAAAAGTCGAGGACCCGGAGGACGTGTCGAAATCGACTTTGTAAGAGATCGGTCCCCCCATCTGTTCGGCGATTACCACCCAAGGGCCCCCGACTCCGGTGGGCGGTGCCCAGCCTTCCAACCTTTTCATGACATCTCCTTTACTTCGTTGCACAAAGGAGATGAACCATGCCAGAAGGACCTCGGAGCCGAAGCGGGCCTGTAGCAGCTTCCGAAAATTCCCGGCATCAAAAGGTCAATGAGCACCTGCAACTTCGTCCGGGCTACGAGGCTGCGAGCGGCATTGTGGGGGCGAATTCATTCGCTAAGGGCAGCGCAGCTGCCCCCGTGACGCCACTTAGGGCAAACCTGCGGTCCGCTTTGCGATTGAAATCGCCCCCACAGATTCCCAGCCCCCTTCCACTACCCCCGAAAATGACTCGGCGGCTGCCCGCTCCAACGCTGGAAGGCGTGGCGCAGGCTGGCGGTTTCGCTGAAGCCGAGTTCCTCGGCGATTCGGTAGATGGGGATATCGCCCTGCTGGAGCATTTCCTTGGCGCGGGTGAAGCGCAGTTCGTCCAGCAGTTGCTGGTAGCTGGTCTGCTGCTGGGCCAGGTGGCGGCGCAGGCTGCGGGAGGAGCAGTTCATCTGCTTGGCCAGCTCGTCCAGTCCCGGCGGGGCCTGCAGGCGGACTTTGATCAGGCCGCGCACGCGCTCCAGCCAGGCGCGGCGGGCGGCGAATTCGACGTTCTGCCGCCGGCATTGCTCGAGCATTTCCTTGTGCGTCACCGGGTCGGCCAGCGGCAGGCGGCGCGTCAGCCAGGCCGCGTCGAAGCCGATGGCGCTGCGGCTTGCGGCGAACTCCACCGGACAACCGAAGCCACGGGCGTAGGGTCGCGCCATGCCGCTGGCGGCCGGGTAGTCCAGCTGTACCGCGTGCAACGGCAGCTGCTGGCCCAGCAGGTCGGCGAAGATGACCTTGAGCGAACCCAGGCACAGCTCGGTATTGAAGGGCCGCAAGGCTTCGTCTTCGCTGTAGCCGGCTGCGGTCAGCCAGACGGTTTCGCCTTCCTGTTCCAGGGCCAGGCGGAAGTAGGTGCCAAGCAGCACCGGGTAACTGAGGCCAATGCGCAGGGCCTCGCCGAAGGTCGGCGCGGAGAGCATGGCGTAGCCCAGCAGGCCATAGGCGGAGATGCGCGTGCGCAACCCCAGCACCAGCCCCAGGGCCGGGCGCGGCGCCAGGCGCGCGGCGTTGGCGTAGACCTGCTGCTCCTGCTCGGGGTTGACCAGGCGTTGCAGCTCGCCGAGGTCCTGCTCGCTGATGCCGCTGCCGGCCAGCACGTCGCAGGCGGCTATTCCCTCCTCCTGCAACAACGCCACCGTCAACGCCGACATGTGCAGCGAGTTCAGCCAGGTGGCGCGGGTGAAGACATGTTCGACCATAGCGGCTCCAGCCTTACTGGATGGCCTCCGTCAGTTCCCGTTCCTGGCGCCGGTAGGGGAAGACGTCGATCACCTTGCCGGAGCGGATGGCGTCCTGCAGGGTCTTCCAGTACGCGGCGTCGTAGAGGTCGCCATGCAGCTTGGCGAACAGCCGGCGCTGCTTGAGGTCGGCGAAGAGAAAGCGCGGGAACTCCTCGGGGAACACGTCGTTGGGCGCCACCGAGTACCAGGGCTCGGCGGACATCTCGTCTTCCGGGTATCGCGGCGGCGGGATGACACGGAAGTTCACCTCGGTGAGGTAGCTGATCTCGTCGTAGTCGTAGAACACCACGCGGCCGTGGCGGGTGACGCCGAAGTTCTTCAGCAGCATGTCGCCGGGGAAGATGTTGGCCGCCGCCAGTTGCTTGATGGCCAGGCCGTAGTCGTAGAGCGCCTCGTGCATCTGGGCCTCGCTGGCGCTTTCCAGGTAGATGTTCAGCGGGGTCATGCGGCGCTCGGTCCAGCAGTGGCGGATCAGTACCACGTCGCCTTCCAGGGCCACCGTGGACGACGCCACTTCCAGCAACTCGGCCAGGCACTCCGGCTCGAACTTGGATCTCGGGAAGCGGAAGTCGGCGAACTCCTGGGTATCGGCCATGCGCCCCACCCGGTCGACGTTCTTCACCAGGCGGTACTTCTCGATCACGGTGTTGCGGTCCACCGTCTTTGCGTGGGCGAAGCGGTCCTTGATCACCTTGAACACAGTGTTGAAGCCCGGCAGGGTGAATACGCTCATCACCATGCCGCGCACGCCCGGGGCCATGATGAAGCGGTCGTCGGTGTTGGCCAGGTGGTTGATAAGGGCGCGGTAGAACTCCGACTTGCCGTGCTTGTAGAAGCCGATGGAGGTGTACAGCTCGGCGATGTGCTTACCCGGCAGGATGCGCTTGAGGAAGCCGACGAACTCGGCCGGTACCGCCACGTCCACCATGAAATAGGAGCGGGTGAAGGAGAAGATGATCGAGACTTCCGCTTCATCGGTGATCAGCGCGTCGACCTGGATGCCGCGGCCTTCGCGGTGCAACAACGGGATCACCAGCGGCCACTGTTCGTCGCGGGTGTAGATGCGCCCCACCAGGTAGGCGCCCTTGTTGCGGAACAGCGGCGCGGCGAAGAGTTCGATGCACAGCTCCGGGTCCTTGCACACCCAGTCCGGCAGGTTCTCGCGCAGCTGGACCTCGAGGCGCCCGAGGTCGCCGGCGCGGTCATCGTAGGGCACGTCGAAGCGGTAGTCGTCGAGGATCGCCGACAGTACCGCGTGCAACCGGCCTTCGGGGCGGTAGCTGCGAGTCTGCGGCGCGCGCTCGTGGGCGCGCAGGGATGGCCGGGTGGTATGGATGAACATGCAGCCGTCGCTGATCAGGTCGTGGCTGAACAGGCTGCAGAAAATCGAGTTGTACCAGGTCTCGGACAGCTCATCGTCCAGGCGCAGGTCGATCAGGTCGATGTAGGCGCTCTTCACCAGGGGCCAGAGCTGCACGTCCAGCAATTCGTCCGTCGCATAGACGCCGCGCAGCCGCGCACTGGTTTCACTGACCTTCACCTCGTAGAGGGCGATCCGCTCGGCCGCCGCCTCCTGGGTAGCCGGCCACTGCGCCTGTTCGAAGCGGGCGCGGGCGCCATCGGTGATCTGGCGGAAATGCTCACGGTAATCGTCGAAGCCTTCGAGGATCAGTCGGGCGATGCCTTCGGCCGGCCATTGCTGCGCCATGGAGTTGTTCTCGGCTGCGGGAACGGGAAAGGCGAGCTTAGCCAGAGGGCGCGGCGAAAAAAAGCGTCGGTCGGGTACTTTGGCCGGGGCAAAGAAATTTGTGAAGTCCCCAGAGCCTTGAGGCACGGCTCCCTCAGGCAATCCCCTTCTCCCGCATGTAGCCTTCCAGCATCTCGATGAACACCCGCACCTTGCGGGTGCGCCGGCGGTGGGCGAGGTAGAGGACATGGACCCAGGGGCCGAAGGCATCGGGTTCCAGCAGGTACTCGGGCATCACCCGCACCAGCTGGCCGCTGGCCAGGTAGGGTTCGGCGCTCCAGCGCGGAAGCACCTGCAGGCCATGGCCGCGCAGCAGGCAGGCGAGCAGGAAGTCGTAGTTGTCGCTGGCCATTCGCGGTACGGGCTGGGCCACGCGGATGCGCTCCTCGCCCAGACGCAGCCACCAGAAATGCCGGTTGAGCAATGGATGCTGGAACATCAGCCAGTCATGCTGCTGGTAGGTCTCCAGCGACACTTCGATGCCCTTGCGCTCCAGATAGGCCGGGCTGCCGCAGAGGTAGATGCGGTTCTCGGTCAACGGCCTGGCGATCAGCCCCGGCAGGTCGGTGGGGCCGTCGCGCAAGGCGAGGTCGTAGCCGCCGTCGATCAGGTCGACGAAGGCGTCGTTCAGGTCCACTTCCAGCCTTACCTGGGGATGCTCGCGCATGTAACGGCAACAGACGTCCTGCAGGAAGGCCGGGCCGAACGACGGCGGCGCGGTGAGGCGCAGGGTGCCGCGCAGTTCGTGCTGCAACTGGTCCACCTCCTCCCCCGCCAGCTGCAACTGCATCAGCGCCTGGCGTGCGCCCTCCAGGTAGATGTGCCCGGCCTCGGTCAGGGCCATGCGCCGGGTGGTGCGCTCGAACAGGCGCACGCCCAGCTCGGACTCCAGGTGGCCCACCGCCTTGGTCAGGGCCGAAGGCGTCTTGCCCAGTTGCTCGGCGGCACGGCTGAAGCTGCCGTATTCGGCGGTGGCGACGAACATGGTGAGGGCGCTGAGCTTGTCCAAGGATCTGTTCCGGTTCGGCACAAAAGTTGTGCGGAAAGATAGCATTCTGCTGTCCGGCCGGCTTGGTTAGGCTCAGCGCCATTCCAACAAAAATCAGAAGGCATCCGATGAAACCCTTAGCCCCTACCCTGATCGCCGCTGCGCTGGCCTGTGCCTCGATGGAAAGCATGGCCGCGGTGGATCTCATTCTTCACAACGCCAAGGTCTACACCGCCGAACCCGGCCAGGCCCTGCAACAGGCCGTGGCGGTGGAGGACGGCAAGCTCCGCGCCGTCGGCAATGACGCCGAGGTGCTGCGACTGAAGGAGGCCGGCACCCGAGTGATCGACATGGGCGGCAAGGTGCTGATGCCGGGCTTCGTCGACTCCCACTCCCACGCCGTGATGGGCGGGCTGGAGCTGGCCTCGGCCAACGTCGACACCCATCTCCTGCCCATGGCCGAACTGGAGCAACGCCTGCGCCAGTGGCGCGACAACGGCAAGGCACGCCACGGCGACATCCTCAGCGTCGGCGGCCTGCCTTCGGCGTACTGGAGCCAGGTGGCAGAGTTCGAGCAGCGCTTCAACCAGGGCGAATGGGCAGAGGTGCCGATCGTCTTCGTCGGCTGGGACCACCACACCGGCTGGGCTAACCGGGCCATGCTGAAACGCGCCGGCATCGACGCCACTACAGTGAAAGCCCTCACCGGCGAACAACTGGCCACCATCGGCCACCACCCGGACAAGCGTCCCAACGGCTTCCTCGCCGATGCTGGCCTGGACCCGGTGCTGGCGCAGTTCCCCCAGGCCACCGCCGAGCAATTGCTGGAAGCCGGCCGCGCCGCCCTGCGCTACAACCTCAGCCTGGGCATCACCGCCTGGATGGACCCGGCCGCCAACGCCGCGCCGGGCGAGCCGCTGTTCGACTTCAAACCCACCGCCCAGACCCTCGGCATCCTCCCGGTATACAAGGCCATGGCCGAGAAGGGTGAGCTGAGCGCCCACGTCGCCGCGTTGCTGGTGGCCCATCCCAAGAGCACCCCGGCCGACCTGGACACCCTGGACAAGGTGCGCCAGCAGTTCCAGGGCCTGCCCAACCTGAGCCTGCCAGGCATCAAGATCTTCGCCGACGGCGTGCCCGAATACCCGGCGCAGACCGCGGCCCTGCTGGAGCCCTACAAGAACTCGCAGAAGTACGGCGAGCTGCTGATCGACCCGGCGCACTTCGGCGACCTGGTCAGCGCGGCCGATGCCCGTGGCTGGCTGGTGCACATCCACGCCATCGGCGACCGCGCGGTGCGCGAGTCCCTCAATGGCATCGAGCAGGCGCGCAAGGATCGGCAGAGCGGCATCACCCACTCAGTCACCCACCTGCAGATGGTCAACCCGAAGGAGTTCGCCCGCTTCAAGCCGCTGGGAGCGATCGCCTCCATGCAGCTCTACTGGGCCAGTGCCGACGACTCCACCATGGACCTGGTGCAGCCCTACATCAGCGCCATGGCCTTCCAGTACCAGTACCCGGCCCGCTCGCTGTTGAAGAACGGCGCCACCATCGCCGGCGCCAGCGACTGGCCGGTGACCACGCCCGAACCCTGGAAGGCCATCTACCAGGCCGTCAGCCGCAAGGGACCGAAAGGCGTGCTCAACGCTGCCGAAGGCATCGACCGCCAGACCATGTTCCAGGCCTACACCCTCAACGCCGCCCGCACCATCGGCCTGGACCAGCAGATCGGCTCGCTCAAGCCTGGCAAGCAGGCCGACCTGATCCTGCTGGACCGCGATGTGTTCGAGGTCGAGCCCGAAGCACTGCGCGATACCCGGGTGCTCAAGACCTGGTTCGCCGGCCGCGAAGTCTTCGAAGCCACTCTCTAAGCAGCACAACCCTTGCTCCACACCCAGCCTCCGCGTTCGTGCGGAGGCCGGGCGGAGCCTTGCCCGCACCTGCCCGAACAATCACAACAACGGGAACCACTCGATGAAACGCTTCACCCTCCTCGCCCTTGCCCTGGCGCCCCTCGCCAGCCAGGCCGTGCAGCTGAACGACGACTTTTCCCTGCAGGTCGACCTGACCCTGGCCAGCGACTACCGCACCCGCGGCATCTCCCAGACCCAGAACGACCCGGCGGCCCAGGCCGGCGCCACCCTGCTGCACTCCAGCGGCCTCTATGCCGGCGTCTGGACCTCCAACGTGGACTTCGGCCTCGACCTCAAGACCCGCCAGGAAGTGGACTACTACGCCGGCTGGTACTGGCAGGCCACGGACGAGGTGAGCCTGGACGCGGGCTACGTCAAGTACGCCTATCCGAAGGAGAGCCAGTTCAACCAGAGCGAGGTCTACGCCATCCTCGGCGCCTATGGCTTCAAGCTCGCCGCCTACTACTCGGACGACGCCACCAACGTCTTCGGCGAACAGCAGGACATCCTCTACAGCTATGTCAGCTACGAAACCGCCCTGCCCCTGGATGTGGGCCTGAAGCTGCGTTACGGGCGCAACGACTTCAAGGACCCGATGTTCTGGTCCGCCAGCGGCGAAAGCACGGAGGACTACCACGAGTGGGAAGCCAAGCTGACCCGCGATTTCCTCGGGGTGACCTGGGGCGTCGCCTACGTCGACACCGACCTCTCCGAGTCCGAATGCGCCAGCTACTACGGTTTCACCGATGTCTGCAGCGCGACCTGGGTGGCGAGTGTGAGCAGGAGCTTCTAGCGCCGCGCAAGCCACTGTGGGGGCGAATTCATTCGCTAAGGGCTGCGCAGCAGCCCAATTGTTAGCCACACGGGCAGTCCTGCGGACTGCTTAGCGAATGAATTCGCCCCCACAATGTTGTGCCCCACAAGGGCATTCCCCACAACGAACCGATCCATCACGCCAACCCCCGCTCCTCCAGGTGCCTGGCCAGATAATCGATGAAGGCCAACACCTTGCCGGTGGCGCGGCGGTGGCTGGGATAGACGGCCAGGATCTGCGGGCCGAAGGCGTCGGGGTCGATCGCATAGTCGGCCATCAGGCGCACCAGGCGCCCGTCAGCGATGTACGGCGCGGCACTCCACAGCGGCACATGGAGCAGGCCGCAACCGGCCAGGGCGCTGGCCAGCAGCAGGTCGTAGTTGTCGCTTTCCAGCCTCGGCGATGTGGGCTGCAACAGGCTCAGGCGCTGGTCGTCCTTCTCCACCCACCAGTAGGTGCGGCTCAGGGCGGCATGGCGGTAAAGCAGCCAGTCATGCTGATCGAGGGTTTCCGGGGTCACCGGCAGCGGCTTGCGGGCCAGGTAGGCGGGACTCGCGCAGAGCGCCAGGCGGTTGCGCCCGACCACCTTGGCGATCAGCCCCGGCAGGTCGCCGCGTCCTTCGCGCAGGCCCAGATCGTAGCCGCTTTCCACCAGGTCGACGAAGGCATCGCACAGGTCGACCCGCAATTGGATCTGCGGGTATTCGGCGAGGAAGCCGGCGCAGACTTCATCGAGAAAGGCCCGGGCAAACGCCAGCGGCGCGGTCAGCCGCAGGCTGCCGTAGAGGCCGTGCTGCAGCTGGCCGATCTCCTCGCCCACCTCGTGCAGGCGCTGCAGCACCTGTCGAGCGGTTTCCAGATAGAGCCGCCCGGCTTCGGTCAGCACCGTGCGCCGCGTGCTGCGCTCGAACAGGCGCACACCGAGTTCGGCCTCCAGGTGGCTGACCGCCTTGGTCAGGGCCGAGGGCGTCTTGCCCAGCCGTTCGGCGGCGCGGCTGAAACTCCCCTGCTCCGCGGTGACGACGAACATGGTGATGGCGCCAAGCTTGTCCATGGTTTTTCCATTCAGGAAAAAGGGTTTTGCGCGATACGGGCGTTCTGCCGGCCCGGGCCAGCCGTTAGTCTCGCTGCCAGCTCAATAAAAACAAGGGGTTTCCCAATGAAAGGCTACGCTCCAACCCTGCTGGCCCTGGCGCTGGCTTTTTCCTCGATGGAGTCCATGGCGGCGGCCGACCTGGTGCTGCTCAACGGCAAGGTGTTCACCGCCGAGCCTTCCCAGCCGATGGCGCAAGCCATGGCGGTGGCCGACGGCAAGGTACTCAAGGTCGGCAGCGATGCCGAGATCAGGGCCCTGGCCGATGCCTCGACCCAGGTCATCGACCTGGCCGGCAAGCGCCTGATGCCGGGGCTGGTGGACAGCCATTCGCATGCCATCTTCGGCGGCCTTGAGCTGGCCTCGGCGAACATGGCCGACGAACAGGTGGAACTCGCGGAACTGGAAAAACGCCTGCGCGCCTGGCGCGACGATGGCAGCGCCCGCCACGGCGATGTGCTGAACGTGGCCGGCATGAGTTCCACCTACTGGAGCCAGGCCGAGGGCCTCGGGCAGATCTTCAACCGGGGCGAGTGGGCCGACGTGCCGGTGGTCTTCAGCGGCAGCGACCACCATACCGGCTGGGCCAACCAGGCCATGCTGAAACGCGCCGGTATCGACGCCAGGCTGGTCGCCTCCTTGCCGGAGGCCGAGCGCGGCACCATCGGCCTGGGCAAGGACGGCAAGCCCAACGGCTTCACGGTCGACGCCGGTTGGGACCGCATCGCCGCCGCGTTGCCGGCCGCCAGCGCGGAGGAACTGCTGCGCGCCGGCGAGGCCGCGGTGAAGTTCAACAACAGCCAGGGCATCACCGCCTGGATGGACCCGGCAGCCAATGCCGCCCCGGGCGAACCGGTGTTCGCCCTGAAACCCACGGAAAAGACCGTTGGCGTACTGCCGGTGTACAAGGCGCTGGCCGAGAAGGGTGAACTGAACGCCCATGTCGCCGCCCTGCTGGTGGCCAACCCGAAGAGCACCCCGGCCGACCTCGAAACGCTGGACAAGGTGCGCCAGCAGTTCCAGGGCGTGCCCAACCTGAGCCTGCCCGGCATCAAGGTGTTCGCCGACGGCGTGCTGGAGTACCCGGCGCAGAGTGCGGCGCTGATCGATCCCTACACCAACTCCCACAAGCAGGGCGAACTGCTGATCGACCCGAAGCACTTCGGCGAGCTGGTCAGCGCGGCGGACGCCAGGGGCTGGCTGGTGCATATCCATGCCATCGGCGACCGCGCGGTGCGCGAATCCCTCAATGGCATCGAGCAGGCGCGCAAGGACCGCCAGAGCGGCATCGCCCACTCCATCACCCACCTGCAACTGGTCAACCCCAAGGAGTTCGCGCGGTTCAAGCCGCTGGACGTGACCGCGTCGATGCAGCTGCTCTGGGCCTCGGGCGACGATTACACCCTGGACATGGTCAAGCCCTATGTCAGCGCCTTCGCCTTCCGCTACCAGTACCCGGCGCATTCGCTGCTGCAACAGGGCGCGAGCATCGCCGGCGCCAGCGACTGGCCGGTGTCCACGCCCAATCCCTGGCAGGCGATCTACCAGGCGGTGACCCGCGAAGGGCCCAAGGGCGTGCTCAACGCCGACGAACGCATTGACCGCCAGACCATGTTCCAGGCCTACACCCTGAATGCCGCCCGCGCCATCGGCCTGGACAAGCAGATCGGCTCGCTCGCGCCCGGCAAGCAGGCTGACTTCATCATCCTCGACCGCGACGTGTTCAGCGTCGACGACAAGGCCCTGGCCGAAACCCGCGTGCTCGAAACCTGGTTCGCCGGCCGCGAAGTCTTCAGCGCCGCCCTCTAAGTACAAGCCCCCTGCTCCGCGCTCCGCTCCCGCCCTTCAGGCGGGGGACGGGCGGAGCCTTGCCCGCATCCGCCATAACAATCACAACGACGGGAACCACCATGCGCCGCATCACCCTCCTCGCCCTGACCCTGGCCCCCCTAGCCTGCCAGGCCCTGCAACTTTCCGACGACTTCACCCTGCAGATCGACCTCAACCTGGCCAGCGACTACCGCACCCGTGGCATCTCCCAGACCCAGAACGACCCGGCGGCCCAGGCCGGCGCCACGCTCATCCACAGCAGCGGCCTGTACGCCGGCGCCTGGACCTCCAACGTGGACTACGGCTTCGGCCTCAAGACCCGCCAGGAAGTGGACTACTACGCCGGCTGGTACTGGCAGGCGACCGATGCGGTGAGCCTGGACCTGGGTTACCTGAAGTACACCTATCCCAGGGAAAGCCAGTTCAACCAGAGCGAGGTCTACGCGATCCTCGGCGCCTACGGCTTCAAGCTCGCCGCCCAATATTCCAACGACGCCTCGAACATCTTCGGCGAGAAGCAGGACACGCTCTACAGCTACCTCGCCTACGAAACCCGCCTGCCGCTGGAACTGGGCCTGGAACTGCGCTACGGGCGGATGGACTTCAAGGACCCGATGTTCTGGTCCACCAGCGGCGAAAGCGAAGACGACTACCACGAATGGGAAGCCAAGCTGACCCGCGACTTCGTCGGCGTCACCTGGGGCCTCGCCTACGTCGACACCGACCTCTCCGAAGCGGAGTGCGCCAGCAACTTCGGCTTCACGGACGTCTGCACCGCGACCTGGGTGGCCAGTGTGAGCAAGAGCTTCTAGCGCCGCACAATCCACTGTGGGGGCGAATTCATTCGCCAAGGGCTGCGCAGCAGCCCCATGGAAGCCACAAGGGCAGACCTTCGGCCTGCTTGGCGAATGAATTCGCCCCTACAAGGAAGGCCACCGCCCTGCCGTTGAAACTGTGCCGCCAATTTGAAAGCAAGTTGTGGATTGCGCCGCCGTCCGGGCGGCGTCATCGTGCGCGCTCTCGTCGCAAGGAGCTGCCCATGAAACCCGCCGACCTCCTCCGCCTGCTGAGCCTTGCCGCCATCTGGGGCGCCAGCTTCCTGTTCATCCGCATGCTGGTGCCGGAAATCGGCGCCCTGCCCACGGCCTTCCTGCGGGTGCTGCTGTCGGCCATCGGCCTCGCGGTGATCCTCGCCTTTTTGCGCAGCAACTGGGATTTTCGCGGCAAGCTGGGCAAGACCCTGGTGATCGGCATCGTCAGCTCCGGGGTTCCTGCAGCCATGTATGCCTTGGCGGCGAAGGTGCTGCCGGCCGGTTATTCGGCCATCTTCAACGCCACCACGCCGCTGATGGGCGTGCTGATCGGCGCGCTGTTCTTCAGCGAGAAGCTGACCGGCGCCAAGGCGGCCGGGGTGCTGATGGGCCTGGCCGGGGTGGCCGTGCTGACCCGCACCGGGCCGGTGGCCTTCGACGCTCAACTGCTCTGGGGCGCCGCCGCCTGCCTGGTGGCGACCACCTGCTACGGTTTCGCCGGCTTCATGACCAAGCGCTGGATCACCGAGGCCGGCGGCATGGACAGCGGCCTGGTGGCGTTCGGCTGCCAGATCGGCGCGACGCTCTGCCTGCTGCCGGTGTTCGCCTGGGACGCCCCGGCCATGCCCCTCGCGCCCCTGCTGGAACCCGGGACCTGGCTGGCCCTGGCGGCGCTGGGGTTCCTCTGCACCTCCTTCGCCTACATCCTCTATTTCCGCCTGATCGCCAATGTCGGGCCGGTGAAGACCATGACCGTGACCTTCCTGATCCCGCCCTTCGGCGTGTTCTGGGGTGTGTTGCTGCTCGATGAGTCGGTGTCCATGGCGCACCTGCAAGGCGGCGTGCTGATCGCCCTGGCGCTGTGGCTGGTGCTCAAGCCGGCGGCGGTGCCGGCTGCGGCGAAATCGGCGGGTTGAAACAGAGGTCGGGCGATTGGTGTAGGGGCGAATTCATTGGCTATGTCTGCATTAAGTGTTGCTAGAACGTCCTGAGCCGAGTTGCTTATCGAGTGGGCTGCGAGTCCCTGTTTCGCCTCCCGGCGAGTTTCTTTTGGCAGTCGCCCCAAAAGAAACCAAAAGGGCTTGCCCCTGCATCCGGCCCGACTTCGTCGGGTGCCCTCGCTCCATCGTTGCTCCGGGGGCCCGGCGTGAGGGGCCATCCATGGCCCCGCACGCCTC
>NZ_SSOJ01000066.1 GCF_029871205.1 Pseudomonas sp. BN417 | reverse complement strand
AGTTTCTGCTCGAAGGCGTGGTAGCCGATGCGGTCGTACAGCTCGGCACGGGTCTGCATCAGGTCGATGACTTCTTTCTGGTGGCCGTCGCGGCGGATGGCGGTGTAGACAGCCTCGGCGGCCTTGTTGGCGGCGCGGAAGGCCGACAGCGGGTAGAGCTGGATGGCCACGCCGACCGAGGCCAGCTCGTCGCGGGAGAACAGCGGGGTGGCGCCGAACTCGGTGATGTTGGCCAGGATCGGCACGTTCAGCGCCTCGACGAAGCGCTTGTAGGTCGGCAGGTCGTAGGCGGCCTCGGCGAAGATGGCATCGGCGCCGGCTTCCACGTAGCGCAGGCAGCGCTCGATGGCGGCGTCGACACCTTCAGCCTGGATGGCGTCGGTACGCGCGATCAGGAAGAAGTTCGGGTCGGTCTTGGCATCGGCGGCGGCCTTGACGCGGTCAGCCATCTCTTCGGTGGGGACGATTTCCTTGCCTGGGCGGTGGCCGCAGCGCTTGGCGCCGACCTGGTCCTCGATATGGGCGGCGGCCGCGCCGGCCTTGATCAGGTTCTTCACGGTGCGCTCGATGTTGAAGGCGCTGGGACCGAAACCGGTGTCGATATCCACCAGCAGCGGCAGGTCGCACACGTCGGTGATGCGGCGCACGTCGGTGAGCACGTCGTCCAGGGTGTTGATGCCCAGGTCCGGCAGCCCCAGGGAGCCAGCGGCCACGCCGCCACCGGACAGGTAGATGGCCTTGAAGCCGGCGCGCTTGGCCAGCAGGGCATGGTTGGCGTTGATCGCGCCGATGACCTGCAGCGGATGTTCCTCGGCGATGGCGTCGCGGAAACGCTGGCCCGGGGTTTTCAAGTTCATGACTCACCTCGTGTTTTGGACGGGTTGGCGAGCGCTTCCTGGTAGTGGCGCTCGATATTGCGCTTGGATGCACCGATGTGACGGCGCATCAGCAACTCGGCCAGTTCGCCGTCTCGGTCGGCGATGGCGTCGAGAATCCGGTGGTGCTCGCTGAAGGCCTGGCGCGGCCGGTTCGGCACCGTGGAGAATTGCAGGCGGTACATGCGCACCAACTGGTAGAGCTCGCCGCAGAGCATCTTGGTCAGGGTCTGGTTGCCGCTGCCCTGGATGATCCGGTAGTGGAAGTCGAAATCGCCTTCCTGCTGGTAGTAGCCGAGGCCGGCCTGGAAGGCTTCGTCGCGCTCGTGGGTATCCAGCACCCGGCGCAGCTCATCTATCTCGGCCTGGGTCATGCGCTCGGCGGCCAGGCGGCAGGCCATGCCTTCCAGCGACTCGCGAATCTCGTAGAGCTCGATCAGCTCGGCATGACTGAGGGAAACCACTCGCGCCCCGACATGGGGCACCCGCACCAGCAGGCGCTGCCCTTCCAGGCGATGGATCGCCTCGCGCAGCGGGCCACGGCTGATGCCGTAGGTGCGCGCCAGCTCGGGCTCGGAGATCTTGCTGCCCGGGGCGATCTCGCCCCGCACTATGGCGGCCTGGATACGCCGGAAGACGTGTTCGGCGAGGGTTTCCGAGTCCAGCTGCTCGCTGATAGGGCTTTCAGTGACTTCCAGCATGATTGTCGACACATTTGTCTGCGGTGGCGCAAAAACTACCGCCAGTAAGTCAGCCTTGTCAAACAGCAATCCATGGATTGTCGACAATCGGCTAATACCAAAGCATCTAAGAAAGGCGCCGCGCTCACGCCATCCGTGCCATATGCGTCTGTCGCCGCGGAAAATCTGCGTGCTAGAATGCGCGCCGCCAGCGCCAGTCTGGGCGCCAGTGACATGCCTGCCAGACTCCCAGACCAGGCGCCGCAGCCATGAAGGCCGTGGGCCGGGCTACTGGACCGATGACCGCGTTACGCTCAAAGGACTTATGACACTCAAGCCCTTCGCCCTGTTTGCCTGCCTGCTCGCCCTCCCCGGCCTCGGCTTTGCCGCCGAGAAGACCGTCTACGGCCTCAATGAATATGCCAGGCTGAAGGACCTCGACCTGGTGGTCGCCGCCAAGCTCGACACCGGCGCCAAGACCGCCTCTCTCAGTGCCCGCGACATCAAGCGCTTCAAGAAGAATGGCGAACCCTGGGTGCGCTTCTACCTGGCGATCGACGACGCCCACGAACACCCGATCGAGCGCCCCCTGGCGCGGATCAGCAAGATCAAGCGCCGCGCCGGGGACTACGACCCCGAGGAAGGCAAGACCTACACCGCACGCCCGGTCATCGAACTGGAGGTGTGCATGGGCCAGGCCCTGCGGACGATCGAAGTGAACCTCACCGACCGTAGTGCTTTCCAATACCCGCTTCTGATCGGTTCCGAGGCGCTCAAGCGCTTCGACGCACTGGTCGACCCGAGCCTTAAATACGCTGCCGGCAAGCCCGGCTGTGCCACCGACGCAAACTCTGACGAGTAACCCACATGCGCTCTCTTACCCTGCATCTGAAAGTCCTGATCACCCTGCTGGTGAGCCTGGGCATTCTGATAACGGCCTACCAGATATTCATCCAGGGCATCCCGATCACCGAGGACGCGACCGACGACCTGTGGAACATCGACGCCAAGGTCGAATTCCAGGCCAGCCCGAAGGACCCGGTCAAGGTCCAGATGTTCGTTCCGCCGCTGAACCGGGACTACGTCAGCCTCAACGAGAGCTTCATCTCGAACAACTACGGGGTGAGCATCAACCGCGTCGACGGTAACCGCAAGGTGACCTGGTCCGCCCGTCGCGCCAGCGGCAACCAGACCCTCTACTACCGCCTGGTGCTGACCAAGCGTTACAGCGGCGAGAAGGCCAAGGACAAGGGACCGATCTTCCGCGACAGCATCCCGGTCGAAGGCCCGGAGAAGATCGCCGCCGAAGCGCTGCTGGCCCCCATCCGCCAGCACTCGGCCGACGTCGAGACCTTCATCACCGAGACCATCAAGCGGGTCAACAACCTCAACGATGACAACGTGAAGCTGCTGCTGGCCGGCGATCCGGGCACGTCGAACAAGGCCAAGGTCATCGAGCTGCTGCTGTCCATCGCCCACGTGCCGATGGAACGCGTGCACACCATCCGCCTGGTCAGCGAGCAGGCGCAGAGCCCCGAGCTCTGGCTGCGCAGCTTCAATGGCGAGAACTGGCTGTACTTCAACCCCGAGACCGGTGAGCAGGGCCTGCCCAGCGATCGCCTGATCTGGTGGACCGGTGACGGCAACCTGATCAACGTCGACGGCGGCAAGAAGGTCCAAGTGACCTTCAGCATGAACAACAGCGAGATGAATGCCATCCGCCTGGCCAAGCTGACCGACGAGAACACCGACGCCGACTTCCTCGAGTACTCGCTCTACGGCCTGCCGCTGCAGACCCAGCAGACCTACCAGATCATGATCATGATCCCGATCGGCGTGCTGGTGATCCTGATCCTGCGCAACCTCGGCGGCCTGCAGACCCTGGGTACCTTCACCCCGGTACTGATCGCCCTCGCCTTCCGCGAGACCCAGCTGGGCTTCGGCATCGTGCTGTTCACCATCATCACCGCGCTCGGCCTGTCGCTACGCTCCTATCTCGAGCACCTGAAGCTGCAGATGCTGCCAAGGCTCTCGGTGGTGTTGACCTTCGTGGTGGTACTGATCGCAGTCATCAGCCTGCTGAGCCACAAGCTCGGCCTGGAGCGCGGGCTGTCCGTCGCCCTGTTCCCGATGGTGATCCTGACCATGACCATCGAACGCCTGTCGATCACCTGGGAAGAACGCGGCGGCGGCCATGCCTTCAAGGTGGCGATCGGCACCCTGGTCGCGGCCACCCTGGCGCACCTGCTGATGACCGTGCCGGAGCTGACCTACTTCATCTTCACCTTCCCGGCCGTGCTGCTGATCATGGTGGGCTTCATGCTGGCGATGGGTCGCTACCGCGGCTACCGCCTGACCGAACTCTTCCGCTTCAAAGCCTTCCTGAAGGACTGAGCCATGTTCGGCCTGCTCAAGACGTGGAAAGCCCTCGAAGCCAAAGGCATCATGGGCATCAACCGGCGAAACGCGGACTACGTGCTGAAGTACAACAAACGGCACCTGTACCCGATCGTCGACGACAAGATCATCACCAAGCAGCGCGCCATCGAGGCGGGGATCCACGTACCCGAGATGTACGGGGTCATCTCCACCGAGAAGGAAATCGAGAAGCTCAACGAGATCATCGGCGAGCGCAACGACTTCGTGATCAAGCCGGCGCAAGGCGCCGGCGGCGACGGCATCCTGGTGATCGCCGACCGCTTCGAGGGCCGCTACAAGACGGTATCGGGCAAGATCATCAGCCACGAGGAAATCGAGCATCAGATTTCCTCCATCCTCACCGGCCTGTATTCCCTCGGCGGGCACCGTGACCGCGCGCTGATCGAGTACCGCGTGACCCCGGACCAGATCTTCAAGAGCATCAGCTACGAAGGCGTGCCGGACATCCGCATCATCGTGCTGATGGGCTACCCGGTGATGGCCATGCTGCGCCTGCCGACCCGGCAGTCCAACGGCAAGGCCAACCTCCACCAGGGCGCCATTGGCGTGGGTGTGGACCTGGCCACCGGCGTCACCCTGCGCGGTACCTGGCTGAACAACAAGATCGCCAAGCACCCGGACACCACCAACGCGGTGGACGGCGTGCAACTGCCGAACTGGGACGGTTTCATGAAGCTGGCCGCCGGTTGCTACGAGTTGTGCGGCCTGGGCTACATCGGTGTCGACATGGTGCTGGACCAGGAAAAGGGCCCGTTGATCCTCGAGCTCAACGCCCGCCCCGGCCTGAACATCCAGATCGCCAACGACTGCGGCCTGACCCATCGTGCCCATGCCGTCGAGGCCCGCCTCGAAGAGCTGAAGGCCAAGGGCATCCAGGAAACCCCGGAAGAGCGCGTACGGGTTTCCCAGGAACTCTTCGGCCATGTACGGCCGGCGGAGATCTGATCGTCCGCTGTATGAAAAAGCCCGGCCAAGCGCCGGGCTTTTTTTCGGACATCGATGGAAGCCCGAGCGAGGCTCGCCCCCCTCACCCCAGCCCTCTCCCGGAGGGAGAGGGCTGGGGTGAGGGAAGCCAGACGCTGCGTAATTGCCTCCCACAAAAAAGGGGCCTTCCGGCCCCTTCTTCATCTATACCCGCCAACCTCAGTCGTTGCTCGGCTTGTTCACCGCATGCAACACGTACTGCGGCAGGGCAAAGGCGCCGACATGGACTTCCGGATTGTAGTAACGGGTCACGATACCGCTGCCGGCGAAGCGCTGGCGCAGGGTTTCCACGGGCAGCTTGCGCATTTCCGGGTCGGTGGCGCCCCAGGCGAAGGTCATGGCGCCGCCGATGTAGGTAGGCACCGCCGCCTGGTAGAAATGCCAGTCGGCGAACAGACTGTCCATGCGGCTGGCGGTGGTCTGCACCTCGTCCAGCTGCATGAAGGGCGTGCCGTTCTGAGTCACCAGCACGCCGCCGTCGTTCAGGCAGCGGCGGCAGGCCTGGTAGAAGTTCTCGGAGAACAGCACCTCGCCCGGACCTATGGGGTCGGTGGAGTCGGAGATGATGACGTCGAACTTCTCCTCGGTGGTGGCGACGAAACGCATGCCGTCGTCGATCACCAGGTTCAGGCGCGGGTCTTCATAGGCGCCCTTGGAGTGGTTGGGCAGGAACTCCTTGCACATTTCAACCACTGTGCCGTCGATCTCGACCATGGTGATGCGCTCGATATCGCGGTGCTTGCACACCTCGCGCAGCATGCCGCCATCGCCGCCGCCGATGATCAGTACGCTCTTCGCCGCGCCATGGGCCAGGATCGGCACGTGGGTGAGCATCTCGTGATAGATGAACTCGTCCGCCTCGGTGGTCTGGATCACGCCGTCCAGGGCCATGACGCGACCCATGCGGGAGTTCTCGAAGATCACCAGGTGCTGGTGCTCGGTGCGCACCTCGTGCAGCAACCGGTCCATGCGAAAGCGCTGGCCGTAACCGTCGTAGAGGGTTTCCTGATAGTCGCTCATGGGTTGTCTCCCGTGATGGCTGTAGTGGCGGACGGTGCCTGTCCTGAAAAAGGCCGCCCCAAGAAAAGGCGCGCATTCTACGATGGCTTGGATGACAGGTCGAACCACAGAGGGGGAATTCGAAAGTCAGTTTTGCAGAGACGGGGCGGCGCCAAGAGAATATCGTCGCACCATGACCAAAACCGCTCCCTTTTCCTTATCCCCGCGAGCCTACCGAGCCCATGCGCCTTGATTATTTCGAGCCCTGGAGCTGGCAGCAGTTCCAGCAACATTTCGCCCTGCGGCGCCTGCCCGGCGTCGAACAGCTGACGGCAGACAGCTATTGCCGCAGTTTCCGCCTGGACGGTCGCAGCGGATGGTTCCGCCTGCGGCCACTGCCCGGTGCCCTGGAGCTCGAGCTCAGCCCATCGACCCGGGACCTAGCGCCACTGCTGGCACCGCGCATCCGACAGATGTTCGACCTCGATAGCGACCCCGCCGCCATCGCGCGACACCTGGGCCGCGACCCGCTGCTGCAAGGATTGCTGGCCCGTTATCCGGGCCTGCGCCTGCCTGTGGCCTTCGATCCCTTCGAGCAGGGCGTGCGCACCATCATCGGTCAACAGGTCACGGTCAAGGCCGCAGTGACCATCGCCGGGCGCCTGGTGGAACGCCTCGGAGATGCCCTGGAGGACGCGCAGGCCGATGGCCCGCAGCGGCTCTTCCCCACTCCGCAGGCCATAGCCGAGGATTCGCTGCCCGGCATCGGTATGCCGGGCAAGCGTGTCGACACCCTGCGCCGCTTCGCCCAGGCGGTGGCCGACGGCAGCCTGGAACTGAGCCTGGCCGCTGGCGTCGAAGCCCTGGTCGAACGCCTCTGTGCCCTGCCCGGCATCGGCCGCTGGACCGCCGAATACATCGCCCTGCGCGCCTTCGGCCAACCGGACGCCTTCCCCACCGCCGACCTTGGCCTGCTCAAATCGCCGCTCTGGGGCCCGGGGGGCATCAGCGCAAGGGACCTGGCCAGCCGCGCCGAGCAGTGGCGCCCCTGGCGCGCCTACGCCGCCGTCTATCTCTGGCAGAGCTACGCCAAGGAGAACTAGCAATGTATTTCCGCTACCACGACAGCCCCATCGGCCCGCTGCTGCTGGCCGGTGACGACAGCGGCCTGCAACTGCTGCACATGGATGCCGCGCAACCCTGGGAACTGGCCGCCGGCTGGCAACCGGCGGACCAGCAACTGGACGAAGCCTGCCGCCAGCTGGACCTCTACTTCCAGGGCCGCCTGAAACGCTTCGAGCTGCGCCTGGCGCCCCGTGGCACCGCCTTTCAGCAGCAGGTCTGGCAGGCCCTGCAGGGCATCCCCTACGGCCAGACCACCAGCTACAGCGAGCTGGCCGAAAGCATCGGCAAACCGAAGTCGGTACGTGCCGTGGGCACGGCCAACGGCGCGAACCCGATCGCAATCGTCATCCCCTGCCACCGGGTGATCGGCCGCGACGGTAGCCTGACCGGCTACGCGGGGGGCCTTTCGCGTAAGGCGCTGCTGCTCAAGCTGGAGGGGGTGAGGTTGCAGCCGGAGCAGGACCAGTTGCTGCTGATCTGAGCCTGCTCATGGCTGGCGGATACGCGCCAATACCTTGGCTGGCTCCGCCAGTGGCAGCTCGATGATCAGCCCCTCCCCCGATCTGGGCGATACCCCGGTCAGCGCCTTGATGTTCACCTGGTGGCTGACCATGATCACCGGCCGGTCCTTGGGCACATTCTCGATGGCCTTGCGCATCTCCGCCTTCTGCGCCTCCTGGCTCTCCGGATCGCTGAAGAAGGAATCCAGCGCCGAAAGCGTCTCCACCGCCCCCAGCCCCATTTCCTGGGCGGTGTCCTGGGCACGGCACCAACTGCTGGTGTAGAGACGCGGCTGTTCCACCTTGCGCCGCACCAGCAATCTGCCCCAGCGCCGCGCCTCCTGGCGTCCCCGCTCACTGAGGTTGCGCTGGGTGCTGCAATCGCCGAGGCGAAAGCCTTCGGGGTCGCCCGTACCGGGCGCCGTGGTGTGACGCAGGAGGAGAAAGGCCTTGCCCTCGCGCAGGGCCTGCCAGGCGGATTTCTGGTCGGCGGCCGCCGGCAGGGCCAACAGCGCGCACAGCAAAAGGATGAAGAGTCGGGTCATGGCCGGGGCGCCGGCTGCAACGCCCGGTCACTGGTTGCCCTGTACAGGCCCGAATCCGGTCGGGCCGCAACAACGCAGAGGCAGGAACCCATGGGGACGCTCCCAAGTGGATGCAGTCACCCCAAGGATAGATCGGCTGACAGAAGCCTACCTCGCGCTCCGTCAGACGAATCTGGATAACGTCAGAAGCGCGCCAGGTCGATCACCGCGAAGCTGGCCACGGTCTCGTGGCCGTCCAGCTCGCCGCCCTCGCGGGCCAGGCCGATAGTCTGCATGCCCGCCTCCTGGGCGGCATCCAGCTCCTGGACCACATCGGAGAGGAAAAGGATCTCTTCGCCGGGCAGGCCGATCGCCGAGGCGATGCGCTGGTAGGACGCCGCCTCGCGCTTGGGCCCGGAGGTGGTGTCGAAGTAGCCGGAGAATAGCGGCGCGAGGTCGCCGGCCTCGGAGCAGCCGAAGATCAGCTTCTGCGCCTGGATGGAGCCGGAGGAATAGACGTAGAGGTCATAGCCCTCCTCCTTCCAGCGGCGCAGCGCCTCCACCGCATCCGGGTAGACATGCCCCTTGAGCTGGCCGGCCCGGTAGCCCTGCTCCCAGACCATGCCTTGCAGCGCTTTCAACGGCGTGGCCTTGCGATCTTCGGCAATCCAGCCGAGGAGGATTTCCACCACCCGCTCCAGGCTGGCTCCGGCCTCGCCGCTTTCCACCCGCACGGCGGCGATCTGCTGGGCCACCTCCGGCTGCTCGGCGTGGCTCAGGACGAACTCCGGCAGGTGCCGCTCGGCAAAGGGGAAAAGCACGTCGAAGACGAAGCTCACCGCGCTGGTGGTGCCTTCGATATCAGTGAGGATGGCCTTGATGGGCATGGGGAACTCCAGGTGAATCGGGGATTGCCTCCGTAGGAGCCAGCTTGCTGGCGAAAGGGCCAGAAGCGAATTCGCGAGCAAGCTCGCTCCTACAGGGTCAGTCTTCCAGCTGCGGGAAACGTTTGGCGATATCGTCGCCGGTGAACTGGGCGACCCAGCCTTCCGGGTTATTGAACAGGCGGATGGCGACGAAGTGCGGATGCTCGCCCATGTCGAACCAGTGACGGGTGCCGGCCGGCACTGAGATCAGGTCGTTCTTCTCGCAGAGCACGGCGTAGATGTAGTCGTCGATGTGCAGGGTGAAGAGGCCGCGACCGGCGACGAAAAAGCGTACCTCGTCCTCGCCATGGCGGTGCTCGTCGAGGAACTTGGCGCGCAACTCGGCCTTCTGCGGGTGGTCGGAGGTCAAGCTGACCACATCCACCGTGACATAGCCCTGCTCCTGCATCAGGCGGTCAATCTGCGGCCGGTAGGCGGCGATCACTTCCTCCTGGCTGGCGCCGGGGGCGATGGGAGCGGAGGCCTCCCAGCGCTCGAAACGCACACCGACGGTCGCCAGGGTGGAGGCGATGTCATCCAGGTGGGTGAGGACCTTGTTCGGCAGGTCGGGGCTGGATTCGTGGTAGACGGTCAGGCTGCTCATCTGGGAACTCCTTGCGGGCCTCCTCCCGGCTCTCGGGCGGGTCGGACGGCCCCGGTATCAATCAGGCATCTTCGTGCGAAGGAAGCATCAGCGCTTGGTGATCGAGAGGGTCTTCAGCTCGCACTCGAAGAGAAACTCGAAGGCCTCGACCTGGCGCAGGGCGTCGCTCATGCGCGGCCCCCAAGTATAGAGGCCGTGGCCGCGGATCAGGTAACCCACGCAGTCCGGGTGCTGGTCCAGCCAGGGCTGCACCTTGGCGGCCAGGCGGGCGATGTCCTGGTCGTTGTCGAAGATCGGTATCAGCACCTGAGACTCATGGGTGGAAATGCCACTGAAGGCCTTCTGCAGTTCGTAGTCGGCGAACACCAGGGAGTCGGCCAGGGTCAGGCGCGACAGCACGGTGGCGTTCACCGAATGGGTGTGCAGCACCGCGCCTATCTCCGGCTTCCAGCGGTAGAGCTGGGTATGCAGCAGGGTTTCCGCCGACGGCTTCTTGCCCGGCTCCAGGCTGTTGCCGTCCAGGTCGGTGGCCAGCACGTCGTCGGGGCCCAGTTGGCCCTTGTGCTTGCCGGAAACGGTCAGCAGCGCCTCCGAGGCGGTCAACCGCGTCGAGTAGTTGCTGCTGGTGGCTGGCGACCAGCCGCGGTCGTACAGGAAGCGACCGGCTTCGATGATTTCCTGGGCGAGTTGTTGGCGATTCATGCCCGCTCCTCTTGCAATCGGGTGGCAATGATAACGGCTGCGGCGAGCGCAGCGAGACTGGCGATGACGTAGGTCCAGACCGGCCCCAGGCTGCTCCAGCTATAGCCCGAGTAAAGTGCGCCGAGGGCGCCACCGGTGCCGGCCAGGGCGGCGTAGAGCGCCTGGCTCTGTCCCTGCTGGCGCGGCCCGAAACGACGTTGCACGAAATGGATTGCGGCAGCGTGAAAGCTGCCGAAGGTGGCCGCGTGCAACAGCTGGGCGAAGAGCAGCACTGGCAGCTGGTCGGCGAAGTTGCCCAGCAGCAGCCAGCGCAGCGCGGCGATCAGGAAGCTGGCCAGCAGTACCGTGCGCACCGAGTAACGCGCGAGGATGCGCGCCATCACCAGGAACAACAGCACCTCAGCCACCACCCCCAGCGCCCAGAGCTGGCCGATCAGGCTACGCGAGTAGCCTAGGGCCTCCAGGTAGATGGTCTGGAAGCTGTAGTAAGGGCCATGGGACAGCTGCATCAGCCCCACACATAAATAAAAGGCCAGCACGCCGGGCTGGCGCAGCTGGGCGAGGAAGCCGCCCTGCCCCGCCACGTCCGGTCGCGCCTGGGGCGTGGCGTTGGGCACCCAGAAGCTGCTGAGGACGATGCCACCCATGATGAACACCAGCGCCCAGGGATAGAGATCCAGACTGAACAACTCGAACAGCTTGCCCAGGCCGATCACCGTGAGAATGAAGCCGATGGAGCCCCAGAGCCGTACCTGGCTGTAGCGCGCCGCCTGCTCCTTGAGGTGCGCCAGGGTGATCACCTCGAACTGCGGCAGCACCGCATGCCAGAAGAAGGCGTGCAGGGCCATGATCAGGGCCAGCCAGGCGTAGCTGTGGCTGACGAAGATCAGCGAGAAGGTGACCAGGGTGCAGAAGGCGCCGAAGCGCACGATATCCAGCCGCCTGCCGCTGCGGTCCCCCAGCCAGCCCCAGAGATTCGGCGCCACGCAGCGCATCAGCATGGGGATGGCCAGCAGCTCGCCGATGCGCGCACTGGAAAAGCCCAGGTGCGCGAAGTACAGGCCGAGGAAGGGCGCCGTGGCGCCCAGCAGGGAAAAGTAGAAGAGGTAGAAGCTGGACAGCCGCCAGTAGGGCAGCGCGTTCGCGCCGCCCGTCACAGCTGGCCGAGCACCGGGGTCTCGACCTGCACGCCGGCGTTCTGCGCACGGTGGCGCAGCAGGTGGTCCATCAGCACGATGGCCATCATGGCTTCGGCGATCGGGGTGGCACGGATGCCCACGCAGGGATCGTGGCGGCCCTTGGTGACCACGTCCACCGGGTTGCCGTGGATGTCGATGGAACGGCCGGGGGTGGTGATGCTGGAGGTCGGCTTCAGCGCCAGGTTGGCGACTATCGGCTGGCCGGAGGAAATACCGCCGAGGATGCCGCCGGCGTTGTTGGAGAGGAAGCCTTCCGGGGTCAGCTCGTCGCGGTGCTGGGTGCCGCGCTGGACCACGCTGGCGAAACCGGCGCCGATCTCCACGCCCTTGACCGCGTTGATGCTCATCAGCGCATGGGCCAGTTCGGCGTCCAGGCGGTCGAAGATCGGCTCGCCGAGGCCCGGCGGCACGCCTTCGGCAACCACGGTGATCTTCGCGCCCACCGAATCCTGGTCGCGGCGCAGCTGGTCCATGTAGGCTTCCAGTTCCAGCACCTTGTCCGGGTCGGGACTGAAGAAGGCGTTCTGCTCCACCGAATCCCAGGTCTTGAAGGGAATCTCGATCGGGCCAAGCTGGCTCATGTAGCCACGGACGCTGATGCCCAGGGTCGCCAGGTACTTCTTGGCGATGGCACCGGCGGCCACGCGCATGGCGGTTTCCCGCGCAGAGGAACGACCGCCGCCCCGGTAGTCGCGGATGCCGTACTTGTGGTGGTAGGTGTAGTCGGCGTGGGCCGGGCGGAACAGGTCCTTGATCGCCGAGTAGTCCTTGGACTTCTGGTCGGTGTTGCGGATCAGCAGGCCGATGGCGCAGCCGGTGGTCTTGCCCTCGAACACGCCGGAGAGGATCTCCACCTCGTCAGCTTCCTGGCGCTGCGTAGTGTGGCGGCTGGTGCCCGGCTTACGGCGGTCCAGGTCACGCTGCAGGTCCTCCAGGGACAGATCCAACCCCGGCGGGCAGCCGTCGACTATGGCGACCAGCGCCGGACCATGGCTTTCGCCAGCGGTGGTGACGGTGAACAGCTTGCCGTAGGTGTTGCCGGACATGCACAGTGCTCCGCAGAAATGGGCCTCGATCGAAGGTCGAGCAGTATACCCGCGGCGTCCGGCCAGTTCACCCCTCGAACCTTGCGCCGCTGCCCGCGTCCAACCCGCCAACCCGGACACTGACCCCATCCCATGCTGCAACCCCTGCTCCTGATCCTTCCTCTCCTCGCCGGCCTGGCCCAGGCCGCCCCGCAGAGCGTGCTGCAACGCCCCATCGAGCTGGACACCGGCAGCGGCACCCTGCGCGGCACCCTGCTGCGGCCCAAGACCGACCAGCCGGTGCCGGTGGCGCTGATCATCGCAGGCTCCGGCCCCACCGACCGCGACGGCAACAATCCACTCGGCGGGCGCAACGACAGCCTGAAGAAGCTCGCCCAGCTGCTGGCGCGCAACGGCATCGCCAGCGTGCGTTACGACAAGCGCGGCATTGCCGCCAGCCAGGATGCCGGCACGGACGAGCGCCAGTTGAGCATCGAGCTCTACGCCAGCGACGCCGCGGCCTGGGGCAGGCGCCTGAAACAGGATGCGCGCTTCTCCAGGCTCATCCTCATCGGCCATAGCGAGGGCGCGCTGATCGCCAGCCTGGCGGCGGACAGCGCCGGCGCCGATGCCCTGGTCAGCATTGCCGGCAGCGCCCGCCCCATCGACCAGCTGCTGCGCGCGCAGTTGCAGGACCGCCTGCCGCCGCCCCTGCTGGCGCAGAGCGAGTCGCTGCTGACCAGCCTGCGGGCCGGCCAACAGGTAGCCGAGGTGCCGAAACCGCTGGAAGTGCTGTTTCGGCCCAGCGTGCAGCCCTACCTGATTTCCCTGTTCCGCCAGAACCCGGCGCAGGCCTTCGGCCGACTGCGGATTCCGGCGCTGATCCTGCAGGGCAGCCACGACATCCAGGTCGGAGTGGCGGATGCCGAGCAGCTAAAGGCCGCGCGACCGGACGCGCAACTGACGATCATCGACGGCATGAACCACATGCTGCGCATAGTGCCCATGGACATGGAGCAGCAACTGGCGTCCTATCGCGACCCGCACTTGCCCCTGGCGCGGGAATTGGGCGAGCGCATCCTGGACTTCATCCGGGCACTGCCGGCCTCCAGAAATGCGGAAAACAGCCGATAAGGCCTTAGACGGACGTACTACATTCGTCTCGCAGGTTCCTGGAAGGTACATCCCATGACTGAAAGCCCAGCCGAGCAACAGCGTGGCGCGGAAGCCGCGCCCCAGCCCCACCCCTGGGCCGACCTGGCGACCGAGCGCTTCGAACTGCTGCGCCTGTCCCCGCTGCCCATCGACCGCCACACCGGTGTGCGGCCCCTGCGCTTCGTCGAGTTCGGCCGGGTGGAACGGCACAGCCGGGAGCAGAGCCTGCTGCGGCTGGTGATCGAGCTGCCGGGACAGAAGGTGCACAAGGAACAGAACCTGCTGGAAGTCTGGGCCGATCACCGCAGCAAGGAGGTTCGCTTCGGTCCCGATGGCGGCCTGCAACTGGAGCCGCAGAATCGCGGGCTGGGGCGTTTCCTGCTGGCCCAGGGCATTGCCTGGGCCAAACAACGCTGGCCGCACTACCGGGTCGAGGGCGGCGCCCTGCCGGCCAAGGACGCCCTGGACAACGAAGCGCGTCTGCGCCGTGACCATGTGCTCAAGGCCCAGGGCTTCGAGGTCAACTATCTGGACAGCCTGCAGCTGAAGGCCAGCTATGGCGCCAGCCGGGTCAGCGAACTGCACGGCGACTGGCACCGCGAGAAGGTGCAATGGGTGGGTCTGCAGGAGGCCGCCGCGATGCTGGAGCAGGCCGACCAGAACCTGCAGCGGCAGGACGTGGCAATTCGCAAGCTGGAAGAACGGATCGCCGTCTACAAGCGCGAGGACGGCGGCCTGCGCTTCACCATCACCTGCCTGGTGGCCTTCGCCTTGTTCCAGGCCGGTCTGCTGATCTGGATCATCACCCGCTGACCCCGATCGGGGGTCAGCCGCGCAACCGCGAACGGAACAGCGACTGGTGCTCCTGGCACTGCCTGGCGCTGAGCATGAACACGCCGTGGCCGCCATGCTCGAAGTCCAGCCAGAGGAAGTCCACCTCCGGGTAGAGCGCTTCCACATGCTCCTGGCTGTTGCCCACTTCCACGATCAGCAAGCCCTTTTCGTTCAGGTGATCGGCCGCTTCGGCCAGCATCCGCCGCACCAGGTCGAGGCCGTCGTTACCGCAGGCCAGTCCCAGCTCGGGCTCATGATGGTACTCGGCCGGCATGTCGGCGAAATCTTCGGCATCGACATAGGGCGGGTTGGAGACGATCAGGTCGAAGCGCTGCCCCGGCAGGCCATCGAAGCCGTCGCCCTGCACCGTATAGACCCGGTCCTCCAGGCCGTGGCGCTCGATATTGAGGTTGGCCACTTCCAGGGCATCGAAAGACAGGTCGCCCAGGACCACCTCGGCCTGAGAGAAGGCGTGGGCGCAGGCGATGCCGATGCAGCCCGAGCCGGTGCAGAGGTCGAGGATGCGCGTCGGCTCCTGGGGCAGCCAGGGGGAGAAACGCTGCTGGATCAGCTCGGCGATGGGCGATCGGGGCACCAGCACGCGCTCGTCGACCACGAAGGGCATGCCACAGAACCAGGCCTCCCCGAGCAGATAGGCCACCGGCACACGCTCTTCGATGCGGCGACGCAGCAGCTCGCGCAGGTGCGCGCATTCGTCCTCTTCCAGGCGGCAGTCCAGGTAACTGTCGGCTATCTCGTAGGGCAGGTGCAGGGCGCCCAGCACCAGTTGGCGGGCCTCATCCCAGGCATTGTCGGTGCCATGACCGAAGAACAGGTTTTCAGCATGGAAACGGCTGACAGCCCAGCGAATGTGATCACGCAGGGTGCGCAGGCGGGACTCGGACACGTCGACTACCTCAGAAAGCGGGCCGTCGATTCTAGCACCCCTCCTGTTTCGGGGCAGCTTCCAGGGGGGAGACGAACGGCAGCCCGCGAAACCGAAGGCAGGTGGGTCAGCGCCCCTTGGCCGGCGACCTGCCGAGGTGCTGGCGGGCAACTGGACCTTGGTCCATGGTTCACTTATTCCTCCGCAGGGCGGACAATAGTGGCCAAGTCGTACCCGGAGATTCGCATGTCCGCCCCGAAATCCATGTTCCAGCTCAGTGGCCGCGGCTACCCGCCGGCCAGCCTGAACAATGCCACCCTGGTGATCATCGACGCTCAGGAAGAGTACCGCAGCGGTGTCCTAGCCCTGCCCGGCCTGGATGCCGCCCTCGGCGAGATCGCCAGCCTGCTCGCCGCCGCCCGTGCCATGGGCAGCGCCATCGTCCACGTCAAGCACCTCGGCGTTCCCGGCGGCCTGCTCGACCCTCGCGGCGAACGCGGCCAGCACCTTCCAGAAGCCGCGCCCCTGCCCGGCGAGATCGTGGTCGAGAAGCGCCTGCCCAACGCCTTCGCCGGCACCGACCTGCATGATCGGCTGCAGGCGATCGGCCATCTGGACCTGATCGTCTGCGGCTTCATGACCCACTCCAGCGTCAGCACCACGGTTCGCGCCGCCAAGGACTATGGTTATCGCTGTACGCTGGTGAGCGCCGCCTGCGCGACCCGCGACCTGCCGACCGTCGATGGCGGCGTGATCAGCGCAAACGAGATGCACCGTGTCGAAGTGATCGCCCTCGCCGACAACTTCGCCAGCGTGGTGCCGCAGGCCAAGGCGCTCATCTAGGGACACGCCGTTACATCCCGCGACATCCATCGGAAGGACGACCGGAACCACGCCAGCTGGTGCCGGTCATACCCCGATCAAGCAAGAGGACGTCCGGATGAAGTTATCCGATGGTTTCGATGCCCGCCGCCTGCGCCCAAGGGGCCCGGGCAGCTGGCGCTGGCGATTCGCGGCGGCACTGGCCGCGCTCTTTGCCGGATTTGGCGTGCTGCTGGCGATGGCCGGCACCGCCACCCTGCTGGGCCGCCCACCAGCACTTGGCCCGCTCAACGACAGCACCGGCGCCGCCATCGTGCTGCTGCTCTTCGGCCTGCTGTTCCTCTGGGTCGGCGTGCTCGCCTGGCGCCTGTGCCGACGGCGTTCGCGGCGGCGCAGCGACCTCAGCCTGTCCCCGCATCTGATGAAGAAACGCGATTGAGCCTCGCGCGGGGCATTTGGGTAAACTAGCCGCCCTTCGCGGAGGCCTGTATGCAAGACGAAGCCCAGAAAAACGACGAAAGCTCCCTGTTCGCCATGGAGATGCGCGGCGTGAAGCGCATCCAGAACGATCGCGCCGACACCGGCAAGGCGCGCCCCGACCGGAAGCAGCTCGCCAACCGCCGGCAGAACGCGACCTCGGGCGTAGCCAGCGTCAAGGTGGACGGGCTGTCCGACCTGTTCGTCATAGACGTGGGCGCCGAGGACGAACTGCACTGGGCCCGCGATGGCGTGCAGGAAGGCCAGATGCGCAAGCTCAAGCTTGGCCAGATCGGCTTCGAGGGCAGCCTCGACCTGCACGGCATGACGGTGGAGAAGGCACGGGAAACCCTCTGGGACTTCATTGCCGAAGCTACACGCTTCGAAGTGCGTTGCATCCGCGTGACCCACGGCAAGGCGGCGCGCCTGGACGGCAAGCGCCCACTGATCAAGAGCCACGTCAACACCTGGCTGCGCCAGCACCCTCAGGTGCTGGGCTTCACCTCCTGCCTGCCCAAGCACGGCGGCACCGGCGCCGTCTATGTAATGCTGCGCCGAACCATGCTGGAAGGCCGCGACGAATGAGGTATCCGGTCCGCAGGCTGTCGGCAAGTACAGCCTGCCCTTGCCAACGGCCCCGGCGCGCCCTACCCTGCGCCATTGCGTAAAACCCCACAGGAATTTCCATGTCCCTGGAACAGCATTACACCGCGATCCTCGGCCAGATCGGCGAGGACGTCTCCCGCGAAGGCCTGCTCGATACCCCGAAGCGCGCCGCAAAAGCGATGCAGTACCTCTGCCGTGGCTACGAGCAGACGCTGGAAGAAGTCACCAATGGCGCCCTGTTCAGCTCCGATAACAGCGAAATGGTGCTGGTCAAGCACATCGAGCTGTATTCGCTGTGCGAACACCACCTGCTGCCGTTCATCGGCAAGGCCCATGTCGCCTACATTCCCAACGGCAAGGTCCTGGGCCTGTCCAAGGTGGCACGCATCGTCGACATGTACGCCCGCCGCCTGCAGATCCAGGAAAACCTCAGCCGCGAGATCGCCGAGGCCGTGCAGAAGGTCACCGGTGCCCTGGGCGTGGCCGTGGTCATCGAAGCCCAGCACATGTGCATGATGATGCGCGGCGTGGAGAAGCAGAACTCCTCCATGGTCACCTCGGTGATGCTTGGCGAGTTCCGCGAGAACGCCGCCACCCGCAGCGAGTTCCTCAGCCTGATCAACAACTGAGTTTCGCTACTCCACGAAAAAGCCGGCGCGAGCCGGCTTTTTCGTGGGCGCCGGACAAGGAACCGGCGAATGAGACCACCCAGGCATTGGCCCCGGAATTTTCCAGGCAATTGGATATGGGGATTCAACGGCGCCGGGCGCAATCTGAGCCCGTCCCAGCACTCGCTTCGGCAAGGTTGATCCACATGTGCCTGCCCCGACTCCACCCACTGTTTTCCGTCATCTTCGGGCGTTTCGGCTTTTCCACTGCCCGCATGGCGATAGCGACCTCCGGCCCATCCCATGGCTTCGCCCGGGACATCACACCGGAGAGCGGTGAACGCTTCCAGGCATTCGAGCTCAAACCGGCTGGCGACCCGGACAGCCGCTGATCGCCGCCGAACGTTCCAACACCTGCAGCAGGAGATGGAGCATGTCGAACCAGGCAACCCTTACCATCCTGATCCGCGCCGCCCGGCAGTCCGCCGACGGACTTTCGTCCCACCTTCAAGGCCTGGTCGCGAGTCTTGGCGGCCAACTGGACGCTCTCGAAGCGGACCTCTGGGTCATCACCAGCCAGGGTGACGTCGGTACTGCGGCCGAGGCCCTCGGGGGGCTGTTCGACAGCGGACTGGTGAGTTACCTGGGTTTCGGCGACCGGGCCTGACTAGAAGCTCTTGCCGTCCACCTTCACCACCTTGAGCCCATCCAGGGGCACATCCTCCAGGCAGCGGACATTCACTGCGGCCATGGCCTTGCCCTTGGGGTCGGTGGCTTCACCATAGGGCGCGCAGCCGCAGGTGGCACAGAAGTGATGGGCGATGTGCATGCGGTTGAAGCGGTAGGTCGACAGGTCGGACTCGGGCGTGGAGAGCTTGAACTGCTCCCGGGGAACGAACCACAGCAGGTAGCCGCGCCGACTGCACAGCGAGCAGTTGCACTCCATGACCTGCTCCAGGCTGCCCTCGACCTCGAATGCGATCTTCCCGCAGTGGCAACTGCCTCGGTATTTCATGGCCGGCACTCCGCTCAACGCCTGTTGGCAGGCTGGAGCGTCCAACTTAGTACAGGGCTGATGAACCCGCCACGGAAAAGCCAGGCCGCAGGGTGCGCCATGCGCGCCTAGACCTGCGCGCGAGCATCCTGGTGCGCACGGCGCACCCTACTCGGTTTCATGTCGCCAACATCCCTGGACGAAAAAGCCGGCTTGCGCCGGCTTCTTCCTGGGATCGAGCACGCTCAGTCCTGCATGCCCACATGCCGCGGGTGGCTGGCCACGCGGTCCAGCCAGGCGAGAACGGCCGGATAGCCGGAGAGGTCGAAACCGCCTTCGTGGGCCACATGGGTGTAGGCATAGAGGGCGATATCGGCGATGGAATACTGCTCGCCCACCAGGTAGGGCGTGCGTTGCAGCTGCTTCTCCATCACCTTCAGCGCCTTGTGCCCACGCGCATGGCAGACCTTGTATTCCTCCAGGCGCTCTTCCGGCATGCCCTGGTACAGCCGGATGAAGCGCGCCACCGCAACATAGGGCTCGTGGCTGTACTGCTCGAAGAACTGCCACTGCAGCACCTGGGTGCGCAGGCGCGGTTCGCTGGGCAGCAGGTCGCTGCCCTCGGCGAGGAAATTCAGGATGGCGTTGGATTCCCAGAGGGTGGTGCCGTCGTCCAGCTCCAGCACCGGGATCTTGCCGTTGGGGTTCTTCTCCAGGAACTCGGGGCTCTGGGTCTCGCCCTTGAGGATGTCCACCGGAATCCACTGATACGGCAGGCCGAGCAGGTTGAGGATCAGCTTGACCTTGTAGCAGTTGCCGGAAATGTAATCGCCGTAGACCTTGTACATCTCTCCCCTCCTAATCTGTCAGGCGGCCTCGGCCGCTTGTGCCTGGCGGATGACGCCCGCGAGCCGCTTGAGGCCTTCGCCCAGGCGCTCAGGCGCCACGTGGCTGAAGTTCAGGCGCAGGTGGCCCGGATGCTTGTCCGGGTCGATGAAGAATGGCTCGCCCGGCATGAAGGCGACGTTCTGCTCCAGCGCAGGCTTCAGCAGGGTGCGGGTATCCAGCGGCTGCTTCAGGGTCAGCCAGAAGAACAGCCCGCCCTGGGGCACTTCCCAGGTGGCCAGCTCGCCGAAGTGTTGCTCCAGCGCAGCCTGCATGGAATCGCGGCGTACGCGGTAGAAGTCACGCAGCTCGGCCAGGTGCTGGCGGTACTGCTCGGTGCCGAACCATTGCAGCGCCTGCCACTGGCCGATGCGGTTGGTGTGCAGATCGGCGGACTGCTTCAGGCGCAGCAGGTGCGGGAACAGGTCCGGGGTGGCGATCAGGAAGCCCACCCGCAGGCCCGGCAGCAGCGTCTTGGACACGGTGCCGGTGTAGATCCAGCTGGCCTTCTTCAGGCGGGTGACGATGGGGGTGGCGCTGCCCTCGTCGAACACCAGCTCGCGGTAGGGCTCGTCTTCGATCAGGGTCACGCCGAACTCGTCCAGCAGCGCGGCGACCGCGTCGCGCTTGGCCTCGCTGTAGCGGGTGCCGGACGGGTTCTGGAAGGTCGGGATCAGATAGGCGAAGGCCGGCTTGTGCTGCTCCAGGCGCTGGCGCAGGGCGGCGATTTCCGGACCGTCGGCTTCCTGGGGCACGGCGATGCAGTCGGCGCCGAATAGCTGGAAGGCCTGCAGGGCCGCCAGGTAGGTGGGCGCTTCCAACAGCACTTCGGTGCCCGGATCGATAAACAGCTTGGAGGCCAGGTCCAGGGTCTGCTGGGAACCGCTGACGATCAGCACCTGGCTGGCTTCGCAGGGCACGCCGAGCGCCCGCGCCTCGGCGGCGATGGCCTCGCGCAGGGCAGGCTCGCCTTCACTCATGCCGTACTGGCCCATGCTCGCCGGCATCTCGGCCCACTCCACCTTCGGCAGCATCGGCTCGGCCGGCAGGCCTCCGGCGAAGGACATCACTTCCGGACGCTGGGCGGCGGCAAGGATTTCGCGGATCAGAGAGCTTTTCAGGCGGGCGATGCGTTCGGAGAAGGCCATGGATTGTCACCGGGTGCGGAAGCGAGGAAATTAAGTCAAACTGCTTGACCGAAACTACGACGCCCGCAACAGATACGTCAATATGCTTGACCTGAAAAATCCCGCCATTCAGCAGGCTGCCATGGAAGCCTTCTTCTTCGGCTACCAGGCCTTCACCAGCAAGCCGGACGAAATACTCGCCCGTCGCGGCCTGTCGCGGGTGCACCACCGCATCCTGTTCTTCATCGCCAAGTACCCGGGGCTGAGCGTCAAGGAACTGCTGGGCTACCTGGGCGTGACCAAGCAGGCGCTGAACACGCCGCTGCGCCAGCTGATCGAGATGCACCTGGTGGAAAGCGTGGCCGCGGTCGATGACAAGCGTAAGCGCCTGCTGGGCTTCACCGCCGAGGGAGCGAAGCTGGAACAGGCCCTGCGCCGGGAGCAGACGCGTCTGTTGCAGCGCGCCTTCGGTGAGGCCGGGGAAGAGGCGGTGCGCGGCTGGCTGCAGGTCAACCAGGCCATTTCCACCGCACGGCAGAACGAAGCCGCCGAGGGTTAAGCGGCGGACTGAAGCTCCCGCGCGGCGCGGAAGAACACCAGCATCATGGCCACATTGCTGGCGATCAGCGGCAGCAGGCCCAGCAGCATCAGCACGATGGTGGCCATCATGATGCCGCCCACCAGGTTCAGCCAGGCCATGACCCGGAATGCCGGGTAGGCGTTCTGCACCTTCAGCATCCGCACCGCCAGCCAGGCGGTCAGGGCGCCAAGCACGGCGATCACCCCGAAGTAGAGCAGCATCGGCCAACCCGGCTGGGTGCTGGCATCGCCCATCAGGAAATCCAGCACTTCGACGACCAGGCTGCCGATGATCACGGCCCAGACCGGAGGCGCCAGTCCTTCGGCGGCAAAGCGCGCCTCGGCGAAAAGCTTCAGGCGAATCAGCAGGTAGCAGCCGAGCAAGGTCAGGGCCACGCTCAGCCAATCGGACAGGCGGATCATCAGCGGATCTTCCAGAGCGCCAGCGGCCACGGCCAGTCCGGTCAGGGTCAGGGTTCCCACCACGCAGACCAGGCTCAGCCAGGCCAGCACCCCCAGTTGCCTGGGGCTCCAGCCATTCATCTGCCGCGTCCCGACGTCTTCCACCAGCTCGACCCGCGGGGCGGCGTAAGGATTCTCATCCATGTGCATCTCTCCAGGCGGAAAAACAACACAGTAGCCGCTGATCCCCAGGGTGCCAACAGACTGTATCGGTCAACGCGCGTGTCGCTGTATCGAGACGTTGCAAGGCACCAGGCCTTAGTCTGCGGGCACAACAACCGAGTGACCGCCATGAGCCTGGAACTGATCTTCGCCTTCGTCCTCTTCGCTTTCGTCACCTCGGTGACGCCCGGCCCCAACAACATGATGCTGCTCGCCTCCGGAGTGAACTTCGGCGTGCGCCGCAGCCTGCCGCACATGCTCGGCATCAGCCTCGGTTTCATGGTGCTGGTGATGGCCGTCGGACTGGGCCTCAGCCAGGTCTTCGAGCAGGTGCCGGCCCTCTATACCCTGCTGCGCTACGGCGGTGCCGCCTACCTGCTTTATCTGGCCTGGAAGATCGCCGGTTCCGGCGCGCCGGACGAAGGCAACGCGGAGAAGCGGCCGAAACCCTTCACCTTTCTTCAGGCCGCCGCCTTCCAGTGGGTGAACCCCAAGGCGTGGGTGATGGCCATCGGTGCGATCACCACCTACACCCCGCAGGAAAACTTCGTGGTCAACGTGGTGTTGATCGCTGCGCTGTTCGCCCTGATCAACTGCCCCAGCGTTGGCCTCTGGACGGTCGCCGGCAGCCTGCTGCGCCGCTGGTTGGCGGAGCCGCGCATCCTGCGCCTGTTCAACATCGGCATGGCCCTGCTGCTGGTGGCTTCGCTCTACCCCATCCTGGTCGACGTCAACGGAAAGATCTGATGACCCCTAGTTCGGAAACCCCGGCCAGCGCGCCACGCCTGCGCCCCCTGGCGGACTCCTCGCCCTCGGCCGTGGTGGCAGGCTTCATCGCCATGCTCACGGGCTACACCAGCTCCCTGGTACTGATGTTCCAGGCCGGCCAGGCCGCCGGCCTGAGCAACGCGCAAATCTCCTCCTGGATCTGGGCCCTGTCCATCGGCATGGCCCTCACCACCATCGGCCTGTCGCTGCGCTACCGCGCGCCCATAGTGGTGGCCTGGTCCACCCCAGGCGCCGCGCTGTTGATCACCAGCCTTCCCGGGGTGAGCTACGGCGAGGCGATTGGCGCCTTCGTCGTTTGCGCGGTGCTGCTCGCGCTGGTCGGGCTGACCGGCGGGTTCGAGCGGTTGATGCGCCGGCTTCCCGGCTCACTGGCGGCCGCCCTGCTGGCCGGCATCCTGTTCAAGATCGGCAGCGAGATCTTCATCGCCGCCCAGCACCGCACCACCCTGGTGCTGGCGATGTTCTTCAGTTACCTGGTGTTCAAGCGCCTGCAGCCGCGCTACGCCGTGCTGGCGGCACTGCTGGTGGGCTGCATTACTGCGGCGGCGCTGGGCCTGCTGGACTTCAGCGGCTTCCACTTCGCCCTGGCCGAGCCGGTCTGGACCAAGCCGGAATTCTCCCTGACCGCGGTAATCAGCATCGGCATCCCGCTCTTCGTGGTGGCCATGGCCTCGCAGAACATCCCCGGCATCGCCGTGCTGCGCGCCGACGGCTACCAGGTGCCGGCCTCGCCGCTGATCTCGGTCACCGGCATCGCCTCGCTGCTGCTGGCACCTTTCGGCTCCCACGGCATCAACCTGGCCGCCATCAGCGCGGCCATCTGCACCGGCCCCCACGCCCATGAAGACCGCGCCAAGCGCTACACGGCCGCAGTCTGGTGCGGGATCTTCTACGGCGTCGCCGGCACCTTCGGCGCCACCCTGGCGGCGCTGTTCGCCGCTTTTCCAAAGGAGCTGGTGCTGTCCATCGCCGCGCTGGCGCTGTTCGGCTCCATCAGCAACGGCCTGACCGTCGCCATGCAGGAGCCCAAGGAGCGCGAGGCCGCGCTGATCACCTTCATGGTCACTGCCTCGGGCATGACCCTGCTGTCCATCGGTTCGGCCTTCTGGGGCCTGATCGCCGGGGTGCTGACCTTGCTGATCCTCAACTGGGACAGTGGCCGGGACAAATGAAAAAAGGCGCCGCAAGGCGCCTTTTTCTTTCGTGCTCTTTGTAGGGTGGACCACGCTTCATCGGTCCACCAACAAGGTCAAGCCGACATCAGATCGCCGTGGCCCCGCCGTCCACTGCCAGGGCGTGGCCGGTGGTGAATCCCGCCGCGTCGCAGCAGAGGTAGAGAACTGCCGCGGCAATCTCTTCCACCTTGCCGATGCGCCCCACCGGGTGCATGGCAGCGGCGAACTCGCCTTTCTTCGGATCGGCTTCGTAGGCGCGGCGGAACATGTCCGTGTCGATCACCGCCGGGCACACGGCATTCACCCGGACCTTCTTCTTCGCGTACTCGACGGCAGCCGACTTGGTCAGGCCAATCACCGCGTGCTTGGAGGCGGCATAGATGCTCATCTTCGGCGCCGCGCCAAGACCTGCCACCGAAGCGGTGTTGACGATGGCGCCGCCGCCCTGGGCCAGCAGCAGTGGAATCTGGTGCTTCATGCAGAGCCAGACGCCCTTGACGTTGACGCCCATGATGGCGTCGTACTCCGCCTCGCTGCCCTCGGCCAGCTTGCCCTTCTCGATCTCGATGCCGGCGTTGTTGAAGGCGTAGTCCAGGCGGCCGTAGGCGGCCACCGTGCCTTCCATCAGCGCCTTGACCTCGGCCTCGCGGGTGACGTCGCAGCGAATGAAGCACGCCTCGCCGCCAGTGGCGCGGATCAGTTCCACAGTGCCTTCGCCACCGACGCCGTCGACATCGGAAACCACCACTTTCAGGCCCTCGGCGGCGAACGCCTGGGCGGTTGCGCGGCCGATACCGTTGGCGGCGCCGGTCACCAGGGCGACCTGGCCGGAGAAGCTCATGCTCATCTGTGCATCCTCGATGGGAATGGAAACTGTGGCGCAGTCTAGTCAGTAGCCGCTGCACGGCGTCAGCATCATCAGGGCTCTGGTGGACACCCCATCCAGATCATTGATGAAGACCTGCGCACAGGATCATTCGAATTCATGGCGATACATTCCGCCCGACCACCGAGCTTGCTCCAACCCGGCCAGCGGACTATCACCAAGGCTTTCCAATCCGGAGTTCCTGCCATGCCCCCGCTCAATCGCCAGTTCCTCCTCGCCCAGCGCCCGGTCGGCCCGGCCACCCGCGAGACCTTCTCCTACGTGGAAACCCCGGCCGGTGACCCCGGTCCCGGCCAAGTGCTGGTGGAAAACCTCTACCTGTCGCTGGACCCGGCCATGCGCGGCTGGATGAACGACGCCAGGTCCTACATCGCGCCGGTGGCCCTGGGCGAAGTGATGCGCGCCCTCGGCGTCGGCAAGGTGGTGGCCTCGGAACATCCGGACTTCAGCGTGGGCGACCATGTCTGCGGCGTGGTGGGCGTGCAGGACTACTTCCTCGGCGAGCCGCGCGACTTCCAGAAGGTCGACCCGAACCGCGCGCCCCTGCCCCTCTACCTCTCCGCCCTGGGCATGACCGGCATGACCGCCTACTTCGCCCTGCTGGACGTGGGCCAGCCCAAGGCCGGAGAAACCGTGGTCATCTCCGGTGCCGCCGGCGCGGTGGGCAGCGTGGCCGGGCAGATAGCACGGATCAAGGGCTGCCGCGTGGTGGGAATCGCCGGGGGCGCGGAGAAGTGCCGCTTCCTGGTGGAGGAACTGGGCTTCGACGGCGCCATCGACTACAAGTCCGAGGACCTGCATGCCGCCCTCAAGCGCGAATGCCCGAAGGGCGTGGACGTGTATTTCGACAACGTCGGCGGCGACATCCTCGACACCGTCCTTACCCGCATCAACCGCAAGGCGCGGATCGTGATCTGCGGCGCCATCAGCCAGTACAACAACAAGCAGGCGGTGAAGGGCCCGGCCAACTACCTGGCGCTGCTGGTCAACCGCGCGCGCATGGAGGGCATGGTGGTGTTCGACTACGCCCCGCGTTTCGGCGAGGCGGTCAAGGACATCGCCGGCTGGCTGGCCAGCGGTGAACTGAAGAGCAAGGAGGATGTGGTGACGGGGCTGGAAACCTTCCCGGAAACCCTGGGCAGGCTGTTCAGCGGGGAGAACTTCGGGAAACTGGTGCTGAAGGTGCGCTGATCGGCGCGATGAGTGCGCTGCCGGGTAGGCAGCGCACCGGATGCATCAAGCCAGCTCGGCCACTACCGCGGCCAGGGCTTTGGCCGGATCGGCGGCCTGGCTGATCGGGCGGCCGATCACCAGGTAGTCGGAGCCGGCATCCAGGGCCTGGCGCGGAGTGAGGATGCGGCGCTGGTCGTCCTGGGCGCTGCCGGCCGGGCGGATACCCGGGGTCACCAGTTGCAGGCGCGGGTGGGCAGTCTTGAGCGCCGTGGCTTCCTGGGCCGAGCAGACCAGGCCATCCATGCCGGCCTTCTCGGCCAGCCCCGCCAGGCGCAGCACCTGCTCCTGGGGTTCGATGTCCAGGCCGATGCCGGCCAGGTCCTCGCGCTCCATGCTGGTCAGCACAGTGACGCCGATCAGCAGCGGCTTGGGCCCGTTGAACTTGTCCAGGGTCTCGCGGCAGGCCGCCATCATGCGCAGGCCGCCCGAGCAGTGCACGTTGACCATCCACACGCCCATCTCGGCAGCGGCCTTCACCGCCATGGCCGTGGTGTTGGGGATGTCGTGGAATTTCAGGTCGAGGAACACCTCGAAGCCGCGGTCGCGCAGGGTCGAGACGATCTCCGAAGCGCAGCTGGTGAACAGCTCCTTGCCCACCTTGACCCGGCACAACTTGGGATCCAGCTGGTCGGCCAGCCGCAGGGCGGCTTCACGGGTGGGGAAGTCGAGGGCGACAATGATCGGCGTCTGACAGGCGGACATGGGGCAATCTCTTACGAATCGGAAACGGCGCGCATTGTAGCGGAAGCCGGCGTGCGCCGCTGCCTTACACGATGTGGTCCAGGGCGAAAGCGGTCATGAATCCGGCCAGGGTGATCAACCCGGTCCAGGCGTGGGTAGTCTCGAAGGCTTCCGGGATCAGCGTGTCCACCAGCATGCAGAGCACCGCCCCCGCCGAGAACCCCAGGGCAAACGCCAGCCAGAGCGGCGGCAGCTCGGCGAATAGTCCCGGCCCGGCCATGGCGGCCAGCCCGGACAGCAAGGCGATGACGCCCCAGAGGCCGAACACCAGAGCGCCGCTGCGTTTTTCCTCTCGCAACCCGGCGGCACTGGCGAGGCCCTCCGGCAGGTTGGCGAGGAAGATCGCCACCAGCATCAACAGGCTGACCTCGCCGCCATCCAGCAGGCCGAGCCCCAGACCGAGCGACTCGGGGATGCCGTCGAGGAAGGCGCCGACCGCGATCAGCAAGGCAACCATGCCGCTGCCACTCTTGCTCCGATGGTGCTGCTCCAGCCGCTCGATGTACTGGCTGGCGAGAACGAAAATGGCGCCGCCGGCCAGTAGCCCGGCCATGGTCGGCCAGAGACCGCCGATGCGTTCCGCCTCGGGTATCTGCCCGAAGCACAGGGCCGCCACCAGCACGCCGCTGCCATAAGCCATGATCGAAGCCACCACCTTCTGCGGCAGCTTCACCAGGAAACCGACCGCCGCGCCGATGAGCAGGCTGCTGGCGGCCAGCCAGCCCCAGAGGCCGGCCTGGAGGGTAACGGGGATCTGCATCGAATCCTCCTTGATGGGAGCTGAGAGCAGCCAGCAATAGCCGCTTCTCCGCCCCTAGGCTGCCGGAATGTTCCGGAAAAATCGCGAGCCCGGTCCGAATCAGCTGTGGCCAAGGCCATTTGGGGACCGCTTGCCCGGATTTCCCAACGAATCGAATGATTCCCGGGAACGTGGAAAGGCGCGCACAATCGAATAGAGTAGAGGCCCTTCCCGCAGGAGATCATCATGCCCTGGTATGCCTGGCTGATACTGGTCCTGGCCATCGGCTCCATAGTCGGTAGCTTGATGCTGTTGCGCGACACAGCGAAGAAGCTGCCGCTAACTGAAGAACAACTCAAACGCATCCGCGAGCGCAATGCCGAGATGGATGCCAAGGAAGCCAAGGACCGTTGACCCCGTGTCTCCCGAAATCCGCACTGCGGCATCGCCACAGGGAGGCGCCATGCCGCTCCATCTGCAACTGCTGTTTCCGTTGATCGTCCTGGCACTGGGCCAGGGGCTGGGCGGCATCGAGGTCAGCGCCCTGCTGGCCGGCGTCGCTTATGCCGGTTGGGTCTTCGCCGAACGTCAACTGCCGACGCGCCTCTGGCTGCCAGCCACCCTGCTCTCTTCCGTGGCCTTGGCCGCCCACCTGCTGCCGGGCTTCAGCCCCCTGCCCCTCGGCGAAGCCCAGAAGCTGAGCCCCGATGCGCCGCCTTACGCCCTGCGCCTGTCCTGGGACAAGCTGCTGGTAGGGATGACCCTGCTGGCCTGGTGGCTGGGCCGCCCCGCGCGGCCGGCGCCTTCGCCGCACCGTGCCTGGATAGTGGTGCTGGCAACCCTGCTGCTGGTGCCACTCCTGGCCATGGGCCTGGGCCTGGTGGGTTGGCAACCAAAATGGCCGGCGCTGATCTGGGAATGGCTGGCGGTCAACTTGCTGGCCACCGTGCTGGCTGAGGAACTGGTATTTCGCGGTTTGTTGCAGCCGGCGCTGGTTTCAAGGCTGGGTGCGCGCACTGGCATCCTGCTCACGGCGGCGCTCTTCGGTGCCGTCCACCTGCCCTTCAGCCCGTTGTTCGCGGTGCTCGCAGGGCTCGCCGGCCTCGGCTACGGCCTGGCCTTCCACTACAGCGGCCGGCTATCGGTTGCGGTCGCCCTGCACCTGGCGGTCAATCTCTGCCATCTGCTGTTGCTGAGCTACCCGCTGCGGCTGGGCTGACCACCACTCCGTAGCGGCCGAAGATCCGCTGCAAGTCACCATCGGCGCGGAGCCTGTCCAGCAGCTCGGAAAATTTCGCAGCGCTGATCGGCGCTGCCGGCCGCAGCAAGGCGTAGTGGAGGTAGCGCTGGTCCAGCCGCTCACTGGCGAGGAAACTGCCGGCCTGCTCCGGGTAGTGCTCCAGGTAGGCGTTGAAATAGGAACGGGTCACCAAGGCGATATCCGCCCTCCCCCGCAGCAGCATGCGCAGATTGCTGTCATGGGAATAGGTGAGCTGGGCGTTGAATTCGCGCTGGAGGAACTCGGGGTCGGCATTGAAGCCGGCGAAGCCGTAGTGGTAGCCGTTGTAGAGCGCCAGGCGCTTGCCGGCCAGAGCGTCGAAGAAGTGCTGGGTGCGCCCGGGCTCGGCCTTGGCGACGAAGATCTCGGCATCTTCCAGGCCCAGGTCGATGCGCGATCCGGCGATACCCTGCCAACCCCAGTCGGGGTTCTCGAATATCGCCAGGTCGATGCGCCCTTCCTGAAAATCCCGGAAGCGCCGGGGAATGGCTGTGGGCCGCATGACGAATCGGTAGTCCGCCTGCAGACCATTGAGCGCGTCGAGCATTTCCGGCAGCAGGCCGCTGGCTTCGGCAGACTCCGGCTTGATCACATAAGGCGGGAAATGCGCTCCGGCGACCTGAACGGTCTGCGCTGCCAACACGGGAGTGGAGAACAGCGAAACCACGGAGAACCACAACACCCCCAGGGAAACGCCCCTGCAACCGTCCATGCCGCCCCTGCTCCCTGCAGATTTCAGTCAGTTGGCCCGCAGCCTAGGACAAAGTGCCACTACACCCCAAGCCGCGCGCCCCTGATGTGATAGAGATCACGCTTTTCAGACGTCCTTGATTACCAGCGACAGGGCCTGCTCCGCCAGTTCATCCAGGCTCATCGGCCCCTCAGGACGGAACCAGGTGGTGGTCCAGCTCAGGGCCCCCGTGAGGAAACGCCGGAGGATGAAGGGGTCGGCCGTGAAATAGCCTTCGGCCCGCGCCTCGCCCAGGACTCCCAGCCAGATCTGCTCATAGCTTTCGCGCAACTGGAGGATGTAGTGCTGGCTCTCCTCAGACAACGATCGCCATTCGTAGACCAGCACCGCCATGGCCTCTCCGGTGCCGCCCATGATGGACTGCAGCTCGCAGCGGATCAGCGCCAGCACCCGCTCGCGCAGGTCGCCGGCTTCAGCCAGGGCGGCGCGCATCATGGCAGTGTTGTAGAGGATGGTCTCCTCCATCACCGAGCGGAGGATCTCATCCTTGCTCTTGAAGTGATGGAAGATGCTGCCGGACTGGATGCCCACGGCGCTGGCCAGGTCGCGCACGGTCGTACGTTCGTAGCCCTTGCTGCGGAACAGGTGGGCGGCGGTCTGCAGTAGCTTGCCCCGCGCACTGTCAGGGTCGGTGATCTGGCCGCTGGCCACCAGTTCGCGCATCACCGCCTGGGCTTTTTCGTCGTCAAGGCTCATCTGAATCCCCGCTGCGCTTAGCCATCCAACTTAAGAATGGTTCGCAAGTCTCTGTCTTGATTAACGAAATTTATGCTGGGCGTTGCTCCCAAGCAAGCGCTCGGGTAAAAAAGAGCGTATTCGGCACTTTTCAACCAAGCGCTTGCTTGGTAGTGTTGAGTACATCTTCCCTCAGTGCTGCGGACCACTCCAATGACAAGAACCGTACGCATCGGCTGCGCCTCCGCCTTCTGGGGCGACACCTCCACCGCCGCCGCCCAGTTGGTGCAGGGCGCGACACTGGACTACCTGGTATTCGATTACCTGGCCGAAATCACCATGTCGATCATGGCCGGCGCCCGGCTGAAGAGCCCGGACGCCGGCTACGCCACGGACTTCATCGAGGTGCTGGCGCCACTGCTGCCGAGCATCGCGGAGAAGAAGATCCGCGTGATCAGCAATGCCGGCGGGGTCAATCCGGCGGCCTGCGCCGCCGCCCTGGCAGCCGCCTGCGAGAAGGCCGGCGTGTCCCTGAAGATCGCCGTGCTGCATGGCGACAACCTGCAACCCAAGCTCGGTGAACTGGCCAAGGCGGGCATCCGCGAGATGTTCAGCGGCGCCCCGCTGCCGCCCATGTGCGTCTCGGTCAACGCCTACCTGGGCGCGCCGGGCATAGTGGCCGCCCTGGAACAGGGTGCCGATATCGTCATCACCGGCCGGGTGGTGGACAGCGCGGTGGTCAGCGCCGCCCTGGTCCACGAGTTCGGCTGGGCCTGGACCGACTACGACAAGCTGGCCCAGGCCGCACTCGCCGGCCACTTGATCGAGTGCGGCGCCCAGTGCACCGGCGGCAACTTCACCGACTGGGAGTCGGTGCCGGATTACGAGCACATCGGTTTCCCCATAGTCGAGGTCGAAGCCGATGGCAGTTTCTGCGTGACCAAGCCGGAAGGTTCCGGCGGCCTGGTCACGCCTTTCTCGGTCGGCGAGCAGATGCTCTACGAGATTGGCGACCCACGCGCCTACCTGCTGCCCGACGCGGTCTGCGACTTCACCCGGGTGGCCCTGGAGCAGGTTGGCCCGCATCGCGTGCGCGTGCTGGGCGCCCGCGGCCTGCCACCGACACCGCAGTACAAGGTCAGCGCCACCTACCCCGACGGTTTCCGCTGCACCGCCAGTTGCCTGCTGGCCGGCATCGATGCCGTGAAGAAGGCCGAGCGGGTCAGTCGCGCCATCATCGCCAAGACCGAAGAGATCTTCGCCGAGCGCGGCTGGGGCCGCTATAGCGAGGTTAACGTCGAGCTGCTGGGCAGCGAAGCCACTTACGGTCCTCACGGCCAGCGCAAGGACAGCCGCGAAGTGGTGATCAAGATCGCCGTCAGCCACAGCCGCAAGGAAGCCCTGGTGCTGTTCTCCCGGGAGATCGCCCAGGCCGCCACCGGCATGGCGCCGGGCCTGACCGGCATAGTCGGCGGCCGACCGACCGTCTACCCGGTGATCCGCCTCTTCTCCTTCCTGGTGAACAAGTCCGCCTGCCAGCTGGAAGTGGAACTGGACGGCCAGCGCCGCGCCACCGAGCTGCCGCAGGTCGACAGCTTCGACGTTACCGCCCTGGCCGACGACCTGGCCCCGCCGCCGACCGCAGGCCAGGCCAGTGCCAGCGTGCCGCTGGTGAAGCTGGCCGTGGCCCGCTCCGGCGACAAGGGCAACCACAGCAACATCGGTGTCATGGCGCGCCGGCCCGAGTACCTGCCCTGGATAGCCGAGGCCCTGACCCCGGAGGCGGTGGTCGACTGGATGGATCACGTGCTCGACCCGCAGCTGGGCCGTGTGGCCCGCTGGTACCTGCCGGGCAGCCACAGCCTGAACTTCCTGCTGGAGAACGCCCTGGGCGGCGGTGGAGTCGCCAGCCTGCGCATCGACCCGCAAGGCAAGGCGTTCGCCCAGCAGCTCCTGGAATTCCCTGTGCCGGTGCCCCAGGCCCTGGCCGACAGCCTGCAATGAATGACACGGCACCCGGCTCGTAGGAGCCAGCTTGCTGGCGAACCGCACCGCGCGGAGTTTCGCGAGCAAGCGCGCTCCTACAAAGAGCAAGGCGCGGATAACGCATCCCCGACGCGACAGACGGAAGGACGACAAGAATGAGCTACGACTCGGTATTCAAGCCCGGCCTGTTCAGCGGCCAGACCATCATGGTCACCGGCGGCGGCAGCGGCATCGGTCGATGCACCGCCCACGAGCTGGCGGCCCTGGGCGCCCACGTGGTGCTGGTGGGGCGCAAGCCGGAGAAGCTGGAGAAGACCGCCGGCGAGATAGTCGAAGACGGCGGCAGCGCCAGCTGGCAGGCCTGCGATATCCGTGAGGAGGACGCGGTCAAGGCCATGGTCTCGGCCGTTCTGGCCGAACGGGGCGCCATCCATCATCTGGTCAACAACGCCGGTGGCCAGTACCCCGCCCCACTCGCCTCGATCAGCCAGAAAGGTTTCGAGACCGTGGTGCGCACGAACCTGGTAGGCGGCTTCCTGGTGGCCCGCGAGGTGTTCAACCAGGCCATGAGCAAGGCCGGCGGCAGCATCGTCAACATGCTCGCCGACATGTGGGGCGGCATGCCCGGCATGGGCCACTCTGGCGCCGCCCGCGCCGGCATGGAGAACTTCACCAAGACCGCCGCCGTCGAGTGGGGCCACGCCGGGGTGCGGGTCAACGCGGTGGCCCCCGGGTGGATCGCCTCCAGCGGCATGGACACCTATGAAGGTGCCTTCAAGGCCATCATCCCCACCCTGCGCGAGCACGTGCCGCTCAAGCGCATCGGCAGCGAATCGGAAGTGGCTGCGGCCATCGTCTTCCTGCTCTCGCCCGGCGCGGCCTTCATCAGCGGCACCACCATCCGCATCGACGGCGCCGCCAGCCAGGGAAGCCGCGCCTTCCCCCTGGTCAAGGCAAAACCCGGCCAGAGCCGCGCCTACAACGGTTTCCACCGGGCCTACCTGCCCGATGTGTTGAAGGACCAGGAGTGACGCGATGGCCGTGATCGAATCCGAACTCGACGTCCAGGGCGAGGACTTCGCGAACAACCGCGAGGCCATGCTCGCCGCCGTGGCCAGCTTCCGCCAGATCGAGCAGAAGGTGCTGGACAAGGCTGCCGAGGCCAAGCCGAAATTCGACAAGCGCGGCCAGCTGCTGCCCCGCGAGCGCCTGAACCTGCTGCTGGACCCGGGTAGCCCCTTCCTCGAACTCTGCTCCCTGGCCGGCTACAAGCTGCACGACGACAAGGATGGAACCCAGGCCGGCGGCGGCATCATCGCCGGCATCGGCTATATCGCCGGCATCCGCTGCCTGGTCAGTGCCAGCAACAGTGCCATCAAGGGCGGCACCATCTCCCCCACCGGGTTGAAGAAGACCCTGCGACTGCAGCAGATCGCCGTGGAGAACAAGCTGCCCCTGGTGGCCCTGACCGAAAGCGGCGGCGCCAACCTCAACTACGCGGCGGAAATCTTCGTCGAGGGTGCGCGCGGTTTCGCCAACCAGGCGCGGATGTCCGCCATGGGCCTGCCGCAGATCACCGTGGTGCACGGCTCCAGCACCGCCGGCGGGGCATACCAGCCGGGCCTGTCCGACTACGTGATCGTGGTGCGCGGCAAGGCCAAGATGTTCCTCGCAGGTCCCCCATTGCTCAAGGCCGCCACCGGCGAAGTGGCCACGGATGAGGCACTGGGTGGCGCCGAGATGCACGCCCAGGTGGCCGGCACCGCCGAATACCTGGCCGAGAACGACGCCGACGGACTGCGCCTGGCGCGCGACATCCTCGCCATGCTGCCCTGGAACGCACAGCTGCCCGCCAGCACGAAACGCGAATGGTGTGAGCCGCTGTACAGCACCGAGGAACTACTGGGCGTGGTCCCGGCGGACCCGAAGAAGCCCTACGACGTGCGCGAGATCATTGCCCGCATCGCCGACGGCTCGGAATTCCTCGACTTCAAGAACGAGTTCGACAGCCAGACCGTCTGCGGCCACTTGCGTATAGAAGGCCGCCCCTGCGGCCTGATCGGCAACAACGGCCCCATCACGCCCCAGGGCGCGGCCAAGGCGGCGCAGTTTATCCAGTTATGCGAACAGGCCAATGTGCCGCTGCTGTTCCTGCACAACACCACCGGCTTCATGGTCGGCACCGAGTCCGAACAACTGGGCGTGATCAAGCACGGCTCGAAGATGATCCAGGCAGTGGCCAACGCCCGCGTGCCCAAGCTCACGTTCGTGGTTGGCGGCTCCTACGGCGCCGGCAACTACGCCATGTGTGGCCGCGGCCTGGACCCGCGCTTCATCTTCGCCTGGCCCAACAGCCGCACCGCGGTAATGGGCGGCGCCCAGGCCGGCAAGGTGCTGCGTATCGTCACCGAGGAGAAGCACGCCAAGGAGGGCAAGGAGCCCGACCTGAAGATGCTCGACATGCTCGAACAGGTGACCGCGCAGAAGCTCGACAGTCAGTCCACCGCGCTCTACGGCACCGCGAGCCTCTGGGACGACGGCCTGATCGACCCCCGTGACAGCCGCCGGCTGCTGGGCTATCTGCTGGATATCTGCGCGGAAGCGGAGCTGCGTCCGCTCAAGGCCAACAGCTTCGGCGTCGCCCGTTTTTGACCGTAGGTTGGCGCAGAGCGAAGCGAAGCCCAACAGGACCCCGTTCGATCCGATCAGGAGAACAACAACAATGATCTTCACCCAGGAACACGAAGAACTCCGCCGCACGGTGCGCAATTTCGTCGACAGGGAAATCAACCCCCATGTCGACCAGTGGGAAAAGGAAGGCCGCTTCCCCATCCACGATATATTCAGGAAGGCCGGCGAACTCGGCCTGCTGGGAATCTCCAAGCCGGAGAAGTTCGGCGGCATGGGCCTGGACTACAGCTACTCGATAGTCGCCGCCGAAGAGTTCGGCACCATCCACTGCGGCGGCATCCCCATGGCCATCGGCGTGCAGACCGACATGTGCACCCCGGCCTTGGCGCGCTTCGGCTCCGATGAGCTGCGCGAGGAGTTCCTCCGCCCGGCCATCGCCGGCGAGATGGTCGGCTGCATCGGCGTCTCGGAAGTGGGCGCCGGCTCCGACGTGGCCGGGATGAAGACCACCGCCCGCAAGGACGGCGACGACTATGTGATCAACGGCAGCAAGATGTGGATCACCAACTCGCCCTCCGCCGACTTCATCTGCCTGCTGGCCAACACCTCGGACGACAAGCCCCACGTCAACAAGTCGCTGATCATGGTGCCGATGAACACGCCCGGCATCACGTTGAGCGCCCACCTGGACAAGCTCGGCATGCGCAGCTCCGAGACCGCCCAGGTGTTCTTCGACAACGTCCGCGTGCCGCAGCGCTACCGCATCGGCCACGAGGGTGCCGGCTTCATGATGCAGATGCTGCAGTTCCAGGAAGAACGCATGTTCGGCGCGGCCAACATGATCAAGGGCCTGGAGCACTGCGTGGACGTCACCATCGACTACTGCAAGGAACGCAAGACCTTCGGCAACGCGCTGATCGACAACCAGGTGATCCACTTCCGCCTGGCCGAGCTGATGACCGAAATCGAAGCCCTGCGCGCCCTGGTCTACCAGGCCGTGGAACTCTACGTGAGCGGCAAGGACGTCACCCGCCTCGCCTCCATGGCCAAGCTCAAGGCCGGACGCCTCGGCCGCGAGGTCACCGACGCCTGCCTGCAGTACTGGGGCGGCATGGGTTTCATGTGGGACAACCACGTCTCCCGCGCCTACCGCGACACCCGCCTGGTCTCCATCGGCGGCGGCGCCGACGAGATCATGCTGGGCATCATCTGCAAGCTGATGGGCATCCTGCCCGGGAAGAAGAAAGGCTGAAGATCCGTAGGATGGGTGGAGGTGCGCAGCGCCGATACCCATCGCCTCGAATGATGGGTATCGCTCCGCTCCACCCATCCTACGACCACGCTGCCGGGACACCGACCATGGAATTACCGAAGACTGAAACCCTGCTGCTGGAACAGGCCGGCGGCGTGCTGTACATCACCCTCAACCGACCGGACAGCCGCAATGCCATGAGCCTGGCCATGGTCGAGGAGCTGCGCGCGGTGCTGGCCGCCGTGCGCGATGACGCGAGCGTGCGCGCCCTGGTGCTGCGGGGTGCCGGCGGGCATTTCTGCGCCGGTGGCGACATCAAGGACATGGCCAGTGCACGTGCCACCGGCGGCGAGGCCTACCAGCGGCTGAACCGGGCCTTCGGCAGCCTGCTGGAACAAGCCCAGGCTCAGCCCCAGGTGCTGATCGCCGTGCTGGAAGGCGCGGTGCTCGGCGGCGGCCTCGGCCTGGCCTGCGTCTCGGATCTCGCCATCGCCCTGCAAGGCGCCCAGTTCGGCCTGCCGGAAACCAGCCTCGGCATCCTGCCGGCGCAGATCGCGCCCTTCGTGGTCAAGCGCATCGGCCTGACCCAGGCCCGCCGCCTGGCCCTCACCGCCGCCCGCTTCGACGGGCTGGAGGCCCTGCGCCTGGGCCTGGTGCACTTCGCCGAGACCGAAAGCGCCACCCTGGAACAGCGCCTGGTCGACAGCCTGGAGCAGATCCGCCGCTGCGCCCCCGGCGCCAATGCCCGGACCAAGGCCCTGCTGCTGGCCACCGAAAGCGAACCCCTGGGCCCGCTGCTGGACAGCGCGGCAGAGCAATTCGCCCTGGCCGTCACGGGGGCCGAAGGCGCCGAGGGCACCCTGGCCTTCGTACAGAAGCGCAAGCCGAGCTGGGCCGAGTAGCACCCACACAGAAACGGAAGTAGCCCGGATGCAATCCGGGAACGACCAACCCCGGATTGCATCCGGGCCACGCAAAGCAGGAGCATTCCGATGCCCGCATTCAACAAGATCCTGATCGCCAACCGTGGCGAGATCGCCTGCCGGGTGATGCGCACCGCCCAGGCGCTTGGCTACCGCACGGTCGCGGTCTACAGCGAGGCCGACTCCGATGCGCTCCACGTGCAGCTGGCGGACGAGGCGGTTTGCATCGGCCCGGCCCCGGTCGCCCAGTCCTACCTGTCGATCGACGCCATCATCGACGCCGCTCGCAAAACCTGCGCCGACGCCATCCACCCCGGCTACGGTTTCCTCTCCGAAAACGCCGACTTCGCCCGCGCCTGCGAAGCGGCCGCCATCACCTTCATCGGCCCGACCGTCGAAGCCATCCACCTGATGGGCAGCAAGCGCCTGTCCAAGCTGGCCATGCTGGAGGCCGGCGTGCCCTGCATTCCGGGCTATGAAGGCGCCGAACAGGACGACGCCACTCTGGCGCGCGAAGCCCAGCGCATCGGCTACCCGTTGATGATCAAGGCCAGTGCCGGCGGCGGCGGGCGCGGCATGCGCCTGGTCGAGGAGCCCGACCAACTGCTGGCGCAACTGCGCACCGCCCGCTCCGAAGCACTGAACGCCTTCGGCAGCGCCGAGCTGATCCTGGAAAAGGCCGTGATCGCGCCGCGCCACGTGGAAATCCAGGTGTTCGGCGATCAATTGGGCAACCTGGTCTATCTGGGTGAGCGCGACTGCTCGGTGCAGCGCCGCCACCAGAAGGTGATCGAAGAAGCGCCCTGCCCGGTGATGACGCCCGAGCTGCGCCAGGCCATGGGCGAGGCGGCGGTGAAGGCTGCGCGCACCGTCCACTACGTTGGCGCCGGCACGGTGGAATTCCTGCTGGACGCCAGCGGCGCCTTCTACTTCCTGGAAATGAACACCCGTCTGCAGGTGGAGCACCCGGTGACCGAACTGGTCACCGGCCAGGACCTGGTGGCCTGGCAGATCCAGGTGGCCGAGGGCCTGCCGCTGCCGCTCGAGCAAGACGAAATCAAGCTGAATGGCCACGCCATGGAAGTGCGTCTCTATGCCGAGGACCCGGCCGCCGGTTTCCTGCCCCAGACCGGCCAGGTGCTGCGTTGGGAGCCGGTGGAGCTGGATGGGATCCGCATCGACCACGGTCTGGCGGAAGGCCAGGCGGTCACGCCCTTCTACGACCCCATGCTGGCCAAGGTCATCGCCTGGGGCGCCACCCGCGACGAAGCCCGGCGCAAGCTGGCGCGGGCGGTGGAGGACTGCGTGCTGCTGGGGGTCAAGGGTAACCAGCGCTTCCTCGCCAACCTGCTCAGGCACCCGCATTTCGCCGCCGGGGACGCCACCACGGCCTTTATCGGCGAACAATTCGGCAGCGATGCCAGCCTGAGCCCCCAACCGATCTCGCCGGCCGAGCTGGCCATCGCCGCCACGCTGCTCTACCAGGTTTCGGCCAGTGCCAACGCCCACCAGGGCGGGCTGGCCGGCTGGCGCAGCGCCGGCAACGCGCCCTGGCGCCTGGTGCTGCGCCAGGGCGAGCAGAAGCACGGGGTGGAACTGGCCGTACACGACGCCGGCCAGCAGCCGCGCCTGCTGGCCCGGGTCGCTGAAACGGAAATCGCCATCCGTCTGCTGCGCGCCGACGGCCGCTGGGCGGTGGTGGAGCTGGACGGCATCCGTCGCCGCGTCGCCTACCATCAACAGGCACAACAGCTCTGGCTGTTCGGGCAGAACGGCAACCTGGAGCTGCAGGACGTCACCCACGAGCCGGCTGGCGGCCAGGGCTCCGCGGGTTCGGGCACGGTAAAGGCGCCCATGGACGGCGCGATAGTCGAGGTGCTGGTGAGCGAAGGCGAGCGGGTCGGCAAGGGCCAGCTGCTGGTGGTGCTGGAAGCCATGAAGATGGAGCACCCACTGAAGGCCGGCGTGGACGGCGTGATCCGTCGCGTCCAGGTCACCCGCGGCGACCAGGTGAAGAGCCGCCAGCTGCTGGTGGAGGTGGAAGAAGCCTGACGCTACCCGCCGCTTCCCCGTGGAAGCGAATTCATTCGCGAAAGGGCCGTTTGGCGGCCCCCAGGAACAACAACAATCAGGAGAACGCGTATGTCACTGTCCGGCAAAACCCTGTTCATCACCGGTGCCAGCCGCGGCATCGGCCGCGAGATCGCCCTGCGCGCCGCCGCAGATGGCGCCAACATCGTCATCGCCGCCAAGAGCGCCGAGCCGCATCCCAAACTCCCCGGCACCATCTTCAGCGTGGCGGAGGAAGTCCAAGCGGCCGGCGGCAAGGCCCTGGCCCTGCAGCTGGATGTGCGCGACGAGAACGCGGTGCGTGAGGCCATGGCCAAGGCCGCTGCGCATTTCGGCGGCATCGACGCCTTGGTCAATAACGCCGGCGCCATCCGCCTCACCGGCGTCGAGCACCTGGAGCCCAAACGCTTCGACCTGATGTACCAGATCAACACCCGCGCGGTGATGGTCTGCAGCCAGGCCGCCCTGCCCTACCTCAAGGAAAGCGCCGGCGGCCATATCCTCAACCTGTCGCCGCCGCTCAACCTGGCGCCGAAATGGTTCGCCCAGCACGGCCCCTACACCGTCACCAAGTACGGCATGAGCATGCTCACCCTCGGCATGAGCGAGGAGTTCAAGAAGTACGGCATCAGCGTCAACTCGCTGTGGCCGCAGACCATGATCGCCACCGCCGCCATCGAGTTCGAGCTGGGCAGTCGCGAGGCCTTCAAGCGCGCCCGCACCCCGGCCATCATGGCCGACGCGGCCCACGCCATCCTCGCGAGCGAAGGCCGCAGCATCACCGGCCGCCTGCTGATCGACGAAGAGTTGCTGCGCGAACAGGGCCAGATCGAGTTCGAGCAGTACCGCTTCGACCCGGCTGGCGGTTCGCTGGTGCCGGACCTGTTCCTGGACTGAGGCTGGGCCGGACACTCCGCCCCTGCTCTTCCTTGTGGGGGCGAATTCATTCGCTATGGGCTGCGCAGCAGCCCCAATGGGTCCTCGGGCAGTCCTGCGGACTGCTCAGCGAATGAATTCGCCCCCACAAAAGATCGACAGCAGTCCGTGCTTCCCTGCATTTGCCCATCTGCCCGGCCACCAACGCGCCAGGGTCATGGCGGGGCCCTGCGCCCCGTCCTAGAGTGAGGCCATGCCTGCGTACAACAACGACAACACGCGAGAACCATGAGCCAAGCAGAACTGATCTCCCCGCTGCGTTTCATCGCCCGCCTGCCGAGCAACCTGCCGCGCCTGCCGCGAATGCTGCTGGGCCTCTACTACACCGGAATCCGCAACCGCGAGAAGGCGCTATCCCTGGGCTGGGCCCTGGAGCGGGCGGCACGCCTGTACCCGCAGCGTCCGGCGGTGATCGATGAGCAGCGCCGACTTGGCTACGCGGAGTTCAATGCCTGGAGCAACCGCCTGGCCCACGCCCTGAAGGCCGAAGGCGTAAGCCATGGCAGCGTGGTAGCGGTGATGCTGGAAAACCGCATCGAAGTGCTGGCGGCGCTGGGCGCCCTGGCCAAGCTCGGGGCCATCGCCGCCCTGGTAAACACCACCCAGCGCGGCAAGGTGCTGAGCCATAGCCTGAACCTGGTCAAGGCCCGTCATTTCGTCGTCGGCGAGGAGCTGTGTGAAGCCTTCGAGGAAGTCCGTTGCGAGCTGGAGGATGCCCGCCACTGTTACTGGGTCGCCGACGGCGACAGCCTGGCCGACCCCGCTGAAGCCCCGCCGGGCTGGCGGAACCTGATGCGCCTCGCCCTGGGGCAGCCGGAAAGCAACCCGGTGGAAACCGGACGGGTGCGCCTCAAGGATGCCTGCTTCTACATCTACACCTCGGGCACCACCGGCCTGCCCAAGGCCTCCATCCTCAGCCACGGCAAATGGATCAAGGCCTATGGCGGTTTCGGCCACTCGGGCCTATCGCTCACCGAGCGTGACGTCTTCTATCTGACCCTGCCCTGCTACCACAACAACGCGGTGACCGTGAGCTGGGCCTCGGTGCTGGCCGGCGGCGCCGCCATCGCCCTGCGCCGCAAGTTCTCCGCCAGCAACTTCTGGAAGGACGTGGCGCACTACCAGGCCACCTGCTTCGGCTACATCGGCGAACTCTGCCGCTACCTGCTGAACCAGACGCCCTGCCCCGAGGAGCAGGGCAACAGCCTGACCTGCATGATCGGCAACGGCCTGCGCCCATCGATCTGGACGGAGTTCAAGGAGCGCTTCGGCATCGAGCGGGTGATGGAGTTCTATGCCTCCAGCGAAGGCAATATCGGATTCACCAATGTGTTCAATTTCGACAATACCGTGGGCTTCTCCCCCGCCACCTTCGCCATGGTCCGCTACGACCTGGAGAACGACTGTCCCTTGCGCGACCACCGCGGCTTCCTCGAGGAAGTGGCCACGGGCGAACCGGGACTGCTGATCAGCGAGATCAGCCCCAAGTGGCCCTTCGACGGCTATACCGACCCGGCCAAGAGCGAGGCGGTGATCCTCCGCGACGTGTTCAAGAAAGGCGATGCCTGGTTCAACACCGGCGACCTGATGCGCAGCATTGGCTGCAAGCACGCGCAGTTCGTCGACCGCCTGGGCGACACCTTCCGCTGGAAGGGTGAGAACGTCTCGACCACCGAGGTCGAGAACGCCCTGGGGGCCTTCCCAGGGGTGGAGGACGCCGTGGTCTACGGCGTGGAGATTCCCGGCACCAATGGCCGCTGTGGCATGGCGGCCCTGCGCCTGGCCAATGGCGCGCAATTGGACCGGGAGGCCCTGGCCGCTCACCTGGACCGCGAGCTGCCGGCCTATGCCGCGCCGCTGTTCGTGCGCCTGCTGGAGGAAGTGGAGACCACCGGGACCTTCAAGTACAAGAAGACCGACCTGAAGAAACAGGCCTACGACCCGGAAGCGGTCAGGGCCCCACTCTTCGCCCGCCTGCCCGGCGACCAGGGCTTCCGGCCGCTGGATGGGGAGATCTACCAGGCGATCCAGCGCGGGGAGTACCGTTTCTGATGGCTGCGGGCGCTGTTCATTCGCGAATGAATTCGCTACAGACCTTTCTTTCACGCGGCATTGTGACCGTAGGTTGGGCTGAGCTCGGCGAAGCCCAACAGAACCGTGCGCCTTCGTTGGGCTTCGCTGCGCTCGCGGAACGCCGCCCGGCCCAACCTACAGTCGGTGTGCGTTAGCGCTTGAACTCGAACTGCAGCTCGGCACCCTCGACCGAGTGCCAGGCGTCAGTTTCCCGTTCGTTGGTGATCAGCTTGCCATTGAGCCCGAAGGGGCCCTCTGCGGGCTTCTCCGCGAACAGCTGCGGCAGCACGGCCTGGCCCGGCACATCGTCCTTGGCGTCGCCCGCCTCCAGCTCATTGGCCATGTCCTTGGGCAGGCTGAGGTCCAGCTTGGTATTGGGCAGGGGCGCCTTGACGGTGGTCAGGGTCTCCTTCGGCTTGATCGGCGTCGGAGCAGGTGGCACCAGTTTGGGGGCCGGCGCGGGCGGCGGCGGCACGGGCTTGGGGTCGGCGGCCGGGACAGACTCCACCGGAGGCGCCGGCACGTCGGCGGGGGCCGGCCGGGCGGACGGAGGGCTGGACGAGACTGGAGGCGGTGCGGGCGGTGCTCCGGGCTTCGGCGGCGCTTCCTTGTCGCAGGCCACTAGCAGGGTCAGTGCCAGGCAGGCACAAACGAGACGAATCGAGTGCATGGACGATCAGGTGAAGTCAGTGATGGCGCCATGCTCTACTTTCGCCAGCGCGGAGGCAAGCGTGGCGCGACCGCCGTTAGCGGTCACGCTTTAGCTCGCGCAGTTCGGCGGCGATATCCCGCTGGGGAAAGCGCGCCTGCAACTCATTCAGCAGCTTGTGCGCTTCCTCGCGCTTGCCCGCCTCCTGCAGTGCCAGTACCCGGCGCAGGCTGGCCTCCGGTTCCCCAGGCTGTGCCGACTTGGCCAGTTCCGCCTTGGGTGCGGCTTTTTCCTCCAGACGCAGCGGCTCGGTCTGTCGCTCCTGCAGCTCGGCGCTGCTATCGGCCATCGCGGACGCCTTCTTCTCCGCCTGGGCTGGCGGGCTGGCATAGGTCGCTGGCGCCGCCCTTGACATGGGCGCCGGCGCGGAAAGCGGCGCGACGCTGGCCGGGGGAGCATCGAAGCGTTCCTTGGCCTCTTCCTGGGTGCGCAAGGTCAGGCTCAGGCCGATTCCCAGGCTGGCAAAACCAGCAATGGCCACGACCCAGCGCTGCCGGCCCCCGCCCCCGAACAGCCAGGCATGCAGGCGCTCGCCAAAGGAGGGACGATGCGCCGCCCGGTTCTGCTCCGCCTGGGCCGCCGCCGCGGCGAGGATGCGCTGGTCCAGCCCAGCGGACGGCTCTTCCTGGCTGTGCCGGCGGTAGTGTTCGAGCAGGGCCTGTTCCATATCGTCCGGCTTGTGCGGGTCTCGGTTCATGCGGATACCTCCTCGGCCGCGGCCGGGTCGGCCAGCAGCCGACGCAACTTCTGCAACGCATAGCGCAAGCGGCTCTTTACCGTCTCGGCGGGCGTGCGGGTGAGTTCGGCGATCTCGTGCAGCTCCAGGTCGCCGTGGGCACGCAGCAGGAAGACCTCGCGCTGCTCGCCCGGCAGTTCGTCCAGGGCCGCGCGCAGGCGCTGCTGGTCCTGGCTCAGGGCCAGCTCCTGCTCGGGGTCCGGGCTGCTGCCCGGTAGCGCCTCGCCGTGCAGGGCCTCGTCGAAGGCTTCTTCGCGGCCCTGCTGGCGACCATGCTTGCGCCAGTGGTCGATCAGGCGGTTGCGGGCGATCTGGTAGAGCCAGGTCTTGAAGCTGGCCTGGCCACGCTGTTCGGAGGCGCTGCGGATCAGGTTCAGCCAGGTTTCCTGGAAGATTTCCTCGGCCAGGGCACCGTCGCCGCAGAGGCCGCAGAGAAAACGGTAAAGGCCGAGGCGATGGCGCGCGTAGAGCACGCCAAAGGCCTCGGCATCGCCGCTGCGGTAACGCCGCAGCAAGGCGGCGTCGTCATCCGTGAGGATCGGGTTCACGTCATTCCTTCCGCGCTTGGGATGGGGCGGGAGTTTGCAGGCAAAAATCACCGTTAGTTCCACCAGTCATAAAACTCTCCAGATTCGATCGATCTGCCCTACCCCATTAGACGAAGGGAGATCGTAGGTCGGGTTAACGACACAGGACGAATCAGCGTCCCTGTAGAGAAGAACGGCAGGAAACCTCAAGCTGCGCTGGAGGATCGTGCCATTCAGATTGCTAGAGACGAACACGCTATCGTGAATGTAACCTCTGCAGTTCGGAAGGATGCCCTTACCCATAGTAAGAAGAAATGAAATTCCGAGCTATTGAAGATAAAGCCGGGGGACTGCATGGACAAAATTACAATATCTGACTGGTTAATGATGTTCGTCGTGCTAGCAGGGCCAATTATAGCCGTCCAGTTAACACGATACTTGGATAGCAGAAATGAAATTCAGGGCCGCAAGCTTCAAATTTTCAAAACCCTCATGGCAACACGAGCGTACACCATATCGTGGCACCACGTAGAGGCACTAAACAGCATCGATCTTGAATTCAATCAAAAGAACAAGAAAGAGAAGCAAGTTATTGAGGCTTGGAAGCAGTACCTTGACCACCTTGGATTAGATAAAATGGACCCGGACCAATGGGCCATTCGAAGAGTCGACCTATTTGTTGAGTTACTCCACAAGATGGCAATTGTACTAAAGTATGACTTCGACAAGACCCACATAAAGAACTCATCATATGCCCCGCGAGCTCACGGCGACATTGAAAACGAACAAGGCAACATGAGGAAGATGGCAATTGAGCTTCTCGAAGGAAAAAGAGTCCTTCCCCTCTACGTAACTAATCTTAATGGGCAAGGTGAGCAAGCAGCCATCCCTGAGCCAAAAGGAGACTGACAAATGAAAAGGATTGCACTGGGATTAGTGCTCATTGGAAGTGCAAGTGTCGTTCCCGTACATGCAGCCGACAGCAATGGTATGTTTAATGTCCAGGGGCTAGGGAACCACAGTTGTGGAAAATTCATTGAAGCAGCCAACCAAGCGAACAACCAAAGCAACTGGTCAAGCTGGAACAATTACGCCTCCTACACAGCAGGCTATATAACTGGCCTGAATGAATACCTGAACTCCACACATGACCTAATGAGAAGTACGGACATGGATGGAGTGATGGCGTATATTGAGAAATTCTGCCGAGAAAATCCATTGGAGGATTTTCACGATGGCTTGCAGGCTTTAACCACCGAACTCTACCCAAAAAGGAAACAATGAGGTTGCGACATGAAGCGGATTCTTGCAGCAATCGGACTGGTGGTGTGTAGTGCTGGGGTTATGGCCGAAGTGAGGATGAACGGAAGCGAGTTACTCACTCAGTGCAAATCTGCAATTAAAGTAGACGACAAAATTGCCGACCAGAGGGATCAAACGGATGGCCTTTTCTGTATAGGAAAGCTGCAAGGAATCATGCAAAGCACCTTCATTAATGCAGACTACCTGCCCAAGGAGCGCCGATTCTGTCCCCCTAAGACAGGCTTTTCAAACATTCAAGCTGCAAGGGTTGTAGTGAAGTATCTTGAGGAGAATCCTCAGAGCCTGCACATCCACGAAACTGCATTGGCGATACATGCTCTGGTGCTGGCGTATCCGTGCGAGAAGTAAGGCAACACCCTCAAGCCCCCCAATGTGAGGGCTTTTGTTTGTGCACGCTATAACAAGCTGTAAAGGGACCAGGGGCTGTTTTCAGATGTACAGGCGATTTAGTGCCCGCCCACATGTAACCAAAGAGTTTTGAACCTCCACCGTGCCTTGGAGGACATCTCGCACCCAATAATCAGTGTAATCCTTTCCTTTGTACTTAAAGCCGTTAACCTTGCCGCCACGCCGATCCTCGACGAACGACAATGATGAGTTGTGCTTGATCAATTGGCGATGCTTCACGATATTTGTGAATGCCTGCATGTACTCGTACCAAGCAGACGAAGTAGCGATTTTCAACTGATCCTTTAGTTCGCCGGCAGGTAGCTTCTTAAGAACGTCGTGGATATAGAAATTACCTGTGCAGGGCTCCGGCACTACCAAACCATTTAATAGCTGACCAAAGCTATCAAATGCGTTTCGGGTCACGCTAATACAGGCAATCAAATTAGCTTCGCTTGCCAGATTTGCCTCAGTTAATAAGTCATTTTTCTCAGTCACGCCAAACACATGCTCAGCAAGCAGCATTCCTGTTGGATCGTTCTCAGTATTGAAGGCTTCAAAGGCATCACGTGCTAGCTTTTTATGGTATTCAAAGATCTCACGGGAACGGCCTAGCGAGTTCGTAATCTCGACCAACGATTCTCCATCCACCGGACGATTTTCTCGTATGCGATCTCTCAGCTCTTTGAGATTCCATGCACTGATCAATACCTTTCTCCCATGTAAATTCTTCGCTTCGGGGTTAACGTATACCAGAACAATTAGAACATCTAGTGAAATTCGATTTTTGGCATGAATTTCTTCTTATCTATTTTTTGCCCTAACCTCCCCCAACAAACTAATTACTGGATCGACAGCGTTTTCCGCTAGGGAGATACACAAATGTGAAGTTAGAGTGCCAGGGTTGGATTTAGCCGTGTAAATGAGAACCCCATAAACAGCTAAAAGCCACCCGAACTCATCCGTCAATTTTTCAGCGGAACTGAGGAATTTGTACCTTTCCTTGAACAAGGCATGAATCACCCCCATTTCCTTGCTTCTACCCTCAAGATATGCATGTACAAAATCGACGGGACTTAAGTAATCAAGGATGGGAGTTTCGTAATAATCATTTGGACCATGATTGGAATGGATAAGTTTTAGTGTGAACGATCTCGGATCAACCCTTAAGACTTCTACTAATTCACTGGCAAGACTAGGAAGTTTTTTTGAATAGGCTTCAACCGCCTTACTTCGGAGATGAGAGCAGACCTCCTTGAACTCGGCATGCTCTGAATAAAGATAGCCCATTCCAAAGGCGGATTCATCATCGTAAAACCTAACGCTCTCGCTAAGTTCAAGTTTCCCTTGAACGAAAAGAGTATCGATCACATGCTTTGAACTGGAAAGAACTTTATCTACACTGGAGGGATAAAGCGAGATACTTGCAAGATGCATGTAGATTCCACAAACATGCTTTATTTCACTTTCTGCGTTGTAATTTCCGTTTTTGAACTCTAACCACACCGTGTCCACTAGGGAGGAAAAATCACTATCGCTCAGGCTTCTAAATTTCCATAGCCTCACCCAGTTTGGACTATTCTTGGATGCAAGGTGCCTGCTTTTTAAAATGTTTTCGTGGATTTTCTCTTTGCAAATCCGACCATCCCCAAGAATAGATTTCCATACCTCCGCATCAAATGGCGTGTCATACGGATTAAAATCTGGATACTTCCTATTAAGATCAATTACGAGGCTGTCTTTTTCTTCTTGGCCATTGGAACTTGTTAAATGTATCTTGACGTATCGATGGCCTAACCCTTCTATTTCGTCAACATTCATCCGTCCATGTCTTATCTCGAAAGAATAAATCAAAAAGTCCCTAAGCAAATGCGCCATCAGGTCTGGACAGTCTAACGCTTCTTGGTCAAGGCTTTTTTTGAGCCTGCAGAAATCTAGTAGAGCCTGCCGAAGGTGACGCAGGTTATTATAGGTTGAACTTTCATATACGGTTTTTATCAAATCAAGATGCGAGTTATAGAAATTTGACTGCCCAGACTCTTCAATGAACGCACCTAAAGCCTCACTCAAGTTCGCTTCTATCTTAAATGTTTTCCCAACCAACTTCTCTTTTATTGTGGCGTACTGATTTTTTTGGCCGCCATCCTTGGATTTCTGCGTTATTTCTTCTTCATTGGCTACCAGGATAACCTTGTAATCTTGGTGTTCGACAAAATGATTTATATATCCAAGAAGGCTTTCGATAGGTATACCACACCGTTCAATATCGTCGAATATTAAGACATGCTTTGAAGTGTTTTTTAGGTAGTCTGGAAGTTTTATCTCTGGCAAGGTAGGACTTGCGTTTCCGTCGCTTTTTCCGTCTCGATCAAGATCTATCTTTAGTGTGCCCTTCAGTGCTCCTTTGAGTATTTTTCCTGTGATCTCCATTCCCTTATGGGATAGCACTGGATGGAGCTTTCTAAAAAATTCGTACTCAATCTCTGAGAAATTCGACATACCATACAAGCTTACATACAACTCCTTGCCATCCCTACCTCTTAATTCCCTTATGAACTGATTGATAAACCACGTTTTTCCAGACCCCCACTGACCACTAATGAGAACCGCATACTGAGGCACGACACTCGATAAGCAGTAATCCATAATAAAGGATTTTACATGATGGTTTCGATCAAACTTGACTGACACTATGTTCATTGCTAGTTTATTCTTTTAGATTTTTAGGATTTGTTGATTCCAGATGCTCGCCTAGACCAAGAAGTCATTCTTGCTCATGGTGAGACACATTGCATGTGCATGAAGACTCTTCAGTAATTGACTACCCACCAAGAGCAGGCGGCGACTACTATGCTAGCTACTCCAAGAATGGCGGGAAGAATATAGTCGCTCATCCATGGCGTGAAGATGATCCCGCGAAGGAAGCCGAAAATCTGAGAGTGCCAAACGGCATAGCGATTTGGCTTTATATCGACGTTGTACCCACTAGAAACACCCTCCCCACCCTTTGCGGTTAAGAAGGTATACGTCACAGCGAAACGAATCTCGTGCCCATAATTCAGCCGATACCTTGCGACAGGAAACCTCTTCTCTTCGGCGTCTGAGGCCATCTTCATCCGATACCTCATCTGACCGTTCGGATATATTTTCAATACCTTATTCGCCTGATTCGTACCGAGCGATGAAGCGTCGTAAGCCTTTACCTTCTCCAGTATCAGTTTGTGGTAGACAGTGGCGACATGGCTGATCAGTGCTCTCTCAAACGATAGAAGCATTGCCTCATCAGGAAGCCGTGACTCTGCTGGAAGCTTCTGGATATATCGAAGCAGGAAATGCAGGTTGATAACCGCGATGACCAGCCAGAGGTTATGAGTGTTCTCCCGAATCTTGAGCGAGAAACCGATAATGTTGATCGCCTTCAGGTCGGCGGAGAAATACCAAGCCAGTAGCACGGCAGTAGAGAAGGCGACAAGAAAGGCACGGGCCTTCTTCAGATCACTGTCAATATCAGGGTCCATCGATCCCCCCCAGCATCCTAAATGGCAATGAGCCAGCCTAACTGATCCACTGATCAGAGGCAAAACCGAAGAATGCGTTCTAGAGGGGAATCCCATCCCCGCCGCCGAAAAAAGTGCGCACTCTTCGAAGAGTTCTGATTTCATCTGGAAAAAATAAGTCTAGGGCCTTCTGGGAACCTAGATTTTAGCGTGATGTTCTTAACAGGCCGCGACCGAGGCCAATGGAAAGCCAAGTAAAAGCAAAGTAAGTCTGGCACTCTCGAATCAAGGCGATCCGACAGAAGCACTCTACAAGCCTCTACAATCAACGACATTCAAAAGCACTACAACGCATAGCCAGAAACGAAGAAAGCCCCATGTAGGGGCCTTCTGGTGGCGTATGGCTGGAAGTCAGAACACGAACTCGTGATAAGTGGCGTCAATCTCAGCCTGTGTTAGCCCGATGTATACCATCGTTACCGCAGGGCTGGAGTGGTTCAGCACCTTGCAAATCAGCTCGATTGACATCCCGCTACTGTGCATCAGCCAGCCACGGGTTTTCCGCATGCTATGGGTGCCGAGTTGGATACTCATCTCATCCCCGACAGCCTTGAAGGCATTGGCGACGGAGATGCGGCTAACCGGCTTGCCCTTCGCCCTGTTGCTGTCCACTTCGAACAGGTAGGTGTGGCCAGGGTGTGCCTTCCGGCGCTGCTGGACGATGGCCTTGGCCGAGCTGTTGAGGTCAATGGAGCGAGTCTTGCCGGTCTTGCTCTCCTTGATAACTAGCTTGTCACCCGACACATCTTCAAAGGTCAGGCTGAGCAGGTCACTGATGCGAAGGGCAGTGTTGATGCCGAAGCGCCAGATGTCCGCGTACAGAGTGTTGCCCTTGGCGTTCTTGGTCAGCTTGCGGGAAATGGTCTCAGCGTCACTCTGGGTCTTGACCGCTTCTACGATGTTCATCCTATTTAACTCCCCGCCTGATTCTGCCTTGATGTGTTAATTAGAACAGGGGCACGAGGAACAGGTCAAGTGTTTTCGGGGCTTAGCTAACTTACAGAATAGCATTCTGTTAATTAGAAGCTCCCCCTCCATCCCGACTCCCCATCAATGACGGTACGACTCCTACTAGGGCGAGAGATGTGCTTGCAGCACCCTGCTCCAGCCTTCGCCTGTCTCAGATTTTCTGTCCACTCGCCGAAACTACCGTCTGTCGGCTTCTTTCTCTGTAGACTTGACCTAGCGCATTGGCGTGTGCATTTCGCATATCTTCAATGATCGTATTTCTCTGGAAATTGCGACATTGACTGTTAGGAAGCGTTTTGCTTGATCACTAACGTGATCCCCTCCCGTAGAATCAGAGCTACAGACGTACTACAAATCAAACACTGTTCAGAATGGACTCTGTCAACCCATAGTTTACGTATAGATTCTCTGAATTTAATTGACTAATTTTCAACCAATTTTATTCGGTCGCATAATATTAGACGGTAGTGGGGACTACTAACGAAGTGGGGACCACCGTCCAAAGGAGGATACTAACTACCAGTGGTCAACCACTGGTACAGACCATTGCACCAAAGCGGAGCTTAATACTGACTACTCCTCAAGGCTGATCCGACTCTAGGTGTTGACGGGGAAATATAAATTGATGAAATCAATCCCCGTCTGCTCTTGATCTTTCTCTTTTCTTGATTGTGTAATCAACTGTTAAGGGATACTAACTACCAGTCGTTGACGACTGGTACAGACTACACCCCGGCCTTCAGCCGATGTCTTTGCACCTAAGATCGAAGATCAAGAGATAAGAGCAGGGGAAGATTGATTTCATCAATTAATTTTCTTCCCCTATCAGCCGTTAGGCTGGATCACTAACCCACGTGGAATAGCTATCCCATGGCGAACGAAGTTCAAGGCTGACACAATTCAAGCGCCAGCTTAGACTGATCCAGTTATAATCTGATCCAATTATGATAGTAGAGGGGATTTGTTAATTAACAAAAATCCCCTTAATTTGCTTTGGTGCAAAAAGAGACGACGAAGGAGGCGACCATAGCCGGTAGGCTGGGGGTTACTACTCTACCAGTGGGAACTACTGGTATTTACACCTATTATATTAGTGGGGACAAATTATTAATTTGTTTTGTCCCCTATCAGCCGTTAGGCTGGATCACTATTCTAACTGAAACTTGACACGTAAGCCCCGCTTACCCTAAGGGTTTCCCCCGTAACGGTGTTACCCCGAGGCGCCTTCGCTGCCTCTTCTTTATAGTTGCGGGTTAAGGAATTTGGTCATAGTCGGGCGAGAGTGCCTTGCCCTCCCACGCCTGACGGCACACCTTCACAAACCGACCGATCACCTTACGATACGCGGCCATGGTGTACTCGTTGCCACGGCTGTCACTGAAGAGGTGGCCAGAGCTGAACTCATCCATGCAAAGGATTCGCCCAAGGTCACGGAAATTGAAATTCAGCTTTCCTGACTTCGCGATCAGGGTGGAGTCAGTCACCACGACAGCCTTCAGCAGCATGAAGAACCTCTCCTGATTGCTGAGCTTGTAGGCCATCAGTTCACGACCATGCGGATTGATCACCTTTCTCTTCGCCCTGGTGGGCTTGGCCTTCAGGCTACCATCTAAAAGCGCCTGTGCCACAGGATCACTTAGCTGAGTCTCGGTAACCTCGCGATCATCATTCTGAGGGCGAAGTGTGCGCTTCAACTCACCCGTTAGGGTATCGATGATCAACACCTTGCTACCGTCACGTTGTACAAGGTAACGGCCATCAGAGGTGGCCTTGGATACACCATCATCCGATTGTGTGTTATCCACAATCAGGCGGAGCTGGGGCTTACGTTTGGGTGTTGCTAACGCATGTGTTGCGGCGGGAGGTGTAGCGAGGGAGGGTGTTGCAGAATTAAAGGCGACGTTCGTCATTAGAATTTTCTCCTGTACTGGTTATGTCATAGGCAATTCCTCGGTGTGGTTGCCGGTGTTTGGATTAGTGCTGAATCCCAGAAGCGCGAAAACCTCCCTGCAAGACACTGCGTAATCGCAATGGTTGCGGTGGAGGCTTTCGTGTCGGGAAGTGTCGTCAGGTCGCTGACGAGAGCTGCGTAATGTACAGTCACGGCCAACTATTGTCAACTCATAGTTCGACGATCATGTCAACTATCATGGAGGGAACCGACTCTAACCGCCCTCCTCCTCTGGCCAGACGTGTTTCTTGGATGACAAGTTCTCAAACTCGTACCGGCCATGAGGCGTGTCCATTAGGTACATGGCGGGCTTGGGGGCGTAGCCGGCATACCTGCACTCGGAGAAGTCGTAGCCGTTGATACTCTCGACAGGCGCGGTGATACGGCCATCAGGAAAGAAATGAATGGCGAACCCCACTGACTTCAACAGTGCATTCCAGCGTTCAGAATCGTCATCAAGTAGATCGTTTTCGGTCTCAACAGCATCGTCTAGGGTGATCGGGCCGCTATCCTGCACAAGGAACGTCAACCTACCCTGCTTCTCTTCCCGTTCAGCGATGAGAGCCTGAATACGTCTTTTCAGCTCATCTGTCGCCCCCAGCTCTGCAAGGCCGTACAACTGGTCTAGACGCTGACTAATCTCGTCCAGCTCTCCCCGAACGACAATGGCTTGCTTCTCACTCTCCGAGAGCTGTTGCTGCTGCAATGCTCGCTGTAGGTAGGAACTGGACGTTTGTGAGGCGAGGAAGTTGAACAAGGCATATGGAATCGACTTGTTGTTGGTGCAGCCCAACTCGCCGATACGGTGGCGCTTCCCGCAGACGACGAATGTCCCTTTGCCCTTGTTGGCCTTTACAGTGGCGTTTGCACCGCACACACCGCACTTCACTAGACCAGACATTGTGTGCTTTCGAGCTGCTGAGCGCGGCGCCTCCACTCTCTGCTCCAAACGCTTCTGGACGCGGTAGAACAGGTCCTTGGAAATGACTGCGGGAAATACATCAGGTATGTCGTCCCAGTAGCCTATGGCAGCTTTCAGGCCCATCCAGCGACGGATAGTGGTGGGGTCTAGCTTGGCCAACATCGGATGCTTGTCAGCGATACGTGCGTGAATCCGTTTCTCTCCAAGGCCCGAAGCGAAGTCTTCGAACGCTTGCACGATCAGCGGGACAAGATCGGTGATCAACTGGCCGTCATTGTCGAGCCAAACAGGGGTGCGAATCTTGACCTTCTCCCCTACCCTCGCCTTCCTGCGACGATCTTCGTAACTGGCCGCTACGCGCCGCGACAAGGCGGCAGAATACTGGTGTGCCTGCTGAATCTTGGCGACCAGCAAGAACAGATTGTGGTTGTTGACCGAATCTCTGTCGTAACGGGCGCCATCGTCTAGGGTGATGATGGAGACGCCAGCGAGCACGATTTCAGACAGAATCGGGAACATCTCCAACGGCTCAAGGCGGCCTGCTCGGTCCATGGCTTCGATCAGGATCACATCACCTGACTTTATTGCACCATCCTGAATGGCTTGCCGTAGCTTGCCGAAACCGTGTTCAAGGTGAGCGCCCTTGAAACCAGAGCGCGCCTTATCCTCATATTTCTGAGTAAACAGCGCGTAGTCCGGGTGCCTGTCCAACCAATCACCAACCATTTTCTGTTGGCGTTCCAGAGTGGACCCGCCACGCTGGCTGGCATGGCTGAATCGAAGGTATGGCACGGCATAGGGCATGGGAGCTACCACCAGACTACAACTGAAAATCTGATGGTAGCACGAGCTACTTTTGCAGGCTTTGGGCAAGTTCCACCAGTTGCACGAATTCGCCGCGCAGGCCGAAGCGGTCCTCGCCACGGGCGTTGCGGGCCAGACGGGCGCTGTCAGCCAGGCCGAACTCGCCGGTGTACTGGCCGCCCTTGAGCTGCTGGGCGAAGGCCGCTACGGACGCCGCGAAGCGCAGGTCTTCGCTGGCATCCTGCAGGCTGGGTACCTGGCCGGCCGCGATCGGGCGCTCCAGCAGGCGGCTCTGCTCGCTTCCCGGCGCCTTGTAGCGCACCCGCAGCCAGGCCAGCTCGCCGGATTTGGCGTCGGCCTTGGCGGCCGCCTGGTAGCGCAGCGGCTCCAGCCAGCCCTTGGCACCGGCTGGGACTATCTCGTAGAGCGCGGTGATGGTATGCCCGGCGCCGATTTCACCGGCGTCCACCTTGTCGTTGCTGAAGTCCTCGCGCTTGAGCGCACGGTTCTCGTAGCCGAGCAGGCGGTATTCGCTGACCTCGGCCGGGTTGAATTCCAGCTGCAGTTTCACGTCCCTGGCCACCACGGACAGTGTGGAGCCGAGCTGGTCCACCAGCACCTTGCGCGCCTCGCGCAGGTTGTCGATGTAGGCGTAGTTGCCATCGCCGGCATCGGCCAGTTGCTCCATCAGCCGCTCGTTGAAGTTGTCCACGCCAAAGCCCAGGGTGGTCAGGGACACCCCGCCCTTGCGCTTCTGCGCCGCCAGTTGCTTGAGGCTCTCGAAATCACTGATGCCGACGTTGAAGTCGCCATCGGTGGCCAGCAGTATGCGGTTGATTCCATTCGGGATCAGCCCCTTCTGCGCCTCGGCGTAAGCCAGCTGGATGCCCGACTCGCCAGCCGTCGAGCCACCGGCGCTGAGCTGTTCGATGGCGGCGCGGATCTTCACCTTGTCGCTGCCGGGCGTGGAGTCCAGCACCACCCTTGCCTCCCCGGCGTAGGTCACCAGGGATACGCGGTCCTGCGGGCGCAGCTGGTCCACCAGCAGCTTGAGGGTGCCCTGCACCAGGGGCAGCCCTTCGCGCCTGTCCATGGAGCCGGAAACGTCCACCAGGAACACCAGGTTGGCCGGCGGCAACTGGTCGACGCTGCGGTCGGAGGCCTTGATCGCCACCCGCAACAGGCGGGTCTGCGGGTTCCAGGGAGTCTGCGCCAGCTCGATGCCGATGCCGAAGGGCACATCGCCCTCCGGCAACGGATAGCTGTAAGGGAAGTAGTTGACCATTTCCTCCAGGCGCACCGCATCAGCCGGCGGCAGCTGGCCGCCATTGAGGAAGCGCCGCACGTTGGCGTAGCTGCCGGTATCGACGTCGATGCTAAAGGTGGAGACCGGCTCGCTGGCCACCGCGTGCACCGGGTTGTCGGCCAGGTGCTGGTACTGCTCGCGGGGTACGTCGCGGTAGCCCGGCAGGCTGGAGTCCGGCATGGACATGGGCATGGGCGCGACCATCGGCATCTGCCGGGTTTCGGCAGAGAAGTCGGCGCGCTTGGCCAGTTCGGCCGGCGCGCTGGCCTTGCTCTCCTCGCGCAGCTCCAGTTCGGGCTGGCTCGCCACTGGCGCGGCCTCACTCTTGCCGGCGGGCGGCGCGGAGGCATCCTGGGTGCTGCAGGCCGCCAGGACCAGCAGCAGGCCGGCGGTGAAACCGGCAGCGAGGGGTTGTTGCTGAAGAAAGTTATGGCTGGACATGGACGCCTCCTGGGAACGAATGAGCCATTCGCACCAGTAGACGGATGCCCGCCATTGAACGGGTTAAGGCTGCGCTGATTTCCTGTGGGGCTGCCTTGCGGCCCTTGGCGAATGAATTGGCTATGTCTGCATTCAGTGTTGCTAGAACCACCTGAACCAGGCTGATTGTCGAGCGGGCTGCGAGTTTCTGTTTCGCCTCCCGGCGAGTTTCTTTTGGCAGTCGCCCCAAAAGAAACCAAAAGGGCTTGCCCCTGCATCCGGCCCGACTTCGTCGGGTGCCCTCGCTCCATCGTTGCTCCGGGGGCCCGGCGTGAGGGGCCATCCATGGCCCCGCACGCCTC
>NZ_SSOJ01000065.1 GCF_029871205.1 Pseudomonas sp. BN417 | reverse complement strand
CGACTGGGCATCAGAATTGCTGCGCCCTATCAGGCGCGAGTCACCCCTCTACCGCTTGCGGGAGAGGGGCTGGGGGAGAGGGTTGCGTCAGGTTGGCGCGGAGTTCTGAAAGGCCTGTACTAGAGGCTTCTATTCAGTACTGCAACAGCTAACGTGGACATAGCCAATTCATTCGCCAAGGGCGGCGCAGCTGCCCCGTTTCATTCACGGCCGAACCCGCGGTTCGGTTGGCCAATGAATTCGCCCCTACAAGGAATGAATGAACCTATTGCATGGCCCAACAAAAAGCCCCGCAGATGCGGGGCTTTTTGTTGTGGCGTCACTCAGGCCGAGCGGCGGCGGAACAGCGGCAGGGGCTGGTCGCTGGACGCCTGGTAGACCTCGGAGAAGTCTTCGAACGCCTTGATGGCGTCGTAGGGGTCCTTGTCGGCGCGCAGGGCGAAGGCATCGAAGCCGCAACGGCGCAGCGCGAACAGCTGGTCGCGCAGCACGTCGCCGATGGCGCGCACTTCGCCCTTGTACCCGTAGCGCTGGCGCAGCAGGTAGGCGGTGGAAGAGTGACGGCCGTCAGTGAAGGCCGGGAAGTTCAGCGCGATGACCTGGAAGTGCTCCAGGTCGCCGGCGATCTCCTCGATCTCTTCGCCGGCTTCCAGCCATACGCCCAGGCCGCCGTCGCGGGCTTTCAGGGCATGGCCGTGGTCGCACCACAGGGCCAGCGGAACGATGATGTCATCGCAGTTGGGGATACCGTCCAGGGTCGCGTCCTTGGCCAGCAGGTGCCAGGTTTCGTCGATCACCTGGTCGTTCTTAATGATTCGCTGCATATACGCGCTCCTTGAACGGATCGATACCGATACGGCGGAAGGTGTCGAGGAATTGCTCGTCCTCGGTGCGCTGTTCCACGTAGACGTTGATGATCTTCTCGATCACGTCGGCCATTTCGTCCTGGGCGAAGGACGGGCCGAGGATCTGCGCCAGGCTGGCGTCACGGCCGGCGCTGCCGCCGAGGGACACCTGGTAGAACTCCTGGCCCTTCTTGTCCACGCCGAGGATGCCGATATGGCCCACGTGGTGGTGGCCGCAGGCGTTCATGCAGCCCGAGATGTTCAGGTCCAGGTCGCCGATATCGAACAGGTAGTCCAGGTCGTCGAAACGGCGCTGGATGGCTTCGGCCACCGGGATCGACTTGGCGTTGGCCAGGGAGCAGAAGTCGCCGCCCGGGCAGCAGATGATGTCGGTCAGCAGGCCGACGTTCGGGGTGGCGAAGCCAAGCTCGCGCAGCTCGCCCCAGAGGGTGAAGAGCTGGGCCTGCTCGACGTCGGCCAGGATGATGTTCTGGTTATGGCTGTTACGCACTTCGCCGAAGCTGTAGCGATCGGCCAGGCCAGCGATGGCGTCCAGCTGCTTGTCGGTGACGTCGCCAGGCGCCACACCGGTGGGCTTGAGCGACAGGGTCACGGCGGCGTAGCCGGGCTTCTTGTGGGCGATGACGTTGCGGGTGCGCCAGCGGGCGAAGCCGGGGTGCTCGGCGTCCAGGGCGGCGAGGGCGGCATCCTGGTCGTCCAGGGCCTTGTAGGCCGGGTCGACGAAGTGCTTGGCGACGCGCTGCACTTCGGCTTCGGTCAGGGTGGTGGGGCCGTCCTTCAGGTGGGCCCACTCGGCGTTGACGCGCTCGGCGAAGACTTCCGGGGTCAGCGCCTTGACCAGGATCTTGATGCGCGCCTTGTACTTGTTATCGCGACGGCCATAGCGGTTGTACACGCGCAGGATGGCGTCGAGGTAGCTGATCAGGTGCTGCCAGGGCAGGAATTCGTTGATGAAGCTGCCCACCACCGGGGTACGGCCCAGGCCGCCGCCGACCGATACGCGGAAGCCCAGCTCGCCGGCGGCGTTCTTCACGGCTTCCAGGCCGATGTCATGGACTTCGATGGCGGCGCGGTCGCTCACGGCGCCATTGACGGCGATCTTGAACTTGCGCGGCAGGTGGGAGAATTCCGGGTGGAAGGTCGACCACTGGCGGATGATCTCGCACCAGGGGCGCGGGTCGACAAGCTCGTCACGGGCAACGCCGGCGAACTGGTCGGTGGTGGTGTTGCGGATGCAGTTGCCGCTGGTCTGGATCGCGTGCATCTGCACGGTGGCCAGCTCGGCGAGGATTTCCGGCACGTCCTCCAGTTCCGGCCAGTTGTACTGGACGTTCTGGCGGGTGCTGATGTGGGCGTAGCCCTTGTCGTAGTCGCGAGCGATCTGGGCCAGCTTGCGTACCTGGACGGAAGAGAGCAGGCCGTAGGGCACGGCCACGCGCAGCATGGGCGCGTAGCGCTGGATGTACAGGCCGTTCTGCAGGCGCAGCGGGCGGAATTCCTCACCCGACAGCGTGCCTTCCAGATAGCGGCGGGTCTGATCGCGGAACTGCTTGACGCGGTCCTCGACGATCCGTTGATCGTACTCGTCGTATACGTACATGAAATGTCCTGTTATCAGGCTGCTTACAGCTTTTCTGCGCGCACGGCCGCGCACTCCCCGCGGAGCCGGAGGAAGATACCAGTTCGGGGTTATGCGCAAAAGTGATGTTTGAGTATATGTAAAGAACCAAAAGTTATGATTGCGGGGTGCGGCATAACCCTTCGGCTTGAGGCGCGGCGGGGGCTGGTCTTTACTCGGAGTGCAAGCAGCCTATAACCACAACAACGGGGGACGCCATGAACGAACATTCCGAGAATTCGAACCCTGACAGCAAGGTCGATGCCTGGGCCATTTTCATCCTTATCCTGATCGCCGTGTCGACTGCCGTTTTCTGGGTCAGCCACCAATAAGCACGCGCGGGGCCGGCCGGTTCACCCGGCCGGCCGCATCACCTCCGGCCACCCTGCGATAAGCGGTTATACATCGCCGCCGATTTTTCCTGGGTGTTGGAATGAAAGGACTCTGCGCCTCCCCGCAGCCGCTGCTCGAGTGAGGCTCAGACGCCGGCGAGGCCGAGCACCAGCTTCACCAGCCCGAAGAGCACCAGCACGAAGACGGCTGTGAATAGCACGCCGAGGATGATGAAGTGGCTGGGCTTGCCACGGCTGAAGTCACGCGCGCGGTTTTTCCCGCTTTGCACGCCAAAGGCGGCGGCCAGCACGCTCTGCAGCATCTCGCGGAAGCTCAGGGGTTGATCGTCGTTCTTGTCGTCCATGGGACACCTCCTGGCCTGAGCTTAGCTCGTTGGCCGGGAAATGGCGGCCGTTCGCTCAGGACGCGGGGCGCTGCAGGCGGCGGGTATTGACCAGCTCCACGGCGCGGGCGCGCAGCTGGCCGCAACCACCTTCCACGTCCTGGCCGGCGGAGTTGCGAACCTTGGTGAGGATGCCGCGGCTGTGCAGGTAGCGGACCATCTGCACGATGCGCTCGCCCTCGGGGCGCTGGTAGTCGTCGTCATCCAAGCTGTTGTAGGGGATCAGGTTCATCACCGCGTACTTGCCCTTGAGCAGGCGCAGGATGCCGTCCATTTCTTCCTGGCTGTCGTTGATGCCCCTGAGCAGCGTCCATTGGTACTGGATGGGGTAGCCGATGGTGCGCGCGTAGCGCTCACCCAGGTCCACCAGCTCGTCCGGGGCGATGCGCGGCGCCTTGGGCAGCAGGCGTTCACGCAGGTCGGCGCGAGTGGTGTGCAGGGACAGCGCCAGGGCCGGCTTGACCCGCTCCTGCGGCAGGCGCTCGAAGACCCGCGGATCGCCCACGGTGGAGAACACCAGGTTCTTGTGGCCGATACCGCCATCGGTGCCCAGCAGGTCGATGGCTTCCAGCACATTGTCGAGGTTGTGCGCCGGCTCGCCCATGCCCATGAACACCACCTTCTTCACTGCCCGGAAACGGCGGGCGAGGGCGACCTGGGCAACGATTTCCGCACTGCCGACCTGGCGCAGCAGGCCGCTCTTGCCGGTCATGCAGAACACGCAGCCCACGGCGCAGCCGACCTGGGTCGACACGCAAAGGCCGTCGCGGGGCAGCAGCACGCTTTCCACCATCTGGCCATCGTTCAATGCCACCAGCAGGCGTGCGGAGCCGTCGGCTCCGGGATGTTCCGAACGCAGGCGGACCAGGCCGTCCAGGCGTTCGGCCAGGGCCGGCAGGCCGGCGCGCACGCTCAGGGGCAGGAAATGCTCGGTGTGCTGGCGACGGGTGCCGGCGTCCAGGGGCTTGCCCTGCAGCCAGGCGCGCACCACCCGGCCGCTGTGGACCGGAAGGGCGCCGAGCTCGGCCAGATGCTGGTGGATATCGCTGATACGCATGGGGCGCGCATCCTACCACCGTCCACCGGACGGTGGCAGGCCCGCCGACCAGCCGGTTGCGGTGCTCAGGGAGCCTCGACGCTGATGGCCAGTGCCGAGGTCATCCGGATCACCACTTCCTGGTTGAGGTACGAAGGCTTGAGCTCAACGTCGGGTCGCACCCTCACCACCCTGCGGCTGCCGTCGGCGAACTCCAGGGTGGCGGTGTGCTGGGTGGTGTCGATCGCCTTGACCACGGCGGTGATTTCCACGGTATCGGCTACCAGCATGCCCGGCTTGCTGCCTTCCGGAGTCCTCGCCACCAATCCGGCAGCGCCATCCTCCCGAGCTTCGCCAGGCGCACGCAGCTGGATCACGCGTTCGTGAGTCACCACCGCATTGACCCGGTCGCCGACTTTCAGCTGCGAGAAATTGCGCATTTCCGGCACCGCGTTGAAGGTCTGGCGGTTACCCTGTTCATCTTCGAGGGTGAAGGTCCGCTTCTGCTGATCGACGGCCGTGACCACCGCCGAGATCGTCTCGGTTTCCGACTCGACGCTGCCGGGCACGCCCGGTGCATAGGCCTCGGCGGCGCTGGTGGTCGCGCTCAATCCATCGTCTTCCGCCTGGCTGCTGCAGGCGCCGAGGAAGGCGATGCTGATCAGAAGAGCGTGAACGGGCTTGGCATTGCGCATGGGAGATCCCCTTGTTCTCACAGGTTCCAGGTAATGACCGGGTGGAGGGGGCGACGTCCGACTGCCGTATTCGTCCTTGCCGGTCGGCTACTTCAGCGTAGGCGAAGTCCGCCGTGTTATTCTGGCGCGCTGTTCGATTCAGCGATTTGGGAGCTGTACATGAAGTTCATCCATCAGCGCGAGCACCTCAACGAGGGTGATCTGGTCGTCATCCAGTGCTCGCAGACCTGCAACATCCGCCTGATGAACGATGCGAACTTCCGCAGCTTCAAGAACGGCGGCCGGCACAGCTACCACGGCGGCGCCTTCGACCGCTTTCCGGCGAAGATCGTGGTGCCCAGCACCGGCTTCTGGAACGTCACCCTGGACACCGTCACCCGCCGCGCCATCAGCGTGACGCGCAAGCCCGACTTCCAGTGGTCGATCAAGTTCGTCCGCCGTTCGGGTAGCTGATTCCGCCAGATATGAACAAGGCCCGCAATCGCGGGCCTTTTTCTTTCTTGGTGATGCCTGCTCTTTGTGGGGGGGCGAATTCATTGGCTATGTCTGCGTTAGCTGTTGCAGAACCGAATAGAAGCGTCTAGCACGGACCTTTCAGACCTCCGCTCTAGCCTGATGCAACCCTCTCCTCCGGCCCCTCTCCCGCAAGCGGGCGAGGGGTGACTCGCGCCTGACAAGGCGCGGCAATCCTGATGCCTGCTCATTGCCTGAAC
>NZ_SSOJ01000064.1 GCF_029871205.1 Pseudomonas sp. BN417 | reverse complement strand
TCCCATCCTGAGAGCTCGACTCTGTTTCGTAGATTGTGCTCCCGGCCCTCTTCTCCAACTCCTGAATGGTATCCAAGCCCCTCCACCGGAGTGAGGCTGCATGAACAAGGCAAGGATCGAGAGATGGCGGTTATTGGAATCGATGTCAGCAAGCAAAAGCTCGACTGTCTGTGGTTACGCGACCCGGACAGTCTGAAGGTCAAGACCAAGGTATTTACCAATCAAGTAGACGGCTTTGCCGCCTTGATCGAGTGGTGCTGCACCCACAGTGGCGTTGCCGCCGGGGAACTGAAGGTGTTCCTTGAGGCCACCGGGGTCTACCACGAATCCTTGGCGTATTACCTGCACGACCGTGGCGTTCAGGTCTTCGTCCTGAACCCGGCGCAAGTCCGCGAATATGCGCGCAGCCTGGGTATTCGCGGTAAGACGGACAAGCAGGACAGCCTGGTGCTCGCCCGTTTTGGCGCGACCCAAAAGGCCCGACGCTGGTTGCCGGAGGCGCGGGAGATCCGCGAGCTGAAAGCGATGATCGTGCGGTATGAGGCGTTGCAGGAGGACCTCCAGCGCGAACTGAACCGGCGGGAAAAAGCCGAGGTCAGTCAGGCCAGCCTCAGCGTAGTGGCCTCCATCGATACGATGCTCAGTGCCCTGCGTCAGGAGGCCGAACGCCTGAAGCAGGAGATCGACGACCACATCGACCGGCACGACCAGCTCAAACGCAACCGGGAGCTGCTGCGGAGCATCCAGGGCATCGGGGATGTCCTTTCCCGCCACCTGCTGGCGTTTCTGCACAGCCGCGACTTTGGCTGTGCCCGACAATGCGCGGCCTATGCGGGCCTGGTTCCACGCCCCTGGGACTCGGGGACGTCGGTAAAAGGCAAACCACGCTTGACCAAAGCGGGGCAGCCTCGGCTGCGGGCCAAGCTCTACATGGGGGCCATTGTGGCCAAACAGCACAATCCCACGGTCAAAGCGCTTTACCAGCGTCTGCTGGCACGCGGGAAAGCCAAGATGAGCGCCCTGGGCGCGGCCATGCGCAAGCTGCTGCAGATTGCCTATGGTGTGCTCAAGACGCAGACACCCTATCAGCCGCAACCGACCTGAAAGGGTCGGTTGCATCTGATCGGAGAGATGGTATCTACGAAGCCATGCACACCACCGTAGGATGTGGTGGAGCGCAGCGATACCCATCAATCAACGGCAAGGAACGCCAACCATGACCGACTACCGTCGCGACCACACCCCAGGCTCAACCTGGTTCTTCACCCTGAATCTCGCCGACCGACGAAGCCGCCTGCTTATCGACCAGATCGACTTGCTGCGTGCCAGCTTCCACTACTGCATGAAGCGCCATCCCTGGCGCATCGACGCGATCGTCATCCTCCCCGAGCACCTTCACGCGTTGTGCACCCTGCCGGAGGGTGACGCCGACTATGCCCGCCGCTGGCGGCTGATCAAGACTGAGTTTTCCCGCGCGCTTCCCTATGGAGAGCAGGCATCTGAAAGCCGGTTGAGCAAAGGCGAACGGGGCATCTGGCAACGCCGCTTCTGGGAACACCGCATCCGCGATGACGAAGACTTCGCCCGTCATGTGGACTACATCCACCACAACCCGCGCAAGCATGGTCACGTGGAGCGGGTGGCCGATTGGCCCTGGTCGTCGTTTCACCGGTATGTGAAGGCGGGCATCCTGCCATTGGATTGGGCGGGAGATGGAGGGAACATGGAACATGGTGCGGGAGAATGGTGATGGGTATCGGAATTCGAGGAGAACACGATGATGGAGAACAAGGCAGGCTTCCCCGCGGAAACCCGCGCCCAATTGATCACGCTGAAAGGCGTCGGCCCGACCGTGGTGGACCGGCTGGAGCAGATCGGATTCCGCAGCCTCGAACAGCTGGCCGGGTGTGAAGCCGCCGACCTGACCAGGCAGGTATCACAGATGATGGGCTCCACCTGCTGGCACAACAGCCCACAAGCGCGCGCCGCGATTCAGGCGATCATCGATTTCGCCCAGGCCGATCGAGCAGGCTAGCGCGCCAATGAAATGGCCCGGCATATGCCGGGCCCTTTCATTCAACGCATCACTCAACCATTGCTGGGAAACGCGAACTGCGCCGCCTCGTGGGTCGCGCGCTGCGGCCAGCGCTGGGTGATGGCCTTGCGGCGGGTGTAGAAGCGCACACCGTCCGGGCCGTAGGCGTGCAGGTCGCCGAACAGCGAGCGCTTCCAGCCGCCGAAGCTGTGGTAGGCCACCGGCACCGGCAGCGGCACGTTGACGCCGACCATGCCCACTTCGATCTCGTCGCAGAACAGGCGGGCGGCTTCACCGTCGCGGGTGAAGATGCAGGTGCCGTTGCCGTATTCGTGCTCGTTGATCAGCTGCATGGCGTCTTCCAGGCTGTTGACGCGGACGATGCAGAGCACCGGGCCGAAGATTTCTTCCTGGTAGATACGCATGTCGGCGGTGACGCGGTCGAACAGGGTGCCGCCGACGAAGTAGCCGTCTTCATGGCCGGCGACGCGATAGCCGCGGCCATCCACCACCAGTTCGGCACCGGCAGCGACGCCGTCGTCGATGTAGCCGACCACCTTGTCGCGGGCGGCGGCGGTGACCAGCGGGCCCATGTCCAGGCCGCAATTGGTGCCGGCACCGACTTTCAGCGCCTTGATCTGCGGCACGATCTTGTCCACCAGGGCATCAGCGATCTGGTCGCCCACGCACACGGCCACGGAGATGGCCATGCAGCGCTCGCCGCAGGAGCCGTAGGCGGCGCCCATCAGTGCGCTGACGGCGTTGTCCAGGTCGGCATCCGGCATCAGCACGGCGTGGTTCTTCGCGCCGCCCAGGGCCTGCACGCGCTTACCGCGCTTGGCGCCTTCGGTGTAGATGTACTCGGCGATCGGCGTCGAGCCAACGAAACTCAGGGCTTTGACTTCCGGCGCTTCGATCAGCGCGTCCACGGCTTCCTTGTCGCCGTTGACCACGTTCAGCACGCCCTTGGGCAGGCCGGCCTGGTGCAGGAGCTCGGCGATCAGCAGGGTGGAACTCGGGTCGCGCTCGGACGGCTTGAGGATGAAGCAGTTGCCGCAGGCGATGGCCAGCGGGTACATCCACAGCGGCACCATGGCCGGGAAGTTGAACGGGGTGATGCCGGCGACCACGCCCAGCGGCTGGAAGTCGCTCCAGGCGTCGATGTTCGGGCCGACGTTGCGGCTGTACTCGCCCTTGAGGATTTCCGGGGCGGCGCAGGCGTATTCGACGTTCTCGATGCCGCGCTTGAGTTCACCGGCGGCGTCTTCCAGGGTCTTGCCGTGCTCTTCGCTGATCAGCTTGGAAATCACCGCTTCGTTCTGTTCCAGCAGTTGCTTGAAGCGGAACAGCACCTGGGCGCGCTTGGCCGGCGGGGTGTTGCGCCAGGCCGGGAAGGCGGCCTTGGCGGCGTCGATGGCCTGCTGCACGGTGGCGCGGCTGGCCAGGCCCAGCTGGTGGATGGCTTCGCCGGTGGACGGGTTGAACACGTCGGTGGTGCGGCCTTGCTCGACGATGCGTTCGCCGTTGATCAGGTGCGGGATGGTGGTCATGGTGAGGTCTCTTGTAGGGCTTTTGTCTGTTTGGCGCCGGATGGTCCGAGGGGGGATCGCCCTCACCCCGGCCCTCTCCCAGAGGGAGAGGGTGTTTGTCCGCGCGCTATTTCAATTCGGTTTCCACGAAGACCACTTCGTGGTCGCTGGCGTTGATCACGTTGTGTTCCACGCCCGCCTTGCGGAAGTAGCTCTGCCCGGCCACCAGGGGGGCGTGCTTGTCGCCCTCCGGGGTTTCCAGCAGCAGGGTGCCGTCGGTCATCGGCACCACCACGTAGTCATAACCGTGGCGGTGGCGGCCGGTTTCGGCACCGGGGGCGAAGCGCCACTCGGTGACTATCACCTCGTCGTTGTCCACCTGCACGGTGGGCACCGCCTGCGGGCGCTGGCTCATCAGTTCACGCCTTGCAGGGCCTGGCCGACGGCGTCGAACAGGCGGTCGAGCTCTTCCGGCTTGGCGTTGAAGGGCGGGCCGAACTGCAGGGTGTCGCCACCGAAACGCACGTAGAAGCCGGCCTTCCACAGGGCCATGCCGGCCTCGAACGGACGGACGATGGCGTCGCCGTCACGCGGGGCCAGTTGCAGGGCGCCGGCCAGGCCGCAGTTGCGGATGTCGACGACGTGCTTGGCACCTTTCAGACCGTGGATGGCTTTCTCGAAGTGCGGCGCCAGTTCGGCGGATTGCTGGACCAGGTTTTCCTTCTCCAGCAGGTCCAGGGCGGCGAGGCCGGCAGCGCAGGCGACCGGGTGCGCGGAGTAGGTGTAGCCGTGGGTGAACTCGACGGCGTATTCGGGCGTCGCCTGGTTCATGAAGGTCTGGTAGATCTCGCGGCTGGCGATAACCGCCCCCATGGGGATGGCGCCGTTGGTGATCTGCTTGGCCACGTTCATCAGGTCCGGGGTCACGCCGAAGTATTCGGCGCCGGTCATCTTGCCCATGCGGCCGAAGGCGGTGATCACTTCGTCGAAGATCAGCAGGATGTTGTTGGCATCGCAGATCTCGCGCAGACGCTGCAAGTAACCCACCGGCGGCACCAGCACGCCGGCGGAGCCGGACATGGGCTCGACGATCACGGCGGCGATGTTGGAGGCGTCATGCAACTCGATCAGCTTGAGCAGCTCGTTGGCCAGCTCCACGCCACCGGTTTCGGCGGCGCCCCTGGTGAAGGCCATGCCCGGCTGCAGGGTGTGCGGCAGGTGGTCGACGTCCATCAGTTGGCCGAACATCTTGCGGTTGCCGCCGATGCCGCCCAGGGCAGTGCCGGCGACATTCACGCCATGGTAGCCACGGGCGCGGCCGATCAGCTTGGTCTTGGCCGGTTGGCCTTTCAGGCGCCAGTAGGCGCGGGCCATCTTGATGGCGGTGTCGGCGCACTCGGAGCCGGAGCCGGTGAAGAACACGTGGTTCAGTTCGCCGGGGGTGAGGTTGGCGATCTTCTCGGCCAGCTGGAAGGACAGCGGGTGGCCGTACTGGAAGCCGGGGGAGTAGTCGAGGGTGCCGAGCTGCTTGGCCACGGCTTCCTGGATTTCCTTGCGCGAGTGGCCGGCGCCGCAGGTCCACAGGCCGGAGAGGCTGTCATAGATGCGACGACCCTGGTCGTCGATCAGCCAGCTGCCTTCGGCGGCGACGATCAGGCGCGGGTCGCGCTGGAAGTTGCGGTTCGCGGAGAAGGGCATCCAGTGGGCGTCCAGCTTGAGCTGGCTGGCGAGGGGAAGCTGGGCGGTCTGCGGCATGTTCATGAGTGGCCTCGAAAGTGTCTTGTTCTGAGGAACGACGCGCTACTTGCTGCCGACATTGCCACGGGCATAAAGTCACGAAAATCCAACTTTTCAAATCTTTAGATCAGGGATCACTAAACCATGAGCAGCCGCCGCCCCGAACCCCTGGCGCAGGTCAGTGATTTCGATATCCGCCTGCTGCGCATCTTCCGCAGCGTGGTGGAGTGCGGCGGTTTCTCCGCCGCCGAGAGCGTGCTGGGCATCGGCCGCTCGGCCATCAGCCAGCAGATGAGCGACCTGGAGCAGCGTCTGGGCCTGCGCCTGTGCCAGCGTGGCCGAGCCGGCTTCGCCCTGACCGAGGAAGGCCGCGAGGTGTACCAGTCGTCCATGCAACTGCTGGCGGCGCTGGAGAGCTTCCGCACCGAAGTCAACGGCCTGCACCAGCACCTGCGCGGCGAGTTGAACATCGGCCTCACCGACAACCTGGTGACCCTGCCGCACATGCGCATCACCCATGCGTTGTCGCGCCTGAAGGAACGCGGGCCGGACGTGGTGATCAACATCCGCATGACGCCGCCGAGCGAGGTGGAGCAAGGGGTGCTCGACGGCCGTGTGCACGTTGGCGTGGTGCCGCACACCGTGGCCTTGTCCGGACTGGAGTACCAGCCGCTGTACAGCGAGCGGTCGCTGCTCTATTGCGCCGTGGGCCACCCGCTGTTCTACGCCGACGACGCCCAGCTCAGCGATGAGCGCCTGAACCAGCAGGACGCCATCGCCCCCACCTTCCGCCTGCCGGCGGAGATCCAGGCGCAGTACCAGGTGCTCAATTGCAGCGCCAGCGCCTCGGACCGCGAGGGCATGGCCTTCCTTATCCTCACCGGGCGCTACATCGGCTACCTGCCGGACCACTACGCCGGCTTCTGGGTGCAGCAGGGGCGGCTGCGGGCACTGAAGCCGGCGAGCCGCTTCTACGACCTGTCCCTGGCCTCGGTGACCCGCAAGGGGCGTCGGCCGCACCTGGTGCTGGAGAGTTTCCTGGAGGCGCTCGCCGCGACGACCTGATGCGTCTCTTTGTAGGAGCGAATTCATTCGCGATGCGGACCAACGGGCCGCTGCGCGGCCCTTCGCGAATGAATTCGCTCCCACAGATCGGTGCTTGCAGGCCCCATTTCGGTGCGCTCCCGACAAAACGGCAAATAACCTGACCGGCACAACAGTTTTGTCTTGTCGGACAGGCCAAGCTGGGGTATCTGTGCTTTCGCCGACTCCCACAAGAAGAATCAGGAAGCCTATGACCTCACTGGTGCCCGCCCACAGCCCGAACCCTGCCGCGAAACCCGCCGGCCGCATTCGTCAGAAGAACGAAGAGCTGATCCTCGCCGCCGCCGAGGAAGAGTTCGCCCGCCACGGCTTCAAGGGCACCAGCATGAACACCATCGCCCTGCGCGCCGGGCTGCCCAAGGCCAACCTGCATTATTACTTCAGTAACAAGCTGGGGCTGTACATCGCGGTGCTGAGCAACCACCTGGAACTCTGGGACAGCACCTTCAATACCCTTACCGCCGAAGACGACCCGGCCGAGGCCCTGGCCCGCTACATCCGCGCCAAGATGGAATTCTCCCGCCGCCACCCGCTGGCCTCGAAGATCTTCGCCATGGAGATCATCAGCGGCGGCGGTTGCCTGGAAAACCACTTCGATCAGGACTACCGCACCTGGTTCAAGGGCCGCGCCGGGGTATTCGAAGCCTGGATCGCCGCCGGCAAGATGGACCCGGTGGACCCGGTGAACCTGATCTTCCTGCTCTGGGGCAGCACCCAGCACTATGCCGACTTCAACACCCAGATCTGCCGCGTCACCGGACGCAAACGCCTGACCCGGGACGATTTCGAAGCGGCCACGGAGAACCTCATCCAGATCATCCTCAAGGGCTGCGGCCTCAACCCGCCGGTCGCCTGATGCCTTTCACGCTGTCCGCTCCCGCCGAGTACCGCGAGGAAATCAAGAAAAGCCGCTTCATCGCCCACGCCGCACCGGTGGCCAGCGTCGAGGAAGCGCAGGCCTTCATCGCCCGCCTGTCCGAACCCGGCGCCTCCCACAACTGCTGGGCCTGGAAGCTGGGAAACCAGTATCGCTTCAGCGACGACGGCGAACCCGGCGGCACCGCCGGCCGTCCGATACTCGCCGCCATCGAGGGCCAGGATTGCGACCAGGTGGCGGTGCTGGTGATCCGCTGGTACGGCGGCATCCAGCTCGGTACCGGCGGCCTGGCTCGCGCCTACGACGGCAGCGCCGCCAAGTGCCTGCAGGGCGGCGCGCGGGTGGAACTGGTGGCCCGCAGCCGCGTCAGCTGCCACCCCGGCTTCGCCGAACTGCCCCTGCTCAAGGCTCGCCTGGGCGAGTTCGAGGCTCTGCTGGAGAGTGAGAGCTTCGATGCCGAAGGCGCCGAGTTGGTGCTGGCCCTGCCCGAGGGTCAGATAGCCGGACTGGAAAGGCTGCTGCGGGATATCAGCCGGGGACGGCTGGGGGTGAAGAAACTCTAGGCCAACGCGGGGCCTTGGCACTTCCCTGTGGGGGCGAATTCATTCGCTTAGGGCTGCATGGCAGCCCCAATTGGCACCGAGCGACGGGCAGGCCTCCGGCCTGCTTAGCGATTGAAATCGCCCCCACAAGTAAGAGCGGAAGCAGGCCAAGCTCCGGGGCGAACGGGAATAGCCGCCCACAGCCCACAAATTCTGTGGAGTCCGCTGTGGATAACTCGTGGACTCCTGGCTGGAACGCGGCTGCGGCGCGGCTTAGCGAGAACTTTTCGCTTTTTTCCCAGGCTCCGGGCTTATCCCCTGCCCCAAAGATAAGCAGCTGATTTACCGGGGCATTCTCCCGCGCACCAAGGCTGCGCAGGGGCCCGTCCAGGCACTGTGCACAGAGGTCATTTGTCCACCCGGAACGGGGAAAAGACTGTGGATAAGCTTGGGAATAGACCGCGCAGCCCAGTACCGGCGCTGGCTGCGCAAAACTGATCAAAAAACACCCAGCAGCCCCGCATCGAAAGTATTCATCACGCACCAGTACCGCGCGCGAAGATCTCTGGAAGCCCTGTAGGTTGGTGCGGGCCAAGCAGGTCTGAGTCAGCGAAGCCCAACAGGCCGTGCCTCCGATCGTTGGGCTTCGCTCCGCTCAGCGCCAACCTACGGGAAGCGAGGCCAGCCCAGCGAGATCCTGTCCTTGCGGTTAAACTTTCCGCCAACCCTGCCTGATGACGAGAATCCACCATGTACGACTGGCTGAACGCCCTGCCCAAGGCAGAACTGCACCTGCACCTGGAAGGCTCCCTGGAGCCCGAGTTGCTCTTTGCCCTGGCCGAGCGCAACAAGGTGGCCCTGCCCTGGGCCGACGTGGAGACCCTGCGCAAGGCGTACGCCTTCAACAACCTGCAGGAGTTCCTCGACCTCTACTACGCCGGCGCCGACGTGCTGCGCACCGAACAGGATTTCTACGACCTGACCTGGGCCTACCTGGAGCGTTGCAAGGCGCAGAACGTCATCCACACTGAGCCTTTCTTCGACCCCCAGACCCACACCGACCGGGGCATCCCCTTCGAGGTGGTGCTGGCCGGCATCCGCCAGGCCCTGGAGGACGGCCGCGAGCAACTGGGCATCAGCTCCGGGCTGATTCTCAGCTTCCTGCGCCACCTGTCGGAGGAGGAAGCGCAGAAGACCCTGGACCAGGCCCTGCCCTACCGCGACGCCTTCATCGCCGTCGGCCTGGACAGCTCGGAGAAGGGCCACCCGCCGAGCAAGTTCCAGCGGGTGTTCGACCGCGCCCGCGCCGAGGGCTTCCTCACCGTCGCCCACGCCGGCGAGGAGGGCCCGCCGGAGTACATCTGGGAAGCCCTGGACCTGCTCAAGATCGAACGCATCGACCACGGCGTGCGCGCCATCGAGGACGAGCGCCTGATGCAGCGCATCATCGACGAACAGATCCCGCTCACCGTCTGCCCGCTGTCCAACATCAAGCTCTGCGTGTTCGACCACATGCGCCAGCACAACATCCTCGAGATGCTGGAGCGCGGCGTGAAGGTGACGGTGAACTCGGACGATCCGGCCTACTTCGGCGGCTATGTCACGGAGAACTTCGCCGCCCTGCACGAGCACCTGGGGATGACCGAGGACCAGGCCAGGCGCCTGGCGCAGAACAGCCTGGATGCAAGGCTGGTGAAGTAATCGAAAGGTTACCCATCTACCTCGTGAATCGGTGCGCACAGCGCACCCTACCGGGCAGGGCCTCCGCGTAGGGTGCGCCATGCGCACCGACTGCAGCCGTCTCAGGCCGAAAACCCGGAGCATCGCCCCATGGGTGCTCAACCTGCTTTGCGTAGCGGTACGGCAGGCGACATCCAGCGCAGGATGCCGTTAAGCAGCACACCGTAGAGCGGCACGAAGAGCACCAGGCTGACAGCCAGTTTCACGCCGTAGTCCACCGTGGCGATTTCCACCCAGTGCTCGGCCATGAAGGGGTTGTCGCTGCGCCAGAAGGCCACGGAGAAGAAGGCGAAGGTGTCCAGCGAATTCATTCGCGAAAGGAGGCCGCAGGCCTCCCGTAGGTTGGCGCCAAGCGAAGCGCGGCCCAACGTCTGTACCACCCCGGGACGACGAATCGTTGGGCTTCGCTTCGCTCAGTCCAACCTACGATCTACCACCCGCAATCCCGGTTTGCCGCCCTCCTCGCCCGCCAGCTCTTCCAGCGTGCGCCCACGGGTTTCCATGCCGAAGGCCCAGACCACCAGCGCCGCCACGCCGAAGCAGGCCGCGCCCAGGGCGAAGACGCCGCCCTGGCCGGTGATGGGGAAGAGCAGGCCGGTGACGGTGGGGCCCAGCAGCGAGCCGACGCGCCCTACTGCCGAAGCGAAGCCGGAACCGGTGGCGCGGGCCGAGGTGGGATAGAGTTCCGGCGTGTAGGTGTAGAGCACCGCCCACATACCGAATAGGAAGAACTGCATGGCCAGGCCGGTACCGATCAACAGTGCCTGGTTGCCCCCAAACACCGCGCTCTGCCCGTAGAAGAAGGCCATGATGCCGCCGCCCAGCAGGGTCAGCACGCAGGTCGGTTTGCGCCCCCAGCGCTCCACCAGCCAGGCAGCTGCGAGGAAGCCGGGAATGCCGCCGAGGGAGATCAGCACCGTGTAGTAGACCGACTGGGTGACGGCGAAGCCGGATTGCTGCAGCAATGCGCTGAGCCAGGAAGTGAGGCCATAGAAGCCCAGCAGGGCGAAGAACCAGACGCTCCAGATCATCAGCGTGCGACGCCGGTAATGGGCCGACCAGAGTTCACCGAAGGCCGTGAAGAAACCCGGCGCACGGCTTGCGTTGCGCGGCATGCGCTGGGGTTCGGGCAGGCTGTCAGTGCCGAGGGAGGCCATCACCCGCCGTTCGATACCGCGCAGCACCTTGTCCGCCGCCTTGAGCCGGCCCACCTGCTCCAGCCAGCGCGGTGACTCGGGAATGAGGAAACGGATGGCCAGGACGAAGATCGCCGGGAACGCCAGCACCAGGAAGATATCGCGCCAGCCGATGCGCTCCAGGAGGAAGTAGGAGAGCAGCCCGGCGGCGACGAAGCCCAAGGGCCAGAAACCATCCATCAGGGCGATGTAACGGCCGCGACGTTTGGCCGGGATCATTTCCGAGAGCAGCGACTGGGCAATGGGAAATTCCATGCCCATGCCGATCCCGAGGAGGATGCGGTAGAGGGTCAGGGTTTCCACGTCCTGGGCGGTGGAGCAGAGGTAGCTGGCCAGGCCCCAGAGCAGGATGCTGCCCTGGAACACCGGTTTGCGCCCGAAGCGGTCGGCCAGCAGGCCGGACAGCGAAGCGCCGAGCACCATGCCGAAAAAGCTCGAGCTGGCCAGCAGGCCGGCCTGGGCGCTGCTCAGGCCGAACTCGGCTTTGATGGAGCCGAGCAGGAAGGTCATCATCGCCAGGTCCATCGAGTCGAAAAAGAACGCCAGGGCGATGATGATGAAGATCAGCCGGTGGTAGCCGCTGATGGGCAGGCGTTCGAGACGTTCGGCGGCGCTGTAGCCAGGTGCGTGCATGGGGAGTCCCTTCCTTCGCTGCGAGGATGTGCTCCCGAGTATGGGCGGGGCGAAGGCGCGGAGTGTTCGCTGGATGCGACCTGGGGGAAGCTCTGGCCGACCTGATCGGGCTTGCAGGCATTACCTGTGGGGGCGATTTCAATCGCGAAAAGGGCCGCGCAGCGGCCCCTTTACCTGGCCCTTTCCCGGCGTCGGCCGGTGACCATGGACCAGGGCAGGTTCTCACGCGTGCGCACGCTTTCTACCAGGGCGGCCAGCACATGTATGCAGGCCAGCCCGAACAGGCCGTCGGCCATGAACACATGGATATCCCGGGGCAGGTCCTCGCCCCAGAAGTAGTCGACTTCTTCCATCAGGAAGCCGGTGACGCCCAGGCCGAACATCAGCAGCAGCATGAGGATCATCACCAGCCCGCCCAGGGGCGAATGGCCCAGGTGGTGCAGGTGCCCGCCGCGGAGGAGGACCTTGGCGTGGTTAACCAGGCGCACTGGATGCGGCCAGAAGTCTGCCCAGCGCGCCGGCCTGGGGCCGACGAAGCCCCAGACCACACGCACCAGCACAACTGCCACGGCGTAGTAGCCGAGCCAGCGGTGCCAGCCGTCGCCCGCCTCGTTGAGGAAGTAGTCGCCGATGAAGGCGGCCACCAGGGACCAATGGCCGATCCGCACCACGGGGTCCCATAGGCGAACGGTCTCGGCGCTCACCACTTACTCCTCGATCTCCTGCTTGACCACCTTGCCGTCAACCGGGTTGAAGTAGATCTCGACCTTGCGCTTGTCCTTGTCCCAGCCGTAGATCTCGTAGCAGTTGCCGGCGGTGACCTTGAATTTCTTGATGTCGTAGCCCTGGGCCTTGAGGTCGTCCTGGAACTTGGCCTGGTCTTGCCAGGTGGCCTTGTCGGCAGTGGTGCATTCGGTCTTGGCGAAGGTCAGCGGGCTGACGAGGGCCAGGGAAACAAGCAGCAGTTTACGCATGGTGTTGACCTCGAATCGTGCGTGGTATGGCAAAGGGCAATGCAAGGGTTTCTCATTCACTGCCATGACGGAGGAGCTTAGGCCAGGCTCGGCAGCCTGTCATTTGCAGATATGCCGTGCTCAGCGATGTTCGACCGCGAATTGTCCCCGACCTGCGTGCTTCGCACGGTAGCAAGCTGTATCAGCCTGTTTCAGCAGCTCGGCCGGCTGGGCATTGCCGCTGTGGATGCAGGCCATGCCGACGCTGGCGCCAACGTGAAACTCCTGCCCCTCCCAATGCAGCGCCAGGGCCTGGATCTGCGCGATCAGCCGGGCCGCCAGCAGCTCCGCCTGGGCCAGGGGACAGCTGCGCAGGATCAGGGCGAACTCGTCGCCGCCCAGGCGCGCCAGCTGGTCGCCGGCACGCACCTGGGCCTGCATCAGCCTCGCGATCTGGCGCAGCAACTCGTCTCCGGCGGCATGTCCGGCTGTGTCGTTGACACCTTTGAAGTGGTCCAGGTCGATGAAGCAGAGCACGCTGTTGCCGTCGTTCTGCAACACCTCGCGGCAGCTTTCGGTGAGGGCGTCCTCGAAAGCCGGGCGGTTCAGCAGGCCGGTAAGCGCATCGTGGGTGGCGGCGTAGCGCAGGTGTTTCTGCATCGCCCGCGCCTCGCTGACGTCGGTGAGCACCAGCACGCTGCCGAGCAGGGTGCCATCGCCGCCGCGCATGGGCGCCGCCTGGCCGCGCAGGGCGATGGTGCCGCCGGCCGGGTGGCGCAACGACGCCAGGCCCTGCAGGCTGGCGGCGCTGCCCTGGGCCAGGCAATCGCGTACCGGGTTGGCCACCAAGCGGGCGTCCTCGGCCTCCAGCAGCAGCACCTGTTCGATGGGCAGGCCGCGCGCCTCTTCACTGCTCCAGCCGCTGAGGCGCTCGGCCACCGGGTTGAGGAAGCTGACCCGGCCTTCCAGGTCGGTGGTGATCACGCCGTCACCGATGGCATCGAGGGTCACCTGCAGGCGCTCGCGCTCGTCGTGCAAGCGCTCGGCCAACTGGCGCAGTTCGCTGACGTCCCAGTTGGTACCCACCAGGCGCAATGGTCTGCCGGCGGCGTCGCAGACCAGCCGCGCGTGGCCCTTGATCACCCGCTGGGCGCCGTCGGCGCGGCGGATGCGGAACTCGATATCGAGCCGGCCCTTGCCATCGCGCGCGGCCATCACCTCGCGCTCGGCCCGTTCGGCGTCCTCGGGATGCAGGTGGGCGTGCCACTCGGCATAGGACAGTTCGCCCGAGCCATCGGCACGGCCGTAGAGGCGGTACATGCCCTCGTCCCAGAGCAGCCGGTCGCTGGCCAGGTCCCACTCCCAGACGCCGACGCCGCTGGCCTCGGTGGCCACCGAGTAGCGCCGCGCCAGTTCCGTCTCGCGCTCCTCGGCGCGTTTGCGGCGGTCGATGTCCTCGATCTGCGAGATGAAGTAGAGCGGCTCACCTTCGTGGTCACGCACCAGGGAGACCGCCAACAGGCCCCAGATCACCCTTCCGCTCTTGTGCAGGTAGCGCTTCTCCAGGCGGTAGCTGTGGCGCCGCCCGGCGAGAATCTCGTCCACCAGCGCCTGGTCGCCGGCCAGGTCGTCGGGGTGGGTGACGTCCTGGAAACCCAGGCTGGACAGCTCGTCTTCGCCATAGCCGAGCATCTCGCAGAGGGCACGGTTCACCCGCTGCCAGCGCCCATCCAGGCTCACCAGGGCCATGCCGATGGCGGAGTGGTCCATGGCGTCGCGAAAGCGCGTCTCGCTGGCGGTCAGCTCGCGCCGGCGCTTGCGCAGCTGTTCCACGGCCGAGGCCAACAGCAGGGCCGGCAACAGCGCCAGGAGCAACGGCAGGTAGGTCAGCAGATCACGCCAGCCCTGGTCCGGGGCGTGGGCATCGAGCAGGCCGAGGGCGATGATCAGGCCGCCGCAGACCGAGGCCAGGGCCACCAGCACCGCGGTGCTGGCGAAGGTCAGGCGCACGGCGGCGATCATCAGCGGCAGGGACAGGTAGACGAAGGGGAACGGCAGCAGCAGCAGGGAAACGGGGGTAACCAGCAGCACCACCGCGCCATAGACCAGCAGCTCGCGACGGCGTCGTTCACCGAGCAGCTCCCACCAGCCATTCTGGCGCAGCCACACGGCCAGGGGCATTACCGAGACGGCCCCGAGCATGGAGCCCTCGACCCAGAACAGCCAGCCGCGCTCGAAGGAGTCCAGCCCCTGCCAGGCGAGGATGCTGGCGCCCAGACTGGCACCCACCAGCGGCGGTAGGAGGGCGCCGAAGAAGATGAACTGGAGGAAGGCGCCGGGGCTTTCGTTCATTCGCCGGGCGGCGCCGCTGACCCGCAGCAGCGCCGCGGCCATACCCACTTCCAGCAGGTTGGGCGGAGTGAAGCTGGCCGCCAGGATCAGGCCATCACCGAAGGCCAGGTTGGCCAGCAGATTGGCCAGCATCGCCACCCCCAGCAGCGCGGCCCAGCGGCGCAGCGGCTGGTCCCAGAGCAAGGCGACGGTGAAGGCGTTGGCGTACCAGAGGGTGGCGATGCTGTCGGGTTGGCGCGATAGCCAGACAGCACCGAGGGCCAGCAGCAGGTAGCTGGCGAAAAGCAACAGCAGTGTGGACAGGAAGTTACCGGGCTCGCGGGGACGGGGCATCAGCCAAGCCTCCCAAGGCGAGCGCCAGGCAATGGCCCGGCAGGGTTCAGGCAAGTCGGACACAAGTCAGCCACGAGGGTCTCCACGCAGGCCACGGCTTAGACAGACGATAGCGGAACCTCGGGCCCGAGCAATTCGACGATCAGGCGCCGGATTTCCCGTGACCGACACTCAGGCCCATGGCGCGCCAAGGAGCAGCATGGCGCAGCGCGCCTGGACGAACTCGCGGAGCAGGCGCACCGGCTTGCTCAGCTGGGCCCGGTGAGCGCAGATCAGGTTCAGCGGGGTGGCCTCGCCGCGGTACTGTGGCAGGGCCAATTCCAGGCGTCCGGCCTGGATGTCGCCGGCCACGTCCAGCCAGGATTTGTAGGTCAGCCCCTGCCCGGCCAGGGCCCAGCGGCGGACCACATCCGCATCGTCGCAGGCGCGGTTGCCGGCGACTGTCACCACCTGCTCGCGGCGACCCTGGCTGAAGCTCCAGCGGTCGTGGACGCGCCCGCCGAGCTGGTAGAGCAGGCAGTTGTGCGCGGCCAGGTCCTCCGGCTGGCTTGGCCGTCCATGGCGGGCGAAATAGCCGGACGAGGCGCAGAGTACCCGGCGGTTGGCGGCGGCCAGGGGCAGCGCCACCAGGCTGGAGTCCTCGGGCTCGCCGTAGCGGATGGCGATGTCCACGGACTGGCGGAACAGGTCGGCGACACGGTCGCTCAGCTGCAGGCGCAGGCTGAGCCTCGGGTGTTCGCGCTGGAACTCGTCGAGCCAGGGCAGCAGCACGTTGCGGCCGAAGTCCGAGGGTGCCGACAGCTGCAATACGCCGGCTATGTCGTCGCGGCCACCGGCCAGCTGGCGCTGGCCCTCCGCAAGGCTCTCGAGGGCATTGCGCGCATGGGCGAGGAACTGCTCGCCCTCGGGGGTCAGGCGCAGGCTGCGGGTGGAACGCGCGAAGAGGCGCACGTCCAGTTGCCGCTCCAGGCGTTTGAGTGCGGCGCTGGCCACGGCCGGCGAAACGTCCAGCTTGCGCGCGGCCGCCGAGAGGCTACCGTGGTCGGCGGTACTGACGAACAGGGCGAGGTCGTCGAGGCGCAGCATTTTCAAAAATCCTTTGAAAGACTGTCATTTTCTAGCTGATTTTTCTCGCCTGCGAAATAACCGACCATGCGCCCCCATCAGCCCCAAGCGGAGAATCCAGATGAAAGCCGTCGCCTATTTCCAGAACCTGCCCATCGACCATCCCGAAGCGCTGCAGGACATCGTCCTGCCGGAACCGCAGCCGGGCCCGCGCGACCTGCTGGTGGAAGTCCGCGCCATCTCGGTCAACCCGGTGGACACCAAGGTGCGCCGTAACGCCGCGCCAGAGGCCGGCCAGCCAAAGGTGCTGGGCTGGGACGTGGCTGGGGTGGTCAAGGCGGTGGGTAGCGAGGTAAGCCTGTTCCAGCCCGGCGACCGGGTGTTCTACGCCGGCGACCTGACCCGCCAGGGCGGCAACGCCGAGCGCCACCGGGTGGACGAGCGCATAGTCGGGCACATGCCGAAGAGCCTGGACTTCGCCGCGGCGGCCGCCCTGCCGTTGACCTCCATCACCGCCTGGGAACTGCTCTTCGACCGCCTGCAGATAGTCGAAGGTGAGGACGGCCAGGACCAGAGCCTGCTGGTGGTGGGCGCCGCCGGCGGCGTGGGTTCGATCCTGGTGCAACTGGCTCGCCAGCTCACCGGCCTGCCCGTGATCGGCACCGCCTCGCGCCCGGAAACCCAGGCCTGGGTGCGCGAACTGGGCGCCCACCATGTGCTGGACCACAGCAAGCCCCTGGCCGAGGAGCTGCGCCGCGCCGGACTGCCCAGCGTGACCCACGTCGCCAGCCTGACCCAGACCGACCAGCACCTCGACGAGCTGGTGGAGGCCCTGGCGCCCCAGGGCCGCCTCGGCCTGATCGACGACCCGGCGTCGCTGGACGTGACCAAGCTCAAGCGCAAGAGCCTGTCGCTGCACTGGGAGTTCATGTATACCCGCTCGATGTTCCAGACCGCGGATATCCTCGAACAGCATCGCCTGCTGGAGCGGGTCAGCCAGCTGATCGACGCCGGCGTGCTGAAGACCACGGTGGGCGAGCACTTCGGCAGCATCAATGCCGCCAACCTGCGCCGCGCCCATGCCCTGCTGGAGAGTGGCAAGGCCAAGGGCAAGATAGTGCTGGAGGGGTTTGCCTGACGCCGGGCCAACCGGCTCCGCCCAAGCCTCGTGGAATGGGTCGGGCGGCGTTCCGCGAGCCCCTGCGATACCCATCGATCAGCACCCCATGGGTATCGCTTCGCTCCACCCATCCTACGGCTTGTGCGGGCATTGGTTTGCGATAGGTACCGCCCTCCCCTGACCAGCGAGCGGATGCTCGGGCGAACGGTTCGGTACGGAAGTACGAAGGGACTAGACTTCTTCTGGTTTCGCCAGCGGCCGGCCGCGCCGCATCGCTCCGCTTCCGATTCGCCGGGGTCCAGGATGCATCCCACCCTCGCCCGGCCCGCCATAAGGGCGGGCCTTTATCTGTTCTGCGCTGGCGCCTGGCTCCTCGCCTGGGGTTCGGGCTCCCTGAGTGTATTCGGCCTGGTCCTGTTCAGCGGCCTGCTGATCTTCTTTCTCGAACGCCGTCACCGCCTGGGCCGTGAGCACCTGCGCCAGGGGTTGCGGCGCACCAGCCTGCAACTGGACCAGGCCCAGCGCGACGCCACCCTGGGCAACTGGGAGTATGACCGGGGTTTCGCCTGGAGCCCGGGCGCGCAGCGCATCCTCGAATGCGGCACGCAGGACAGCCTGGAAGGTCTGCTGAATCGTCTCTATCCGGCCGACCGCATGGGCGTTCAGCGCGGCCTGGAGGCGCTGCTCGCGCAAGGCGGCGCACTGGCCGTGAACGCGAGGCTGAATCGGCCCAACGACCAGCAACCGGTCTGGCTGGCGCTGCGCGGCGAGATCCAGCCGGACGGCCGCGCCTTCGGCACGGTGCAGAACATCAGTGGACAGAAGCGCGACGAAGAGGCGTTACGCGAGAGCGAGCAGCGCTTCCGCCAGCTGTTCGAGCAAACGCCGCGCATCGCCGTGCAAGGCTACGACCGTCAGCGCCGGGTGATCTACTGGAACCACGCCAGCGAGCAGCTCTACGGCTACAGCGTCGACCAGGCCATGGGTCGGCACCTGGAGGAGCTGATCATCCCGCCGGCCATGCGCGAGCAGGTGGTCGCCGACATCAGCAACTGGATGATCGGCGGGCCGGCCATTCCCGCCAGCGAGCTGACCCTGCAGCGTCGCGATGGCAGTCCGGTCACGGTGTTCTCCAGCCACCTGATCCTGCGCAACCTGCACAACCAGTTGGAGCTCTACTGCGTGGACATCGACTTCAGCGCCCTGAAGTCCGCCCGGGATGCCCTTCGACAAAGCGAAAATCGCTACCAGCAATTGCTCGAACGCCTCGGCCGGCCCACGCCGGAAGGTCAATCCTCGGACGGTGGCCAGGCCTGAAACCGGACCGTTGCCGACCATCAGTCGGCTCATTGATCGAGGTCATTTCCTGTCATTTGGGCAGGTCTACACTCAAGCTCCCGCCCCAAACGATAGGGAGATGACAGAGGTGAAAATTCTCGTTCGCCCGACCAGCACCCCACAGGGTGCCAGCTGGCAAGTCTGCCTGGACCAGCACGCGGTGAGCTTCCGTAGCGAAGCCGAAGCACGCCGATTCGTCAGCGTTCTCGAGGAGCGCCTGAAGGCGCCCCATGCATTGTCCGAGTGGTCACGACGAATCGCGAGTTAGCCCAGGGGTGCCTGGCCATGGCGGTCCAGGCGCCAGGTCAGCAGCGCACAGGCAACAGCCGCGCAGCCGCACAGGCTGATGACCAGGGCCAGGGGCATGGCGCTGCCATCGTGCAGCGCCCCCACCAGCGCGGCGGCTCCCGCCGCCACAGTAAATTGCAGGCTACCCATCAGTGCCGAGGCACTCCCGGCGTTGTGGCCCTGTCCGGCCATGGCGCAGGCCGAGGCGTTGGGCAGGATGCAGCCCAGGCTGGCGATGCAGCCGAACAGCGGCAGCAACAGCGGCCATAGCGCCTCGGTGCGCAAGCTGGAGACCACCAGCAGCGCCAACGCGCAAATCAGGTAGACCCAGATCACTCGCCGCATCCAGAAGGCCGGCCCGCGATGGCGCAACAGCCAGGCATTGACCTGCGCCACCAGGATGAAGCCCGCCGCATTGCTGCCGAATAGCCAGCCGTAATGCTCCGGCGGCACGCCGTAGAGCTGGATGAAGACGAAGGGCGAGCCGGCGATGTAGGCGAACATCCCGGCGATGGCCAGGCCGCCGGTCATGCCGTAGGCGAGGAACTGCCAGTCGCCGAACAGCCGCCGGTACTGCCCCATGGCGCCACGCAGGGGCGCGCGCGGGGTCACGTCGGAAAGGGTTTCCGGCAGCCAGGCGGCGACGCCCAGCAACACCAGGGCGCTGAACAGCGTCAGGCCCCAGAAGATCGATTGCCAACCGAACAGCTCCAGCAGCAAGCCCCCGCCGAGAGGCGCCAGGATTGGCGCCAGTCCCATCACCAGCATCAGTTGCGAGAAGGCCTTGGCCGAGGCGATGGGGTCGCACAGGTCGCGCACCACGGCCCGTGACACCACCATCCCGGCACAGCCGCCCAGGGCCTGGACGAAGCGCGCGCCGATCAGCCATTCCAGGCTGGGCGCCAGTGTGCAGGCCACCGAGGCCAGGGTGAAGATGGTCACCCCGAGCAGCAACGGCGGGCGGCGACCGAAGCGATCCGCCAGCGGGCCGTAGACCAGTTGCCCGAAAGCCAGGCCGACGAAGTAAGACGCCAGGGTGAGCTGCACGTGTTCCACATCGGTGCCGAACGAAATGGCGATGGCCGGGAAGCTGGGCAGGTAGAAGTCGACGGCCATGGGGCCGAAGGCGCTGAGCGCGCCGAGGAGCAGGAGGATACGGAACGTCATGGTCGAGGCTGGCGCCATCCCTTGCGGATACGGCGCCAGATACTAGCAGGGGTAGTGGTTGGGATCGTGGAGGAACTGCTCTTCTGTGGGGGCGAATTCATTCGCTGACCGGACCGGCAGGTCCGGCACTGGAGCCCGAAGGTGGGCGCTGCGCGCCCATCAGCGAATGAATTCGCCCCCACAATGAGAGGCCCCCACAGGCCCCCCTACCCCTCATGGGCCTGCTCGGTCTTGGGCGCCTTCCTGCGTTCCAGCCAGTCCGAGGACTTCTCCACCAACATGAAGAACATGGGGATGAGGAAGGTCGCCAGTACGGTCGCGGCGAGCATCCCGCCGATCACCCCGGTGCCGATCGAGTGGCGGCTCGCCGAGCCCGCGCCGGAGCTGATGGCCAGAGGCACGCAACCGAGGATGAAGGCCAGCGAGGTCATGACGATCGGGCGGAAGCGCAGCTTGGCCGCTTCCAGCGCCGCCTCCACCGGACCCATGCCCTGTTCGCGGCAGAGCACGGCGAACTCGACGATCAGGATGGCGTTCTTCGCCCCCAGGCCGATCAGGGTCACCAGGCCGACCTGGAAGTACACGTCGTTCTGGATCCCGCGCAGCCACACGGCGAGGATGGCGCCGAACACCGCGAAGGGCACCGCGGTGACCACCGCCAGCGGCAGGGTCCAGCGCTCGTACTGGGCGGCGAGGATGAGGAACACCATGATCAGGCCGAAGACGAAGGCGATGCTGCCCGAACCGTGGGAGGCCAGCTCCTGGTAGGCCGAACCGATCCAGCCGAGGCTGTAGTCCTCGCCCAGCACCTGGTCCGCCACTTCCTGCATGGCCTCCAGCGCCTGGCCGGAGCTGTAGCCCGGCGCCGGGCCGCCGAGGATCTTGGCCGCCGGATAGACGTTGAAGCGGGCATAGGAGTCCGGTCCGAGGATGCGTTCCACCCGCACCAGGGACGACAGCGGCACCAGGTCGGCGCTGGCTGAACGCACGTAGACCTGGCTGAGGTCATCCGGCTTGCGGCGGAACTCCGGCTCCGACTGCAGGCTCACCTGCCAGGTGCGCCCATAGAGGGTGAAGTCGTTGACGTAGTAGCTGCCGAAGGTGGACTGCATAGCCGTGAAGACATCGTTGATCGCCACACCCAGGGCGCGTGCCTTGGTGCGGTCGAGGTCGATGTAGTACTGCGGCACGTTGGCGTTGAAGGTGGTGTTGACCCCCGCCAGCTCGGGTCGCTTGGAGGCCGCGGCAACGAACTTCTGCACCACCTCTTCCAACTGTTGCACGGTGCCGCCGCTGCGGTCCTGGATATAGGACTCGAAGCCGCCGGTGGTACTCATGCCGGTGATAGGCGGCGGGTTGAAGGACAGCACAATGGCGTCCTTCTGCCCGGCGCCCATGGCCATGAAGTTGTGGGTCAGGTTGCGTGCGTCCAGTTCGGGCGTGGTGCGTTCGCTCCAGTCCTTCAGTGGCACGAAGGACACGCCGGCGTTGCTGCGGGTGCCGAAGGTGAGGATGTCGAAACCGGCGAAGGTCACGACGTCCTGCACTGCCGGGTGCTTCAACAGCTGATCGCTGACCGCGCCGGTGACTTCCTCGGTGCGGGTCAGCGAGGCGGCTGGCGGCAGGAAGTAGGCGTTGAGCACATAGCCCTGGTCCTCGTCCGGCACCAGGGCACCGGGCACGCGGCCGAAGAGGATGACCATCAGGGCGATCATCCCGCCGAACAGCACGAGGCCGATCAGCGCGCGCTTGAGGAAGAACTGCACCCCGGCGCCGTAGCCCGAGGTCATACGATCGAAGAAGGTGTTGAACCAGCGGAACGGGGCCGCCGGCGTGCCGTGGGTCGGCTTGAGCATCAGGGCGCAAAGTGCCGGCGACAGGGTCAGCGCGACGATGCCGGAAATCACCACGGACACTGCGATGGTGATCGCGAACTGCTGGTACATCTGCCCCGCCAGGCCTCCGAGGAAGCCCACCGGGATGAACACCGCGCAGAGCACCAGGACGATGGCGATGATGGGGCCGGTGACCTCTTCCATGGCCTCGATCGCCGCCTCGCGTGGGCCGATCTTCTTGGTCGCCATCACCCGCTCGACGTTTTCGATCACCACGATGGCGTCGTCGACCACGATGCCGATGGCCAGCACCATGCCGAACAACGTCAGCAGGTTGATGGAGAAGCCGAGCATGTACATGCCGGCGAAGGTGCCGATCAGCGACACCGGGATCGCCAGCACCGGAATCAGGGTGGCGCGCCAGTTCTGCAGGAAGATGAAGACCACCAACACCACCAGCACCAGGGCCTCGAAGAAGGTGTGGATAACCTCCTCGATGGAGACTTCGACGAATTTGGTGGTGTCGTAGGGGATCTTGTAGGTGATGCCTTCCGGGAAGCGCTTGGCCAACCTCTCCATGGTCGACTTCACCGCCTCGGCGGTATCCAGGGCGTTGGCCCCCGGCTGCAGGTAGATGCCGAAGGCGGCGTTCTGCTGGCCGTTGAGGGAGGTCATCAGGGAGTAGTCCTGCGCCCCCAGTTCGACCCGCGCCACGTCTTTCAGCAGCAGGCTCGCGCCGGTGGCATCGGAACGCAGGATGACGCCCTCGAATTCCTTGGGATCGGTGAAGCGGCCCTGGGTGGTCACCGTGTAGGTGAAATCCTGGGGCTGGTTCAGCGGCTGCTGGCCGAAACTGCCGGCAGCGAACTGGGAGTTCTGCTCGCGAATGGCGTTGACCACATCGGTGGGCGTGAGATCGTACTGCGCCAGCTTGTCCGGGCGCAGCCAGATGCGCATGGAGTAGTCCTTGGAGCCGAACTGGCTGGCATCACCCACGCCGGGGATCCGCTTGAGCTCGTCGATCACGTTGATCAGCGCATAGTTGCTGATGAAGATCGGGTCGCGGGAGTTGTCCGGCGAATAGAGGGTGACCACCTGGAGGATGTCGGAGGATTTCTTCTCCACCTTCACGCCCTGCCGGCGCACCTCTTCCGGCAGCTTGGCCAGGGCGGCCTGGACCTTGTTGTTGACGTCGATGGTGGCCTGGTCCGGGTCCCTGCCCACCTCGAAGTACACGGTCAGGCTCATGGCGCCGCTGCTGTCGGAGTTGGACAGCTGGTAGATCATGCCCTCGACGCCGTTGATTTCCTGCTCCAGGGGCGCGGCGACGGTTTCCGCGATCACCTGCGAGCTGGCGCCCGGGTAGACGGCGGTGACCGATACCTGCGGCGGGAGGATTTCCGGGTACTGGGCGATCGGCAGCGCGCGCATGGCGGCAAGGCCGGCGAGCACGATGATGATGGAGATGACCGCGGCGAAGACGGGTCTGTCGATAAAGAAGCGCGAGATCACGGCAAGCGCTCCTTCAGGACTGTTTGGCGGTTTTATCGGCGGGAGCCTTGCTGGCCTCCACCGCTTTCACCGGAGAATCGGGACGCACCTTGGGCAGGCCTTCGACTATCACCCGGTCACCGGCGCTGACGCCGGATTCGATCACCCAGCGGCCGTCGCGGGTATCGCCGGTCTTGACCTGGCGCACCCGCGCCATGCCGTCCTTGTCCACCACGTAGACGAAGGTGCCGCGCGGCCCCTGGGCCAGGGCGCGCTCCGGCAGGGTGATGGCCTGGGGCCGGGTGAAGCCCTTCACCAGCACTCGCACGAACATGCCGGGGAGCAGTTTCTGCTCCGGGTTGGGCACCACGGCCCGTGCGCTGACGGTGCCGGTGCCGGTGTTGACGAAGCTGTCGGTGAAGTCCACGCGGCCGGAGAGCGGGTAGGTGGAGCCATCGCCGAACTTCAGGTCGGCGCTGAGCAGGCCGTCCGGCGGCAGTTCGATCCTGCCGTTCTTCACGCCGTCGCGCAGACGCTCCGCCTCGGTGTCCGGGTAGGCGAAGTTCACATAGATGGGGTCGAGCTGGGTGAGTTGGGTGAGCAGGCTGCCATTGGGGTCCCCGGCCACCACCAGGCTTCCCTCGGAGCGGGTTTCCTTGCTGGTCATGCCCGAGATGGGAGCCTCCACCGTGGTGTAGTCGAGGTCGATCTGCCGCGCCTTCACCTCGGCCTGGGCGGCCTCGACGTTGGCCTTGCTCTGTTCGAAGTTGGAAATCGCGTTATCCAGCTCGCTTTCGCTGGCAAAGCCCTTCTTCTGCAGCTCGCGGGTACGCTTGAGGTCACGCTCGGTCTGCCGGTAACGCGCCTGCTCCTGGGCCAGCGAGCCCTTGGCCCGTGCCAGGGCCGCTTCGTAGGTGCGCGGGTCGATGCGGAACAGCACCTGCCCCTGCTTGACCTTGCTGCCTTCCAGGTAGGTGCGCTGCTGGAGGATGCCGCTCACCTGGGCCCGCACTTCCACCTCGCGAAAGCCCGCGGTGCGCCCGGCGTACTCCAGGACCAGTGGCAACGGGGCGGACTTGGCGGTCTCCACCATCACCTCCGGAGCCGGCGGCGCGCCGCTCGGCGCATCGGCGGCGCCGGCGACGCCCACGAAACTGGCGCATGCGGCGAAAAGTGCAAGGCTGAAGGGAAAGCGGCAAGCAAACGGCATAGGGTGTCTCCATACGGTGCCGAAGGGGCAAGTGAAGCAGACTGCTTCATACATTCATATTTGTCTGTAAACGGTTGTTCCCCGAGCAAAATCGGTACACTCCGTTCCCCAAACAAGAAGCCTAGACAGTATTAGCCCAACTGCTATGCGCAGAACGAAAGAAGAAGCCGAGAAAACCCGTGGCGCGATACTTGCCGCCGCCGAGCACCTGTTCCTCGAGAATGGCGTGGCCCACACCTCCCTCGAACAGATCGCCCGCGCCGCCGGAGTGACCCGTGGCGCGGTCTACTGGCATTTCGAGAACAAGGCCCACCTGTTCCACGAGATGCTGTCCCAGGTGCGCCTGCCCCAGGAGCAGATGATCGACCGCCTGGGCGGCTGCGGCAGCCAGAACCCGATGCTGGCGCTGCGCGACCTCTGCCTGGAGGCCATCATCAACCTGGCGCGGGATGAGCAGCGCAAGCGCATCTTCAACATCCTGCTGCACCGCTGCGAGTTCACCGAGGAGCTGCGTGAGGCCGAAGAGCGCCACTACGCCTTCGTCGATCAGTTCATCCAGCTCTGCGAACAGTTGTTCGACCGCCCCGCCTGCAGCGCACGCCTGCGCCCGGGCATCACGCCCCTGCAGGCGTCCCGGGCGGTGCATGGCCTGGTGATCGGGCTGTTCAGTGACTGGACCCGCGACCCGACCCTGTTCGATCCGCTGACGGATGCCGAGCCCATGGTGGATGCGCTGTTCCGCGGGCTGGTGAAGGATTGGGACTGACTGCGGGCCCAACTTGTGGGAGCGAATTCATTCGCGATTGAAATCGCTCCCACAATCGGGGGACATCGTTCGTAGGGTGGACAGCGCTTTATCTGTCCACCAATCGAGACCCTGTCGAACTCCGATGGTGGATCGATGAAGCGTGATCCACCCTACAAAAGGTTCTCAACCGCTGTCGGCCTCAGGCCGCCTCGGCCTGATATCCCTCCTCCCGGATCGCCTCCAGCACCTGCTCTTGCGCCAGCCGGCTGGCCACCCGCACTTCGCCTGCCGCCAGGTCCACCTGCACGTCGGCGGCCTGGTCGCGGGCCTGGACGGCCTGGGTGATGGCACGGATGCAATGTCCGCAGGACATGCCTTGAACCTTGAATACCTGCATGGTCGATCTCCTTTGAATGGAACCTGGGGCAAGTGTCATCCTTGCCACCATGGCAAGGTCAATGGGGCCTCCTACACTGGAATCTGCCCACCCTGCGGGAGATATCCGCCATGCATGGCCTGCGCCCTACCCTCCTCGCCCTGCTCGCCATACCGCTGCTGGCCGCGGCCCAGCCCTCCATCGACTACAGCGTGCTGATCATCTCCCGCGAGCGCCTCGAACTCGCGACCGCCTGCGACGTCGGCCTGTACCTGGAAGACCAGTTGGCCGCGCGCCTGGTGCAGGGCCAGGTGGTGTCCTTCAACCTGCCGCCAGGGCCGCTGTCGATCCGCCTCAGCCTGCTCGGCCCCGGCCGCTGCAAGCCGGGCATCGAGCAGTTCCGCCAGCAGTCCATCACCCTGATGGCCGGCGAGGTGCGCAAGTACCGGCTGGCGCAAAGCACCGAAGGCCTCTACCTGGTACCGACCACCGCCGCGCAGTGAGGCACTTGACCTTACCCTCGTGTCAAGGTTGATCCTAGGCGCAGACCAAGGAGGATCAGCCATGACCAACCCAACCGCTTTCGACCTGCCCATCACCGGGATGACCTGCGCCAGCTGCGCCGGCCGCGTCGAGCGTGCCCTGGCCAAGGTGCCGGGGGTACAGGCCGCCAGCGTCAACCTGGCCACCGAACAGGCCCGCGTCCAGGCGCCCGGCGACAGCCTGCCGGCCCTGGTGGCGGCCGTCGAAGCGGCCGGCTACCAGGTACCGGCCCAGCGCCTGGAACTGGCCATCGGCGGCATGACCTGCGCCAGCTGCGCCGGCCGCGTCGAGCGCGCCCTGCGTAAGGTGCCGGGAGTCGCCGAGGTGACGGTGAACCTGGCCAGCGAGCGCGCCCACCTGAATCTCTTCGGCCAGCCCGACAGCGCCAGCCTGATCCAGGCCGTGGAAGCCGCCGGCTACTCGGCCAGCCTGATCGACGAAGACCGGCCGCCAGTCGATGACGCCGCCGCCCGCCTGCAGCGTGAGCGCTGGGCGGTGTTGCTGGCCCTCGTCCTGGCCCTGCCCCTGGTGGTGCCGATGCTGCTGGAATGGTTCGGCCTGCACTGGATGCTGCCGGCCTGGGCGCAGTTCGCCCTGGCCACTCCTGTGCAGTTCATCCTCGGCGCGCGCTTCTACCGCGCCGCCTGGAAGGCGGTGAAGGCCGGCGCCGGCAACATGGACCTGCTGGTGGCCATCGGCACCAGCGCCGGCTACGGCCTCAGCCTCTACCAGTGGTGGGCGGCGCAACCCGGCCAGATGCCGCACCTCTACTTCGAAGCCTCGGCCGTGGTGATCGCCCTGGTGCTGCTGGGCAAGTACCTGGAAAGCCGCGCCAAGCGCCAGACCAGTGCCGCCATCCGCGCCCTGGAAGCCCTGCGCCCGGAACGCGCCACCCGCCTGCGCGATGGCCGCGAGGAAGAAGTCGCCATCGCTGCCCTGCAACTGGGGGACCTGCTGGTGGTCATGCCCGGCGAGCGCTTCCCCGCCGACGGCGAGGTGAGCGAAGGCCAGAGCCATGCCGACGAAGCCCTGATCAGCGGTGAAAGCCTGCCGGTGCCCAAGCAGCCCGGCGACCGCGTCACCGCTGGCGCCATCAATGGCGAAGGCCGCCTGCTGGTACGCACTACCGCCCTCGGTGGTGAAACCGTGCTGGCGCGGATCATCCGCCTGGTGGAAGACGCCCAGGCGGCCAAGGCGCCGATCCAGAAGCTGGTCGACCGGGTCAGCCAAGTGTTCGTCCCCGCGGTGCTGCTGATTGCCCTCGCCACCCTGGTTGTCTGGCTGCTGGCCGGCGCCGGCATCGAGACGGCGCTGATCAATGCCGTTGCCGTGCTGGTGATCGCCTGCCCTTGCGCCCTCGGCCTGGCCACCCCCACCGCCATCATGGCCGGCACCGGCGTCGCCGCGCGCCACGGCATCCTGATCAAGGACGCCGAAGCCCTGGAAGTGGCCCATGCCGTGCAGGCCGTGGCCTTCGACAAGACCGGTACCCTGACCTCCGGTAGCCCGCGCATCGCCCATCTGGCCGCCGCCACGGGCAGCGATGCCGAGCTGCTGCAACTGGCCGGCGCCTTGCAGCGCGGCAGCGAACACCCCTTGGCCAAGGCCGTGCTGGACGCCTGTGCCGAGCGCGATCTGCAAGTCCCTGCCGTGGATGCCAGCCAGGCCCTGGCCGGGCGCGGCATCCAGGGCCAGGTGGGTGAGCGTCTGCTGGCCCTGGGCAACCGTCGTCTGCTGGACGAGCAAGGCCTGCCGAGTGGCGAACTGGGGACGAATGCCGCCGCCTGGGAAGCCGAAGGCCGGACCCTGTCCTGGCTGCTGGAACTGGAACCGCAGCGGCGCGTACTCGGTCTCTTCGCCTTCGGCGACACCTTGAAGCCGGGCGCTGCCGATGCCGTGCAGACCTTGCGCGAACGGGATATCCACAGCCACCTGATCACCGGCGACAACCGCGGCAGCGCGCGGGTGGTGGCCGAGGCCCTGGGCATCGAGTCGGTCCATGCCGAAGTGCTGCCGGCGGACAAGGCCGCCACTGTGGCGGCGCTCAAGGCGGACGGCGCGGTGGTGGCCATGGTCGGCGACGGTATCAACGACGCCCCGGCCCTGGCCGCCGCAGACGTCGGCATCGCCATGGGCGGCGGCACCGACGTGGCCATGCATGCCGCGGGCATCACCCTGATGCGCGGCGACCCGCGGCTGGTGCCGGCGGCGCTGGATATCTCCCGGCGCACCTATGCGAAGATCCGCCAGAACCTGTTCTGGGCCTTCATCTACAACCTGATCGGCATCCCCCTGGCCGCCGCCGGCCTGCTCAGCCCGGTGGTGGCGGGCGCGGCCATGGCGCTGTCCAGCGTCAGCGTGGTGAGCAACGCGCTGCTGCTGAAGACCTGGAAGCCGGACGAATAGCGCGATCCATCTTGTAGGAGCCAGCTTGCTGGCGAAGCTTCGCTGTAGGGGCGAATTCATTCGCCAAGCGCGCCGAAGAGGCGCCCAACGATTAGAGGAAATGCGTATGAACATCGGCCAGGCCGCGAAGCAAAGCGGGCTAACCGCAAAGATGATCCGCTACTACGAAGGCATCGGCCTGCTGCCGGCGGCCGGGCGCAGCGACAGCGGCTATCGCCAGTACAGCGCCCAGGACCTGCACACCCTGGCCTTCATCAAGCGTTCGCGGGACCTGGGCTTCTCGCTGGAAGAAGTCGGCAAGCTGCTGCAGCTCTGGCAGGACCGCCAGCGCGCCAGCGCCGATGTGAAGGCCCTGGCCCGTGACCATATCGACGAACTGAACCGCAAGATCGCCGAGCTGGCCGGCCTGCGCGACACCCTGCAAGAGCTGATGGAGCACTGCCAGGGTGACCAACGGCCCGACTGCCCGATCCTCAGGGATCTGGAGTCAGGCGGCGGCTGCCACTGAAGGCGCGGCCGAGCAGCCCCTTGGGCAGCACCGTGATCGCCAGGCCGATGAATACCAGCACACAGGCCATCCAACCGGTGGCGCTGAGCTGTTCGCCCAGCAGCAGCCAGCCCGAGAGCAGGCCCGACACCGGCACCGCCAGGGCGAAAGGCGTCACCAGGCTGGCCGGGTAGCGCTGCAGCAGGAAACTCCACAGGCCGAAACCCACGGTGGTGGCGAGGAAGGCGATATAGACCAGCGCGCCGATGCCGCCCCAACTGGGATGGGCCAGTGCCACGCCAATGGCTTCCGGTCCCTCGAAGACATAGGACAACACCAGCAGGGGCAGCGGTGGAATCAGGCTCACCCAGCAGATCAGCCGCAGCATGTCCTTGGCGCCGCTGCGCTTGGTGGCGATATTGGCGAAGGCCCAGGCCAGTGCCGCCGCGATCACCAGCATGAAGGCCAGCAGGCTGTCGCCCAGTGGCCGGCCGAGGCCGATCAGCACCAGCCCGCACGCCGCCAGCAGCAAGCCGAACAGCCCCCGGCGGCTGGGCCGCTCACCGAGGAACAGCGCGGCGATCAGTATGGTGAAGAACACCTGGCTCTGCAGCACCAGCGACGACAGCCCGGCCGGCATGCCCAGGTGCATGCCAACGAAGAGCAGGCCGAACTTGATCACCCCCAGCAGCAGGCCAATCTGCACTATTCGCCAGAAGGGCGCCGGCATGGGGCCGCGCAGGAACAACAGCGGCAACGCCGCCAGGGCGAAGCGCAGGGCGCAGAACAGCAGCGGTGGGAAATCCTCCAGGCCAACCTTGATCACCACGAAATTGACACCCCAGATCAGGGTGACCAGCAGGGCCAGGAGAATGTGCGGGAGGGACATGGCGTGTGCTCCGGAAACTCAGGCACACGCTAGCAGCCGGGCGCGGGATTGTATGGATACAGATGGATTGGAAAGTGTGGGGGCGCTGTATGGGTAGCCTGGCGAACGACCCCTGTAGGGGCGCACTGGGCAGTGTGTAGGGTGGATAGCGTTCTTCTATCCACCATCGGCGCTCGGCCCGGCTCCGCTGGTGGAAATAAAAGCGCTTTCCACCCTACGGGATGCACGCCCTTGCCTGTGTGCGTTCGCGAAAAGGGCCGCAATCGCGGCCCTTCCGTTCAACCTGAAACCGTCACGCCTGCGACTGCAGGTAGTTCTCCAGGCCGATGCGGTCGATCAGGCCAAGCTGTTGCTCCAGCCAGTAGGCGTGGTCTTCCTCGGTGTCCTTCAGCTGGGCGGCGAGGATGTCGCGGCTCATGTAGTCCTTGTGCTTCTCGCACAGGGTGATGCCCTTGCTCAGCGCGGCGCGCACGTCATATTCCAGCTTGAGGTCGGCACGCAGCATGTCAGGCACCGTATGTCCGGGATGGATGGCCCGGGGGCGCATGTCCGGGGTGCTTTCGAGGAAGAGGATGCGCTGCAGCAGGGCATCGGCGTGCTGGGTCTCCTCCTCCATCTCGTGGTTGATGCGCTCGAAGAGCTTGTTGAAGCCCCAGTCCTGGTACATCCGCGAATGCAGGAAGTACTGGTCGCGGGCGGCCAGTTCGCCGCGCAACAGGTCCTTGAGGTATTCCACTACTTCGGCTTGGCCTTGCATCTGCACATCTCCTGAAAATCCAGCGAACAAGGATCGTGCGCCGACCCGCCCCGGTCAAGTCAGCCTCAGCCGAGCATCCAGGGAGGAGTCGGCTCTGCCCGCTCGGTCGGCGCATCGCGTTCGGCCAGTGCCGCCTGGCGTCGCGCCTCGTCGGCCAGGGCGGCCTTGATCTCGCGCATCACGGCGTCCAGGTCGGCGGAGTCCTCGGGTTCGGCGAACTGGCCGGTGAGCTGGCTCTCGGGCGTCAGCTTGCCATCCTCGAACAGGGCCCACATTTCCTTGGCGTACCGGGTGAACTTCAACTCCGGGGCGAAGCGTCCGAAATACTCGGCCATGTTGCCGACATCACGTTCCAGCATGCGGAAAGCGTGGTTGTTGCCAGCGGCATCCACCGCCTGGGGCAGGTCGATGATCACCGGGCCGTAGGGGTCGAGGAGCACGTTGAATTCAGAAAGGTCGCCGTGAACAAGGCCCGCGCAGAGCATCTTCACTATCTCGCCGATCATGAAGGCGTGGAACTCGCGGGCGTCCTCGGGCGTCAGGTCGACGTCGTTCAGGCGCGGCGCGGCATCGCCCTCGCCGTCGCTGACCAGCTCCATCAGCAGCACGCCGTCGAGGAAGTCATAAGGCTTTGGCACCCGCACTCCGGCATTGGCCAGGTGGAACAGCGCGGCCACTTCGGCGTTCTGCCAGGCATCTTCGCGCTCGCGGCGACCGTACTTGGAGCCCTTGGCCATAGCCCGGGCGTCACGGCTGTTGCGGACCTTGCGGCCCTCCTGGTACTCGGCGGCCTGGCGGAAACCACGCTTGTTGGCCTCCTTGTAGACCTTGGCGCAGCGCAGCTCGCTACCGCAGCGCACCACGTAGACGGAGGCTTCCTTGCCGCTCATCAGCGGGCGCAGGACTTCATCGATCAGGCCATCTTCCAGCAGTGGCTCAAGGCGTTTCGGGGTCTTCATGCGGGTGCAGCGGGCAGCCTCGGGAAAATGGGGACACTGGGCCGACGTTATACGGCATGCCGCCCGCCACGGCTATCCACGACGCGACAGGCTGCGGCGCAATGCCTCGATCGCATAGCGCACCTTGGCCGGTTGGGCATCGCGTCGGGGGGTGACGATGTAGAGCCCGACTGGCGCCAGTTGCCACTCCGGAAGCAGCGCCAGCAGCCGGCCGCTGGCCAGTTCCTCGCGAATTTCCGGCTCCGGCTGCAGGGACAGGCCCAAGCCCGCCAGGGTGAAACTGCGCACGGCGAGTATGTTGTTGCAGCCCACCCGGCTTTCCAGTCGCAGGCGCAGCTGTTCGCCGCCGGGGCCGGTGAAGGTCAGCTGGTGCTGCTGGCGCTCGCCGTTGAGGCTGATCCAGTCCAGCTCCAGCAACTGCTCGGGACGATGGATCGGCCCGCTGCGCGCCAGGTAGGCCGGCGCGCAGCAGAGCACCGCGGGCCAGTCCGCCAGATGCCTGGCCACCAGGCTGGAGTCTTCCTGGCGGCCGACGCGGATGGCGAGATCGATGCGTTGTTCCACCAGGTCAATCTGCTCGTCGTGGAAGAACAGTTGCAGGCTGAGCCCCGGATGAGCCTCCAGCAGCGGCACCAGGGCCTCGGGCAGCATGCCGTTGGAAAAGCCCACGGGGGCGGCGATGCGCAGCTCGCCCACCGGCGCGTCGCGCAATTCTGCCAGGCGCTGCTCGGCCTGCTGCGCCAGCTCCAGCACCTGGGCGCAACTCTTGTAGAACACCGCGCCGGCTTCGGTCAGCGTCAACTTGCGCGTGGTGCGGTGCAGCAGGCTGACCTGGGTTTCCTGCTCCAGCTTGCGGATCTGCTGGCTCACCGCCGAAGCCGTCATGCCCAGCACTTCGGCGGCGGCCACCATGCTGCCCCGCTCCACCACCGTGGCGAACACCGCCATGCGCTTGAGCTGTTCCATTCATAAGCCCCGCTTAATTGTGAAAGCACCTGACGGCACTTTTTCCACCGATTATCCAGCAGCGATTATGCGTCACCGCAACCCACCTCGGAGATGCTCCATGAAAATCGCCCTGATCGGCGCCACCGGCTTCGTCGGCTCCGCTGTGCTTACCGAAGCCCTGCAGCGTGGCCACCAGGTCACCGCCATTGTCCGCCACCCGGAAAAACTCCCCCAGCACGCCAATCTCACCGCACGCAAGGCCGATGCCTATGACGCCGCCGCCATCGCCCAGGCCGTGGCAGGACATCACGCCGTGGTCCACGCCTTCAACCCCGGCTGGGGCGAGGCGAAGATCCGCGAACTGTTCATCGAAGGCACCAAGGCCATTTTCGCCGGGGTCAAGCAGGCTGGCGTGAAGCGCCTGCTGGTGGTCGGCGGCGCAGGTAGCCTCTACGTCGCACCGAACCTGCAGCTGATCGACACGCCGGACTTCCCCGCCGAGTACAAGGAAGGCGCCGAGGGCGCGCGCCAGGCGCTCAACCTGATACGCGAGGAAAGCGCCCTGGACTGGACCTTCATCTCCCCGCCCGCCTTGCTGCAGCCCGGCGAGCGCAGCGGCCGCTTCCGCGTCGGCGGCGACCAGCTGCTGATGGATGGCGAACAGCCGGCGAGCATTTCGGTTGCCGACCTCGCAGTGGCCATCATCGACGAACTGGAACAACCCGAGCACATCCGCCAACGCTTCACCGTCGGCCACTGAGGACCCGCCATGACCCTGACCGCCTCCGCCCATGTCACCACCGCCACCCCGGCGCGTTACATCAACCGCCTGTGCAAGCACTTCGCCCACCGGGTACCCGTCAGCTACGACGAGCAGCAGGGGCGCATCGAATTCGACCTGGGCCTGGGCCTGCTTCGCGCCGAAGGCGACGGCCTGACCCTGGCCGTGGAAAGCCAGTCCCCCGAAGGGCTGGAACGCCTGAAGGAAATAGTCGGCAGCCATTTCGTCCGCGTCGCCTGGCAGGAAGAGCTGCAGTTGGAGTGGCAATGACGGTGGAGGCACCTGCTCTTCTGTAGGGGCGAATTCATTGGCTATGTCTGCGTTAGCTGTTGCAGAACCGAATAGAAGCGTCTAGCACGGACCTTTCAGACCTGAGCACCGGCCTGACACAGCCCTCTCCCCCGGCCCCTCTCCCGGAGGGCGAGGGGTGACTCGCGCCTGACAGGACTCGGTAATCCTGACGCCTGGTCAGTGCCTGAACCTGTGCAGAAGAGGTGGGGCAGCGACGCTGCCCCGTCAGCAGGCCGAGCGGAAGCGTTGCGCAGGGGGACGAGCGGCATGGATGCCGCGA
>NZ_SSOJ01000063.1 GCF_029871205.1 Pseudomonas sp. BN417 | reverse complement strand
GGGCGAAGAGGTACGCTTTCGGAAGCACCGCTTCCGGTGCCGATGAGCGCCTGAGCGCGAAGCAATCAGGCCGGGGCGCAGGGCGGGGGCCGGGGGAGAGGGCAGCATCCGGCTGCACGGCGCCAATCAATGGCTATCCGACAATCTTGCCCATCCAGCGCGAATCCAATGCCTCCCCGAAAATCCGCGAAGAACCAAAAAAAAACCGGGCGCTGGGCCCGGTTTCTTGTGGGGGAGGCATTACTTCGACAGACCTTGCACCTGTTTGCCGTCAACCTCGCCCTCCTTGAGCATGATCTGGTACTCCTTGCCGTCCTTCTCCACCTGATGCAGGCGCACCAGCAGGAAGTCCCAGTCCTTGGCGAACCAGAGCACGGTCTTGCGGCTGCTCTGGGTGGGGTCACGCACGCGCTCAACTTTGATCGCGTCCACCAGGCCGGCCTCGGTTTGCACGCGCTCTTCGCCCAGCACGCGGAAGTCGTAGGTCTCGATCTCGTCGCCGTCGATCACCTGGTAGCTCATGCTCTTCTTGCCGTCGGCGACGTCATGCTGGAGCACCAGCTGGTAGGTGGACTTGTCCTGCAGGCCACGATTCAGCGGCAGGCGCACCTGGTTGCCGCGGTCGGTGCCGATGATCTGCTTCTGGGCCCAGTCGAAGTCGAATTCCACCTGCTTGCTCTTGCCCAGGCCGCTGCGGCTGAAGCGGTAGGTCAGGGGCAGGAAGGCGTTACTCTCGACGCGGAAGGTGCTCACTTCGCTCAGGCTGGCCACCAGCATGGACGCCTTGAAGTCCAGTTCCCAGCGGCCGTTGTCGAGCTGTTTCAGGCTGCGTCCGGCGGTCCCGCTGACGGGCAACTGTTTCCAGTCCGCGGTGTAGCTGGCCGAGAAGGGCTTCAGCTCCGCAGCCATGGCGGGCAGGGTGAAGACGGCGAGGAGCAACAGCAAGGCGCGGCGCATTGGCGAATCTCCTAGTTACGCAGTTGTTGCCCGCAGGGGGGCAACGCTTGTCCATCCAGTTCGGCGCCGTTCGGGCCCAGGCGCAGTCTGCCGTCGGCAAACCAGCGCATGGCCAACGGATAGATATGGTGTTCCTGCACATGAACCCGCTGGGCCAGGCTTTCCGGCGTGTCGTCCGACTTTACCGGGATCAGGGCCTGCACCACCAGTGGGCCGCCATCGAGTTCCTCGGTGACGAAGTGCACGCTGCAGCCATGTTCCGTATCGCCGGCTTCCAGCGCGCGCTGGTGGGTATGCAAACCCTTGTACTTGGGCAACAGCGACGGGTGAATGTTCAGCAGGCGCCCCTGATAGTGGCGCACGAAGCCTGGCGTGAGGATGCGCATGAATCCCGCCAGCAACACGAGGTGTGGGGAGAAGCCATCGATGGCCTCGATCAGCGCGCCGTCGAAGGCTTCACGGTCGGCGTAGGCCTTGTGATCGAGCACCCGAGTGTCGATGCCGGCCTTCCTGGCCCGCTCCAGGCCATAGGCATCGGCGCGGTTGGAAATCACCGCGCGGATGCGTGCCGGATGGTCGTCACCGGTGATGCTGTCGATCAGCGCCTGCAGGTTGCTGCCGGAGCCAGAGATCAGCACCACCACATCACAGCGTGCGACCATCAGTGGTTTTTCAGGTTGTTCAGCACGACGCGCGGTGCGCCTTCGGCGGCCGCGGCGATATTACCGATGACCCAGGGTTGCTCGCCGGCGGCGCGCAGGACCTTGAGCGAGGCTTCGGCCTGCTCCGGCGCTACACAGATGACCATGCCGACGCCACAGTTCAGCACGCGGTGCATCTCGGTCTCGTCGACGTTGCCTTGTTCCTGCAGCCAGTCGAACACCGCCGGACGCTGCCAGCTGGCCACGTCGATCACGGCTTGTGCGTTGTCCGGCAGGACGCGCGGGATGTTATCCAGCAGGCCGCCGCCGGTGATGTGGGCCATGGCCTTCACCGCACCGGTTTCCTTGATCAGCTGCAGCAGCGGCTTGACGTAGATGCGGGTCGGCGCCATCAGCAGGTCGGCCAGGGGCTTGCCGTCGAGCTGGACCTGCTCGATGTCGGCGCCGCTGACTTCGATGATCTTGCGGATCAGCGAGTAACCGTTGGAGTGCGGGCCGGAGGAGGGCAGGGCGATCAGGGTGTCACCAGTGCTCACCTTGGAGCCGTCGATGATCTCGGCCTTTTCCACCACGCCGACGCAGAAGCCGGCCAGGTCGTAGTCTTCGCCTTCGTACATGCCGGGCATTTCAGCGGTTTCACCGCCCACCAGGGAGCAGCCGGCCAGTTCGCAGCCGGCGCCGATGCCGGTGACCACGGTGGCGGCCACGTCGACGTTGAGCTTGCCGGTGGCGTAGTAGTCGAGGAAGAACAGCGGTTCGGCGCCGCAGACCACCAGGTCATTGACGCACATGGCGACCAGGTCCTGGCCGATGCTGTCGTGTTTGTTCAGGTTCAGGGCCAGGCGCAGCTTGGTGCCGACGCCGTCGGTGCCGGACACCAGTACCGGCTGCTTGTAGCCGGCCGGGATTTCGCAAAGGGCGCCGAAGCCGCCCAGGCCGCCCATCACTTCCGGGCGTGCGGTGCGCTTGGCCACGCCTTTGATGCGTTCGACCAGGGCTTCACCAGCGTCGATGTCTACACCGGCGTCCTTGTAGCTCAGGGAGGGTTGCTTGCTCATAAATCCAGGCCTATAGGGGGAAATTCGAGGATCGACCGGCAAGTCTGGCTGCCGGTTTGCGAAGGCGCGCGATTTTATCAGGCTTGCCCGGCAGCGGCCATCGGCAGCGGTCGGCCTTGCTGAAAAGGCTGGAAAAACCGCATGCGTTGCCCCGGGACAGGCGGCTGTTTAAGGTATAGCCCTTCGATTGCGGCCTATGCTGCACCTGTTCGTCCACAGAGAGTCCGTCATGCGCCTGATCGCTTCCATGTTCCTGCTCTGTCTGTCGTTGCTCGGCCTGCCGGCCCAGGCCGAAACGGTCAATGACCTCTACCAGGTACGCGAACCTGTCGCCTCGCAGCAGCCGGAAGAGCGCAACCAGGCGCTGGTGCGCGCCCTGGATACCCTGGTGTTGCGCCTTTCCGGCGACCCCAAGGCCGTGCAGAACCCGGCCCTGGAGGCGCTGCGCAAGGACCCGCAGCAGCTCGTCAGCCAGTACGGCTATGAAGGCCAGGAACTGGTGGTGGACTTCGACCCGGTCACCACTGAGCGCGCCCTGCGCCAGGCTGGCGTACCACTGTGGAGCGCAAATCGCCCGGTCATCCTGGCCTGGTGGCTAAACCGCTCCGCCGAGGGGGCCAATCTGGTGGGCGACGGTCAGGAAGCCGCTGCACCCCTGGGCCAGGCCGCGCAGAACCGTGGCCTGCCGCTGCGGCTGCCACTGGCTGACCTCAATGAGCAGCTGCTGGCGACTCCCGAGCAGCTGACTTCCACCACACCCGGCGCCCTGGCCCAGGCCTCCGAACGCTATGGCGCGGACGTCCTGCTGGCGGTGGACGCCAGCGAGGCCGGTGGCAAGTGGCAGGCCCAGTGGCGCCTCTGGATGGGCGACAGCCGCGAGCAGGGCACCCTTGAAGCGGCCGACAACGCCGCCCTGGCCGACGCGGTGATGGCCTCGGTGAGCCAGCGCTTGGCGTCGCGCTTCGCGGTGGCGGCTGGCGTCGGGGAGACTCTGGCGCTGGAAGTGCAGGGTGCCGACCTGGCCCGTTACGCCGAGCTGTCGCGCCTGCTGGAGCCTTTCGGCGCGCGCCTGGTCAAGGTCGAGGGTGATCGCCTGGAGTACAGTGTGAACGCCAGCCCCGAGCAATTGCGGGCCCAACTGGCCCTGGTCGGTCTGCAGGAGTCTCCGCCGGAAGCCCCGGCTGCTCCGGCTCCGGCCGCCGATCCGCAGGCCACGCCGGCGCCCCAGATCGTGCCGCGCAGCAACCTGCTGCGTTTCCACTGGTAGCGGGGGTACACTGCGGGCCTGCCCGGGACGGGGATGCCATGCACCAGTTGCCCAACCTGTTGACCCTGCTGCGCCTGGCACTGGTTCTTCCCATTGCCGGGCTGCTGCTGTCCGATCGACATGCCCTGGCCCTGCTGCTGTTCGCCGTGGCGGGCTTCTCCGACGCCCTGGACGGGTTCCTTGCCCGGCGATTCGGCTGGACCAGCCGCTTCGGCTCGCTCTTCGATCCCTTGGCCGACAAGCTCCTGCTGGTGACCAGCTTCATCTGCCTGACCGTCACCCAGGTCCTGCCGCTCTGGCTGACCCTGGTGGTCCTGTTGCGGGACTTGCTGATCCTGCTGGGAGCCGGGTTGTTCCGCATGCTGGCCGGGCCGGCGGAGTTCTCGCCGAGCCGGCTGGGCAAGCTGAGCACCTTGCTGCAGATGGTCCTGGTGCTCTGCCTGCTGCTGGAGCTGAGCCTGGTACCGGCCTTCGGCCAGGTGCGCTGGCCGCTGACCTGGCTGGTGCTGGTGGTGACGCTGTGCAGTGGGGCCCAGTACGTCTGGGAGTGGGGACGGAAATTCCGCTATGCAAGGATGAGGGCCTGAAATGACTGATTCGCGCCGCTGGCTCTGGCTGGGTGGCTTCCTCCTGCTGGGTTGGCTGCTCTACCAGCTGCACCCGGTACTTTCACCCTTCCTGGTGGGAATGTTGCTGGCCTACCTGGGCGACCCGCTGGTGGACCGCCTGGAGCGCCTCGGCCTGTCGCGCACCTGGGGCGTGGTCCTGGTTTTCAGCCTGTTTGGGCTGATCCTGCTGGCCTTGCTGCTGGTGCTGCTGCCAATGCTCGGGCGTCAGCTCCTGCGCCTGTACGAGGTGGCGCCGCAGATGCTCGACTGGCTGCAGCACAGCGCATTGCCCTGGGCCCAGGTCAAGCTGGGGCTGCCGGGGGACTTCTGGCGCTTCGACAAGCTCAAGGCGATGCTCAGCGGCCACCTGGGCCAGACCACCGACATCGCCGGCACCCTGCTGGCCAGCGTCACGGCCTCCGGCCTGGCAGTGCTGGCCTGGCTGGGCAACTTCCTGCTGATCCCGGTGGTGGGCTTCTACCTGCTGCGCGACTGGGACCTGATGGTCGGCAAACTGCGCGGCCTGCTGCCGCGCAGCCGCGAGTCCTACGTCGTCGGGTTGGTGGGCGAATGCCATGAAGTTTTGGGCGCCTTCCTGCGTGGCCAGTTGCTGGTGATGCTGGCCCTGGGCGTGATCTACGCCGCCGGTCTGATGCTGGTGGGGCTGGACCTGGGGCTGCTGATCGGCCTGCTGGCGGGGCTGGCCAGTATCGTGCCCTACATGGGGTTCGTAGTCGGTTTTGGCGCCGCCGTGATGGCTGCGCTCTTCCAGTTCGGTGGCTTCGAACTCTATCCGCTGATCGGCGTAGTGGCCGTGTTCACCGTGGGGCAACTGCTCGAAGGCATGCTGTTGACGCCGCTGCTGGTCGGCGACCGCATTGGCCTGCACCCGGTGGCGGTTATCTTTGCGATACTTGCCGGCGGGCAGCTGTTCGGCTTCACTGGCGTGCTGCTGGCCCTGCCTGTTGCGGCGATCATCATGGTTTTGCTGCGCCATGCGCATGATTTCTATAAACTTTCCGACCTTTATGGACAGTCCAGCAGCGGTCCAGGCGACCCTCCCAGTACGGCATGACACCGATCCAGCTTCCCCTGAGTGTGCGTTTGCGTGACGACGCCACCTTTGCCAACTTCTATCCCGGCGCCAACGCCGCGGCTCTCGGCTATGTCGAGCGCCTGTGCGAAGCCGATGCCGGCTGGACCGAGAGCCTGATCTACCTCTGGGGTGGAGAGGGTGTCGGACGTAGCCACCTGCTGCAGGCAGCCTGCCTGCGCTTCGCGCAGCGCGGCGAGCAGGCGATCTACCTGCCGATGGACGAGCTGGTGCACTACGGCCCCGAAGTCTTCGACAATCTCGAGCAGGCCGAACTGGTCTGCCTCGACGATCTGGGCGCGCTTGCCGGGCGTCCCGAGTGGGAAGAGGGGATGTTCCACCTGTTCAACCGCCTGCGCGATGCCGGCCGCAAGCTGCTGCTGTCGGCCAACAAATCGCCTCGCGAACTGGGTGTGAAGCTGCCGGACCTCAAGTCGCGCCTGACCCTGGCGCTGGTGTTCCAGCTGCACGGCCTGTCGGACGAGGACAAGCTGCGTGCGCTGCAACTGCGGGCCTCGCGCCGTGGCCTGCACCTGACCGACGAGGTGGGACGCTTCATCCTCACCCGTGGCCCGCGCAGCATGAACCTGCTGTTCGACCTGCTGGACATCCTCGACCAGGCCTCGCTGCAGGCCCAGCGCAAGCTGACCATTCCCTTCCTCAAGGAAATCTTCGGCTGGTAGCCGGGAATGGCCGCCTCGTAGGGTGAAAATCCGCGAGGCGGATTTCCACCGGCAAGGTGGATAGAAAAGCGCTATCCCACCCTACCCGAACGAAAAAGCCCGGATGCATGTCCGGGCTTAGTTCATTTCGGGTCGAAGATCACTCCCCCGCCAGCTTGCGGTTGTACTGGAAGCGCCAGCGCGTATAGAGCAGTGCTGCGCAGAACAGCAGCAGGCTGAGCCCGGCTTCCAGCCAGCCGAACAGCTCGCGAGCCGGATCGATGGCGGCCAATACGCCCTGGATGAAATAGAGGTTCACCACGAAGCAGGCCCAGGCGTGAGCGCGGGCGTTACCCATGATCATGCCGGGGGCGAGCATGGCCAGGGGCACGAGCAGGATGGCCAGGACGACCCAAGTCCGTGCACCGTGCAGATCGGCGAAGAACAGGGTGTTCACCACCAGCAGTGCGGCCAGGGCGAGGAAACTCACCAGGCTGACCACGCGGCTGGCGGTCATGCGCGGGGCCAGCCAGGCCAGTTCGGGGAGTTGCTTGGGTTTTCTAGCCACGCGGTGTCTCCAGGCGTTGGGCGATCTGCGCCAGGCGTCGGCCCAGGGCGCGGCAGAGTATGGTCTCTTGTTCGTCCAGCGGGCGCTTGCCATCGGCCCCGGCGTGGTGGCTGGCGCCGTAGGGGGTGCCGCCGCCACGGGTCTCCAGCAGCGCCGGTTCACTGTAGGGCAGGCCGACGGCCAGCATGCCGTGATGCAGCAGCGGCAGCAGCATGGAGATCTGGGTGGTCTCCTGGCCACCATGCAGGCTGGCGGTGGAGGTGAATACCGCCGCCGGCTTGTCCACCAGCTCGCCAGTCAGCCAGAGGCTGCTGGTGCCATCGAGGAAATACTTCAGGGGTGCGGCCATGTTGCCGAAGCGGGTGGGGCTGCCCAGGGCCAGACCGGCGCAATGGCGCAGGTCGTCCAGGGTGGCGTAGAGGGCGCCGTCGGCCGGGATGTCGGGCGCCACCGCTTCGCACTCGGTGGATACCGCCGGTACGGTGCGCAGCCGCGCTTCCAGGCCGCCCAGTTCGACGCCGCGGGCTATCTGCCGGGCCATCTCGGCGGTAGCGCCGTGGCGGCTGTAGTAGAGGACCAGGATATAGGGCGCGCTCAAGGAAGAATCTCCAGGACCTTCTCAGGTGGACGGCCGACCACGGCCTTGTCGCCGGCGATCAGGATGGGGCGCTCGATCAGCTTGGGATGGGCCACCATGGCGGCGATCAGCTGCTCTTCGGAGAGGCTGGCGTCGTCCAGGTTCAGCGCCTTGTACTCGTCTTCGCCGCTGCGCAGCAGCTGCCGGGCGGAAAGGCCCAGCTTGGCGAGCAGCGCGCGCAGTTCGGCGGCGCTGGGCGGGGTTTCCAGGTAGCGCACTATGGTCGGCGCCAGGCCGCGGGCCTCGAGGAGTTCCAGGGCACCGCGGGATTTGGAGCAGCGCGGGTTGTGGTAGAGGGTCAGTTCGGTCATGTCGGGGGTCGCATGGGCTTGGTCGAGGCGGCTATTCTAACCGCGTCGTGGTGCCGTCCTGAACCGTGCGCCGCGGTTGCGGTCTGCTGAGCCAGCCCGGACCGATCAGAATCAAGGAGTAGGAATGCGCCAACGCCTCACCGACGTCATGGATTTCTGGCGCTTCCTGTTGCAGCGGTTCGTGGCCGATCGCGGAACCAACAGTGCCGCGGCCCTGACCTACACCAGCCTGTTCGCGGTGGTGCCGATGATGACGGTGACCTTCACCATGCTCTCGGCCATCCCGGCCTTCCAGGGCACGGGCGAGCAGATCCAGAGCTTCATCTTCCGCAACTTCGTGCCGTCCACGGGGGAAACCCTGCAGGAATACCTGCGCGGCTTCACCGTCCAGGCCCGGCATCTGACCTGGGTCGGTGTCGGGCTGCTGGTGGTGACCGCCTTCATGATGCTGGTGACCATCGAGAAAGCCTTCAACACCATCTGGCGCGTGCGCCAGCCGCGGCGCGGCGTGTCCAGCTTCCTGCTCTACTGGGCGATCCTCAGTCTGGGGCCGCTGTTGCTGGGCGCCGGCTTCGCGGTGAGCACCTATATCACCTCGCTGTCGCTGATCTCCGGCCCGGATGCGCTCTATGGCGCCAAGACCCTGCTGGGCTTCATGCCGCTGTTGTCCAGCATCGCAGCCTTCACCCTGATCTACGCGGCGGTGCCCAATGCCCGGGTGCCGCTGCGTCACGCGCTGGCGGGGGGCGCCTTCACCGCTCTGTTGTTCGAGGCGGCCAAGGCGCTGTTCGGCCTCTATGTGAGCTTTTTCCCGGGCTACCAGCTGATCTACGGCGCCTTCGCCACGGTGCCGCTGTTCCTGCTGTGGATCTATCTGTCCTGGGTCATTGTGCTGTTCGGCGCCGAACTGGTCTGCAACCTGTCCACCCCTTGGCACTGGCGCCGACGCGCCTTGCCGCGCCTGCTGGTGATGCTGGGTATCCTGCGGGTGTTCCATGACCGGCAGATGCGCGGCATGCCGGTGCGCCACCTGGACGTGCAGCGCGCCGGCTGGCACCTGCCGGAGGATGAATGGCTGGAGATGCTGGAACTGCTGGAACGCCAGCACCTGGTCTGCCGCGCCACTTCTGGCAATTGGGTGCTCTGCCGCGACCTCGGCAGCTACAGTCTTTACCAGTTGATCAGCCACATGCCCTGGCCGTTGCCGCAGCCGAACCAGTTGCCGCAGCATCTGGACGAGGAGTGGTATCCGCCTTTGCGCAAGGCGCTGGAGCTGCTGCAGGAAGAGCAGCAGGCGCTGTTCGGCGGCAGCCTGGCGCAATGGCTCAAGCCGGGGAACGAATGACGCAAATCGTCAGTTTGCGGCGGGCAGCAGGCGCAAGCCGTCGCCCGGGAGCGCCTGATGGCGCGCCGCAGTGGTTGGCATGTATATGGCACTACAGGGAAGGGGCCATCGCGCCGGTGGCCAGGGGATGAAGGCAATGGGTAGGGCGAAAGACAAACTGATCCAGTTGCATGAGCACGTACCGCAACGGGCGCTGGAGGGGCTGAACAGGCTCACTGGCCTGAGGTTCCGCCATTGGCCGGAATCCCTGGCGCCAACGGCAGTGCCATTGGCCGAGCGCGAGCCGAAGCCGTCGCTGGTGGAAGGTAATCAGGCCCTACCTGCCTGAGGCCCTCAGGCGCGCGCCTGCTGGTTGGCGGGTTCGGCCTGCTCCACCGCCTGCACGAACAGTTCGTCCACCAGCAGTCCCTTGATGGGCACGGCGGAGCGCAGCCGCACCTGCATTTGCTCGATCTTCTGCTTGAACGGCAAGCGGGCGATGCCGGCCAGGAGAATCTTGCCCTTGGGGTTCAGCCTGCCGTGATCCACCGCGACCTCGCGGTGCTGCCCGCCATCCGTGTAGCTCACCAGCAAGGAGACCGGCAGCTCGCTCATGCCCGGCAGGTGCAGCCAGGCCGCCACGTTGAAATCGGCCACCCGGCCTTCATAGAGCGTGAGGGAGGAGCGGGCGAATTCGACGATGCGCGCAGGCACCGGGCCGATCAGGCTGTCTTGGTGTTGCATGGGGCGTCCCGGCTGGTGAAGGTACGCGCGTACCGATGTGCCGGGATTATAAGCAGCCATTACGCCGCGAAACTGTGCGCCTCGGCCGCTGGCCGCGTGACTCGCCTCGCAGTTTGACCACTCAGGCAAGTTGCAGCGGATAACGCGCGACCAGTGAGCTGCAGAGGTTGGGCGCAGGAAGCCGCACTATGGCCTGGTTGTGCACGCTGGCCAGTTGCAGCCAGAGGTTCTCCCCTTCGGCGAACTGCTTGCACGGCAACCAGAGGCCATGATGCCAGCCGTTGCCGGGGGCGGGAGTGCTTTGCAGCACGCCGGGATGGGTTTGCGCGCTGGGTGCACGGCGTAGCCATACCGGACGCGGCAATCCTTTGAGGTAACGCAGGCCGAGGTGCAGGCCTTCGCTGTTCTGGTAGCGCCAGCGCACCAGGGCAAGCACCGGGCTGCCCTGGGTCTGTACCAGCGTCAGTTGTCCCACCGGCAGCTGGCTGCCCAGATCGCCATGGCAGAGCAGGCGGGCGCCCCCGGGGCTGGCGTCGAGCATCTGCGCTTCGCAGCGGCCGGGGTGCTTCGCCAGCAGGTCGGCATGGATGGCCGGAAGGCCCATCACCAGTTGGCAGCTGCCCGAGTGTTCGGTGCGCGGGTGGCGGCGTTGCTGACGCCCGAGCCAGTGCTGGCGAACCTTCTCCAGCAGCTGATGTTCGCTTTCGCTGCGCAGGGGCGCCGGTTCGTGCAGGGCGATCAGCAGGGCGCCCAGTTCGAAGCGGCGCAGGTAGGTTGCCTCGCCCTCCGGGCGCTGGTCCTGGGGCAGGCAGGGCTGGGACTCGGTGAGGTCGACGGTGGGGCTGCCGTTCTCATCGTCTTCGTCCCAAGGCAGAAGGCGTGCCAGGTCGGCCAGTGGCGCTAGGGCTCCGAAGAGCAGGGGGCCCTCGCCTTCGCTGAGGTGGAAAGGGTTGCTCAGTGCCAGCAGGAGCATTTGCTGGTAGAGCCCGCGCAGGGTATTCGCCGGGGTAGGTCGGAAGGCCGCAGCCACCGGCTCGTCCAGGCAATTCTGGTGTTCGCCTATCCAGTACAGCAGGTGGCTGTCGCGCCAGAGCCGCGCCGTGGGTTCCTGGTAGAGCTGGTAGTGGCGCAGTTGGGTCTGGGCGAGGAAGTGCTGAGCCATGTACAGGCACCAGGCCAGGTGCGGACGCGACGGCTGATGGCCCTGGAGTATCTGCAGCAGCAGGCGCTTGAAACCGCAGGCCAGCTCGTCGCAGAGTTTGACGAAGAGGGTGGGGGGCACAGCCCGGTCCTGGTATGCCCGGGAAATGTGGCGGTACTCCTCGCTGAAGCTTTGCAGCACACGCTGCCTTTCGAGTAAGGTCAGGGCGCTGCGATTGAGCCTGAACAAGAGTCCCAGGACCTTCTGCAGGGCATTATCCTGAGGGAGTTGGCGAGCCTCTGCGAGGAGCGCCGGCACGCTTGCCAACGGAGTGCTGTTTTCTTCCAGGATGTCCGGCACTTCCAGGCGCAGGGCATCCAAGGTCATGTCAACCCCGCGTACACGAGGACCGAATGCATGGGATCGCGACTCCAGGCTGTAATAGGGCTATTCGCGCTGATGGGCGCCGGACTGTTCCTTGCCGGCTGCTCGGACGACGCAGGTGTTGATCAGCATGGACAGAAGGTAGCGGTTGAACGACTTGAAGGCCAGTGGTTGGTGATCAATTACTGGGCCGAGTGGTGCGCTCCTTGCCGCACCGAAATACCCGAGCTCAACGCCCTCGCCGAGCAGCAGCAGGACAAGGGGGTGAAGGTGTTGGGGGTCAACTTCGACGGCCTGCAGGGCGAGGAGCTCGGTCAGGCTGTGCAGAAGATGGGCATCCGCTTCACCGTGCTGGCCGAGGACCCGTCCAAACGGTACGACCTGCCGCGCAGCGAAGCATTGCCTGTCACCTACATCATCGATGCTCAGGGCAAGCTGCGCGAACGCCTGCTGGGTGAGCAGAATGCCGCAGGCCTGACCGCGCGGCTCGACGAACTGCGCAAGGGGGGGTAGGGCAATGGCGCGAATCTGTCTGCATGGCTATGTCAGCGGCAAGGTGCAGGGGGTCTACTACCGGCAGTCGACCCAGGAACAGGCGGACCGCCTGGAGCTGGACGGCTGGGTGCGAAACGTCGCCGATGGCCGAGTCGAGGTGCTGGTGGAGGGCGAGGAAGGGGCCGTGCGCGAACTGGCAGCCTGGCTGGAGCAGGGCCCGGCCGACGCCCAGGTAACCGAGGTGGATTTGCAGGAGCAGCCGCTGCAGGGGATTACCGGCTTCATCGTGCGGCGCTGAACGTCAGGGCGGGGGAGCGAACCGGGTCCGCCCCCTCGTGGGTCAGTCCGATTCGCCGGGGTCCGCCGCCAGGCGACCGGCGTCCTTCATCAGCGACTTGAGGAATTCCTGCTGCAGCTCCGGATCGTTGCGGGTCAGCTCGATCAGACTCTGCTCCAGCTCGCTTGCTTCCTCCTCCATACCCAGCTCCGACAGGCGCTTGACCCGGTGCACCCATTCCGGCACCTCGTCGTCTTCGAGGTCCTCGAAGATCAACGCGTGGGCTTCCGCCAGCTTGCCACGCAGGTTGTGGCTGACACCCAGGGTGGCATCGGCGCGAGCATTGTCGAGAGGGTCCTCGACATGCAAACGGAGCGTGCCGATGCGGCTGATGTCCTGCTCGGCGAACGGGCCGTCCAGCAGGTTGAGACGCAGGATGCCATTGCGGTCGGTGAGCAGCTCGTGGGTCTTGTTGCCAGCATTCACCAGCACCGGGCGTTCGGCCCAGGGCAGGCTGGAGTATTCCATGCGCTTGTCCAGTTGCTTCTCGTCGATACCGGCCAGGTTCTGCTCGGAGCGGCCGTTGGACTCGACGTTCATCGCCGGATTGAGGCCGGCGAAACCGTAGCTGATCCAGTCCTTGGTGGCGGTATCCGGCAGGCTGCCGAGCAGCACCACGTTGAGCACGTTGGCGCCGACGCCAGCGACCACGGCCACCGCACCCAGCGGCACCTCGTAGAGTTCCCGCCAAGGCTGGTACGGGGTGTAGCGGTCGTAGTGACGGCTCACCTCGAACTCGGTGACCTCGAAGGTCTTCTGCTCGTTGATGCGGATGCGTCGTTGCGGGAGTTCCAGCACCTGTGGGTCGCCCACGTCGATCTGCAGGCTGTGGTTGAGCAGTTTGCGCTCGACACGTTCTTCGTGTTCGCTGCGCTGCGGCAAATGGTTGGCGCAGCCGCTGACGAAGAGGGCGCCGCACAAGGCGGCGCCGGCGAGGTGATAGGAACTACGCTTGGACATTTTTTCGATCAGCGATTCACGCGGGCGGTGATGAAGGACAGAACCTCTGCGACCGGTACAGCCTGGCTGTCGGCTTCGCGGCGGTTCTTGTATTCCAGGTTGCCATCGGTCAGGCCGCGCTCGCTCACGACGATGCGGTGCGGAATGCCGATCAGCTCCATGTCGGCGAATTTGACGCCGGGGCTGGTTTTCTTGTCACGGTCGTCCAGCAGCACCTCGACGCCCGCCGCACGCAACTCGGCGTAGAGCTTGTCAGTGGCTTCCTTGACGGCCGGGGTCTCGTATTTCAGCGGCACCAGGGCGACCTGGAAGGGGGCCAGGGCCTGGGGCCAGAGTATCCCGCGATCGTCGTAGTTCTGCTCGATGGCGGCGGCCACCACACGGGAAACGCCGATGCCGTAGCAACCCATGATCAGGGTCACCGGCTTGCCTTGCTCGCTGAGTACGTTCAGCTTCATGGCTTCGCTGTACTTGGTGCCCAGCTGGAAGATATGGCCGACTTCGATGCCGCGCTTGATCACCAGGGTACCCTTGCCGTCCGGGCTCGGGTCGCCGGCCACCACGTTGCGCAGGTCCGCGACTTCCGGCAGCGGCAGGTCACGCTCCCAGTTGACGCCGAAATAGTGCTTGTCGTCGATGTTGGCGCCGATGGCGAAGTCGCTCATCAGGGCCACGGAACGGTCCACCACGCAGGGCAGGGGCAGGTTCAGCGGGCCGAGGGAGCCGGCGCCAGCGCCGATCGCCTGGCGCAGTTCGGCCTCGCTGGCGAACACCAGCGGGCTGGCGACCTGTGCCAGGTTGGCGGCCTTGATCTCGTTCAGTTCGTGATCGCCACGGACGATCAGGGCGACCAGCTTGCCTTCTTCGGCGCCGTGGACCACCAGGGTCTTGATGGTTTTCTCGATCGCCAGGCCGAACTTCTCCACCAGGTCAGCGATGGTCTTGGTGTCGGGGGTGTCGACCAGTTGCAGCGCCTGGCTCGGAGCGGGACGCTCGGTCTCGCGGGGCAGGGCCTCGGCTTTCTCGATGTTGGCGGCGTAGTCGGAGCTGTCGCTGAAGGCGATGTCATCTTCGCCCGACTCGGCCAGCACGTGGAATTCATGGGAGCCGGTGCCGCCGATGGAGCCGGTATCGGCCAGTACGGGACGGAAATCCAGGCCCAGGCGGCTGAACACGTTGCAGTACGCCTGGTGCATGCGGTCGTAGGTTTCCTGCAGAGAATCCTGGCTCATGTGGAAGGAGTAGGCGTCCTTCATGGTGAACTCGCGGCCGCGCATCAGGCCGAAGCGCGGACGGATCTCGTCACGGAACTTGGTCTGGATCTGATAGAAATTGATCGGCAGCTGCTTGTAGCTGTTCAGCTCGTTGCGCGCGAGGTCGGTGATGACTTCCTCGTGGGTCGGGCCGACGCAGAACTCGCGCTCATGGCGGTCGTGCAGGCGCAGCAGCTCGGGGCCGTACTGCTCCCAGCGACCCGACTCCTGCCACAGCTCGGCGGGCTGCACGGCGGGCATCAGCACTTCCAGTGCACCGGCGGCGTTCATCTCTTCGCGGACCACCGCCTCGACCTTGCGCAGCACCCGCAGGCCCATTGGCAACCAGGTGTAGAGACCGGAGGCAAGCTTGCGGATCATGCCGGCGCGCAGCAGCAGCTGGTGGCTGATCACCACGGCATCGGAGGGGGTTTCCTTGAGGGTAGACAGCAGGTACTGACTGGTACGCATGATTGGCCGTTTTGTCGGTTGCGATGGGTTTGAATGGCTCGGCATTGTACGGCCCTGATCAAGTGGCGTACAGGATTGCGGTCCGGTAGACGGAGGAGGGCGACGTGATGGGGCTGACGGCGGAACAGGTGGAGGCGCTGATACGGAGCGGCGTGCCGATGGCTGAGGATATCGACTTGCGCATCGAGCGACTGGATGCGCAAGGCGCGCTGGCGCGAGTGCCCTTCCAGTCCAAGTTGGTGCGCCCGGGCGGGACACTTTCCGGCCCGACGATAATGGCGTTGGCCGATGCGGCCATGTATGCGGTGGTACTGGGGCGGCTGGGCAAAGTTGAAATGGCGGTGACGTCCAACTTGAACATCAACTTCCTGTCAAGGCCCAAGCCGGTCGATCTATATGCAGAGGCGCGGATACTTAAACTTGGTCGGCGTCAAGCAGTCTGTGAAGTGTCTCTCTATTCACAGAGCGAGGAAGATGATCTCGTTGCTCATGTGACCGGTACTTATGCCTTGCCCCTGGGTGATTAAAGTTTGAACAGTTCCTGGTTGAATTTCGATCAACTTCCTGGTCAAGTTCTGAACAAAAAGAAACCCGGCCTAGGCCGGGTTTCTTGTATCACTCAGGTGTACGCAAGGGATATTACAGGATATCCAGCGGGTACTCGGTGATTACGCGGACTTCGTCCAGGGCAGTGGAGTTGCCGGAAGTGAAGAAGCCCATGTCGGTGTTGGCGCGCCAGCTGGCGTGACGAATACGGATCGACAGGTCCTTGGCGGCACCTTCCTGAACCACGTACTTGGCTTCGATGTCGCGTTCCCATTCCTTGCCGTCTTCGCCGATAGCGCCAGCGAAGGCGCCGTTCGGGTCGGCCTTGGTGCCGTCGACGTCGTCACCGGTGATGTAGCGAGCCATGAAGCTCAGGCCCGGCACGCCGTACTCGGCCATGTTCAGGTCGTAGCGAACCTGAATGGACTTCTCGTTCGGGCCGTTGAAGTCGGAGTACTGGACGGAGTTGGCCAGGAAGATGGAGTCGCCGGAGTTCTGGCCGTCCATCGAGATGTAGTCGAAGGGCTCGTCGCCATTCACCTTCTGGTAGGCCAGGGTGAGTTTGTGGGCGCCGATGGAGTAGGCGGCGGCGGCGGACCAGGCGGTGCTGTCGAGGTCGCCGGCCAGGGCCTTGCCTTCATCCAGGGTACGGTAGACGTTGAAGTCCAGGTTCAGGGCCTGGCTGTCGCTGAACGGAATGTTCCAGTTCAGGTTGCCGTAGTACTGGCGCCAGATGTCTTCCAGCTCGGAGCCGTACAGGCTGGCGCTGACGTTATCGGTGAAGGCGTAGGAGCCACCCACGTAGTCGGCGGTGTCGCTGGCGATGCCGGTGTAGGTGGTGGTGATTTCGCCGTGGCGGTTGGTGGAGGCGCTGCCGTCACGGATGGAGGTGAAGTGGCCGGCGTCGATGTTCAGGCCTTCGATCTCGCTGCTCAGCAACTGGAAGCCTTCAGCGGAGCCCGGGAACAGGCGAGCGGTACCGGTGGCGAAGACCGGAGCGGTCGGGAACAGGTTGCCGTACTTCAGCTGGGTGTTGGAGATCTGGGCTTTGACAGCGCCGCCAGCGTAGGAGTAATCGTCCTGGGAGCGGCCGTCGGAGCCGGTCGGGAGCAGGCCGGTACCGTTGGTGCCATTGCCGCTGTTCAGCTTCAGGCCCAGCATGGCGTGGGCGTCAACGCCGAAGCCAACGGTGCCTTGGGTATAGCCGGACTGGTAAATGGTGCTGATGCCATGGGCCCATTCGTTGCGGTAGTTCTGGTCGCCGGCCGATCCGAGGCGGCTGTTCGCGCCATTGTTGCGGAAGTCACGGTAGAAGGCGTAGTTCTTGTTCAGCAGTTTCAGGTCGCTGTCTTCTACGAAGCCCTTGGACTCTTCCTGGGCGCTGGCGAATGCCAACTGCATGCTACCGGCGGTCACGGCCAGAGCCAGTGCGCTCCACTTCATCACTTGCATTGTGATTGCTCCTTTGGTTTTGAAGATTCTCGCCGCTTTCTTATTTACTGAAGGCGGTTCTTTCTTTTTGTGTCGGCGCTAACTTATAGCACGGCGACAATTATGGCGATAGTTGAAACCTAGTCCTTACGATTTCTTCACAGTGCTGTCGCAAATCGAGAAGAACTGTGTCGCATATCTATAGGTTTGGCCTTGCATCCCTTCATCCCCTATGTATCCGGGGCACTTTGCGGGTGGGCTTCAATTGGATTTATTCCCGGTCCCGTCTGTGACCTGGCAGGTGACAAGCAACAAACGTGCACAATCGCTGGGAGGTCAGGCGAAATTTGTCCTTGCCCATATGGAGCGGTCGTTCCAGACGTCAGAACCCATTGCCGGCATGGTCGATAGAGGAATCCGCTGCCCCGAAACGAGGCGCTTTGCGTATCGAGTGGCTATTGACAGTCAGTGGTGGGGAAGCATGTAGCGGTCGTGGCTAGTGCGAATGCTGGGCAGTGGTAACCGGGGTGTTGCGAGCGGTAACGAAATATCCTGCCCGCACGGTTATGGTGCGCGCGGTAACGCCGTCGACGCTTTGCCTGGCCTTCCTTATATAAAGGAAAGGCGGCGAGTTTCGTTGTGATCGCTCCTTGGATATGCTGCGTGCCCCTCTCCGCCACTCGGCACTGGGCCGGTGAGTGGGGCGGGGGTTAAGCTCAGTTATCCATAGCCGAACAGGAGAGGTCGGTATGTTCACCCTGGACCCGAGACTTCAGCAGGACACCCTGCCGATAGGTGATTTCCCCCTGTGCCGGCTGCTGTTGATGAACGATGCGCAGTATCCCTGGTTCATCCTGGTGCCGCGCCGTGAGGAGGTCAGTGAGCTGTTCCAGCTCGGCGCCGAGGAGCAGCGTCAGCTGTGGCAGGAGACCAGCTTCCTGGCGGAGACCCTCAAGGACGCCTTCGGCGCCGACAAGATGAATGTCGCCACACTGGGTAATGTGGTCAGCCAGTTGCATATGCATGTGATCATCCGCCGTCGCAACGATGCGGCCTGGCCGGCTCCGGTCTGGGGTCGTCATCCGGCGGTGCCTTATTCGACGGAGCAGGTGGCCGCCATCCGTGACCGGCTGCGCCTGGTACTGACCGATGATTTCCGCTTCGTGGAGCAATGAATCATGAGTCTGGAGATGCGCATCGCCGACCTCGAGAGTCGCCTGGCCTTCCAGGACGACACCATTCAGACCCTCAACGATGTACTGGTGGGGCAGCAGCGGGTAGTGGAGCGCCTGCAGTTGCAGCTGGCGGCCCTGGCCAAGCGCCAGGAAGAGTTGCTCAGCCAGTTCGGTTCCAGTGAGGATGAGGCGCCGCCGCCCCATTACTGATCCGCATGAAAAAAGCCCGCCGATTGGCGGGCTTTTCAATTGGACCTGTCAGCGTCTGCCGGGTAGCGCGGCGATCACGTCTTCGGCCTGCAGGCCCTTGTCACGCTGGATAACCGAGAACTCCACACGCTGGCCTTCGATCAGTACCCGGTGGCCTTCGCCACGGATGGCGCGGAAGTGCACGAAGATGTCATCCCCCGAGTCTCGGGAGATGAAGCCGAAGCCCTTGGACGTGTTGAACCACTTCACGGTGCCGGTTTCGCGGTTGGACATGTCCTGGGGCAGGGGCGGTGCCTGGGTGACCTTGCGCAGGTTGATGGCCAGGTGCAGGGCGACGGCCAGGACCAGGGCAAAGAGGCTGACCAGGATGGCGGGCTGCTCGCCAATGACCGGCAATGGCGCGAGGAGGATCAGCGTCTGCAGGATCACCGCCAGGACCAGCAGTGCGGATACCAGGCTCTGCAACTGGTTGCGCAGGCCCTTGGTCCAGGCCGGAACGACTGGGGCCAGCAGCAGGTTGAGCAGGCCGCAGAAGGCCAGGTAGAGCGCATCCGGTTGTTGCACGTAGGGCAGGGCGTCGGCACGCAGGCTTGGAATGATTGACAATAGCAAGGCGGCAGCGCCCGTCAGCAGATGGACGATTTTCAGTATGTTCAATGGATTCACCTTGGAAACGGAATCTCTAACGGAAGAGCCGGGCCGCGCGGGATGAAGAGGGCGCATGCTCCGGCCTATGCCGTACGACCGGGCAAGGGCGTGCGGCACGGGCTGTATTTAACAGCAAAGGGCAGGGCTTCTCAAATCAAGCGGTTAGCGCCGGTTCAGGGGCTGGCGGATGCACCTGGTTGCGGCCGTTGCGCTTGGCCTGGTAAAGCGCGTCGTCAGCGCGGGTGATCAGGCTTTCCAGGCTGTCGCCGGGTTCTGCCAGGGCCAGGCCGAAGCTGGCGGTGATGGTGTCGAGGACCTGGTCGGTGCGCCGTACCTTGACCCGCAGCGCCTGCATCTTGCTGCGCAGTTGCTCGGCGAAGGCGCGTGCCGTGTCGAGGTTCCGGCAGTCGCGCAGCACCACGCAGAATTCCTCGCCGCCGTAGCGCGCCGCCATGGCGCGCGGGGGTAGCAGTTCCCGCAGCAACTGGCCCACGTGCTGGAGCACGCGATCTCCCAGTGGGTGGCCGAACTGGTCATTGAACTGCTTGAAATGGTCGATATCCAGCATCACCAGGGCCAGGCCTTCCTGGCCACTCTTCAGGGATTGCTCCAGCAGGCGGGTGAAGGCCTGGCGGTTGAACACCTGGGTCAGGCCGTCGAGAGTGGCGGCCAGTTGGGCGCGTTCCAGTTGGCTGCGCAGTTGCTGGATTTCCGACTGTGCGGCGCGCAGGCGGTAAAGGAACTGTTCCTGCTGTTCCTGCATCAGCTGGGTGCTTTCCTGGAGATGGTTCAGCACACTGGGCAGGTCGTCGATGATGGGCTCGTGCAGGGCGGCAAGGCCCGCCGTCAGGCTGCTCTGATAGGCTTGGCTGCCGGTGACGCTGCGGCTGACATCGCCTTCGATGTCGTCCACCAGTTCGATGACTTGTTGCTGGCCCTGGCGGGCCTCTTCCAGTTCGCCGCGGATGATGTAGTCGCGAAACAGCTTGATGGCCGATTCCGGCGGGAAGACATCGAAGTCCTTGGTGATCTTGTCCAGGCGGCGGTTGAGATCGGGCTCCACCCCCTTGCTGTAGGTGTACCAGAGGGCGTAATGCACCGGGTTCGGCGGAATGGCATGGCGCACCATGTGGGGGACGGCCTGCTTCAGCAGGTCGGCGGCCTCACGGGTTTCTTCGGGGTAGAGCTCAAGCAGCGACGTTGGTTTCGGAGGCTGGCTCATGCATTTCACTGTGGCGAAATATCGAATTGCCAGAGCATAGAGCAGGCCGCCTGCGACGCCTAGCGTAAGGCCCGGTTTCCCGGGCCTTTTTGCTTGATGCCCGAGGTCAGGCGGCGAGCAGGCTGCGCAGCATCCAGGCGGTCTTTTCGTGGATCTGCATGCGTTGGGTGAGCAGGTCGGCGGTGGGTTCGTCGCTGACCTTGTCCAGCAGCGGGAAAATGCCGCGTGCGGTACGCACTACTGCTTCCTGGCCCTGGATCAGTTGTTTGATCATGTCCTCGGCTGACGGCACGCCTTCCTCTTCCTTGATCGAGGACAGGCGGGCGTAGGCGGCGTAAGTGCCGGGCGCCGGGAAGCCCAGGGCGCGGATACGCTCGGCGATGGAATCGACCGCCAGGGCCAGTTCGGTGTACTGCCCTTCGAACATCAGGTGCAGGGTGTTGAACATGGGGCCGGTGACGTTCCAGTGGAAGTTGTGGGTCTTCAGGTAGAGGGTGTAGGTGTCGGCCAGCAGGCGGGACAGACCCTCCGCGATGGCTGCGCGATCCTGTTCGGCGATTCCGATGTTGATTTCCATACCAGTTCTCCTCTCGGTAGCTTGGGGCCCATATCGACCCCGTGATGGCCAGAGCCTATCACGGGGCAGGCCGGGCTCTGCCTTGTCTTCTATCAATGAAAGCGATGGTTAGAAGTCATTGGTCCCTGCGCGGTTCAGCCCTTATTCAGCAGTTTGCCCAGCAGGCGGGGATAGTTGGCCGGCAGCAGGCGCTGCAGGTGGTCGAGGAAGCGCGCGTCGGCGCCGACCAGGATGCGCGGCCGGCCCGCCTGTATGCCGTCGATGATGATGCGCGCGGCCTGCTCGGCGGAGGTGCGCGCCAGCCTGTCGAAGCGAGCGGCCGCCTTGCCGGCGTCGCGTTTGCCGTCGACGCCCTGATAGAAGCGTGCCGATCGGGCGATGTTGGTGCGAATGCCCCCGGGGTGGACGCAGCTCACCCTGATCGGCGTCCCGCTCAGCTCCTGGCGCAGCGCTTCGGTGAAGCCGCGCACTGCGAATTTGCTGGCGTTGTAGGCACCCTGGGTGGGCACGCTGACGATGCCGAAGATGCTCGAGAGATTGACGATATGGCCTTCGCCCTGCTCCAGCAGGTGCGGCAGGAAGGCCTTGGTGCCATGCACCACGCCCCAGAAATTGATGCCCATCAGCCACTCGAAGTCGTCGTAGCGCAGCTCTGCGATGGTCTGGGACACCGCCACGCCGGCATTGTTGATCACCAGGTGGGCGCCGCCGTGGTAGGCCAGGACGGCGCCAGCGAAGTCGTGCATGGCATCGCGGTCGGCGACGTCGAGGGTATGGGTGGACAGCCGCAGGCCTTCCTGGCGCAGTGGCGCAGCGGTAGCTTCGAGGCTGGCGGCGTCGATGTCGGCGAGGGCCAGATGGCAGCCGTGCGCCGAGAGCTGGCTGGCCAGGGCGCGGCCGATGCCGGAGCCGGCGCCAGTGATGACCGCGACCTTTCCTGCTAGCGGTTGCATGTCCACTCCTTGTGTGTCGCGTGTCCGTCCGTCGGGCGAGTGCAGGCGAGCTTAGTCACTGCAATCCGGTCCAGCAAGCGAACCGGCTCTCGCCTGCGGCTTCCGGGGCCTTCGGGCGGGCGGCTGCGCGGTGGCAATTTACGCTATATAATCCCGCTCTTTGCCGCGAGCCCCGGCCAGTCCGGCAGGGGGTTGCACCGCCGCCGGATGCTCCGCCGCCCCGTGGGTGGCCGGACGAATTCAAGACTCAAGAGAAGCGAAACACGACCATGATGCGCAGCCACTATTGCGGCCAACTGAACGAGAGCCTGGATGGCCAGGAAGTCACCCTCTGCGGTTGGGTACACCGTCGCCGTGACCACGGTGGGGTCATTTTCCTCGATATCCGTGACCGCGAAGGCCTGGCCCAGGTGGTGTTCGACCCGGATCGCGAAGAGACCTTCGCCCGCGCCGACCGCGTGCGCAGCGAATACGTGGTGAAGATCGTCGGCAAGGTGCGTAAGCGTCCGGCCGGTGCGGTCAACCCGAACATGGCCTCTGGTGGCATCGAGGTGCTGGGCTACGAGCTGGAAGTGCTGAACCAGGCCGAGACTCCGCCGTTCCCGCTGGACGAATATTCCGACGTAGGCGAGGAAACCCGCCTGCGCTATCGCTTCATCGACCTGCGCCGTCCGGAAATGGCGGCCAAGCTGAAGCTGCGTTCCAGCATCACCAGCAGCATCCGTCGTTACCTGGACGAGAACGGCTTCCTCGACGTCGAGACCCCGATCCTGACCCGCGCCACCCCGGAAGGCGCCCGTGACTACCTGGTACCGAGCCGTACCCACGCTGGCAGCTTCTTCGCCCTGCCGCAATCGCCCCAGCTGTTCAAGCAGCTGCTGATGGTGGCCGGCTTCGACCGCTACTACCAGATCGCCAAGTGCTTCCGTGACGAAGACTTGCGCGCCGACCGTCAGCCGGAATTCACCCAGATCGACATCGAGACCAGCTTCCTCGATGAAAGCGACATCATCGGTATTACCGAGAACATGATCCGCAAGCTGTTCAAGGAAGTGCTGGACCTGGAATTCGACGAATTCCCCCACATGACCTTCGAAGAGGCCATGCGCCGCTACGGCTCCGACAAGCCGGACCTGCGCATCCCGCTGGAACTGGTGGACGTCGCCGACCAGCTCAAGGAAGTGGAATTCAAGGTGTTCAGCGGCCCGGCCAACGATCCGAAGGGCCGCGTCGCCGCCCTGCGCGTACCGGGTGCCGCGAGCATGCCGCGCAGCCAGATCGACGACTACACCAAGTTCGTCGGCATCTATGGCGCCAAGGGCCTGGCCTACATCAAGGTCAACGAGCGCGCCAAGGGCGTCGAGGGCCTGCAGTCGCCCATCGTCAAGTTCATCCCCGAGGCCAACCTGAACGTGATCCTCGATCGCGTGGGCGCCCAGGATGGCGACATCGTGTTCTTCGGCGCCGACCGCGCCAAGGTCGTCAGCGAAGCCCTGGGCGCGCTGCGTATCAAGGTCGGCCATGACCTCAAGCTGCTCACCAAGGAGTGGGCGCCGATGTGGGTCGTGGACTTCCCGATGTTCGAAGAGAACGACGACGGCAGCCTGACCTCGCTGCACCACCCCTTCACTTCGCCCAAGTGCAGCCCGGAAGAGCTGGAGGCCAACCCGGCCGCGGCGCTGTCCCGCGCCTACGACATGGTGCTGAACGGCACCGAACTGGGCGGCGGTTCCATCCGTATCCATGACAAGGGCATGCAGCAGGCGGTATTCCGCGTGCTCGGCATCAGCGAAGAAGAGCAGGAAGAGAAGTTCGGCTTCCTCCTCGATGCCCTGAAGTTCGGTGCTCCGCCCCATGGCGGCCTGGCCTTCGGCCTGGACCGTCTGGTAATGCTGATGACCGGCGCCTCGTCGATCCGCGAAGTGATCGCCTTCCCGAAAACCCAGAGCGCGGCTTGCGTCATGACCCAGGCGCCGGGCGCCGTGGATGCCAAGGCCCTGCGCGAGCTGCACATCCGTCTGCGCGAGCAGCCGAAAGCCGAGTAAGTCGAACCAACCCGAGGCGGCGCCAGGCGGCGCCGCCCGTTCAGAAAATACGGAGTGAGTTATGGCTGGTCATTCCAAATGGGCCAACATCAAGCACCGCAAAGAACGCCAGGACGCCAAGCGCGGCAAGATCTTCACCAAGCTCATCCGTGAGCTGACCGTGGCCGCCAAGCACGGCGGCGGCAATCCCGCGGACAACCCGCGTCTGCGCCTGGCCGTGGACAAGGCGCTGACCGCGAACATGACCCGCGACACCATCGACCGCGCCATCGCCCGCGGCGCCGGCTCCAACGACGCCGACAACATGGTCGAGCTGAGCTACGAAGGCTACGCGCCGAGCGGCGTGGCCATCATCGTCGAAGCCATGACCGACAACCGCAACCGCACCGCGGCCGAAGTGCGCCATGCCTTCAGCAAGTGCGGCGGCAACCTGGGTACCGATGGCTCGGTCTCCTACATGTTCGACCGCAAGGGGCAGATCAGCTACGCGCCCGGCGTGAACGAGGAAGCCTTGATGGAAGCGGCGCTGGAAGCCGGCGCCGACGACGTGGTGGCGGAAGAGGACGGCTCGGTGGAGGTCTACACTACCTTCGCCGATTTCCTCTCGGTAAACGAAGCCCTGACCGCTGCCGGTTTCAAGGGTGATGAGGCTGAGGTGGCGATGATCCCGTCCATCTCTGCGCCCATCGCCGACCTGGAAACCGCGCAGAAAGTGCTGAAGCTGATCGACATGCTGGAAGACCTGGACGACGTCCAGAACGTCTACCACAACGCCGAGATCCCAGACGAGATCATGGAACAGCTCGGCTGAGCGCTGGCGTGATCGCAAAGCCGGAAGTCGCCAAGTGCGCTTCCGGCTTTTTTGTTGGCGGGCAGGTCCGTATACTCGCGGCTGGATAAATAGACAGTATGCCGACTTCGGTCGGCTCCTGGAGCGCACGGCGGCATGACCCTGATTCTTGGTATCGACCCGGGTTCCCGCATCACCGGCTACGGCGTGGTGCGTGACACCGGGCGTGGCTGCGAGTACATCGCTTCCGGCTGCATCCGCACCGGCGCCGGCGTGCTGCACGAACGCCTGCAGATCGTGTTTCGAGGTGTGAGCGAGGTGATTCGCACCTACGGGCCGGTGACCATGGGTATCGAACAGGTGTTCATGGCGCGCAACGCCGACTCCGCGCTCAAGCTGGGCCAGGCCCGTGGCGCGGCCATAGTCGCCGCGGCCGAAGCGGGGCTGGAAATCGCCGAATACACCGCCAGCCAGGTCAAGCAGGCCATCGCCGGTACCGGCGGCGCCGACAAGCAGCAGGTGCAGATGATGGTCATGCACCTGCTCAAGCTGGTGCAGAAACCCCAGATCGACGCCTCCGACGCCCTGGCCATCGCCCTGTGCCATGCGCACCATCGGCAGAGCCTGATCCCCCACGGTTTGGCGACCGCCAAGCGCCGTGGCGGCCGGCTCCGTTTGTAACCTATTCAAAGGACGTTATTCGTGATTGGACGCCTACGCGGCAACCTGGCGGAGAAACAACCGCCGCACCTGATACTCGACGTCAACGGCGTGGGCTACGAGCTGGAAGTCCCCATGACCACCCTCTATCGCCTGCCGTCGGTGGGCGAGCCGGTGACCTTGCACACCCATCTGGTGGTGCGCGAAGACGCCCACCTGCTCTATGGCTTCTTCGAAAAACGCGATCGCGAGCTGTTCCGCGAGCTGATCCGTCTCAACGGCGTGGGGCCGAAACTGGCCCTGGCGCTGATGTCCGGCCTGGAGGTCGACGAACTGGTGCGCTGCGTACAGGCCCAGGACACCTCGACCCTGGTGAAAATTCCGGGTGTCGGCAAGAAGACCGCCGAGCGCCTGCTGGTGGAGCTCAAGGACCGTTTCAAGGCCTGGGAAAGCATGCCGGCCATCTCCACCCTGGTGGTCGAACCCCGGGTGGGTATGGCAGTCTCCAGTGCGGAGCATGACGCCTTGAGCGCACTGATCGCCCTCGGCTTCAAGCCCCAGGAGGCCAGTCGTGCGGTGTCCGCCATCAAGGAAGATGGGCTGTCCAGCGAAGAAATGATCCGCCGCGCCCTGAAAGGAATGGTGTAACCCCGCATGATAGAAGCCGACCGCCTGATCACCGCCAGCAGCCGCGACCGCGACGAGCAGCTGGACCGTGCCATCCGCCCGCTGCGGCTCACCGACTACATCGGCCAGCCCGTCGTGCGCGAGCAGATGGAGCTGTTCATCCAGGCTGCCAAGGGACGGAGCGAGGCCCTCGACCATACGCTGATCTTCGGCCCGCCGGGCCTGGGCAAGACCACCCTGGCGAATATCATCGCCAGCGAGATGGGTGTGTCCATCAAGAGCACCTCCGGCCCCGTGCTGGAGCGCCCGGGCGACCTGGCCGCGCTGCTCACCAACCTGGAAGCCGGCGACGTGCTTTTCGTCGACGAAATCCACCGCCTCTCGCCGATAGTCGAGGAAGTGCTCTATCCGGCGATGGAAGATTTCCAGCTCGACATCATGATCGGCGAAGGCCCGGCCGCGCGCTCCATCAAGCTGGATCTGCCGCCCTTCACCCTGGTCGGCGCCACGACGCGCGCCGGCATGCTCACCAATCCCCTGCGCGACCGCTTCGGCATAGTCCAGCGCCTGGAGTTCTACAGCACCCAGGACCTGACCACCATCGTCAGCCGTTCCGCCGGCATTCTCGGCCTGCACATCGAACCCGAAGGCGCCTTCGAGATCGCCCGCCGTGCCCGTGGCACGCCGCGTATCGCCAACCGCCTGCTGCGGCGGGTGCGCGACTTCGCCGAAGTGCGGGGGCGGGGCCAGATCACCTGCCCCATCGCCGACCAGGCGCTGAACCTGCTGGATGTCGACGAACGTGGCTTCGACCACCAGGACCGGCGTCTACTGCTGACCATGATCGACAAGTTCGATGGCGGCCCGGTTGGCATCGACAACCTGGCAGCGGCCATCAGCGAAGAGCGCCACACCATCGAGGACGTGCTCGAGCCCTACCTGATCCAGCAGGGCTATATCATGCGCACGCCACGGGGGCGGGTAGTGACCCGGCATGCCTACCTGCATTTCGGGATCAATTTGCCCAAACGCATGGCTGACAGTCCGACCGCTGATCTGTTCGGCGCGGGTGACGAATAGCCGGATCCGTGGTCGAAGCGCTCGGCAGGGATGAACCGACGAAAAAACAGTTGCCTGGCCGGATTGGCAACCTTAGGAGTAAGCACTAGAGTATGCGCGCGCAAAATGGGGCCCAGCCTTTCCAGCATCGTTGTCGTGTTTATTACGAAGACACCGATGCCGGGGGCATCGTCTACTACGTCAATTACCTCAAGTTCATGGAGCGGGCTCGAACCGAGCGCCTGCGCAGTCTGGGCTTTGCCCAGTCGGAGCTGGCCGGGGAGAACCTGCTGTTCGTCGTTCATTCGGCCGAAGCGCGTTATGTCGCGCCGGCCAGGCTGGACGACGTGCTGAACGTCAGTGCCGAGGTAATGGAATTGAACCGTGCCAGCCTGCGTTTTCGTCAACAGGTGCGAAGAGCCGCCGATGACGCATTGCTATGCGAAGGGCAGTTCCTGGTGGCCTGTGTGCGTGCGGACAGTTTGAAACCCCGGGCGATCCCCGAAGCGCTGCGTTCAGCCTTCGCCGCCGACCCGGGTCTATTCCCTGCAGGAGATTAAGCGTGGAAGCCAACGTCGTCGACCATACCTCCATGTGGAGCCTGATCAGCAACGCCAGTATTGTGGTGCAGCTGGTCATGCTGATCCTGGTGGCCGCCTCGGTCACCTCCTGGATCATGATTTTCCAGCGCAGCAACATGCTGCGTGCCGCCAAGAAGTCCCTGGAAACCTTCGAAGAGCGTTTCTGGTCGGGCATCGACCTGTCCAAGCTGTATCGCCAGGCCGGCAGCAACCCGGACCCGGACTGCGGCGTCGAGCAGATCTTTCGTGCCGGCTTCAAGGAGTTCTCCCGCCTGCGCCAGCAGGCCGGCGTCGACCCGGACGCGGTGATGGAAGGTGTGGCCCGTGCCATGCGCGTTGCCATTTCCCGTGAAGAAGAGAAGCTCGAGCAGAGCCTGCCCTTCCTCGCCACCGTCGGCTCAACCAGCCCCTACATCGGCCTGTTCGGTACCGTATGGGGCATCATGAACTCCTTCCGCGGCCTGGCCCAGGTTCAGCAGGCGACCCTGGCCACCGTGGCCCCCGGCATCGCCGAAGCGCTGATCGCCACCGCGATCGGCCTGTTCGCCGCGATCCCGGCCGTTATCGCCTACAACCGCTTCGCCGCGCGTGGCGAGACCCTGATCGGCCGCTACTACACCTTCGCCGACGAGTTCCAGGCCATCCTGCACCGCAAGGTGCACACCAGCGACGAGTAAGTTGTCGGGACCCTGAGAGGAAAGGTTTCAAGCCATGGCCAGAATCCGCCACAAACGCAAACCGGTCGCCGAGATGAACGTCGTGCCTTACATCGACGTCATGCTCGTGCTGCTGGTGATCTTCATGGTCACCGCGCCCATGCTCAACCAGGGCGTCAAGGTCGACCTGCCGAAGGTCTCCAGCGAGGCCCTGCCGCAGGACAACAACGCCCGTGTCCTGACCATCTCGATCAAGTCCGACAAGTCCTATTTCTGGAACATGGGCGAGGAGGTCGATACCGACCAGGGCAAGAACAGCGAGACCTCGGTCTCCCTGGACCAGCTGGTTACCGCTGCGTCCGGCATCATGGCCGAGAACAGCCGCCAGGGTAAGACCGTGCAAGTCTTCGTCCGCGGCGACAAGTCGGTCGACTACGGTGCCGTGATGGCGGTGATGGGCGGCCTGCAGAAGGCCGGCGTGGCCAACGTCGGGCTGATCACCGAGGCGCCCTGATGCAGCAACAGAGCGAACGCTCCTCCTCGGAAAGCTACTTCTGGCCGACCGTCTGGGCCGTGGCCCTGCACGTCCTGATGTTCGGCATGCTGTTCGTCAGCTTCGCCTTCACCCCGGAACTACCGCCTTCCCGGCCGATCGTGCAGGCGACCCTCTACCAGCTGAAATCCCAGAGCCAGGCCACCACCCAGACCAACCAGAAGATCGCCGGCGAGAAGAAGAAGACTGCTGCGCCACAGTTCGAGACCGAACAGCTGGAGCAGAAGAAGGCCGACGAGCAGAAGGTGGCAGCGGCCAAGGCGGCGGAACAAAAGAAAGCCGATGAAGCTCGAAAGGCCGAAGAGGTAGCTGAGAAGGCCGAGAAGGCCGAGGCGGCCAAGCAGGCGGCGGAAGCCAAGAAAGCTGCCGAGGCGAAGAAGGCCGAAGAGAAGAAGCTGGCTGACATCGCCAAGAAGAAGACGGAAGAGGAAGCCAAGAAACAGGCGGCCGAAGACGCCAAGAAGGCAGCCGCTGAACAGGCCAAGAAAAAGGCCACGGAAGACGCCAAGAAGAAGGCGGCAGCCGAAGCAGCCAAGAAAAAGGCTGCGGAAGATGCCAAGAAGAAGGCCACTGCAGATGCCGCGAAGAAGAAAGCGGCGGAGGAGGCCAAGCGCAAGTCCGCCGAGGACAAGAAAGCTGCGGCCCTGGCCGAGCTTCTGTCCGAGGATGTCGGTCGCCAGCAGGCGCTTGCCGACGAGGTGGGCGACCAGGTCGCCGGCAGCCTCGATGACCTGATCATCAAGCTGGTCAGCGAGCAGTGGCGCCGCCCGCCATCGGCGCGTAACGGCATGAGCGTAGAAGTACTGATCGAGATGCTGCCCGATGGCACCATCACCAACGCCAGCGTCACCCGCTCCAGCGGCGATTCGCCTTTCGACGGTTCCGCGGTGAGCGCGGTCCGCAGCGTTGGGCGCATCCCCGAGATGCAACAATTGGATCGCGCTACCTTTGACCAGATGTACAGGCAGCGCCGCATCATCTTCAAACCGGAGGATTTAGGTCTGTGAATACCCTGATTCGTATCGTCCTGCTCGGAGTGGCCATGCTGGTCGGCTCCGTCCAGGCCGCCGACCCGCTGGTGATCACCAGCGGTACCGACCGGGCGACCCCGATCGCCGTGGTGCCCTTTGGCTGGCAGGGCGGCACCGTGCTGCCCACCGAGATGTCTGAAGTCGTCGGCAGCGACCTGCGCAACTCCGGCTACTTCGAGCCGATTCCGCGGCAGAACATGATCAGCCTGCCGACCCAGGCCAGCGAAGTCATCTATCGCGACTGGAAGGCCCTGGGCGCCCAGTACGTGCTGGTGGGCAACATCGTCCCGGCCGGCGGCCGTCTGCAGGTGCAGTTCGCCCTGTTCAACGTCACCACCGAACAGCAGGTCATGGCCGGCAACGTCAGCGGCTCCACCGACCAGCTGCGTGACATGGCGCACTACATCGCCGACCAGTCCTTCGAGAAGCTTACCGGCCTCAAGGGCGCCTTCTCGACCCGCATGCTCTACGTCACCGCAGAGCGCTTCTCGGTGAACAACACCCGCTACACCCTGCAGCGCTCGGACTACGACGGCCAGCGCGCCGTGACCCTGCTGCAGTCCCGCGAGCCCATCCTGTCACCGCGTTACGCGCCGGACGGCCGCCGCATCGCCTATGTGTCCTTCGAGCAGAAGCGTCCGCGCATCTTCATCCAGCACATCGACACCGGCCGCCGTGAGCAGATCACCAACTTCGAAGGCCTGAACGGCGCCCCGGCCTGGTCGCCGGAAGGCAATCGCCTGGCCTTCGTGCTGTCCCGCGACGGCAATCCGGAGATCTACGTGATGGACCTGGGCAGCCGCCAGCTGCGCCGCGTGACCAATAACATGGCGATCGATACCGAACCCTTCTGGGGCGCGGACGGCCAGACCATCTATTTCACCTCGGATCGTGCCGGCAAGCCGCAGATCTACAAGACCAATATCGGTGGTGGCGAGCCGCAGCGGGTTACCTTCGCCGGCAACTACAACGCCAACCCGAAACTCTCGGCTGACGAGAAGATGCTGGTGATGATCCACCGCCAGGACGGCTTCACCAACTTCAAGGTGGCGGCCCAGGATCTGACCCGCGCAGGATCGGCTCCGCGCATCCTTTCCGGCACTTCGCTGGACGACTCGCCCACTGTTGCGCCTAATGGCACCATGCTAATCTACGCAACTCGCCAGCAGGGGGGCGGCGTACTGATGCTCGTGTCTACAAACGGGCGCGTACGGGTCCCGATTCCCACAGTTCAGGGCGACATTCGCGAACCTTCTTGGTCGCCGTACCTGAACTGACGCGGTCATTAAAAATACCTTTGCTAAACACACCTGGGGTTCATTAGGAGTTACATGATGGAAATGCTGAAATTCGGCAAGTTTGCCGCTCTTGCGCTGGCCATGGCCGTGGCTGTTGGTTGCTCGTCCAAAGGCGGCGAAGGCGCTGGTTCCGGCGAAGGCGCCGTTGACCCGAACGCTGGCTACAACGCCGGCGGCAGCGGTGTAGACGGCAGCATGAGCGAAGAAGCCGCTCTGCGCGCTATCACCACCTTCTACTTCGAGTACGACAGCTCCGACCTGAAGCCGGAAGCCATGCGCGCTCTGGACGTACACGCCAAGGACCTGAAAGCCAACGGCGCTCGCGTCGTTCTGGAAGGCCACACCGACGAGCGCGGCACCCGCGAGTACAACATGGCTCTGGGCGAGCGTCGTGCCAAGGCCGTTCAGCGCTACCTGGTTCTGCAGGGCGTTTCCCCGGCTCAGCTGGAACTGGTTTCCTACGGCGAAGAGCGTCCGGTTGCCACTGGCAACGACGAGCAGTCCTGGGCGCAAAACCGCCGCGTAGAACTGCGCAAGTAATTTGCCATGCGTAAGTGCCGTCGTGCTTTGACCCTCTTGGCCCTCTCCAGTCTGCCGTTCGCGGCGCTGGCTGAGGTTCCCGTGGTGGATAACAACGCTGGATATGGCGGCAGTTACCCGCCGGCCGGTTATGGCACGACTGGCGCCTACGTCGCGACGGGGGCTGCTCCATCGGCCCCTGTTTCGGCGCAGGGCGAGCTGTTCATGCAGCTCCAGCAGATGCAGGAAGAGATCACTCGCCTGCGTGGCATGCTCGAGGAGCAGCAGTACGAGATCCAGCGCCTGAAACAGGAAAGCCTGGAGCGTTACCAGGACCTCGATCGCCGTCTTTCCGGTGGTGCCGCCGCAGGCGCACCGGCTACCCAGAATTCCCCTGCCGCTGGCGCACCTGCCGCCAACGGTGCCCCGGCCGCGCCGGCGCAGCAAGCTGCCGCCAGCAGCGAACCGGGCGACCCGGCGAAGGAAAAGCTCTACTACGACGCCGCCTTCGACCTGATCAAGACCAAGGACTTCGACAAGGCCAGTCAGGCCTTCAACGCCTTCCTGCGCAAGTACCCCAACAGCCAGTACGCCGGCAATGCGCAGTACTGGCTGGGTGAGGTGAACCTGGCCAAGGGTGACCTGCAAGGCGCCAGCCAGGCTTTCGCTCGCGTCGGCCAGGCCTACCCGCAGCATCCCAAGGTGCCCGACTCCCTGTACAAGCTGGCGGATGTCGAGCAGCGCATGGGCAACACCGACAAGGCCAAGACCATCCTCCAGCAGGTCATCGCCCAGTTCCCGGGCAGCTCGGCCGCCCAGCTGGCGCAACGCGACCTGCAGCGCCTGCCCTGATTCCTGAACCCAGGATCAAGAAAACCCGCGCCAGGCGCGGGTTTTTTCGTTAGAATCGCCGCCCCAAACCTTCTTTCCCGCAACGGAGGCGGATGGCCTGTTTCGCCGTCACGCCCGTGGCTGATATGCATCAAACCCTGCGAATCACCGAGATTTTCTACTCGTTGCAGGGGGAAACACGTACCGCCGGCCTGCCGACGGTCTTCGTGCGCCTCACCGGCTGCCCCCTGCGCTGTCAGTACTGCGACACCGCCTACGCCTTCAGCGGTGGCGAGGTCATGTCGCTCGACGCCATCCTCGAACGCGTTGCCGGCTACAAGCCGCGCTACATCTGCGTCACCGGCGGTGAGCCGCTGGCCCAGCCTAATTGCATCCCGCTGCTGCGGCGCCTGTGCGATGCCGGCTACGAGGTTTCCATTGAAACCAGCGGCGCGCTGGACGTTTCCGCCGTCGATCCGCGGGTGAGCAAGGTCGTCGACCTGAAGACACCGGGCTCCGCCGAGGTCGGTCGCAACCGCTACGAGAACATCGCCCACCTGACGACCAACGATCAGGTGAAGTTCGTCATCTGCTCCCGCGAGGACTATGACTGGGCGGTGTCCAAGCTGATCGAGTACCGGCTCGAGCAGCGGGCTGGCGAGGTGCTGTTCTCCCCCAGCCACAAGCAGGTGAGCGCCCGCGAGTTGGCGGACTGGATAGTCGCCGACAACCTGCCCGTGCGCTTGCAGTTGCAGCTGCACAAGATTCTCTGGAACGACGAGCCGGGTCACTGATCCGGCCCGATTGCGCACCTTGCCTGACTGCACGCCGGGACGTGGGGCAGGCTGATATCGAGGGATATCCCATGAGCGAGAAGAAAGCGGTCATCCTGTTGTCTGGTGGCCTGGACTCGGCCACCGTGGTCGCACTGGCCCGCGCGGAGGGCTACGCCTGCTACAGCATGAGTTTCGATTACGGCCAGCGCCATCGTGCCGAGCTGAACGCGGCTGAGCGGGTGGCCCGCCAGCTGGGCGTGGTGGAGCACAAGGTGATTGGGCTCAATCTCAACGGCATTGGCGGCTCCGCCCTGACCGATACCTCTATCGACGTGCCCGAGAGCCCTACCGAGGGCATCCCGGTCACTTATGTGCCGGCGCGCAATACCGTGTTCCTGTCCCTCGCCCTCGGCTGGGCCGAGGTACTTGGCGCGCGGGATATCTTCATTGGCGTCAACGCAGTGGACTACTCCGGCTATCCGGACTGCCGCCCCGAGTTCGTCGAGGCATTCGAGCGCATGGCCAACCTGGCCACCAAGGCCGGCGTGGAAGGGCAGGGGTTCCGTATCCGCGCGCCGTTGCAGAACCTGAGCAAGGCCGAGATAGTCCAGGCCGGCCTGCGCCATGGCGTCGATTACGGGCTGACGGTCTCCTGCTACCAGGCCGACGACGATGGTCGTGCCTGTGGCAAATGCGACAGCTGCCGGCTGCGTGCTGCGGGCTTCGCCGCGGCCGGTGTGAAGGATCCTACGCGCTACCAGTAAATTTTTTTCGAGGAGGTGTTGAATTCCTGAATAAAATCAGTATCATGCGCCTCGCGTTGGGTCGTTAGCTCAGTCGGTAGAGCAGTTGGCTTTTAACCAATTGGTCGTAGGTTCGAATCCTACACGACCCACCATCTCGCAAAGCCCGCCTTCTTGAAGGCGGGCTTTTTCATTTCCGCCGAAGATCTTCTCGTCCGGCAGGTTTGCGAAGTCGCTCCGATGCGGCGCCAACAGGCTCCACACGCCGAGCTTTCCTCCCTCTCGTTTTGCCGATTCCCTGCCAGCCCCTCCCGCGCGCGGGGGAAGGGCCGGTCATTTGTCAGTGGAAGAGGAACATCATCTGCGGCGGTTCGTGCATCAGGAAATCGCGGTGGGAGATGTTCCAGGCGTACGCGCCGGCGAGGGTGAACACCAGCAGGTCACCGATGGCGAGTTCTGCGACGGGCTGCTGGCGGGCCAGGATGTCCTTCGGCGTGCATAGCTGGCCGACGAGAGTGACGGTCTGCTCTCGCAGGTGCGGCGCCTGGTTGCCGCGCAACACGACGAAGGGGTGGTCGTGACCCTGGGCGGCCGGAGTGCGGAAGTGGTGGGTGCCGCCCCGGGCCACGGCGAAGTACTGGCCGTGATTACGCTTGATGTCGAGCACTTGCATCACGTAGTAGCCGCAGGCGGCGCTGATGAAACGGCCGATTTCGAAGCGGATGCGGGTATCGGCCATGCCCTCCTCGGCTATTACCTCGGCCAGGCCCCGGCAGAAGCCGGGCCAGTCGAAGGAATGCGCATGGTCCTGGTAGTTGATGCCCATGCCGCCGCCCACGTTCAACAGGGGCAGGTTCAGGCCCTGCTCGCGGCTGATGCGGCGGAAGGTCCGGCAGTAGGCGCGGATCAGCTGCAGGTGGCCGGGCACGTCGAGCTGATGGGAGAGCAAGTGGAAGTGCAGTCCCTTGAGCTCCAGCGCGGGCTCCTGGCGCAGCAGCGCCAGGGCTTCGTCCAGCGCGTCTTCATCGAGGCCGAAGGGGGTGGGCTTGCCACCCATGACCAGGCGGCTGTCCGGCGCTTCGGCCAGCTTGAGGTTGAGCCGCAGCAACACGGGGGCGCGGCGGCCGCGTACAGAGGCGAGCCGTGCCAGGCGACGCAATTCGTGCACGCTTTCCACGTGAAAGGCATCGATGCGGCAGTCCAGTGCGGCCTCCAGTTCGCTGTCGAGCTTGCCGGGGCCGCCGAAGATCAGCGGCTGGTCCGGGCAGTGCTCATGGAGCCAGGCCAGCTCGCCGCCAGAAGCTGCCTCGAAGCCATCCACCAGCGGTGCCAGGGTTTGCAGGATGGGCACTTCCGGGTTGGCCTTCGCAGCGTAGAAGAGTTCGCAGCCAGCGGGCAGCGCGGTGCGCATGGCGCGTACGTGTCGCTCCAGCGCCGGCAGGTCGTACAGGTAGGCGCATAGTGGGTCGCGACTTTTGCCGCGCAGGTCGTCGATGGCGCGGGTAATGCGCTCGGGGAGGCTCATGGGCGGGCACCGAAGAAGGGGTTGGGCAGGTTGGTGTAGCCGGCGTCACGGTCGGCACGCTGCATCAGGCGGGTCATGAAGTTTTCCTTGCTGGGCAGTGCGGCACCGGCGCACAGGTCGCGCAATTGCTCCGGATGGCCGAGCTGCTCGCAGTGGTGCTCCAATTTTTGGCCGACACGCGTCCACAGGCGCTTCTCCAGTGCGGCCTGGCCATCGGCGAGGTGGAAAATTGCTTCGCCCAGGTTGTTCACCAGGGCGCAGTAGGCGAACCGCTTCCAGGCCTTGTCCGCGCTGTAGTAGAGGGATGCGCGGGTGCGCTCGTCGAGGTGTGCCAGGCGTGCGTGCGGCCAATGCTCGGGGACCAGCTTGGTGCCTTCCAGGTCGCGGACCCAGACGCGACTCGGTAGGCCGTTGTCGTCGAAACCGAGCACCGTGTTCTGCAGGTGCGGCTCCAATACCACGCCATGGCGGAACAGGCAGTGCAGCACGCCGCCGAGTAGCAGGTCGGCATAGCGCTCCAGCCAGTGCAGGGCGGCATCGGCGTGGGACAGGCCGAGGCGCTCGGCGCACTGGCGCACACGCTGGCGGCACACGCTATGGCCGTGCAGGTCCCAGGTGAACAGCGCCATCGCCACCTGCGGCTGGAGCGCGGCGCGGCTGACCGCGTCCAGGTTGCGGCGGTAGAGCATGCCGAAGCATTCGGTGACTTCCCGGGCCTCTTCCAGATCGCCCAGGGCGCTGAGGTCCAGAGTGCTGGCGGCGGGCTCGGGCATCAGTTCGAAGCCCGGCCGGGTCTCGGCCAGTTCGTCCATGATCGGCGTCAGCAGGCGGGTGAGAGCGACGGCGCTGTCCAGCTCGTACCAGGCGTTCTTGCGCACGCAGTTGGTCAGCCGCACGTGCACGGAGAACTTGAGGAAATAGTCCAGGTCCGGGTGGTACAGGGTACGGACCGACGAGGTGGGGTAAAGCGCCAGCCCCTGGGCGCCGAGGTACTCCATCAGCCCCTGCGCCTGTGCCCGCTGCACCAGCGGGTTGGCGAGGATGCGCTGCACTTCCCAGGGATGGCAGGGGTAGAGGTCGTCGCGGCCGCTGAGCTGGCGCAGGGTGCCGCGTGGGTCGGTGCCCTGGTGGCGCACCAGGGCCGGGTCGACACGGAACCAGTGCAGGGCGAAGCAGGCCCCCACTTCCGGGGAGCAGGCCAGCAAGGCGTCGAGGGAGACGCCCTCGCGGCTCTTGGGCGTCGGGTGCAGCGCATGGCCCCAGACCTGGTGCTGTTCCGAGCGCAGCAGGCTGTCCTCCGGCTGCTGGTTGGCGGGTACGGCGTGGCGCAGGAAAGTGCGGGTGATGTGCAGGCTGTTGCCGATCTGCTGCACCAGCTCGCCATGGCGCTCGGCGCTGGTCAGCGGGGTGAGCAGCAGGCACGCCAGCTCCAGGGCGCCGAGGGGACGCCAGCCCTGGCCATTGCCCTTGAAGTAGGGCGCGCTGATGAAACGGCAGCGGCCGAGGACGCTGGTGCGGTCGGCCAGCAGGGCCAGGCGTCCCTTCGGTAGGCGGATGCACACGCGCTGGCCGGCGATCTGGCGCAGGCTCATGGGCAGATCGTGATCCGGGGCATCGAGGCTGGCCTCGCCACGGGGCAGGGCGTACTCGCGTAGGTAGCAGTTGATCAGGCATTCGATGGCGTGGCGCTGGGCGTCGCCGTCGAGTGCGCGTTCATGGAGGGAAGCCAGTTCGTTCGCAAGGTTCATGCAGTTATTTCCCGCGTGGCGGTGAGCAAGGGACGCGCCAGCACCAGTGCCGCAAGGGCGGCCAGGCAGGCGACCAGGAAAGGGGAAGCGATGCCGCAGCTCTGGCTGACCAGGCCTGCGGTGACGCCGGCGGCGGCACCGGCCCATTTGCCGCTGGAGTCGTACCAGCCGAACAGACGGCCGGCGCTGCCCTGGCGGCTGCGCTGGCTGAGGCAGCGGTGCAGGCCGATGAAGCCGAGCAGCATGCCCGCGCCGCTGAGCAGGCGCAGTGCGAACAGCGGCTCGGGCTGGGTGCTCCAGAATTGCAGGGCATTGGCCAGGGCCAGCAGGCCGAGACCCGGCAGCAGCAGGTTGGCGGCCTGGCGCTGGGCCCAGGGCAGGGCCAGCAGGTAGACCAGGTGCGGCAGGCTGTAGAGCAGGCCGATGAGGGCGTCGTTGCCCAGCCCCAGGGCTTCGCCGTAGGGGACGAAGTAGGGGAAGGTCACCACCATGGCGAAGCTGAACAGGAACTGCACGGCGAGCAGGCGCGGCAGGTCCTCCGGCAACTGTCCGGGACTGCCGCCGATGGCGCGGGGGCTGGCCTCGCGCCGGGGCGAATCGGTCGGCAGCGGCAGGATCAGCACGAAGGCCAGCAGCGGCAGCCAGGCCAGCGTCCGGTAGAGCTCCAGCCCCATGCCGCTGGCCGTGAGCAGACCGAGCAGGATCGGCCCACTGATCATCGCCAACCGTGCCGAATACTGTGTCCAGTTCAATGCCCGGGAGAGGCTGCCGTCCTTGAGCTGGGTGGCCAGGTAGGCATTGGAGGCCGCCATGGCGCCGCCGAAGGTGCCCTGGATCACCAGGGCCAGCACGAACACCGTGAGGTTGGGGCTGAAGCCGGCCAGCAGGAATCCGGCGCAGAGTCCGGCATGGGCGCGCAGCAACGACAGGCGACAGCCATGTCGGTCCGCCAGTTGGCCCCAGAGCGGCGCCGCCAGGGCGGTGCACAGGGTCGGCAGGATGAACAGCACGCCGATGCTCCAGGCCGGCGCCTCCGGCGCCAGGTCGGCGAGGATGCGCGGCAGGTACAGCGGAATGCCCAGGGCGGTGAAAGCCGAGAGGTAATGGCCGAGCAACACGCTGGCGATCAGTCGGCGCGGCATGGTTGTGCCTCCAGCAGGAAGTTTGCCGCGCTGTAGCCGTAGAACTTGTTGATGTCCTGGGCCCCGGACTGCGCCTTGCTGAACAGGCTGCCGGCGCTGAGCAGGTACTTCACCGGCAGGGTCGGGCTGTCCAGCAGGACGTGCCGGGCATCGAGACAGTCCAGGCCTTCGCGCTCGAGCTGTTCTATGCAGGCCATCAGGCGTTGGCGCAGGGTGGCGTAGAGCGTTTCGCGCGGCGCCAGGCCAGCGTCGGCAATCGCTTCCAGCGGGGCGACCACGTTCAGTTGCAGGGTGATGGTGCAGAACATTTCGGCCAGGGGCTGGCTGTTCGCCACGCGGATGCGCTCGTCGCGCAGCGCGGCAGGCCGGCTGGCGAGGTCGGGGCAGGCTTGGGCGAAGCGCTCGGGCCAGAGGCGTGCGGCGTCATTGTCCTTCATCAGCAGGCGCATGGGCTGGCCGCTCTGCAGGATCAGCACGGCGTTCTGCTGGTTGGCCTCAAGGGCAATGCCGTATTGCAGCCACAGGCGCAGATGCACTTGCAGCAGCAGGTCCAGGTAATCGCTCAGCCAGGCCTGCAGGTCACCGACCTGGAAGCGCTTCACCAGCGCTTCGAGGAACAACCGGCCATCCGGCAGCGGACTGGCCAGGGCGGCGACCGGCACCAGGGTGGCCTCGGCCAGTTCCTCTGGGTAGCGCCGGACGATGTAGGCCAGGTGCTTGTGTTCCCCGGCGTGCGCGCCATGCAGTTCATCGACGTGCAGGTAACGCTGGCCCAGGGCCGGGTCGCGTGCGGCGAGGGCTTGCAGGGTGGTCTGGAACCAGTGGCCGTCGTACAGCGTGCTCGGTTTGATCAGCCGCAGGTTGCGGGCGCCGAGGGTGCTGACCAGCAGCGGCAGCTTGATGTGGCAGTGCGGGTGTTCCACGCACACCAGGGTGCGCACGGAGAGCGTCGGTTCCACCAGCAGGGCGCTGCGCGGGGCCTTGATGCAGCCTGCGGGCAGGCCGTACTGCTCCAGCATCGGCCAGGTCAGCGGATGCACCGGCAGCAGGACGTGACTGGCGACCAGGCCCTCGTCCAGGCCGAGTTCGCCGAAGCTCGGCCAGTGGGCCGGTGGCGAGCTGCTGAGGCTGAGCTCGCTGTTCGGAACGGCCAACCAGTTGAGGGCGAAGCGCGGCGCGAACTCCGGCGCGTAGCCCTGCAGCGCCGTCTGGTCGAAGCCGCTCTTGGCGCGGGCGGTGGGATAGTAGGGGTGGTCGAGGTAGCTGGCGAGGCGGTCGATGCCGAGCAGTCGCTGGCCCCAGGACACTTCATCGAGGACCTTGACCAGGTCGCCCGCCCGGGACTGGTAGGCCTCGCGGCAGAGGCCGCGGTGCAGGGCGGCGCAGTCGGCCTCGTCGCGGTAGCTGGCGAAGAGCGCCAGGCTCTCGGCGTCCAGACCTTGGCCGAGGTGCTCGAGCCAGCGGTCATAGCCCTGCTCGACACGGACCACGCCCTGGTGGCAGCAGAGCCAGGCGTCGGTCCTGGCGCTCCAGGCTTGCAGCGGACCGCCCCGGCGCAACGGCAGCCAGAGTTCGCCGCTGCCCAGGTGCGCGACGCAGAGCCAGTCCTGCGCGGCGGCATCCGGCCAGTGGCCGGCCAGCTCCGCCGGCAGGCTGCGCACCTGGCCCTGGCTGACGAGGCCGCGGATGTCTTCGCGCAGGCAGCAGTCGATGATGCGCACGGCGATCGCCGCCTTGTCGGCGCTGCTGGCGGCGCGGTTCATGCCAGCACCCAGCGCAGGTCGGCCAGCGCGGTGGCCAGGCGTACGTCCAGGCTGGCGGCGTTGGGAGCGATCAGCCGCAGCACGCCGAGGTAATCCTTGTTGGAGTGGCTGAGGCGGATCTCGTCGCCGGACTGGTGCAGGGCCCGGTAGTCGCTCCAGTGACCGTCGTGCTCGTGATGGAAGCTGCCGGGAGCTTCGACGAGGTGCCCGGCCCGTTCGGCCACCAGGTAATGCACCAGGGCTTCGGCGGCGCCGTTTTCGGCGTCCGCCAGCGGCGCGCCCAGGTGCAGGGCGAGGATGCGGTCGAACCAGCCTTGCGGCAGCAGGCGGTCAAGGAGGAACTCGCGGCCGTCACCGATGCTGCGGTAGTTGATTTCCACCAGCACCGGGCCTTGCGCGGTGAGGATGAATTCGCTGTGGCAAACGCCGAAGTTGATGCCGAAGGCCGCCACCTGGGCCAGGGCCGCGGCGCGATGCTCGCGGCAGAGCGGGCCGTTCCAGCGAGCGGCCAGTTCCACGAAATGCGGGGGCGGCGAGAGGGTCACGTCGAAGCCGCCGATGGCTTGCAGGCGCTGGCCGTCGCCCAGGGTTTCGAGGGTGAACAGCGGGCCTTCCAGGTAGGCCTCCAGCAGCAGGGCGCGGCCGGGGTTGTGCTGCCAGAACTGTGCGCAATAGGCGTTCAGTTCGTCGGCGCTGTGGCACAGGCGCACGTCGAGGCTGGCAACGCCCTCTCGGGGCTTGGCTACCAGCGGGAAGGGCGCATCGGCGGGTACCGCGCCGTCTGTCGTGACGACGTGGAACCACGGGCCGGGGAGGCCGAGCCGCTGCAGGCGCTCGCGCATCTCCGCCTTGTTCTTGGCGGCGTAGCACAGGTGCCAGTCCTTGCCGGGGCAGCCAAAGGTTTCCGCCACCAGGGCGGCAGCGGTCTGCAAGTGATCGCTGTTGGAGAACACGGCCGCTGGGCGCAGGCCGTGGGCGTTGATCAGTTCGACCACCGCCAGCGGGTTGAACACGTCGCACTCCAGAATCTCCAGGCCATCGGCGCAATGGCCCTTTGTGGCGAGTTCACGCCTGTGTGCCTGGGCGTGGTCGCTGACCAGCACCACCGGCAGGCCGCGTTTGCGCGCGGCGGGAAGGAAGCCCTCAGTGATGGCGGGGTGGACGATGTGGGTGAGAATCACGAGTGGTTGTTGCATGAAAAGCCTCCTGCTGGGCGGCAGTCGTCCCTCCGAGCGAGCGGACGACAGGTTTGAAAACCCGCCGGCGTCCCGTTGTACGGGGTCGCAGGCGGACTAGATAAGTGCGATGGCGCGGGTCAGAAGCGGTAGTTGACGCCGAGGGAGAGGTCTTTTCCCTCGGCCTGTGCGGTGCTCAGGGCGAACAGGCTGAGGAGCCGGGCGAGCAGATGGCTGGCTGTTGTCATCGGGGGCTACTTCAGTGGGTGCCTTGCAGTTGGGTAAGGCGGGCTTTCAGGGCGTTCTGCAACAGGCCGCGGTCCTCGCCGGCCAGGTAGAGGCGAATGCCCAGTGCCTGCCAGTGCTGCTGTTGCTCGGGGGTCCGCGGGTTGGCACAGAAGGGAACGCCTGCTGCTTCGCAGTCCCGCGCTATCTCCTGGAGGGCAACCCAGACCCTCGGGTGCAGCGGGTCGGGCCCCACATCCAGGTCGAGGGCGAGGTCGAGGGCGCCTTCCAGAACCATACCAATGCCGGGAAGCTTGAGGATGTCGGGCAGGGCCCTGAGTCCGGCGGCGCTTTCGATCATCGGCACGATGGGGCGGGCCTGATTGGCCAGATCGACATACTGCGGCAGCGGCAGGCGGCCGAAGCCGGTGATGCGGCCGCCAGTGATGCCGCGCCGGCCTAGCGGCGGGAACAGCGCCGCTTCCAGGGCCCGGGCCACCTCTTCGGCGCTTTCCACACGCGGCAGGACGATGGCTTCGGCGCCAGCATCCAGCGCCCGCCCGATCAGCTTGGCGTCGACTTCCGGAACCCGCAGCCAGGGCGAGATGCCGGCCGACTCGCAAGCGCGCAGGCAGTGCATCAGTTCGTCGCCGGAACGCAGCAGGTGCTCCATGTCGAGGATGACGAAGTGATAGCCGGCCGCGGCGATCATCTCGCAGAGAAGAGGGGAGGGAACCGAGTTGAGCAGGCCGTACGCGCTCTTGCCGTTCCTAATCCGGGTGATGACAGGTGATGTCCGAATCATTCGCTTCAATCCGTATGAAAAGCGTTAGCGAATGATAATGATTGTCAATCAAATGTAAACGGCTTTTTGTGGAACGTGAGTCTCGAAAAGGGTCTTCGGAGCCGGGGATTCGATGCTGACAACAGGGAAGGAGGATGGACCGAGGCGCGGACGGACGGCGGTCGCCAAGGTTGTCCCGGTTCCGCCAAATCTGCGGTATTATCCGCGGCCCCCTTTCCCGCGGCCGCCCTTGGCTGCAGGGGAGCGGGTGTATAATTGACTCCGCGCTACCGCGCTCGCAGGTCCAGTCCTATGTCACACCTCTCCGAACGCTTTCTGGTCCAGGCCCATCTTGCCGCCAAGCAGCCCAAGCAGCTGACGGCCGAAGAGGAGGCTCACTTCCGTGACGCCATCGCCGCCGAGCTGAAGGCCAGGGACGCGGTGCTGGTCGCACACTACTACTGCGATCCGGTCATCCAGGCGCTGGCCGAGGAAACCGGCGGCTGCGTCTCCGATTCCCTGGAAATGGCCCGTTTCGGCAACCAGCACTCGGCGCAGACGGTCGTGGTGGCCGGTGTGCGCTTCATGGGCGAGACCGCGAAGATCCTCAATCCGGAAAAGCGCGTGCTGATGCCGACCCTCGAGGCGACCTGTTCCCTTGACCTGGGTTGCCCGGTGGACGAGTTCTCGGCCTTCTGCGACCAGCATCCCGAGCGCACGGTGGTGGTCTACGCCAACACCTCCGCTGCGGTGAAGGCCCGTGCCGACTGGGTGGTGACCTCCAGCTGCGCCCTGGAAATCGTCGAGAGCCTGATGGACAACGGCGAGAAGATCATCTGGGCGCCGGATCAGCACCTGGGCCGCTACATCCAGCGTGAAACCGGTGCCGATATGCTGCTCTGGGATGGTGCCTGCATCGTCCACGAGGAGTTCAAGGCCAAGCAGCTCGAAGACATGAAGGCGCTCTATCCGGACGCCGCCGTGCTGGTCCACCCGGAATCCCCCGAGGCGGTGATCGAACTGGCCGACGCGGTGGGCTCCACCAGCCAGTTGATCAAGGCGGCGCAGACCCTGCCGAACAAGACCTTCATCGTCGCCACCGACCGCGGCATCTTCTACAAGATGCAGCAGCTGTGCCCGGACAAGCAGTTCATCGAGGCCCCCACCGCCGGCAACGGCGCGGCGTGCCGCAGCTGCGCCCATTGCCCCTGGATGGCCATGAATACCCTGGAACGCACCCTGCAAAGCCTGCGTGAGGGCACCAACGAGATATTCGTCGACCCGGCATTGATCCCGAGGGCGATCAAGCCGCTCAAGCGCATGCTCGACTTCACCCAGGCTGCGCGCCTGAAGCTGGCCGGCAACGCCTGATTTCCGCCAGATAATGAAAAGCCCGGACTTGTCCGGGCTTTTTTGTGGCCTTCTGGCAGGCCTTTGGCCTGCTTGGCGAATGAATTCGCCCCTACAGAAGGGCGCATCTCTTGTAGAGGCGAATTCATTGGCTATGTCTGCATTCAGTGTTGCTAGAACGTCTTGAGCCAAGCTGCTTATCGAGCGGGCTGCGAGTCCCTGTTTCGCCTCCCGGCGAGTCACTTCTTTCAAACGCCAAAGAAGTAACCAAGAACGCTCGCCCCTGCATCCGGCCCGACTGCGTCGGGTTCCCTCGCTCCATCATTGCTCCGGGGGCCCGGCGTGAGGGGCCATCCCTGGCCCCGCACG
>NZ_SSOJ01000062.1 GCF_029871205.1 Pseudomonas sp. BN417 | reverse complement strand
TCCCATCCTGAGAGCTCGACTCTGTTTCGTAGATTGTGCTCCCGGCCCTCTTCTCCAACTCCTGAATGGTATCCAAGCCCCTCCACCGGAGTGAGGCTGCATGAACAAGGCAAGGATCGAGAGATGGCGGTTATTGGAATCGATGTCAGCAAGCAAAAGCTCGACTGTCTGTGGTTACGCGACCCGGACAGTCTGAAGGTCAAGACCAAGGTATTTACCAATCAAGTAGACGGCTTTGCCGCCTTGATCGAGTGGTGCTGCACCCACAGTGGCGTTGCCGCCGGGGAACTGAAGGTGTTCCTTGAGGCCACCGGGGTCTACCACGAATCCTTGGCGTATTACCTGCACGACCGTGGCGTTCAGGTCTTCGTCCTGAACCCGGCGCAAGTCCGCGAATATGCGCGCAGCCTGGGTATTCGCGGTAAGACGGACAAGCAGGACAGCCTGGTGCTCGCCCGTTTTGGCGCGACCCAAAAGGCCCGACGCTGGTTGCCGGAGGCGCGGGAGATCCGCGAGCTGAAAGCGATGATCGTGCGGTATGAGGCGTTGCAGGAGGACCTCCAGCGCGAACTGAACCGGCGGGAAAAAGCCGAGGTCAGTCAGGCCAGCCTCAGCGTAGTGGCCTCCATCGATACGATGCTCAGTGCCCTGCGTCAGGAGGCCGAACGCCTGAAGCAGGAGATCGACGACCACATCGACCGGCACGACCAGCTCAAACGCAACCGGGAGCTGCTGCGGAGCATCCAGGGCATCGGGGATGTCCTTTCCCGCCACCTGCTGGCGTTTCTGCACAGCCGCGACTTTGGCTGTGCCCGACAATGCGCGGCCTATGCGGGCCTGGTTCCACGCCCCTGGGACTCGGGGACGTCGGTAAAAGGCAAACCACGCTTGACCAAAGCGGGGCAGCCTCGGCTGCGGGCCAAGCTCTACATGGGGGCCATTGTGGCCAAACAGCACAATCCCACGGTCAAAGCGCTTTACCAGCGTCTGCTGGCACGCGGGAAAGCCAAGATGAGCGCCCTGGGCGCGGCCATGCGCAAGCTGCTGCAGATTGCCTATGGTGTGCTCAAGACGCAGACACCCTATCAGCCGCAACCGACCTGAAAGGGTCGGTTGCATCTGATCGGAGAGATGGTATCTACGAACTGCATTCTTGTGGGAGCGAATTCATTCGCGATGCAGCCGCAGGGCTGCCGTGGGTGCCTATCGCGAATGAATTCGCCCCCACGGGAAAACCTCTCCGAGGCAGCAACCGCCCGCCCCCTTCATTTGCCCATGGGGTGCGGCTCTGCTAGTGTCGCGCCCGATTCGACCTCCGCGAGACAGCAGCATGGCCCGCAAGAAAGCCACCCCCGATTTCGAACAGTCCCTCGCCGATCTGCAGACCCTGGTGGAACGCCTGGAAAGCGGTGAGCTGTCGCTCGAGGACTCCCTCAGCGCCTTCGAGCAGGGCATCCGCCTGACCCGCGAATGCCAGGCCTCGCTGAGCCAGGCCGAGCAGAAGGTGCAGATCCTGCTGGAGCGCGACGGCCAGCTGGAGGAAGCGCCCTTCGACGCGGACGAACAGGCATGATCGCCAGCTACCAGGCCCGTTGCCAGCAGCGGGTGGACGCCGCCCTCGGCGAGCTGTTCAACGCCCCGCTGGCGCCGCTGGAACGCCTCTACCAGGCCATGCGCTACAGCGTGGTGAACGGTGGCAAGCGGGTGCGCCCGCTGCTGGTCTACGCCGCCTGCGAAGCCCTCGGAGGCGACCTGGCCCAAGCCGACGGCGCGGCCTGCGCAGTGGAGTTGATCCACGCCTACTCACTGGTTCACGACGACCTGCCGGCCATGGACGATGACGACCTGCGTCGCGGCCAGCCCACTACCCACATCGCCTTCGATGAAGCCAGCGCCATCCTCGCCGGCGACGGCCTGCAGACGCTGGCCTTCGAGGTACTGGCCGATGCCCAGCGCAACCCGCACGATGCCGAGACCCGCCTGGCGATGATCGCCAGCCTCAGCCAGGCCGCCGGCCCCGCTGGCATGGTCGGCGGCCAGGCCATCGACCTGGGTTCGGTGGGTATCAAGCTCGACCAGGCCGCCCTGGAAACCATGCACCGGCACAAGACCGGCGCCCTGATCGAAGCCAGTGTGCGCCTTGGCGCCCTGGCCAGCGGCCGCGCCGATCCCGCCGCCCTGGCGGCGCTGCGGATCTATGCCCGTGCCATCGGCCTGGCCTTCCAGGTGCAGGACGACATCCTCGACGTGGAAAGCGATACCGCCACCCTGGGCAAGACCCAGGGCAAGGACGAGGCCCACGACAAGCCTACCTACCCCGCCCTGCTCGGCCTCGACAACGCCAAGGCCTACGCCCTGGAACTGCGCGACCAGGCGCTGCGGGCCGTCGCCAACCTGGGCGAAAGCGCCGAGCCGCTGCGCGCCCTGGCCCGCTACATCGTCGAACGGCGCAGCTGACCCATTCTCCGGGCCTGTGCCGATTTCGTCACAGGCCCGGCAGAAATCCCTCAAGCCGCCAGCACCCCGGCGGCGCCACCCTTGCAGCAGATATCCACAGCAGGGGCAGGCTTCCATGAAGACAATCCGCGTCATCGACTCGCACACCGGCGGCGAGCCGACCCGCCTGGTGATCGAGGGTTTCCCGGACCTTGGCAAGGGCGACATGGCCGAGCGCCGGCGACTGCTCGCCGAGCGGTTCGACGACTGGCGCGCCGCCAGCGTGCTCGAACCCCGTGGCAACGACGTGCTCGTGGGCGCCCTGCTCTGCGAACCGGTTGATCCGCAGGCCTGTGCCGGAGTCATCTTTTTCAACAACACCGGCTACCTCGGCATGTGCGGCCACGGCACCATCGGGCTGGTGGCCTCGCTGGCGCACCTGGGGCGCATCCAGCCGGGCGTGCACCGCATCGAAACCCCGGTGGGCACGGTGGAAGCCACCCTGCACGAGGACCGCTCGGTGAGCGTGCGCAACGTGCCGGCCTACCGCTACCGCAAGGACGTGCGCCTGAACGTGGCAGGGCTCGGCAGCGTCCTCGGCGATATCGCCTGGGGCGGCAACTGGTTCTTCCTCATCGCCGACCACGGCCAGCGCATCGCCAGCGACAACCTCGACGCCCTGACCGCCTACACCAGTGCGGTGATGCAGGCCCTGGAGGAACAGGGCATCCGTGGCGAGGACGGCGGCGGGATCGACCATATCGAACTGTTCGCCGATGACGACCAGGCCGACAGCCGCAACTTCGTGCTTTGCCCCGGCAAGGCCTACGACCGCTCGCCGTGCGGCACCGGCACCAGCGCCAAGCTGGCCTGCCTGGCCGCCGACGGCAAGCTTCGCGCCGGTGAGCCCTGGCGTCAGGCCAGTGTCATCGGCAGCCGATTCGAAGGCCATTTCGACTGGCAAGACGACGCTCGCGACGGCCACATCATCCCCACCATTCGCGGCCGCGCCCATGTCAGCGCGGAGGCCACCCTGCTGCTGGAAGAGGACGATCCCTTCGCCTGGGGCATCCGCCTGTGACGGCCGATGTCATCGTCATCGGCGCCGGTATCGTCGGCAGCGCCTGCGCCCACGAGCTGGCCCGGCGCGGCCTCGACGTGCGAGTGCTGGACAGCGACCAGGGCGGCGCCACGGCTGCCGGCATGGGCCATCTGGTGACGATCGACGATAACCCGGCCGAACTGGCGCTCTGTGACTACTCGCAGAAACTCTGGCGGCAGTGGGCGACACAGCTCGATGAGGCCAGCGCCTACCGCAATTGCGGCACCCTCTGGCTGGCCGCCAATGAAGCGGAGATGGCCGAGGCACAACGCAAGGCCGACAGGCTGCGTGACCAGGGCATCGCCTGCGAACTGCTCGGCCCGAAACAGCTCCGGGCAGCAGAGCCAGCACTGCACAACGGCCTGGCCGGCGCCCTGAAAGTGAGCGGCGACGGCATCCTCTATGCCCCCAACGCCGCGCGATGGCTGCTGCGCGACGGCGGTGCCAGCATCACCCGCGAACGCGCGCGCGTAGTGGCGGTCGACGGCAACCGCGTGCGCCTGGACGACGGCCGCCAGCTCCAGGCCGATGCCGTGGTGCTTGCCAACGGCATCCAGGCCACCGAGCTCTGTCCGGGCCTGCCGATCGAGCCGAAGAAAGGTCACCTGCTGATCACCGACCGCTACCCCGACCAGATCCGCCACCAGTTGGTGGAGCTCGGCTACGTCAGCAGCGCGCACGCCAGCACCGGCACCTCGGTGGCCTTCAATGCCCAGCCGCGCCCCACGGGGCAGATCCTGCTGGGCTCGTCGCGCCAGTTCGACACCCTCGATCCCCGCGTCGAAGGCCCCGTGCTCGCCCGCATGCTCGCCAGGGCGCTGGACTACCTGCCGGGGCTCGGCGCGCTCAACGCCATCCGCTGCTGGACCGGCTTTCGCGCCGCCACACCGGATGGCCTGCCCATCATCGGCCAGCACCCCGACCAGCCAGGACTCTGGCTCGCCGTCGGACACGAGGGACTGGGCGTGACCACCGCACCGGGAACCGCCCGGCTACTGGCCGCCGCACTGTTCGGCGAAAGCCTGCCCTTGTCCAGCGCCCCCTATGCCTTCGAGCGCTTCGCCGCCTCGTCCACCTCCGCTGGAGCAGCAGGATGATCGAACTCAGCCTGGATGGCCGCAACCTGCAGGTCGACGCCGACACCACGGTGGCCGCAGCACTCGCCCTGGGCGGCGACGGCTGCAACCGCACCTCTGTGAGCGGCCAGCGCCGTGCGCCTTTCTGCGGCATGGGCATCTGCCAGGAATGCCGGGTGAACATCGACGGCCAACGCCGCCTGGCCTGCCAGACGCTGTGCCGCGAGGGCATGCAGGTGGAGACACAAGGATGAAGGTGGACCTGCTGATCGTCGGCGCCGGCCCCGCCGGCATGGCTGCGGCCCTGGCTGCCGCCCCCAGCGGCGCACGCATCGCCGTGTTGGACGACAACCCGGCCCCAGGCGGGCAGATCTGGCGCGACGGGCCGCAGGTGCAGCTGCCCGACAACGCGAGGCAGCTGCGCCAGGCCCTCGCGGAAGCGGGCAACATCCAGGTGTTCAGTGGCACTCGCGTGGTCGCCGCAGCCGGCCCCAAACAACTCTTGCTGGAGGACGCCGAGCGTGGCTGGCTGGTGGGCTATGACGCCCTGATCCTCAGCACCGGTGCCCGCGAACTGCTGCTGCCCTTTCCCGGCTGGACACTGCCGGGCGTCACCGGGGCCGGCGGCCTGC
>NZ_SSOJ01000061.1 GCF_029871205.1 Pseudomonas sp. BN417 | reverse complement strand
TTGCCTCACCTCTTTCGCACAGGTTCAGGCACCGACTGGGCATCAGAATTGCTGCGCCCTATCCGGCGCGAGTCACCCCTCTACCGCTTGCGGGAGAGGGGCTGGGGGTGAGGGATGTGTCAGGCCGGTGCGCAGGTCTGAAAGACCCGTGCTAGACACTTCTGTTCGGTATTGCAACAGCTAACGCAGACATAGCCAATTCCTTCGCCAAGGGGCACGCAGTGCCCCGGGAATTTGCCCGGCAGGCCGGCGGCCTGCATAGCGAATGAATTCGCCCCCACAAGAGAAATGCGGCTGAGTGGAATTCAGATCAACCCTGAGCCTGCTTCGTCTTCTTCCTCGACTATCAGCCGCGAGATACCGCCCAGGGCCTCGCGTGCCTGGTTCCGGCTGAGCAGCTTGGACTGCGCCGCTGGCGGCAGGTCGGTGATGCGAATGACGCCCTTGGTCATCAGCACCGTGATCAGGTCGTCGAGCACGCGGATCATGTCCAGGTCGCTCTGCTTGAGCTGAATCAGGCTGCTCTGCATCGCCAGGTTGGCGTACCAGGCCTGGATCTCCTGGTCGTCGGCGGGCAGGGTTCCGGTCATTTCATCGAACCCGGCCGCTTCGACGCGAACCAGTCTTCCTTCTTCGTCGCGCTGGATGTAGAGCATGGGGAGCCTCCCTTCAGGACTGCCGCGAGCATGAGGGCAGACGACCCCGGTCCGCAACCACTGGAGCGATTGCGGACAGGGTGATCATCAACTGTGGTCGACCTTGATGGTCGGGTCAGCGCCGGCGATCAGAGAGTTGATGGAGGACCCGCCGAGCTGCGCGGCCGCCCCTTCCAGGGTGATGCTCAGGTCGGCGTGGCTGGCGGCACTGCCACCATCGTTCAGATGGCCGTCCTTGCTCACCAGGAGGGTGGCGTTGCCGGTGCCCGAGTCGACGATCAGCTTGAGGAAGTTGTCGATGGTGCTGGTGGTTTCCCCTTGCAGCAGGTCGCTCAGTTTCAGGCGATCGTCCTGGCTGGTATTGAAGTCCTTCACGACATCCAGGTCCGGGCTGCCCGCCGAGCCGGCGTCGCCGGCCTTCCAGACGAAGCTGTCGGCGCCGCTGCCGCCGGTCAGGGTATCGCTGCCCTTGCCCCCGGTGAGGATGTCATCACCGACACCTCCGAGCAGGTTGTTGGCACCGTTACCGCCGCCCAGGGCGGAATCGTTGGACCCTGCCTGGATGGTGTCGTCCGAGTCGAAGGTGATCTGCAGCGACTGGGTGGCGGTGCTGTCGCCGTCCCCGTCGGTTGCCTTGACGCCGAGGCTGATCCGCTGGTCGTACGCTTCGGTTTGCCCGGTGATGGAACTGATGAGCAGCTTGTAGGAGGTACTGGCGCCGGCACCGAAATGGACCGTGCTGAACTCGTATTCGCCGCTGTTGAGCTTGCTGGCGTCGATGGTGAAGGAGGTGGTGCCGCTCGACACGCCGTACACCGTGCCGCTGCCGACGGCATTGCCGGCCATGTCGAAGGCGGTCCAGGTGAGACTCTCGCCGGTGCCGAGCTTGTCGGTGGTCACCGAGACGGCGGTCATGTCGGTGGCCTGATTGGTGCTCTTGTCGATGAAGGTGAAGGAGAGCAGGTCTCCAGTATCGATCGATTGGCCGGAGCCGACACCGAAGCTGTTGTTGCTGGTGTTCACCGTGTCGGCTACACCGTTGGTGGTTGCCGTGGCCTGGAGAGAAAAGCGGCTTCCGGTGCCCAGATCATAGGAGCCGGAGTTGCCGCCGGAGAGGTCGAAGCTCGTGAAGGTCGAAGAGGGTGAGTCCAGGCTGACGAAGTTGGTGATCTGATACTGGCCACTGGCCGGATCGGCAGTGATCTTGAACACTTCTGTTCCATCCGCGCTGACCGCGGTCAAGGAGTTGGCTCCCGCCACGTAATGCAGCTTGCTGCCCTGGTAGGTGATGTAGCTTGACGAGCTGTTCACGCTTCCGTCTTTGTTCAAGGTCGTACTCAGGATATTGCCGCTGGCATCGACGGAAACACCTGTCGTCGTGGTGAACTGCACGGAAGCGCCGTTGATGTCGGCACCTGTCGACAGGTTGAGATCGCCTATGGCCGTCGCTCCCGAACTGTCGAGCAGGATGGCTTGCATCGGGGTTGCGAGGAGCGGGGCGTCGTCTTCGATCCTCACTTGCAGGGCCGAGCTGATGGAAGTCTGGCCATCGCTTGCCGTCACGCCCACCGAGAAGCTGAGCACATCCTCCGCATTCGCCTGCAAATGATCCACCTGACCGAGCAGGGTCACCAGGTAGGCCCCTGTACTGGTGATACTGACGGTCATGATCGGATTGCCGCCGGCACTTGCGCTTAGCGTTGAAGTGCCATTGCCCGACCAGGTGAGGGGGATTCCATTCGACGTCAGATTGGTCGTCGGCGCCGTAAGGGTCACTGAAAGGCTCTGGCCGTCGACATCGCTGATTGCGAAGGTGCCGCTGGCGACCAGTGCGTTGCTGACATCCGTTGGCGAACCGGTGGTGTCCGGCAAACCATTGACCAGACCTTCCTCCGAGACGTTGGCGATCAGATTCACGGCGGCGAACACCGGACCGTCGTTGGTGCCCGTGACCGTGATGGTGATGGTTGCCGGAGCGCTGGTTGCGCCATCGTTGTCGGTCGCGGTGTAGGTGAAGTTCAGGGTGCGGCTTTCACCCGCGGCAAGATGGTCGAAGTCGCTGCCCGGGTTGAACGTGTAGGAGCCGTTGCCGTTGAAGGTCAGCGTGCCATTGCCAGCGCCGGGGCCGCTGACCAGCGCGTAACTGCTGATGGTGCCGTCGGTGTCGCTGGCCGCGGGGACTGCACTCTGCAGTACGGTGTTTTCCCCGGTGCTGGCATTGCTGTCCATGGCGACCGGTGCATCGTTGGCCGAAGCCACGGTGATGGCGCCGGTGGCCGGGCTGCCGTCCTCCAGGCCTTGGTTATCCACAGAGGCGTACTGGAAGGTCGTAGTGCCATTCCAGTTGGCGTTCGGCACGAAGGTGATGCTGGCGCCATTAGCGGTGGCGGGTACTTCGGAGCCTATGGCCAGCGCCACGCCATTCAGCAGCAGGGTGCCATTGGATGGCAGCGACTTGATCACGAAGTGATCGACGTTGCCATCGAGGTCCGAACCGCTCAGCGCGACCGGAATACCGGCCGAATCTTCGTTGCCGGAGCCCGAAGTTGCAGCGGTTTCCGGGGCATCGTTAACCGAAGCCACAGTGATGGTGCCGGTGGCCGGGGTGTTGTCTTCCAGACCCTGGTTATCCACCGAGGCGTATTGGAAATTGGTGGAGCCGTTCCAGTTTGCATTGGGGACGAAGGTGATGCTGGCGCCGTTGGCGGTGGCGGGTACTTCGGAGCCTATGGCCAGCGCGACGCCGTTGAGGAACAGGGTGCCATTGGCCGGCAGCGACTTGATGATGAAGTGGTCGACACTGCCATCGAGGTCCGAGCCGCTAAGCGCTACCGGAATGCCGGCGGAGTCTTCGTTGCCAGTGCCGGAAGTCGTAGCCGTCTCCGGCGCATCGTTGACCGACGCGACCGTGATGGTGCCGGTGGCCGGGGTGCTGTCTTCCAGGCCCTGGTTGTCCACCGAGGCGTACTGGAAGCTGGTCGAACCGTTCCAATTGGCGTTGGGTACGAAGGTGATGCTGGCACCGTTGCCAGTGGCCGGGACGCTGTCACCGAGGGCCAGCACCACGCCATTCAGCAGCAGCGTGCCATTGGCCGGCAGGGATTTGATGATGAAGTGGTCGACGCTGCCGTCGAGATCACTGCCACTAAGGGCGACAGGGATGCCAGCGGCGTCCTCATTGCCAGAGGCAGAGGCCGCAGCGGTTTCCGGTGCGTCGTTGACCGAAGCCACGGTGATGGTGCCGGTGGCCGGGCTGCTGTCTTCCAGGCCCTGGTTATCCACAGAGGCGTACTGGAAGCTGGTGGAGCCGTTCCAGTTGGCATCGGGCACGAAGGTGACGGTCGCGCCATTGCCACTGGCCGGCACGCTGTCGCCGATATTCAGCGCGACGCCATTCAGCATCAGCGTGCCATTGGCCGGCAGTGACTTGATCACGAAGCTGGCGACGTTGCCGTCGACATCGCTGCCGCCGAGGGCCACGGGAATGCCGGCGGAATCCTCGCTTCCGGCGCCGGACGCGGTATTGGTTTCGGGGGCATCGTTGACCGGCGCCACATTGCCGAAGCTCAGCTCGGCGGTATCGGTCAGGCTGCCGTCGCTGAGGGTGTAGGCCGCGGTCGGAACCGCTCCGTTGTAGTTCAGCACCGGAGTGAAGGTGTAGCTGCCGTTGGCATTGATCACCAGCGAGCCGACGCCGTTGATCAATGCGGCCTGGCCAGCCTGGTAGGTGCTGCCGCCGATGCTGAACTGGGTGACGGAGAGGCTATCGCCGTCGACATCGCTGTCGTTGCTCAGCACGTTGCCGGATACCGGGGTGCCCTCGGTGACTGCAATCGGGCCGTCGTTGACGGCGTTCGGCGCATCGTTGACCGACGCCACGGTGATAGTTCCGGTGGCCGGGCTGCTGTCTTCCAGACCCTGGTTATCCACAGAGGCGTACTGGAAGCTGGTGGTGCCATTCCAGTTGGCGTTCGGCACGAAGGTGATGGTCGCGCCATTGCCGCTGGCCGGCACGCTGTCGCCGATGGCCAGCGCGGCGCCATTCAGCAGCAGCGTGCCGTTGGCCGGCAGTGACTTGATCACGAAGTTGGCGACTGTGCCGTCGACATCGCTGCCACTGAGGGCCACCGGAATGCCAGGCGCGTCTTCATCGCCGGAGGAAGAGTTAATAGCTGTTTCCGGCGCGTCGTTGACCGAGGCGACGGTGATGGTGCCGGTGGCCGGGCTGCTGTCTTCCAGGCCCTGGTTGTCCACCGAGGCGTACTGGAAGCTGGTGGTGCCATTCCAGTTGGCGTTCGGAACGAAAGTGATCGAGGCGCCATTGGCAGTGGCCGCGACGCTGTCGCCGATGACCAGCGCCACGCCGTTGAGCAGCAAGGTGCCATTGGCCGATAGGGATTTGATGACGAAGTGGTCGACGTTGCCGTCGACGTCGCTGCCGCTCAGGGCCACCGGAATGCCGGCCGAGTCTTCGTTGCCAGTGCCGGAAGTCGTAGCCGTCTCCGGCGCATCGTTGACCGAGGCGACGGTGATGGTGCCTGTAGCCGGGCTGCCGTCCTCCAGGCCCTGGTTGTCCACCGAGGCGTACTGGAAGCTGGTAGTGCCATTCCAGTTGGCATTCGGCACGAAAGTGATGGATGCACCATTGCCAGTGGCCGGGACGCTGTCGCCGAGGGCCAGCGCGACGCCATTCAGCAGCAAGGTGCCATTGGCCGATAGGGATTTGATGACGAAGTGGTCGACGTTGCCGTCGACG